>NZ_LMPW01000012.1:27629-27737 GCF_001423985.1 Flavobacterium sp. Leaf359 | reverse complement strand
AGGTAGCTCGTCGGGCTCATAACCCGAAGGTCACTGGTTCGAGTCCAGTTCCCGCTACTAAGATTTATTGGGCTTCCAATAAGAAAGACATACTGAGAATACAAACGC
>NZ_LMPW01000012.1:4027-27567 GCF_001423985.1 Flavobacterium sp. Leaf359 | reverse complement strand
AGGTAGCTCGTCGGGCTCATAACCCGAAGGTCACTGGTTCGAGTCCAGTTCCCGCTACTAAGACAGGCAAAGTGATTTAATCATTTTGCCTGTTTTTATTTTTAACAAGTTCAATATATTGCGTTTTACAATTTTGCGTCTTTGCGTCTTTGCGTGAAAATAATTGCTCGCAATGACGCAGAGGCGCAAAGAGTTTTGAAAGAAATCTTTTCGCACACTATCAATGCTCCTCAACAAATCTCGGTTTTGCTGCGTTTCTTCCAAAAAAGACCATGATAACAATCATCAGCATCAAGAAGTAAAACGAACTTTTCCAGGACGTATCCCAATCGTGTAACATTCCAAAAACTGGCGGGCCGAAAGCTGCAATTAAATAACCTACCGATTGCGCTTTTCCGGAAACTTTAATAGTACCGGCCATAGTTTTGCTTTTGAGCGAGAAAAACAGGATGGATAGGCTGAAAGCCCAACCGCTTGCTATTCCGATAAGGATTGCCGCTAAATAAACGTATTGCGTTTTGAATAAAGCCAATAGACTTATTCCCGAAAACATTAAAATTCCGACACCAAAAATCATCCATTTCTGGTCTTTCATTTTAGTCGCAATAACAGGACTGAGAAACATGACAGGCAGCATTGATAATTGAGCCACCAAAAGCACCAATCCTGTTTCTTCTTTCTGCATTCCATAATCAACCAGCACAATTGGCAACAGAGCCACTAAACAATAATATACCAAAGACTGAATTCCCATAAAAACACTGATGTTCCAGGCCTGTTTGGAGCGGAATATATTGAATTCACTTTTGGTTGTTTGTGCTGCCGGTTTCTTTACAGACGCTCTTTTACCTGAAAAGGCTTCTGCTCCAACAGCAAAAAGCGCCAGCAACGTCCAGATTATCCAAATACCCAAAGAACCCTTCCATCCTAAATTGGTCCATTTTCCAATAGCAATACTAAAACCCGATGCAAAAGCCGCCATCAAATTCATTGCTGCCGAAAACACACCTGTCATAATACCAATTTTTTCGGGAAACCGATTTTTTATGTAGGCCGGTGTTGTGACATTACCAATACAAATTCCCAAACCAATGAGAAATGAACCGATATATAACATAGGTACGTTTCCGTAAACCCGAAAATACAATCCCATAATCAGGAAAATAAGCGAATAAATTATGCTGTAATGAATATTGGCTTTGACCGCAACTTTGCTTACCAATACTGAACAACTGGCAAATACAATCAATGGTATGGATGTTAGCAGACTTCCCTGCAGATTGTCCAGATGCAATAGGGCTATTATTTCACTTAATACCGGACTGACAGCAGTAATAGGTGAACGCAGACCGCCGCCAATCAGTATAATTACTATTACGCTAAGCAGTGACAAACTAATCTTATTTTTCATTTTAATCCTATCCTTATTTATTCAACTTCAAAAATGGCGTGAATTGAAACCGAAGAACCTACAGGTAGTGAACTGGCTCCTGATGTGTTTCGCGTATGTTTGCCTTTTTCACCAAATATTTCAACCGTTAGGTTTGAAGCCGGATTCATAAGTTCTGCATGTTTGGTATAGGTGTCTGGTGTGTTGAATGTACCTATGAGCTGTACACATTTTTTTACGCGGTTTAAATCTCCGCCAATGGCCTCTTTCAGTATGGCCAAAACATTCAGCATGGTTACTGTAGTCGCTTCTTTTACCTGTTCTTCTGTGACGTCAACTCCTACCTTACCGGGATTCACAATTTTTCCATCTTTCAGGGCTACCTGATTGATAAATATCAGATTTCCGGAACGTGCATAGAGCTCGTAGTTTCCTACCGGTTTAGGAAGTGACGGCAGCACAATATTTTTGTCCTTTAAGACCTGATTGACATCAGTTTTGTTTTCCATAACCCCAACTTTGTTTACGCTTTTGGTTTTTTCATCACCTCTAAGAGCATAGGCTACTTTTGCAAAGTTTTTACCTTGTACTTCTGCCAGATAGCGTTCGCTTCTGGAGGGTCTTTCAACCGAGTTTAATGAGGCAAGGCTTGTAGTTCCTAAAACAGAATTTCCCTGCGGAATATTTTTATCGATATTTTCATAACCACTGATGCCGTTAGGCACCAGAACCATTCCATGAACAGCCAGACTGTTCCAAAAAGACTGTAAAGCCAGTTCCTTTCCTGCCCCGCTTCCTGCCGACATAAAAACCGTAGCCGGTTTGCCCTCTAAAGCATGACTTGACCATAAACTGATTGTTTTTGACAAAAACTCGCTCATTCCGGTACTGATATTACCAAAATAAACCGGTGAGCCAAAAGCAATACCATCATAGGTCGCCAATTCCTCAACTGTAGCTACGGGAATATTTTTTAGTTTGGGATTTTCAGACGCCTTTACCTGTTTGATAATTGCCTGAACATTTTGTCCGCTTTCAATTCCTTTGGCTATTTCTTTTGCCAGTTCGTAGGTTCCGCCATTATCAGAATAAATGAGAACCAAAACCTTTGCTTTCTGTTCTTGTGCCATAGCTATATTTATTATAAATAGTACTAAAATCCCTATCAGGAAAGAATATGTTTTTTTCATTTTTCTTGTCTTTTAAGTTCGATAACAAAATTAGCGTTGGCATTTTTATTAAATTTGCCATAAAGTATATGCAAAACGACAACATAAAATGTGGGCAGATTGAAAAAAGCAGAGGCCAATATGTAGATAACATATTGACCGATGCCTATGTGTGGTATGAAAAAAACTGGCGGCACGATGAATATGACCATGCCCATCAACGTTATCAGCTAACGTATGTTGAAGACGGTTATCAGTACTTTCACATCGGACAGAAAACCTATCTTGCTCCTCAAAACCATGTTATCTGGATTCCATCGGCTAAAGAACATCGCACTACTTCCGATGCCAAAACGGTGAATTTGATGATTGTCTTATTTAAATCAGTGCCAGAGCATGAGTTCTTCCAGAATGTCCATGTTTTTGCAGCACCGTCGATTTTAAAAGAAATGCTTTTGTATGCCGAAAAATGGAATCAGTTGCCGAATGAAGATGAGGAACAAACACTTTTTTTGAAAGCGATGCTGAACAGCCTTCCCCATTTTTGTAATGAGAATGAGTTTTTGCAGATTCCGGTTCCTGCCGATAACCGCTTGTTGCCTGTTTGCAATTACATCAATACCCATTTTAAATACAATTTTGACATTGACACATTAGCATCCATTGCGAACATGTCCGTGCGTAGCCTGCAACGTATCTTTAAGCAGGAAACTGGCATCACCATGCAAAAATACATGCAGTTAATCCGCATTTTGAAAAGCATAGAATTGATTGATACCAAACAATATACGTTAAGCCAGATTGCTCTTATGGTGGGTTATAAAAGTTTACCCGCTTTTACTTCTTCGTATTATGCCATAATGAAAACAAAACCCAGACTAAAAAAGTAATATTTAAACTTAGCATCTCGGAACCTATTCTTATTCCAGCCACAGATTTAAAGAATTACACAGATTTAAAAGTTTCTCAATGATTTCTAATACATAAATCCTGCGGCTCTGCACTTTTGCGAGTAATTATTTCACGCAAAGTCGCAGAGCCGCAAAGCAAGAAAAGGAATTCGTTTTTGCTATAAAGTTTCAGACAGTCAATTACTCTTTTATAATGATAACTTCTCCATCTCTCAAAGCTTTGAACAGCCATTTATTTTCGATACATTTTTCAACTTCCTTTGAAATGGCTGCCGATTCAAAATGGTCCGATTTGTAGTGTGGCAAAATACCATAATTAAAATAACCCAGGCCTTCGTAAATAGGTTCCTTAATTTGCTTATAAGGAAATTGGGTAGGGTCATCTACTTCTTCGATATATTTCAATGAGTCGCATAAGACACATATTCCGGCACTGTAACCTCCATATAAAAAATCGGTACGCTGGCGTAGTTTCCCGAAAATCGTGTCAAATCCGCTTAAACGCATGGCCTGTCGCAAAATAAAAGTATTGCCGCCTGACACCCAGATTCCGTCTAGTCCGGCGAGCTTTTCATCTAAAGCCCCTTTCCTGTTAAAATAGTCTTTTAAATCTAAATGTTCGCTTTTAAATCCTAAGCTTTGCAGGAAAGCCATATCATTTTCCAAATCTGCCTTTTTCCTTGCTTCATCGGCACCATGCCAATCTGTAGCATTGGTAATATGTCCGATTTTTGCTCCACGTTGCAATAACTCACAAAGTTTATCCGATTCATTTCCAAACTGGAATGAGGACAAATATAAATTCATAATCGTTTTTTATGGTAATTCTATTTCAACCGTAAATTTATAAAAAAACAAGGCCGTATTTTCATGAATAGAAAATACGGCCTTATCACCATTAACAATTAAATTTATACCGGTTCTGCTTTAAAACCTGTTTTTTTGATAATGTCAAGCACCTCTTCTTTGGTAATTCCTTCTGTTTTTACAGTTAGGATTTTGTCTTTATTGTTAGTGTCGACATTCCATTCGTTAACCCCTTCGGCTTTGTCCAGGTGAGGTTTTACAGAAGCAACGCAGCCCCCACAATTAATATTGGTTTTGAATTGAAATTCTCTATTTTCCATTTTTTTGATTATTATTAATTAGAATTAATTATTGCAACATCCTGTAGCGCAATCAGAATCATTATTGCTACTTTCTGACGAAACGCTGTAACCTGCTTTTTCAATAGCTTTTACTACTTCATTTTTTGTGTTATCAGATGCTATGGAAATGGCTATTTTACCAGCTTCCACGTTTTGAATCTGAACGCCATCAATTTCTTTTACAGCATTGTTTACCCTTGCCTGGCAGTGTGCGCTTTGCATATCGGGTATATTAATTATCATCTGTTTCATTTTAATTAATTTTTATAGTACAAAGTTGGCTATTCTTTTACAGGCAACTATTGCGTAATTTTCTTTTTGATTTGTGAGATTTACTGATTTACTTTTTCCATTTCAATCGCAAACTGTTTGTTACCACGCTCACGCTACTCAATGCCATGGCCGCACCTGCAATCATCGGATTCAACAAGAAGCCATTAATTGGGTAAAGTATTCCGGCCGCAATCGGGATGCCGATAAGGTTGTAGATAAACGCCCAGAACAGGTTTTGTTTGATGGTAGCCACTGTCTGTTTTGAAAGTCTTATGGCTTGTGGTATTTTGGTAAGGTCTGATGAGATAATAGTCATTTTGGCCACATCCATGGCAATATCGCTTCCCTTGCCCATCGCTATACTCACATCTGCCGTTGCAAGAGCCGTACTGTCATTAATACCATCGCCTACCATTGCTACAACTTTACCCTGCTGTTGCAGCTCTTTTATGAAATCTGCCTTATGCTGCGGCATTACTTCAGCTTTATAATGCCCAATTCCTGTCTGCTGGGCAATGGCTTTTGCCGTAGCTTCGTTGTCGCCCGTAAGCATATACAGTTCGATTCCCATTTCCTGTATTTCTTTTATGGCTTCTACCGATGTTTCTTTGATTTTATCTGAAATTGCGATAACAGACAGCGCTTGCTTGCTATCTGAGAACCAGATAACGGTTTTAGACTGGCTGCCCCATTCATCGGCTTGCTTTTGCAATGGTGCTGCAATAACGATATTGTTTTCTGCCAGAAGTTTTTTATTGCCTACAAAATAGGTTTCATTATTATAATTGGCTTTTGCACCTTTACCTGTAATACTGTCGAATAAAGACAAGGCTACTGTTGAAACGTCTTCCAAATGTTTTACTACAGCTTCTGCCAATGGGTGTTCGGATTGTTTTTCTATACTTAGTAAAATTGTTTGGGCCGTGTCATCATTATTTAGCCACTGGATTCCTGTGACCTGAGGTCTACCCTCAGTAATAGTTCCCGTTTTATCCAATACGATAGCGGTTACTTTTTTTGCCAATTCCAGACTTTCGGCATCTTTAATCAGAATACCATTTTCTGCTCCTTTGCCTACTCCAACCATAATTGCTGTTGGAGTGGCGAGTCCGAGCGCACAAGGACAAGCAATAACCAAAACCGTGACTGCCGCCAATAATCCCTGAACCCAGCCATTATCCCCGCCAAGAAGCAGCCATAAGACAAAAGTTAGTATAGCAATCCCAATAACAACAGGAACAAAGATTCCGGCAATTTTGTCTACCAGTTTCTGTACGGGAGCTTTACTACCTTGCGCATCCTGTACCATTTTGATGATTTGGGCAAGCATTGTTTCTTTGCCAACTTTTACGGCTTCAAAGCGGAAACTTCCTTTTTGATTGATAGTACCGGCAAATACTTTTTCGTTTTCTTTTTTGAGTACCGGAACAGGTTCGCCGCTCAACATACTTTCATCTACATAAGAACTTCCTGAAACGACCATACCATCTACGGCTATTTTTTCACCCGGTTTGACGAGGATAACATCTCCTGCATTTACCTCTTCAATGGCAATTTGTTTTTCAGTTCCGTCCGGCTGTATAATGATTACTGTCTTTGGCTGCAATCCCATCAATTTTTTTATGGCTGTGGAAGTGTTGCCTTTGGCTTTTTCTTCCAAGAGTTTTCCCAACAGGATAAACGCAATAATAACGGCTGCGGCCTCGAAATAGACATGGGCATGCAATCCTCTCTGGTGCCAGAAATCTTCAAACAACATATTGAAAACACTAAAAAGATAGGCGATACCGGTACTTAATGCTACCAATGTGTCCATATTGGCAGAACGGTGTTTGGCCTGTTTCCACGCATTGATAAAAAAGTCTTTACCAAGCCACAGTACTACCGGAGTTGAGAAAAGCCACATAATCTGGTTGGCATAGGGAATGTCCATAAAAAACATTCCAATAACTACTACCGGAAGCGATAATATAATAGCCCAGGTAGTTTTATTTTTCAGCTTTTGGAATTTTTGGGCATGTAACGCTTCTAAGGTTTCCTGCTGTTTGGTTTCGTTTTCTATCAACAGGTCATAGCCAATTGATTGTACTGCTTTTTGTAATTTTGAAGCATCTGTCATATTAGGCAGGTATTCTACCGTTAGATTGCCTGTTGCGAAGTTTACGGAGGCATTCACTACGCCTTCCTGAAATGTTACAATACTTTCTGCGCTGCTGGCACAGGAAGCACAAGTCATTCCCAATACGGGAAATGTATGTTTTACGGTTGTAACGCCATAGCCCAATTCCTTGATTGCCTTTACGGCTTCACCGACTACCTGGTTATTGCCAACCGTAATAGCCGCCCTGCGATTGTTTAGTTCTACCTTATGGGTTTCTATACCTTTTACCTGGGCTAATCCTTTTTCAACTATTAATGCACAATGTTCGCTTTCAACATCTTCTAAAGGAAGATAGATGATTTCTTTATTGCTATTTGTTGCCATATTTCGTTTGCTTTAATTTACATACAAAATTGGGTATAATTTCAATGGGGGCTATTGTGGAATTTTGGAATTGATTTGTAAGATTTAGGGAAGAAGTTTTTTATGGTTATTCTTACTTTTTCTTTAAGATCTTTGCATATATTTTTAGACTTTATCCAAAGGTTTTCTTTTCTCTTCCCGGATTTGCTTGAAATGGCTTGGCGTGAGTCCGGTTACTTTTTTGAATTGGTTGCTTAGATAGGCAACACTTGAATAATTCATCCGAAACGCAATTTCGCTTAAAGACAATTCATCATATACCAACAGTTCTTTTACCTTTTCTATCTTCTGGGCGATAAAATATTTTTCAATTGTGGTACCTTCAACTTCGGAAAACAGATTGGACAGGTAATTATAATCGTGGTTCAGCTTACTGCTTAGCACATCGGAAAGGTTTGTTTTAGCCTCGTTTTCCTGATGGTGGACAAGTTCGATGATTGTGTTTTTTATTTTTTCAATAATTCTGCTCTTTTTATCGTCAATCACTTCAAAACCCAACGGTGAAAAAGCCTCTTGCAGTTTCATTCTTTGTTCAGCCGATAGTTCCTTCCCCAATACTACTTCACCCAGCTTAATACTTTTTACGTCTAAGCCCAATTTATCCAATTCATTTTGCACTACCATAATACAGCGGTTGCAAACCATATTTTTAATAAAAAGTGTGTCCATAGTATTTATTTACATTACAAATCTCAATAACAAATTTACAATTTAAGTTAGATTACACCATTTTATGTTATAATATTCCTGATGTCTTTTTTAAAAACCGCTAGTATTTGTCATTTCTTATAGTAACTTTCATAATGTTCTGTCTATTTACGATTTGTAAAATTTAGGGTAACCAAAACGAAACTCACAAATTGAGATTAATCGCTCTTATTTTGTTCACAAAGCCAGTCCCCGCCTCGAATCGTTTGATTTTCTCTTAGTAAATGTAAGTAAAAAATAATTAAAATCTTACTTTCCCTTGTTACTATTTTGTAATATAAAACACTGCTTTTCAAATAGTTAATAACCATTTTTTAATAAATCCTTATCCTAAAAATCCGTTCTTAAAAAATTATTAAAATTAAATTTGGATTGATAAAGCGATAAACCCTGCAGGTATATTTTATCCTTTAAAACACTATTTCCTTCCAATCTTAAATTTTACAATTATGTTTAAAAAACGATTTTTTGCTGCTTTAGTATTTGCAAGTATGTCGGGACTTTCCTTTGGAAAATCTTCTTCCCCGGTTAGCACATCTAAAACAAATGTATCTACAGCTTTTAACGCTGCACTATTAGCCAACCCTATAGAGGGAACCGGCCTTTTTGAAAACCCTTATCGTACTTTGGCGCTGAACCTTTTCGACTGTGCCGGAGGTTCGGAAACATTCTCAAACATTGGAACTGCTGCCAGCGCTTATGCTACAAGAACCTGGACTGGTGACAATGGTGTAGCCTGGTCTGCAACAGATGCCAGAACTGACCAGGAGCTTACAGGAAAAGCTATTGCTTTACGAACGAGCACCTTGAAAAACACCAGCACTATTGCTAATGGTGTTGGAACCCTTAGCTTTAAATATAAAAGAGTATTCTCCGGAAATTCTACTCTGAAACTATTCGTAAATGGTGTTCAGTATGGTGGTGACATTGCTGTTACTTCTGAAACGGCTGCTACTTTTTCTTATGCTGTAAATGTATCAGGAAATGCAGTTATCGAAATCAGAAACAGCGGTAACAGAACCATTGTTGACGATTTGACATGGAACTGCTATTCTGCCGTTGCTGCTCCTGAAATCCAATTAGCTGATGCTTCAGGCGCAAACCGCGAGTGTGGTAATTTTTCAATTGATTTTGGTTCGCGTGCTGTAAACCAATATCATGATGCTGTTTTTACGGTTAAGAACCCGGGAACTGCTGCTTTGAATGTTTCTGCTTTGACATTGAGCAATACAACAGATTTCACAATCATTTCTCCTTCTGTTCCTTTTACGGTTGCTCCGTCAGGTTCAGGATTGGTTTTGGTTCGTTTCCAGGGCACAACAGCCGGAATCAAAAATTCTACATTGACTATTGCGAGTGATGATGCTGACGAGGCTTCTTGTATTGTTAACTTAACGGGAACTGCTCTTCAGGAATGTGCTGCTCCTATTATCACAGGTGCTGACGTTACTGTTTCAAACATTGCTCATTCTTCTGCCGATGTTGTAATAACAAGTGCTGCTGCTGATGCTTATCTTGCTGTTATCTCAACATCAGGTACTTTGTCTGCTGCTCCAGCAAACACAACAAACTACAATGTTGGCGATAGCTTAGGTGGTGGAACTGTTGCTTACAAAGGAACTAACGCTACTTTCTCTCTTTCCGGGTTAACAGAAAGCACATCATACCATATTTTTGTATTCCCTTATAATAATGCTAACTGTACTGGTGGCCCATTATACTACACAGAAACTTCAATTGATGAAGCATTTACAACTCCGGTTGCGCCATGTATTGGTGGAAATGAGACTTTCTCTAACTTAGGAACTGCTTCCAGTACATATACAACAAGAACATGGACAGGTGACAACGGTGTAACGTGGTCTGCTACTGATTCAAGAAACGACCAGGATTTGACCGGTGATGCTATCGCATTGAGAACCGGAATCCTTAAAAACACGGCTCCGGTTGCCGGAGGTATCGGAACATTGACTTTCAATTACAAAAGAGTATTCAGCGGCGATTCAACACTAAAAGTATTCGTAAACGGAGTACAATATGGTGGCGACATTACTGTTTCATCAGACACTACTACTGCATTTTCTCAGGCTATTGATGTTGCCGGACCAGTATCTATCGAAATCAGAAACAGCGGTAACAGAACTGTTATCGATGATTTATCATGGAATTGCTACACTGCACCAAACGGACCTGAATTACAACTTTCTGACAGTGACCTAATCTTAAAGGAGTGTGGTAATTTCACCATTGATTTTGGAGCTGTGCTTCCAAATACAAACAAAAACATCATTTTTACTGTTGAGAATTTAGGTAATCAGGATTTAGAAGTAAGTGCTCTTACATTAAGCGATGCTGTTAATTATACTATAGTTTCACCGGCAGCACCTTTCACAGTAGTTCCTTTAAGTGCTATTGAAGTTGAAGTACAATTCAACGGTGCTACTCTTGGAAACAAGCCCGCAACGCTTACTGTGGTAAACAATGATGCCAATGAAGGTTCTTGCCAGATTGAGCTTAAAGCCAGTGTTCAGGAAAACTGTGTTGCTCCTACAGGAACAGCGGTAATTACAAGTTCTAATATAACAGATACTTCTGCTTCAGTTGCTGTTTCTGGTGTTACAGCTTCAGGATATCTTGCTGTTATTACCACTGGTAGTGGTGTGGTAAATGCTCCGGTTAACGGAACTGTTTATCAGGCAAATGATATTTTAGGCGATGGTAAAGTAGTTTATGCCGGTACGAATACAACTTTTAACGTTACAGGTCTTACTGCCAACACGAACTATTCTATCGTAATTTATCCTTACAATGCCGAATGTATTGGAAGTCCTTTCTATGCTTCACTTCCTGCTTATGATGAAATCCTGACTACTGGTGCTCCATGTGTTGGAGGTACAGAAACTTTCTCTAACCTAGGAAGCAGCTCAAGTACTTATGCCAACAGAACCTGGACTGGAAACAACAGCATTACATGGTCTGCTACTGACGCCAGAACGGATCAGGATTTGAATGGAGATGCTATTGCCCTAAGAACAGGTACTTTGACTAACACGGCTCCTATCACTACGGGTATTGGTACTTTGACTTTTAACTACCAAAGAGTTTTTACAGGTGATTCTGTTTTGAAAGTATTCGTAAACGGAGTACAATACGGAGGTGATATTGCTGTTACATCAACTGCTACTGCTGTTTATTCTCAAGCTATAAACGTATCCGGAAACGCTACTATCGAAATCAGAAACAGTGTGAACAGAACAATAATTGACGATGTGGCCTGGACTTGCTATAGTGCTTCTCCAAGGACGGCTGCAACTAACAACAAAAAAAGCACTACTGCTTTGGATAGGGAAATAAAATTATATCCAAATCCAAACAACGGTCAGTTCCAATTGGATTTTGCCGGTGAAAATGCTGACATTACTGTATTTGATTCATTAGGAAAAAACATCCTTTCTAAAAAAGTAGCTTCTCAGGAGGTAATTGATTTAGGAAACGCACAAAAAGGAATTTACATCATCCAAATCAAATCCGGGAACTCTACAGTTTCTAAAAAAGTTGCTATCAAATAAGATTGCCTTATAAGGCTTGTTGAGCCAGCAATCGCATAAAAAAGAGAAACCATCAATTGTTATTGATGGTTTCTTCATTTATTAAATTTTCATTCTTTGTATCCTGACGGCATTGAGAATAGCCAGAAGCGCGACTCCTACATCAGCAAATACCGCTTCCCATAAAGTAGCCAAACCTCCAGCACCCAAAATAAGCACGAATACTTTGACGCCAAATGCAAGACTGATATTCTGCATAACAATCCTTCGGGTTACTTTTCCTATTTTTATGGAGGCAGGAATTTTGCCCGGTTGGTCGTTTTGGATTACTACATCGGCTGTTTCTATTGTGGCATCGCTTCCCAAACCTCCCATCGCCATTCCGGCATCGGCAAGGGCAACTACAGGAGCATCGTTCACGCCATCGCCAACAAACACGATGGTCTTGCCCTGATTTTTTAGTTCCTGAACTTTTTCTACCTTATTTTCCGGAAGTAAATTCCCAAAAGCAGTATCGATGCCCAATTCTTTTGCGACCTTGTCTACAATACTCTGCTTATCGCCACTAAGCATTACTGTTTGTACATTTAATGCATGCAGGCTTGAAATCGCCTCTTTGGCATCTTCTTTCAGTTCGTCGGCAATTACAAAATAACCGGCATAAACCTCATCAATTGCTACCACTACAATAGTCTCAACTCTGGCCTCAATAGCCTTGTCATATGTAACATTGTATTTTTTAAGCAACTTAAGATTTCCGGCCAGTACTTTTCTGCCCTCTACAATACCTTCTAATCCATGTCCGGCAATTTCTTCTACTTCAGAAACGGCTGCATTTTTATAGCTTCCGCCAGAATACCTGACAATTGCATTGGCAATCGGGTGCGTTGATTTGCTTTCTAATGCGGCTGTCAGAAGCAATAATTCTTTTTGGTCTATAACTGATACGACTTCCTGTACATCAAAGATACCCTTGGTTAGTGTACCGGTTTTATCCATCACCACAACGTCTGTTTTTGTCATCACGTCCAGATAATTGCTGCCTTTAAAAAGAATACCATTACGCGAAGCCAGCCCTATTCCTCCAAAATAGCCTAATGGAATGGATATTACTAAAGCACAAGGACAGGAAATTACCAGAAAAACCAGCCCGCGATAGAGCCAATCACTAAATACATAATTTTCTACAAATAGATAGGGCAAGGAAACTATGGCAATGGCAAGAAACACTACAATTGGCGTATAAATTTTTGCAAATCGGGAGATAAAAAGTTGTGTTTTTGACTTTCGCGCCGTAGCTTCCTGCACCATCTCAAGAATTCTGGACAGTTTACTGTCTCTGAACAATGCGGTAACTTTAACGTCTATTAAGGTTTGGAGATTAATCATTCCGGCTAAGACTGCCTCTCCTTTTATTTTAGTATCGGGTTTGCTTTCACCCGTAAGTGCTGCTGTGTTAAATGAAGCCGTTTCCGAAATCAGTTCGCCGTCCAATGCCACTTTTTCGCCCGGTTTCATCTGGATAATTTCGCCTATGGTTACTTCCGAAGGATTCACGACAACGGGCTCTCCGTTTCGGATTACGGTTACGGTATCAGGACGTATGTCAAGCAATGCTTTGATACTGCGCTGTGCTCTTTGGACTGCTGCATCCTGAAACAACTCTCCTACGGCGTAAAACAACATGACAGCTACACCTTCTGAGTATTCTCCTATAAAAAATGCTCCGATGGTGGCAATAGACATCAGGAAAAATTCAGAAAAGATATTTCCATTCCTGATTTCTTTCAGGGCCTGGTAATTGACTTTTAATCCTACCAAAAGATAGGCGACAATATACCATATCAAATCTACGGGATATTTAAAAAATCCCATTTCTGATTGCTCGAACCCGATTCCGAGAATTAAAAGCAGAAAGCTACCTATAACGGGCAAGTAAGCTTTCCATTGGTTGTCGTGGCTGTGCGAATGTCCTATTTCGCTATGGTCGTGTGCCATACGTCTTTGTTTTTAATTAATGTTGGTGTCCGCCACCGCCTTCCGTTTTGAGCAGATGGCTTTGTATATAATAAGTTCCTTTTAAGACAATCTTTGCGTTGGCATCGATTTTTTGGAGCACAGAAACCTGAACATATCCCAATTGAGAAGTTCCTGTTTTTACTTCTATTCGTTGAAAATGATACATTTTGCCGGCTTCCTCATGTTTGTGTCCGTCTTCATGTGAATGGCCTTCTTCTGAATCATGTGCTTCTTCCTCATGTCCTTCTTCAAGGATAAAGATAAATTCCCTTCCTTCGGCCTTGACAATAGCATCAAGCGGCAACGCCTGAACATCTCTTGCTCCAACATCAATCAGGGCATTGACATACATTCCGGGAATCAGTGTCTGGCTTTTATTAATAATATCTGCATGAACTGCTACTGATTTGGTTTCATTCTCAAAAGCTTTTCCAACGTTAAAGACTTTTCCTTTTATTTCGGTATTGTCCTGATTAGTAAGCACAAACCGGATGTTTTGTCCCGGTTTTACTTTCTGCAAATCTTTTTCATATACCAAAAGGTCGACATGCAATTGTGAATTGTCGACAATGCTCAATAGCGGCTTGCCAACTTCGGCATTGCTGCCAATCTTGATATTTATTTCGGTAATATAACCCGAAATTGGCGCCACAACCGGCATAATGGAACCCGAATTGGTACTTCCGCTCAGATTAAGCAGGTTTAACTGTTGTTTGAGGGAGCTTAACCTTGCCTTTTCTGTTTCAAAATCGGCCTTTGTTTTCTGAAAGACTTTTTTGGAATTGACATTTTCTTCGCTCAATGTTTTCTGTCTTTCATATTCCAGAGTCAGAAATTCCAGATTGCTTTTTGAAGTCTGATAAGCTTCCTGCAATTTAGCAAATTCCGGGCTTTCTATGGTTGCCAGCACCTGACCTTTTTTCACCGCCTGTCCTTCTATCACGTTTATGGACTTAACGATTCCTGTAAGATGTACCGAAACATCTGCCTGATTTTGCGGCGGCAGTTTGGTATAGCCATTGGCATTTACAACCTCGCTCAGATTTTTCATTGCAAAAGTTCCAAGCTCAACTCCTGCGGCTTTATATTGCGCTTCGTTCAACTCTACTTCTTTAGCTGTAGCTACTTCTTTTGGCTCTTTTTCAGTTTTCTCGCCATCATGATTATGGCCGTCATTTTCGGTATGTCGAAGTGAAAAATAAAGAATCAAAGCAATAGCAATTGCCGCAAGGCTTCCGTATACTATGTTTTTTCTGTTCATGTTATTATTATTGATTCGCCAAAAACTGCAAGTTGATTACAGTCTGGTTAAAGTTATTTACTGCATTGATATAATTCGTTCTGATTTCCAAAGCGGTTTCCAATCCCTGTACGTATTCCACATAAGAGATATCGCCATTCAGGTAGGCCTTTTCTGCATTTTTGCTAATCAGGTCTGCATTTGGAAGTGCCGTACCTTTATAGAAGTCCATCAACGACTGGAAAGTATTCAACTGTTGTAACTGCTGCTCATGCTGGTTGACGAGCTGCATTTCCATATAGGCCGCATTTTTTTGTTGCGCTTCAATATTTGTTTTTGCAGCCTGGATTTTTGAAACGCTGCTTCCTGCAAAAATCGGAAGCGAGATTCCAACTGTAAATCCCTGAAATCGTGGCGTCCCGTCATAAGAAACTGTTTCTCCGTTTACTTCCTGATTTCCTTTGAAGGATTGGATAAAATAGCCCGCAGAAATATCAGGCATCATTGTGGCTTTCTCAACTTTTCTTCCCGCTTCGGCAACGGCTACTTGCTGTTGTGCCAGCTTGTAATTTGAATTTTGCCTGACAAGCGCACTATCCAAAACCGTTAATGATGGTAATGCTACAAATGATGTATCGCTTACGCTGAATTCTTCCTTACTGTTGAGAAAAGTCCTGATTTTAGATTTTTCAACCTGAATCATCGCCTCATTCTGCTTGATTTTTTGTTCTAACTCCTGCTGTTTGGCCAGAGCCGTAGTTTTTTCAAGCGAATTGGTTTCTCCTGTATCAAAGCGAAGCGAGGCCGAACGGACAAATTTTTGCATTAGCTTATTCTGTCTGGATAGCATTTTGTTGAGTTCGGAATAATACAGCATTGCATTCCAGGACTGCCGGATATTAAACACTACTTCCTGTTTTGTAACGCCTGCTTTTAGCTGGCTTAAATTGCTGTTTTCAAGCAATAGTTTTCTTCTGGCTCCATATTGAAAAGGGCTAAAACTTTGGGAAACACTGAAATTTTTATCCTGGGCATTGGTATTTAACTGGCCAAATGTTCCTGTAATTTCTGTTTTGGGAAGGTCAAATGCTGTGCCTCTCAATTGCGACTGCATCTTACTTTCCAGTTCTGAAGACTGTATCAGCGTATTGTTTTTCAAGCCCAATTCGATAGCCTGTTTCAAGCCTAAATTTTTAGGAACTTCCTGAGCATTGGCAGTACCTGAAAAAAGCGCCAGTACAAGAATTGAAACTATTGCAGTATTTTTACTTCTGGTAAACCCTTTTTCAAAATAATAATACAGGATTGGAAGCACGATTAGCGTCAGAATAGTCGCTGTCAATAATCCACCAATTACAA
Organism: Flavobacterium sp. Leaf359; assembly: GCF_001423985.1. NCBI lineage: Bacteria > Pseudomonadati > Bacteroidota > Flavobacteriia > Flavobacteriales > Flavobacteriaceae > Flavobacterium > Flavobacterium sp. Leaf359. The sequence goes on along the minus strand of NZ_LMPW01000012.1, from coordinate 11,278 downwards.
CGGTTGCCAAAGGTTTCTGAACTTCTGCTCCTGCACTACTGCTGATTGCCATTGGCAAAAAGCCCAATGATGCTACTGAAGCTGTAAGAACAACCGGTCTCAATCTCACTTTTGTCCCTTCTTTGATACGTTCATGAATATCGTTCATTCCTTCTTTTTTTAATTGATTGAAATAGGCAATCAGTACAATTCCGTTTAATACAGCAACCCCAAATAATGCGATGAATCCGACTCCGGCGGAAATACTGAAAGGCATGCCCCGAATCCAAAGAGCAAATACTCCTCCAATGGCAGACAGCGGAATTGCTGTAAAGATTAACAGCGACTGTTTGACAGATTTAAAGGTAAAGTACAACAAGATGAAAATCAGTCCCAGTGCAATCGGAACGGCAACCATCAAACGCTTGTTGGCGTCAATCAGGTTTTCGAACTGACCGCCATAGGTTGTATAATATCCGTCCGGAAGTTTTAATTGCTTGTCTAATTTTGCCTGAATCTCTTCCACTACCCGTTTCACATCCTTGCCTCTTACGTTAAAGCCTACCACGATTCTTCGTCTTCCGTCTTCACGGCTAATCTGCATTGGCCCGTCTTCATATTGAATATCGGCCACCTGTTCTAACGGAATCTGATTTCCGGATGGCAACGTAATAAACAAAGATTTCAAATTGGAAATATCCTGTCTGCTATCTGCTTCCAGCCTAACGACCAGGTCAAATCTTTTTTCTTTTTCGTAAATTAATCCGGCAGCCTCGCCTGCAAAACCAATACGGATAACTCTGTTCAAGTCGCCTATGTTTAATCCGTAAAGCGCCAGTTTGTCTTTGTTGTAACGTACGGTAATCTGAGGCAATCCTGCCACACGCTCCAGTTTGGCATCCGAAACGCCTTCTACACCCTGAATGAGCTGTAAGACTTCGTCTCCTTTGCTGACCAGCATATCGATATCGTCACCAAAAATCTTGATGGCTACATCGCTTCGAACACCGGTCATCAATTCGTTGAAACGCATTTGAATTGGCTGCGAAAATTCGGTAGTAGCGCCCGGAATTTCCTGTAATGCTTCTTCCATCTTTTCCATAAGTTCTTCTTTGGTTTTGGCCGAAGTCCATTCTTTCTTATCCTTTAGCAGGATAATCATATCGCCGGCTTCAATAGGCATCGGGTCAGTTGGTATTTCTGCACTTCCTATTTTTGTCACTATCATTTTGACTTCCGGAAATTTGTCCTTCAATATTTTTTCGGCCTTTGTAGTCGCTTCAATTTCTTGTGACAGCGAACTACCCGAAGCAATGATAAGGTGGGTTGCAATATCCCCTTCATCCAACGTAGGGATAAACTCTCCTCCTAAAGAGCTGAACAGGAACAATGCAAATGCAAACAAGCCGATAGCCGAAATAATAACGGCTCTTTTGGCCTGCAATGCTTTTTGAAGCAACGGGCTGTAAAACCTATAGATGGCATCGATAATCCTGTCGCTTATGTTTTTTGTATGTCCTGTCTGCTTTTTTAATACCAATGCACTCATCATAGGCACATAGGTCAATGACAGTATAAAAGCCCCTAAAATGGCGAAAGAAACGGTCTGCGCCATTGGGCCGAACATTTTTCCTTCAATGCCCACCAAAGCCAGAATAGGAAGGTAAACAATAAGGATGATAATTTCTCCAAAAGCGGCACTGCTTCTTATTTTTACGGAAGCTTGGTAGACTTCTTCATCCATTTGCGCGGCGGTCAGGCTCTGCCGTTTCCTCACCTGTAATCTGTGGATTATGGCTTCTACTATAATGACGGCTCCGTCGACTATTATTCCAAAGTCGATTGCCCCGAGGCTCATCAGGTTACCGCTCACACCAAAAAGGCGCATCATGGTAATGGCAAAAAGCAATGCCAACGGAATTACGGAAGCAACAACCAATCCGGCACGCCAGTTTCCAAGCAATAATACCAGTATAAAAATTACGATAAGCGCTCCTTCAATCAGGTTGGTCTGTACGGTACTGATAGCTTTGTCGACCAATTTTGTACGGTCCATAAATGGTTCGATGGCAACTCCTTCCGGGAGTGATTTTTTAATCTGTTCCATCTTTTCCTTTACTCTTTTTACAACCTCGCCACTGTTTTCGCCTTTAAGCATCATAACCATACCACTAACTTCTTCGCCCTTACCGTCTTTGGTTACGGCTCCATAACGAATACTGCTTCCAATCTGTACTTTGGCAATGTCACGAATGAGAATAGGAATTCCATTCTGGTTTTTGACCACAATCTTACTGATGTCTTCGATATTGTTAACCATACCAATTCCCCTGATAAAATAGGCATATGGTTTTTTGTCAATATAAGCTCCACCCGTATTTTCATTATTGGATTCCAAAGCCGTAAAAATTTCCGGAATGGTCACTCCCATACTTTTCAGCTTGTCCGGTTGTACGGCAATTTCATATTGCTTGAGATAACCTCCCAGGGTATTGACTTCTGCAACTCCAGGCGTTCCCAGAAGTTGCTGCTTGATAATCCAATCCTGAATCGTACGCAGGTCGGTTGCATTGTATTTGTCCTCGTAGCCCTTTTCAGGAAATACTACATATTGATATATTTCTCCCAATCCTGTACTGACCGGCGCCATTTCCGGCGTACCTACGTTTTTGGGAATCATGCTTTCCGCTTCTTTTATGCGCTCAGAAATTTGCGCACGTGCCCAGTAGATGTCTGCATTTTCTTCAAAAACGACAGTAACCACACTGAGACCGAACCGGCTAATGGAACGTAATTCTACAATTTTGGGAATAGGCTTTACGGCTTGTTCAATCGGATAGGTTATAAATTGTTCTACATCCTGTGTGGACAGGGTTGGTGAACTGGTAATAATCTGAACCTGGTTATTGGTAATATCCGGTAAGGCATCAATCGGAAGCCTGTAAAGCGAATAACTTCCTACGATTATGAGTGCCAGTGTAAACAGCCCGATAATAAATTTATTATGGATGCTGAAATGTATAATCTTATCTAACATAGATTATGAATTAGTATAAATGTTGATTTTGTCCGCAGCACGGATTTATTTGCGGATAGCCCGCGAGAAATCAGCCGACTCACATCGGCACAACATTATACTAATTGAGGTGGTTGCCAAATCGACCCGAAGAAACTGGAGACGGCAGGCTTATAAAAACTTGGTGTTTTTGTGTATGAATTTTCAAAATGCGGCACCATGTCAAAAACAATAGCCGAATGTATTATTATGGGAGTAGTACAACAGGCGCAGATACAAAAAGGAGTACAAAAATCGTCATGGTGCTGCTCGTTCTGAACCTGAGAAGTTTGTGTAGAAAAAACCGTTTGTGTTTGTGCATGTACATCATTACAAGGCATAATCATCAGTACCAGCAGGTAGACTGATAAAAAGGAAGTAAAAATGCGCCTTGTTAATTTCATGTTGTAAATGTAGAAAAAAAAATTATTGACAATCAAATCAATAGTAAAAATACTTTGCTTATTCCCAAAATGATGCCAACCTCCTTAGATTATCTTAAGATTTGCTTAAGACTCCAATGCCTCCAAAAGACCAATACGGTTTCCTTCACTATCTTGAAATTCTGCCACAAAACCCCATTCGCCATTTGATGTTTTAGGAAACAGAATTGTACCCCAGTTATTAATCCGTTTAAGGGTTTCATCTATTTTTTACTGTTCAGATAAATTATCCTTTGTTTCCCAGCAACCAACTAATCAGCCCTTCGCTATCTACTATGCTCCAGGAATGCGGGTGTCTTTTATTGTCAGGTTTTCTGTATCCTTTGTTTTCCGTCAATACAAGTTCTGCCTGACGATTGCCCAGCCTTCTTAATTCATTGACCATAGCTGAGCCATCCAAAACATTCATTGCAGAAAAATCAGCATTTCTATTTTCTATCCACCAGTTTACATCCGGCTCCGAATACAATCGAATCGGGATATTAACAAGGCTTTTGATGGCTTTTTGCTCCGTGTCTGAATAGGAATATGGTGAAATGGCATGATAGCTTTTCAATGCATCAACAGGCGTACCTCCCATCACCTGCTCAATTCTTCCAACCATGTAAACATTCTCCTGATTGGGCTGAGAACCTGCCGAAAGCCTAAGGTCGCGCTGAGCGGAATTGTAAAACCTTTCAAAATCAAGTGGCGGGTCAATTGCAAAAATTGCTGCCGGCTTGTTTTTAAAATTTCCAGACAACGCTGTTTCTGCATATTTTACCGCGGCACTTCCTCCTATTGAAAAACCTCCGATGTAAAACTGACGGGCAGCAAGATTAAATTTTTTGGATGCATCTTCAATAATTGCTGTTAATGATTTCTGACTACTATTATCAACTCCAAATGACATTATGCCATCTGTTAATGTGGGAATAATAGTGAGTATCCCTTTTTCAGCACAACGCAAAGGCAGGTTGGTTTGCTGCATTACTCTTTCTGCCGTTTCGCCAAAGCCGGGAATCAGAACCAGATAACCCACTACAGGGCTTTTGTCCGGTAGAATTGCCGTATAGCATTCATGCGAGGGGTCATTTTTATCCAGAAATACCTTTTCTGTTTTTTGACCGTATGATTTTAAAAAGCAGCAAAATGCTGCTATGAGAAGTTTATTTTTCATGTTTCAATATATGATTTTCAAGGATATTTTGACAGTATTTCGTTAGTGCTCTTTTAAAAAATCCATTACCACCTGATTAAACACTTTAGGGTTATCTGCTACGACTTCATGAGTCTGACCTTTTAATATGGATACTTTAGCTCCCGGAATACTGGCACCAATCAATCGTGTATGGCTTTCCAATATCAGGTCGTGTTCTCCTGCAACAACGAGGGTCTTTGCCTTAATTGCACCTAAGCTTTCCGGCTGAATATTGGGTTCCTGAAGTAACATTTCCAATAGTCGGATTGTCACTATCTCTACGTTTTTTTGGTCTTTTAGTTGTTTTATATCCTTTGCAATCGTTTTCAGCATTTTTTTATCGATTGCATTGTCTGAAGGATTCAGATTCGCCCCCATTGTGACCAATCTCTTTACATAGTCCGGATATTTACTCGCCAATAATAATCCTGTATTGCCTCCATCACTCCAACCTACCACATTCACCTGTTTTAAGCCAAGCGAATCCAGAAGCGTTTTCATGTCATCGGCAAAAAGGTCATATGAAAAATGCTCTGTTTGCATATCAATGCTTTTTCCCTGTCCGCGCGTATCGACAGCAATAACCTTATAGTTTCTGGCAAATTCCTCAATCTGCCCTGCAAAACTGCTTATGGAACCACCATTGCCATGAAGCAAAAGCAAGGGCTCTCCTTCTCCATAGGTTTCGTAATAAATTTTTACACCCTTACTGTTTATATATTTTCCTGTGGCTGAATTATTACCGTAAAAAAACCTTTTGTCAATCGTTCCTCCTTCGGCATGTATTCGCAGCGACTGTCCCCGTCCTTCCTGATTCACCAAAGAAACGGACAATCCTTCCTTTTTTGCTGATTCTCCATTTTTAAATCCTTTGAGCGGATTCCCGGCCGATAATTTTTCAAAATCTCCTCCTTCAACGGGCACATCTACCCAATTTTCTCCTTCTTTTATTTCAAACTTCATATTGTCATAATAGAAATCGCCATTACCATAGGTTGCCAAAGTAAACCACAACTTATACGCTTCCGAATCAATAGTTCCTGTAATGGTATAGGTTTTCCATGTTTGGGAATCCTTAGGGGCAAAAAATGTCTTACGGGTATTTTCCAAAAATTCCCAATCTTGTTTTTTGGTCTGCAAAACCATAACAGTACCACCGCTTATATCGTCTGACGGTTCATTTTTTATATCAATGCTCAATCGGTATTGTTTGCCTGTATATTTCTTTACAGGAAGAAGTTTCACCAAAGCCGTATTGGTTGTAGTATATTTCAACTGGGAATAGGCACATTGCTGGACTATTAAAAAGGCCAGATAAAAGATAGTCTTTATCATAGGTTAAACCAATTAATTCCAACAAAATTAAAACAGCAACCTGTTCAAAAATTGTAAAAATGGAAAAGCCTGATTTTGTTTCTTTTCATTGTTACTTTTCACTAGTTGTTTTTATAATTTACAAGAAATTTTACATCAAATACATGCACTTTATGCTTTGTGCCTCTGCGCCTTTGCGAGCAATTATTTTCCCGCAAAGGCACAAAAACGCAAAGCTCTTTACAAATAAATTTTATACTGCTTTTTCATTTGGCATCAACTTTCGATAGTTATTTATACTTTTGAAAAAGTCTAAAAAAGACAGCCAAAACCTTATGACACAGAACAACGGCAGATGGATTCCCATTAACGGGAAAAAACTTTATATAGAATTTCAAACAACCTACGAAAACCGCCCGACACTTGTTTTCCTTCACGACTCTTTAGGCTGTACAAGCCTATGGCGCGATTTCCCACAAAAGCTGACCGAAGCAATACAGTGCAATGTTTTGGTATATGACCGCTTAGGCTACGGAAAATCTGACCCTATGCCTACTTATGAAAGACCCATAAATTATCTGGAAGCGGAAGCTCATTCCTTGGACAGTCTGCTTAACGCCTTAGCAATTGACAATGCTATTTTGTTTGGCCATAGCGATGGTGGTTCGATTGCTCTGATTACCGCCAGCCGGTATGGAAAAAAAATCAAAGCCGTAATCTGTGAAGCAGCCCATATTTTTGTGGAGGAATTAACGCTCAAAGGCATCCGGGAAGCCATGGAAACCTACCAAAGTACTAACCTTCCGGAACGACTGCAAAAATATCATGGCGATAAGGTTGAAACACTTTTTAAAGCATGGACAGAAACCTGGACTCGTGCTGACTTCAGAAGTTGGAATATTGAGCATTTTTTACCTGCCATTAGCTGTCCGCTTTTATTCATTCAGGGAGAATCAGATGAATACGGCACGATGGAACAAGCTGAAAAAACAGTCAGCCAGGTAAATGGCACTGCTTCTGTTTTTAGTATTCCCGGAATTGGACATACTCCACATAAGGAAGCTCCTGATGTAACGATTGAAGGTGTAAAGAGTTTTTTAAACAAATAATAAAAACGAATAATATTAGCTTATTTTTTTACTTTAATCCCTTCCAAACGCATTTAAATGTTACCAAAAACGGTCATTTCCCAAGCTTCATTTTCTCACCATAAACTTTAACATTTTTTACAGATTTTGTGTAACGGGGAGATTTGGGACAGGGGTAGATTTGCCAAGAAA
>NZ_LMPW01000012.1:3685-3944 GCF_001423985.1 Flavobacterium sp. Leaf359 | reverse complement strand
GGACATCCTCTGGGAGAAATCCTACGGGGGAAAGCACTCCGAATACCTCTTCGACGCACAGCCAACGCCCGACTACGGGTTCATACTCGCCGGAAGCTCCCTCTCCAAAAAGACCGGAAACAAGACCGAGGCCGCCGCGGGAGACCTCGACTACTGGGTATGGAAGATGGACGAGAAGGGGGAACCCGACTGGCAGAAATCCTTCGGCGGCTCCGGTGCCGACCTGCTCCAGTCCGTAAGGCTTACCCGTGACGGGGGA
>NZ_LMPW01000012.1:3219-3640 GCF_001423985.1 Flavobacterium sp. Leaf359 | reverse complement strand
GAAGGAGGACGGCTTCGGGAAGGAAGACTTCTGGATAATAAAACTCAACGCCAAGGGAGGCGAACAGTGGCAGCGCACCATAGGAGGCTCCGGACAGGAACTGCTGCAGAGCGTCGTGCCCACCTCCGACGGCGGATACCTGCTGGCAGGCTCCTCAAGCTCCGCCAGGAGCGAGAAGCTTGCCGCAGGGCAGCCCGACCCGTTCGGGAAATCCGAGGCCGGGTTCGGCAGCCTGGACTACTGGGCCGTAAAGCTCGATTCCGAAGGGAAGATCGAATGGCAGAAGGTTTTCGGGGGACAGTATGCCGACCAGCTCCGGAGCGCCGTGCAGACACGCGACGGCGGGTACCTGCTGGGAGGCTCGTCCAACTCGCCGGAATCCGGAAACAAGTCCGAGAAGTGCTACGGCATGTCCGACTAT
>NZ_LMPW01000012.1:1026-3155 GCF_001423985.1 Flavobacterium sp. Leaf359 | reverse complement strand
CCTATGCCACAAAGAAAAAAGACCGCGAGGGAATCAACGACTATATCGCCATCAAGACCGACACCAATGGTGAGGAACAGTGGACACAGACCGTAGGAAGCGGAGGCGAGGACATCCTGCGAAAGGCCATAGAAACCCGCGACGGGGGCTACATCCTGGCAGGGACCTCAATGGGTTCGCCATCACGCGACCGCTACTCCGGACAGGGACGCAACGACTTCTGGGTCGTGAAACTCAAGGACAAAAAGAAGAAGGAGGAAAAGAAGAACCCTATCGAGGCCTACCCGAACCCTACCCTGCACTACACCAACGTACTGGTAGGCTACGAGTTCCAGAAAGGGACAGCCACCGTCTACGACCTTTCCGGAAGGCAGTTGCAGCACTTCGACATTACCGACCGAACCGTGCCGGTCGACCTCGGCGGAGTTCCGGAAGGAATCTATATCATAGAGATACGGACAAACGTGCAGGAAGACGCCGTGAAGGTCGTAAAGGCAATCAACAGACAATAACAAGATATTACAGACATGAAAAAATTATATGCACTATTGGCCATAGGGCTGGGAATGGCCGCCAATGCCCAGGAGCAGAATGCCACTTTGGAATACGGTTCGGGAAGCCTGCCAAAGGAGACCTCGGCCATGTTCAAGTTCGACGACGTGCCGGTAAGCCTCTACACAGGCGTGCCCGACGTATCCATACCCCTGTTCTCGCTCCCTACGAGAAGCAGGGACATCTCTATCAACATGGCCTACAGGTACCATCCTTCGGGAAGTGCCTGGAATATAAGCTATGGGGGTACCATAACGCGCGTCATTGAAAACTCCTCCTTTGAGTTCAGGGACAGCCAATCGGGTTTTCCCAACAACTTACGGCTTACCAGGGACATTTACAAATTCAGTTTCATGGGGCACTCCGGATCGTTTACCACGCTGACAAGGCCCGACGGCTCCCAGTCTATATTGGCGAACAAGGGAGACTACATCAGGATAGAAGCTGAAAGTAATCTGACAACAGGATTCATGAACTCATTTACAGCCTATGATACCAAAGGATACAAGTATGTTTTTGGAATATACGATAAGAAGATCGTACCCAAACCAGGCATGCCTCAAATTACCCAGGAAACACGGACCATCTTCCACCTGACTGCCATATACGACAACAATGGGCAGAAACTGGTAGGTATCACCTATACCGAAAAGTTCGAGCAAGACCCAAATACTGGTAAAAAAGAATATACCAACATAGTAGCCACAATAGAACCCGAAGGCTTCGGAAAGGCACAGTTCATATATTCGCCTCTCTATGATGGAAAAAAGGTAGATGAGATCACCATTTTGGATCCTAACTCGAATGTGGTCAAGAGGATCGATTTCAGGGAATTCGAAAAGCTTATATTTAAGGATGCCGCGCAAAACAAGAATGAGGAATACCAGTTCTATTACAGTGACGGTGTATACGGAAACTATGATGCAGAGCGAGGCCTTCACCGTACCGACAAGTTCGGCTATCCGAATTTTATCCCATACGACCTTTATGAAGAAGGTTACATGGAAGAAGATAAATATATCGCTCACTCCGTCAATCCAAATATAGTTACCAGAGGTGTTCTCGAAAAGATAAAGCTGCCTACAGGAGGATCGATATTATATGAATATGAATCGAACACCTATTCCTTCTACCAGGGAGAATCCATATCAAAGATCTTATACTCAGGAGGAACCTATATAGAAGATCCTGACTACTATTACAACTATGAGCCTTACGAAAACACATTCGCATACAACCATATAGTCGAGGTAATAAAAAAAGGAACTATGGGAATGTTCTCTTCCTTTGATGTTGACGGAATAGGACAGCAGACAATCCACATATCCATCAAGCCCGAACTATATTTCAGCCAGCTTAGCCTCACATGGACTTATCCTCCCGTAATTGTATCTGGTCCTGGCAACTCGGGCTCAAGCTTCCCGCATAACAGGCCTTACAATCTGGAAAACTACGGATATGGAAAGGGATTCCCTCTGGATCCAGGGCGCTATAGGATACAGGTCGGGAGCCTGACAGAAGAAGCCAATGGTGCCAAGTACACTATAAGCCGGATTCGAAGAAACCCTGACGTCAAA
>NZ_LMPW01000012.1:0-958 GCF_001423985.1 Flavobacterium sp. Leaf359 | reverse complement strand
CTATAACCTCTTCAGTGAGCCCAACCGAAGCAGCGGAAACCTGGTGGCCGACAGCTACATGAACTTTTCCGACAAGTACGGACAGATGGAATTCGTGGGCTACCGCAACGTGACGGTGACCGACAGCGGAAACAACGGGAAGACGGAATACACCTTCTCCTCTTCGGCAGACTACCCCCTTGGCACCATCGACATTGGGGATACCTACAGCCAGTCCATCGACTACAAGCGAGGCCTGTTGAAAAACAAGAAGTCCTATGACAGGAACGGTAACGTCGTACAGAACACGAGCTATGAATATGCCTTCTTTGGCGAGAGCAACCAGATAAGCTATCTTAACAACAGGACGGTCAGGGACAGGATAGGAAGGTCAAGGCTCCAGAGCGAGACCACCACATACTATCCGGCTAATTCGGAGCCCGTGGTAAAGACTACGGCGTACAGCTACTATGACGATATCAACAGAAGCCTGGAATCAAAGACAGCTACTACGTCTGCCGGAGACGTACTGAAGTCCAAGTACTATTACCATACGGGCAACTCTCCCCTCTCCAAAAACAGGATCTCCGAAATCGAGAAGGTAGAGGACTACAGGAACGGAAACCTAATTAACACCAGCAAGACGGACTATTCCAACATCTGGACAAACAATGTATCGTGGATGCCCTCGACTGTGTCCGCCTCAACGGGAAGCACCCCACTTGTTGCCAAGGCGAAATTCAACCAATACGATAAATACGGCAACCTTCTGGAAAGCGAGCAGCCCAACGGGATGAAGACCAGCTATGTCTGGGGATACAACAGTACGCAGATGGTCGCCAAGATAGAGAATATGGCTTACGGAAGCATTCCCCAAAGCCTGATAGGGGCAGTACAGGGCTATTCAAACAGTGCGACATACAATGAGGCTTCACTGCTGTCTGCCCTGGAAGACCTGCGCATTTCCGCATCGGCCTCC
>NZ_LMPW01000011.1:330093-330231 GCF_001423985.1 Flavobacterium sp. Leaf359 | reverse complement strand
ACCCGTAAGCTTATGCGCATGGTCTCCGCCCTTCGGGGCGGGGAGCGACTTTCTAACTTAAAACAAAAGGGAATCTTATCCCAGTATGCCAAGATATTGCCGTACTATCCGAAAGAGGGTACGGACACGGCCAAGACG
>NZ_LMPW01000011.1:301228-330023 GCF_001423985.1 Flavobacterium sp. Leaf359 | reverse complement strand
GCGCAGATGGTACTGCAATCCTGTGGGAGAGTATGTCGCCGCCTTCCTTTGAAAAGGGTTCCCAATAGGGAACCCTTTTTTGTTTTGTAGGGTTTGCTTAAAAACGTTTTCTTTGTAATTATGGATAAGCAGAAACTTTTGATTATTGGTATGGTATTTCCAGAACCAAATTCTTCAGCAGCAGGAAGAAGGGTGCTGCAGTTAATACAACTTTTTAAAGAAGCAGCGTACGATATTACTTTTGCCAGTCCTGCACAAGACAGCGAACACGAATTTAATTTAGGATTGTTAGCCATTCAAAAGACCAAAATCAGCCTGAATGACGAAAGTTTTGATACTTTTATCCAAAATTTAAAACCCGATATTGTCTTATTTGACCGATTTATAATTGAAGAACAGTTTGGATGGAGAGTTTCTAAATATTGTCCCGAAGCTATAAAAATTCTGGATACAGAGGACCTTCACTTTCTTCGCTTGGCGAGGCAGGATGCTTTTAAAAACAAGAAAGAATTTAGTATTTCCGATTTATTTTCTGATACTGCAAAAAGAGAGATTGCCAGTATTTTGCGCTGTGATATATCTTTAATCATTTCTGATTTTGAAATGAAACTCCTTGTCGATGAGTTTAAAATTGATTCTTCCTTATTGTTTTATCTTCCTATTTTTGCCGATTCTAATTTAGATTTTGTTCCTTTAGAAGAACGAAAAGATTTTGTTTTTATTGGTAATTTCCTTCATGGGCCCAATTGGGATGCTGTACAATATTTAAAGAGTGCTGTCTGGCCTTTGATTCATAAACGGCTTCCGGATGCTAAAATGTTGATTTACGGTGCTTATCCGTCACAAAAGGTTTTGGAGTTAAATCATCCAAAATCTAATTTTCATATTATGGGCAGAGCGGAAAGTGCTGCTGAAGTAATAAAAAAAGCTAAGATTATGTTAGCTCCTTTGCGATTTGGAGCGGGAATAAAAGGAAAGCTTATTGAAGCAATGGAATATGGAACGCCTAGCGTTACAACCAGTATTGGTGCTGAAGGAATGCAGAAGGATGGGCTTTGGAATGGCTTTATCATGGATAATCCGGCTGATTTCGCACACCATACTATAGAACTTTATAAAGACGAAAATCTTTGGCGTAATGCCCAAAAAAATGGAGTACAACTGCTGAAGAATAAATTTGCTGAGAATCTGTATAAGGAATCGTTTATAGAGATGGTTCTGGACTTAAAGGATAACTTAATGATGCATCGGAATAAGAACTTTATAGGTCAGATTTTGCAATACCATACAATAAGAAGCACTGAATATATGTCACGTTGGATAGAAGCTAAAAATAAAAAAATCCCGTCTTAGAAGGCGGGATTTTTGTTTTATAGTAAGAGTTTAGCTTATGCTAACATCGTAACCGGGTTTTCCAGATATTGTCTCAAAGTCTGTAGGAATTCTGCACCTGTAGCACCATCAACAGTTCTGTGGTCGCAGGCAAGTGTTACTTTCATCGTATTGCCTACTACAATCTGACCGTTTCTAACAACTGGTTTTTCAACAATTGCTCCAACAGAAAGGATAGCTGAGTTTGGCTGGTTGATGATTGACGTAAATTCAGTAATGCCGAACATTCCCAAGTTGGAAACTGTAAAGGTACTTCCTTCCATTTCAGCAGGCTGTAGTTTTTTGTTTTTCGCTCTTCCGGCAACATCTTTTACGTTAGCACCAATTTGAGACAAGCTCAATTGGTCGGCAAACTTTAATACAGGAACAACCAAACCGTCTTCAACAGCAACAGCAACTCCAATATGCACGTGATGGTGGATTACAGTCACATCATCTTTCCATTGTGAGTTTACTTTTGGATGCTTTTTCAATGCCATTGCACAAGCTTTGATAACCATATCGTTAAAAGAAACTTTGGTATCAGGCAATGCGTTAATTGTACTTCTGGAAGCCATTGCGCCATCCATTGCAACTTCAATTGTCAGATAGTAATGAGGAGCAGTGAATTTAGATTCAGACAAACGCTTCGCAATAACCTTACGCATTTGCGAATTTTTGATTTCTTCTGAATAGGTTTCGCCAGCCGGAACAAATGGTTTTACAGCCGGAGCAGAAGCAGTAGTTTCAGGTTTAGCAGCCGTTTCTTGTGAAGCTGGCGCTTGAGAAGTTGCAGCGGCAGGCTTGAAGTTTTCAATATCGCTCTTTACGATACGTCCGTTTTCACCTGTACCTTTTACTTGTGAGATGTTTATGTTTTTCTCTTCAGCAATTTTTTTGGCCAAAGGAGAAATAAAGATTCTTCTTCCGTCAGAAACAGTTTCTACAGTTTCTTCTTTAGATTCAGCAGATTCTGATTTAGATTCTTCTGCTTTTTCTTCCTGAGCAGGAGCAGATGCTGCACCACCTTTTTTGAAGTTTTCAGCAACACCTGAAATATCGGTTCCTTCAGGTCCGATAATTGCCAAAAGAGAATCAACCGGAGCCGATTCGCCTTCCTGAATTCCGATGTGTAATAAAGTTCCGGAGTTGAAAGATTCAAATTCCATTGTAGCCTTATCGGTTTCGATTTCAGCCAGAATATCACCTTCGCTAACTTTATCGCCTACTTTTTTCAACCAGGTAGCTACGGTACCGTCAGTCATGGTATCGCTCAAACGAGGCATGGTCACGACTACTACGCCTTTAGGTAAGGCAGCAGTTTCAGATTTTGGAGCTTCTTTAGCTTCTTCTTTAGGAGCTTCAGCCGTTTTTTCTTCAGCTTTTGGCTCTTCTTTTTTGTCGGAAGAACTTCCACCGCCGGCTAAAAGATCGGATATGTCTTCACCTTCTTTTCCAATGATTGCTAAAAGAGAATCAACCGGAGCCGATTCGCCTTCTTGAATCCCGATGTGTAATAAGGTTCCGGAGTTGAAAGATTCAAACTCCATAGTAGCTTTGTCGGTTTCGATTTCGGCTAAAATATCTCCTTCGTTAACTTTGTCCCCAACTTTTTTCAACCATGTGGCTACAGTTCCTTCTGTCATAGTATCGCTCAAGCGAGGCATTGTGATTTTTGTTGCCATAATGATTATAATTTATGAGGTAAAAAAGGATAGTTTTCTTGTTCGTAAACAACATCGTAAAGTTGTTGCGTATCAGGAAACGGAGAGTCTTCAGCAAACTGAGCACATTCTTCAACCAGGTTTTTAACTCTTTCGTCAATAGCTTCAATTTCTGCTTCAGTGGCATAATTGTTTTCTTTGATGATGTCAAGAACCTGAGTGATAGGGTCAATTTTTTTGTACTCTTCTACTTCTTCTTTTGAACGGTATAATTGCGCATCAGACATAGAGTGTCCTCTGTAGCGGTATGTTTTCATTTCCAGGAAAGTTGGTCCGTCCCCACGACGCGCTCTGTCGATGGCTTCGTGCATTGCTTCAGCAACTTTTACAGGGTTCATTCCGTCAACAGGACCACATGGCATTTCATAGCCCAATCCTAATTTCCAGATATCTGTATGGTTTGCGGTTCTTTCTACCGATGTTCCCATCGCATAACCGTTATTTTCTACAATAAATACAACAGGTAGTTTCCAAAGCATTGCCATGTTGAAAGCTTCGTGTAGAGAACCCTGGCGGGCAGCACCGTCACCAAAATAAGTTAAGGTAACACCACCTGTGTTGAAATATTTGTCAGCAAAAGCAATACCTGCACCAACCGGGATTTGAGCTCCTACAATACCATGTCCTCCATAAAATCCTTTTTCTTTAGAGAAGATGTGCATAGAACCTCCCATACCTTTAGAAGTTCCGGTAACTTTTCCTAAAAGTTCTGCCATGACAGCTTTTGGGTCAACGCCCATACCAATTGGCTGAACGTGGTTTCTGTAGGCAGTAATCATTTTGTCTTTGGATAAATCCATAGCGTGCAGAGCACCAGCCAGAACGGCTTCCTGGCCATTATATAAGTGAAGAAATCCTCTTACTTTTTGCTGAATGTATAAAGCGGCTAATTTGTCTTCAAATTTTCTCCAAAGCAGCATGTCTTCATACCACTTCAAATAAACTTCTTTTGTAATTTCTTTCATTGTTTGTTTTTTGTAAACGTTATTGTGCCAGTAAATTGCTAAATAATAAGACGCAAAGTAGTTTCCTCACACAAATTTGCGAAAGGCAAAAATAAGACATTCCAACTTAGAAGTAAAGTTTAAAATGTAAATTTTAGGTTTTTTATAAGAAGTTTTTATCAAACATAAATGGGAGCAGATTTTTGAGCGAATCCGACTTGTAAACTACTCCTGTTTCGCCCATAAAATAAATTTCTATCGGGTAATCCTGTTTGAATTCATACTCTGATATGGATTGCCTGCAAGCACCGCATGGTGGGATAGGAGAGGTGACAGGTTTTTCGTCTGACGTGGCAGAAATTGCAATTTTCAAAATCTTCGCGTCAGGATATATTGCTCCTGCCTGGAAGATAGCAACTCTTTCTGCACATAGGCCTGACGGATATGCAGCGCTTTCCTGATTAGAACCCAAAACAATTTTTCCGTTGTCTAAAAAGATGGCCGCCCCAACTCTGAATTTTGAATAAGGCGCATAGGCTTTCTTACGTATCTCAATGGCCTGTTCCATCAGATTTTTTACATCTTCAGGCAATTCTTCCTTGTTGTCGAATACTGAGAATGTGGTCGTAATGTTGATTTGTTTCATAAATGTTTTGAGGAAAAAAAATCCAAATTACTAATGAAAGCAATTTGGATTTTTTAGACTTTAAATTATATACTAATATTCATCATATTTATCTCCGAACGCGAAGCTAAGAGAGAAACGCAATGTGTTTTCCAACGGGTTTCTAACTTTTGAAGTTGAGAACAGATACGATACATCCAGCTTTACGATGTTGTATTTGAATCCAGCTCCAAGCGAAAGAAACTTTCTGGCTCCTTTTTCTTTACTTTCATTAAAATACCCCGCTCTTACTGCAAAGGAATCCTGATACCAGTATTCGGCTCCTAAAGCCCAGGTAATTTCTTTTAATTCTTCTTTCAGTCCGCCTGGTGCATCTCCAAATGATTTGAAAATACCGCTTACCCATCCGATTGAACGGTAATCTTGATTGTTTTGTGCTCTTTCTACATCAGTAATCTCGCCATCTCCATTCAAATCCGGATTCTGAGGAGTAGGTACCAAAAGCTTGTTGATTTCGGCATTAATCGAAACTTTGTTGTATTCGTCAAAGATGAAGTCAAATCCACCTCCCAGTTTTAAGTTAGAAGGAAGGAAGTTGGAACCTTCATCAGATTCATCTAAATCATAATTGATTTTTGGACCTAAATTTTGGAAATTGAAACCACCTCTCCATCTTCCGTTGAAATCTTCATAAGCAATTTCTTCTGACTGATAGTAACCCGAAATGTCTACAGCAAAAGAACTTGCAGCAGAAGCATCATTGCTCAACTGCGCCAGTCTCAGGTTAGAACGGATATATCTTGCAGCTACGGACATTGAAAATCTTTCGCTTAATTTTAGGGCATAAGAAAGGTCTAATGCAAATTCACTTGGATTTACTTCTACGGCCGGGTCATCAGGGTTGTCATTTCTGAATTCGATAACTCCAAGGCTGAAATAACGTAAGCTTCCCGCAAAGGCACTTCTTTCACTAATTCTGTTGAAATAAGTCAGCTGACTTAAGGAAATGTCGTTTACAAGTTCCGGTAGATAGGGTGTATAGCTAAGTGAAAAACCCTGTTTATCAAGCGAAAATGCATACTTGGCCGGGTTCCATTGTTGTGAATAAGCATCTGGGGAAGAGGCTACTCCTATGTCACCCATACCGGCAGACCTGGCGTCTCCAGCGATAAGAAGAAAGGGTACTCCTGTTGTGATGACCCTGTTTGTATCCTGGGCTTTCGCTATATTGAGTCCTAGTATGCAGATAATAAATAATATGGTTTTTTTCATTCTGAGATTGGTATTAATTGAATTGAACAAATATAGTATTTTATTAAAGTATAACAAGTTTTTCGTATTTTTCTGTTTTTTTATTGGTCAGCGTCGATTTGACAGTAAGTTTA
Source organism: Flavobacterium sp. Leaf359 (assembly GCF_001423985.1). Taxonomy (NCBI): domain Bacteria; kingdom Pseudomonadati; phylum Bacteroidota; class Flavobacteriia; order Flavobacteriales; family Flavobacteriaceae; genus Flavobacterium; species Flavobacterium sp. Leaf359. The sequence continues at coordinate 323,974 of NZ_LMPW01000011.1, read as the reverse complement.
TAAACGTAAACTCCTTTACCTATCTTATCTCCAAAATCATCTTTTCCGTCCCACGTAATTTCTCTTGAAAGGAATCCTTCCGTAGTTACTACCTGATTGATTGTTTTGACTATTTTTCCTGTAATCGTGATAATCTGTACCTGTACTTCCAGAGGTTCGTACGGACGGTTGTGCGTGAACCAGAATTGGGTATAACTTACAAATGGATTCGGGTAATTGAGCACATTTTTTAATGTTACCGTTTCATCACCCACCACTATGAATTGTATTTCTGCCGTTACCGGATTGTTATATACGTCCCATGCCTTGAAGGTAATCGTGTGCAGTCCTACTGCCAGATTGCGGAAAGGGAAACGTACTTTTCCTTTGGTATGGTTATCCAATTCGGTTTCGTAATAATCATTAAGGATGTAGGGATTGTTTTCGTCGCCATCCAGAATTGCAACAATATCGTGTCCGATACCGCTGGCGGTGTTGATACCGTTTTCGTCTTCCAGAAAAGCAAGGAATATAGGGGATTCGTTAGTAATGCCCCCGGATATAAATGTTTCGTCATTCATATACAGTCGTACTCTCGGACCAATATTGTCGGCCGTAGCATTTGGGTTGATTCCGCCTATTTTAATATCGGTATTATATCCTGTCTGGTCTTCTAATCCCTGATTTCGTTTGGCATAAAAACTGATTCTTCCATTGCCTACAGGAATTGAAATGTCTCTTGGTACGACAAAATTAAATTCAAACTGCCCGTTTGCGACAGAAGCATTACCACGGAAAATGGTTTCGCCCAATAGGATAAAGTCCATTAGAATTAGGTTACCAGAGCTGTCCGTTACTCCGTCGTTTCCAAATGTGGTTCTCTGTACGTTTTTGTCGAAAATATTTACCGACAGGCTACCATTATAATTTGATAATATTGTATTTCCTTCCACATTTCTAACTTCGCCGGATAGTTTTACCGGACTCAATGCATTAAAGACAAATGTGGAGGCGGCAACGGGTTGGTCGTTTATTTTGGTCAGCACAATTGTCGGTTTTGGTATAGCAAGCCTTATGGCCGGGTCACCCACATAAGAAACCATAAGTGCAGAACCATTGTAGTTGTTTTTGGCAATTCTTAATGCTTCTGAAATAGGAACGTTATTTGTTGTGCCGTACCCATACAATTCGCTTGAAAAGGCATCGTTGATATCCTGTCCGGTCGTTACACTTATCTGTCGTGTAGTAGTTACCATAGAAATGGCACCACCTTTAGGATTCCAATAAGTGTACTCGCCTGCAGTTGGTCTGTAAGGATTGTCGAATCTTGTAAATTCGCAGGTTACGGTTACAAACAGCGGGTATTTGTAGCGATTGTTTAAATTCTGGGCATCTGCTTTTTCGAAAATTCGCTCTTTGGCAAGTCCATCTTCACCACCATGTCCGAAATAATTAAAGACAAGAGCTCCCTGATTTATGGCGTCAACAAAATCTTTTCGGGCTTTTGGATAACGGAAACCTCCGGCAGAAGCTTCCTGAACATAAGAGTCGGTATGTATTTTTTCTACGTTTACAAAAGGTTTCTGTGCGGAAATCTGGTCGCCCAAAGCATCAATTCCGGTTTGGATGGAATTTTCCCAGGCTACGTCAACGTCGTCAGAAATCAGGACAAAGTTGTTTCTCCATTTTCCGTACGATTCAATAGCGTGATATTCGATAACCTTGGTTACCATTTCTTCTGCCTGTTTTAAATCGCTGACCAGCATTCTTCCTACGGCAAGTTCCATATCTTGCGAGCCGGTCTGTAGCATGGTGCCTTCGTTATCGTCAAGCATCGTGAAATAATCGTCAGACATAATAGAGCCTCCTAACGAAAAGCTGTTCAATGCCTGAAAGACCGGAACAATATTGGTGTTGTTGGAAATCCTGTTTTTGAAATCAAATGAAGCATCACCAAACAGGTTCAGGTATTTTAATTTTTTAGAAGGAATCGAACCGTTATTGTAAATGTATTTTACAAAATTTCGAATGGCACCAATGTCTTGCTTGCCGGAAGAAAACTCTTCATAGATATTTTCCAGATTGACGACTTTTACGTTTAAATTTGAGTTGGTTCTATGGAAATTGGCCAATCGCTCTGCCTGTGAATTCAAAAAAGCAGGTGTTACTATAAGGTAGTCGAGGTCCTGAAAGGAGCCCTGAGCATTTTTCAGAATGCTGCCTTTTAGGTTTTGGTTGGCTACGCGTGTTCTGGAATCTTTCAAAGGCGAATAAAAATCAGAAGCATCAACCGCTATATAATTTCGGTCTTCACCCATGTAGGCTTTGAATGAGAAAGCATCCGCTCCGTTATTTTCTACTTTTTGTACATTATATATATCGGTAATGTCCCATACTTGTGTTATCCTGGCTGCGCTTGAAAGTTGATACTGGATTACTCCCGTATTAAGGTCGGCATCATTATATTGGAAACGGAATTGTTTGCCGTAACCCTGAAGATTCCTTTTTGCTTCCAGAATGATATAATCCAGATAGGCATCTGCGCTGGGAACCCCACCATTATTATATTGTATTTTTACGGCCACATTTTCTGAAGCAGGAAAACTGCCGGTCAGTGCTCTTTCAAAAGCAACATCGCCGTCACTGCTTGTTGGCGGGAATGTCATTGCGCCCAGATCCTGGCCATTGGCTGAAACGCTCATCGAGGTTTGTGAAAATGCGGCGGCGGCAGCATTGGTTCTCAGTCTGATTTGTGTTCCTGTGGCTATGTTGGGAAATTTGAACTCGAAAGTTTGTTCGTTTTCGATATTGAATCTTTCCCCAAACCATTTTCTTCCCAAACGTCCAATGTTCGTTTTGTCCAATTCGTGGTATTGGTAATCATCAAAAGTTGATACATTAAGAGTAGGGTTGTCGGCAATAACAGGCATGTTAGTGATTCGTTTTCCGGGACCACCTTGTGATGTTACATAATAATAGGAGCGGTCTGCATACAAATTATTATGGGTCTGGCTTTCTTCATTCCAGTTGTCCATGCCTTCCGCATAAAATAAAATATAATCCTGACTGTCGAATGAACCGTCGCTTTCTCCTACTAAGGTAATTGCGTTTTCAATAAGGTCTTCCGGATAATAAGTGCCGTTTAGTAAAGGCAGCATACGGCCACCGTTGCCATAAATCTTTATGTTTCGGGCATCAGCAGCACCTACATTCATGCCAAGGCTCTGCAGAAAGCTTCGGGATATTTTATAGACACCGGATTTTACTACATAGAATCGGTACCAATCTCCCGAACTCAAAACGGAGTTATAGACAAAGTTGGAGTTTCGTGCGGCATTGCCGGCGCGACTTGCTGTTGTCGAAAAGGAATAGGTAAATGATTTAACCCGTTGGAATGTATTTCCGGATTTAATTATAGGAGACAGACTCAAAACAGCTTTCTGTGAAGCAGAATTGTTCATGTTTTTAATGCGGGCTTCTATTGATGAAGGAATTGATGTAATTCGTAAATCGCCAAGCTGCTCGCGGGAAATAGTTTCGTATACAATATTGGTTATCTGTAGGCTGCCTTCGTCGGCAAAACCAGATACAGGAATTTTTAAATTAAACAGGACGGCTTTCTTTTCGTAGTCGAATTGAAAACGGGATGATTTGAAAATAGGGGCCTTAATCTGGACCTGTTCCGAATAAATTCCGGAGTTATCAATCCATTCAATAGTTACATTGTCTCTTTGTTGGGCAAAAGAAACATAAGAGCTTATAAGCAATAAGAGTAAGGTAATCTTTTTCATTAACTTGAATAACGCTGGTCGCGCCTAATTATTACGAAAAGTAAAAATAATTTTTTAACTTAATATTAAGTGCAATAAACCCAATAAATTTGCGTTATAGCAAGAGACTTTTAACACAAAATTAGTTTTTTATTAATATTTCAAAATTGTTGTTGCAGTTTAATGGTTAATTATTATATTGCGGCTCGAAATTTATTACCTACTGAAAGTATGAAAGTAAACAAAATTATGGCTTTGAAGCTGATGCTCTCCTTGGCATTAGTTATGGGTTTTACTAGTTGTAGCAAAAAATCCAGTTCAAAAAACGCTTCCTCTGCCACTGGTTGGAAAATCAATGACAAAAAAGGCGGATTCCAATACAATTCTAAGTTTAAGAAGCAGGAAACTGCTCCGGGATTGGTTTTGGTTGAAGGAGGAACGTTCACTATGGGTAAAGTTCAGGACGATGTAATGCATGATTGGAACAATACACCTAATCAGCAGCACGTTCAGTCTTTCTATATGGATGAGACTGAGGTAACCAATCTTATGTATATGGAATATCTTGACTGGTTGAAAAGAGTTTTCGACCCGGAAGATGAAAATTATAAAAATATTTACGAAGGAGCTCTTCCTGATACATTAGTTTGGAGAAATAGATTAGGTTATAACGAAACAATGACCAACAACTATTTAAGACACCCTGCTTATGCTAACTATCCTGTAGTTGGTGTAAACTGGATTCAGGCTGTTGAATTCAGCAAGTGGAGAACAGACCGTGTAAACGAAGGTGTTCTTGAAAGAGAAGGCTACCTGAAAAGAGATGCAAAAGTATTAGATGCAAAAGGTGATAACACTTTCAGTACAGAAACTTACCTTAATGCTCCTACAAAAACTTACGGTGGTAACGAAGAAATTGTCTTGAAAGGACAAAGAGGAAGACTTGCCGCTAAAGAAGATGCTAAAAACGTATATGCTCAAAGAACTTCAGGTATCATACTACCTGAGTACAGACTTCCAACAGAAGCAGAGTGGGAATATGCAGCAGCAGCTGATGTAGGTAACAGAGAATATAACCTTTACAGAGGTCAGAAGAAATATCCATGGAAAGGGAACTACACCCGTTCCGGAAAAAGACAAGTTAGAGGTGACCAATTGGCTAACTTCAAACAAGGTAAAGGAGATTACGGCGGAATCGCCGGATGGTCTGATGACGGTGCTGATATCACTAACGTAGTAAAATACTATCCACCAAACGATTTCGGATTGTATGATATGGCAGGTAACGTTGCAGAATGGGTTGCTGACGTTTACAGACCAATCGTTGACGATGAGGCTAACGACTTCAACTACTACAGAGGTAACATCTACATGAAGAACAAAATTGGTGAAGATGGAAAAGCTGAAATCGTTACAGGTGATAACATTGCTTATGATACTTTAGCTAACGGTAAAATTATCGCAAGAAATTTCCCTGGACAAATTGCTCAGGTTCCTGTTGACGAAAAAGAAACTTACCTAAGACAAAACTTTGATAAGTCTGACAACAGAAACTACAGAGATGGTGACAAGCAGTCTACAAGATACTATGACTTCGGAAACTCTGAAGAAGGAGAGAAAATAGACGATTCAAAAAGAATGTACGATTCTCCAAAGCACAATGTTACAACAGACAGTTTAGGTAACATGGTGAGGAGATATGACAAGTCTTCAAAAAGAACAACTTTGATCGATGATAACGTAAGAGTTTACAAAGGTGGTTCCTGGAGAGACAGAGCTTACTGGTTAGACCCTGCTCAGAGAAGATACTTCCCTCAGGATATGGCTACAGATTACATCGGATTCAGATGTGCGATGTCAAGAGTAGGTCCTAAGTCTGACAAAAAGAAAAAAGCAAGAAATTAATTTTCTATAACAATTTTACAAAAGCCCTTTTAGGGCTTTTGTTTTTTTAAACCGCACAGCATGGAAATTAAAGAAATACACGACCTGTTTTTAAGATGTACTTCAGTTTCAATCGATACCAGAAAAATTGAGGAAGGCTCCATGTTCTTCGCTATCAGAGGAGAACATTTTGATGCCAATACTTTTGCTCAGGAAGCACTGAATAAGGGAGCTTTGTATGTAATTATAGACAATAAAGATTATTATATTGACGAAAAGACAATTTTGGTTGCCAATACGCTTGAAACATTGCAGGAAGTGGCAAAGTTTCACAGGGAATATCTGGGATTGCCAATTTTGGCATTAACCGGAAGTAACGGAAAAACGACTACCAAAGAATTAATCAATGTAGTGCTTTCAAAGCGTTACCATACAAGAGCTACTGTTGGCAATCTGAATAATCATATTGGAGTGCCGCTCACATTGCTTTCCCTTACTTCAGATACCGAAATAGGAATTGTAGAAATGGGTGCCAACCATCAGAAAGAGATAGAATTCTTATGCAATATCGCTACGCCTGATTTTGGATATATTACCAATTTTGGGAAAGCTCACCTGGAAGGTTTTGGCGGAGTAGAAGGAGTTATCAAAGGAAAAAGCGAGATGTATGCGTTTCTTTCAGAACACAACAAATATGTTTTTGTAAATCTTGACGACGCAATACAGAAAGAAAAAACGGCCAAAAATCTTCGTATCACATTTAGCCATACCGATAAAAATGCATCGGTATTTATCAATAAGATTGAAGCCAATCCTTTTGTTGCCATCGAGTTTGACGGTATCAAAATCAAATCGCATCTGATAGGGTTGTATAATGCCAATAACATTAATGCAGCCATAACTATTGGAAGGTATTTCAAGATTTCTGATGATGAAATAAAGGAGGCTATTGAAAGCTATGTTCCGGAAAACAACCGTTCGCAACTGTTGCTGAAAAACTCAAATGAAATTATTCTGGATGCCTACAATGCAAACCCCAGCAGTATGGAAGTGGCTATCAAAAATTTTCTGCAGTTGGACAAGGAAAATAAGGTTGCTGTTTTGGGAGATATGTTTGAATTGGGGGAAGAAAGCCTGCGCGAACACAAACATATTGTGGCTTTGCTAAAGCATGAGAAAGAGGTACAGACTTATTTTGTAGGGAAAGATTTTTACGAAAATAAAAACGATACGGAAAATCTGCATTTCTTTAAAACCTATGATGAATTTGCCCGGGCATTTAAAGCTGAAAAAATAGAAAATAAGACATTGCTCATTAAAGGTTCCAGAGGCATGGCCTTAGAAAGAACGCTGGAATTATTGTAGGATTCCCGGAATTGGCAGCGACTGCAAAATACTATATTCTAAAAACTGCCGTTATACTTTTAAAACTAAATAAAAAACTTATTTTTGTCTGAAGCAACAAACGGCTTTATAAATTAAATAACCAAATCCCTGTATTATATTTATGATATTTTCAACAATTTTACTGCAGACTGATACCATTGCAAAAGCTTCAACGAATACAGTAATTGAGGGAATCGCCAAAAATGAAGAAATGAACCTGTTTAGCTTCCTGATGAAAGGAGGAGCATTTTTGATCCCGATTGTAATTCTTCTTTTTTATACCATCTACCTGATTTTTGAAAGATACCTTTCCATTAAAAAAGCAACGAAGCAGGATTCGCACTTGATTAAGGATATTGCTATACAGTTGAATTCCGGAAATATAAATGCAGCTTTATCATTGGCAGAAAGATCAAACACGGCTTCCGGCAATGTTCTAAGAGAAGGAATCCTGACTATTGGAAGACCTATTTCTGAAATCGAATCCAATATGGAAAGAGCTGCCAATATCGAAATTGGAGAAATGGAAAAAAGAATGGGGCATTTGGGGCTTATTGCCGGTATTGCACCTACTTTAGGTTTCGTTGGAACAATTTCCGGAGTTATCAAGATTTTTTACAGTATTTCGCAAACAGAAGATATCAGTATCGGGAACATTTCCGGAGGTTTGTATGAAAAGATGATTAGTAGTGGTGCCGGACTTGTTGTAGGTATTATCGCTTATGCAGGCTACCACTTATTTAACGGGATGATTGATAATTTTTCTTTGAATGTCCAAAAACAGATTTTGGAATTTGTAAGTATAATCCAAAGACCTAACGATGGCTCTAAAACGAAATAGAAGATTTCACGCGGAAGTAGCTACTTCTTCCTTGAGTGATATTATGTTCTTTTTGCTGTTGTTTTTCCTTATTATCTCAACACTCGCAAACCCGAACGTAATCAAGATGACACTGCCTAAAACGCAGCAGAATGACAAGACGAACAAACAGCACATTACGCTGTCGGTTTCTGAAGAAAAACAATATTATGTCGATAAGCAGAATGTTCCTTTTAATGAATTGGAAGCGGCATTGCTGACAAAAATGGGTGATGCCAGAGACCAAACCGTAATTGTTAGAATTCCTTATAACCTGCAGGTACAGGATTTAGTAGACCTGCTCCAGATTGGTGTCAAAAACAATTTAAAGTTTGTGATTGCCACAGATAAAAAATAAAAAAACGCTTCGGTTTTCCGAAGCGTTTTTTTATTGTAGTAATTATTGGCATCTTGAAGAATAGGCGTCAATCTCATCCAAATAGAATTTCAAATAATAATCCGTATCCATTTGATCTTCCATTTTTCTTCTTTCACGTTTATCTGCCTGTTTCAATTTTTCATTTTTGTCCTTATCAAATTGTTTGCGGGCGGCTAACAGTTCTTTTTTGTAAGCCTTATCATTAAATTGGGTTTTTCTCGTTTCCAGATAGCTCAGGAATTCCGGGCAATCCTTACCAACTTCCTCAAAGGCTTTAAAAAACTTATCATCAATTTTTCCCAGGTTAAATAGGTTTAATCGGTTATAATCAACGGGAATATAGGCAAATTCATCATTAGGCTTCTTTATATAAGCCAATATCCACATTAAAGAGCACCCATGACCACATTCATATACTCTCAATCCATACACATTGATTTTTCCTTTTTTAATAAGCGGAGCCATTATTTCCCTTTTCAGATCAACGACTTCCAGTTTAGAGTTGATTGTTTTTAGTTTTAATTTTTCATAGGTAATCGTATCCTCACCTTTTAAAGTAATGGATTTGATGTTGTTTAACTCTATCTTTTCAGAAGCGCCATCCGGAGTTTTCTTAAAGTTGAACTTCGTACGGTCCAGACGCAGTTCGGACTCAAGATTGAAATTAAACGAGAAGTCTGTAAATTCAATGGCATTCGGGACATTGAATTCTTTGATATAACCTGAAATAATTTCGTCATTGGCCAATCTGATTTCAGCCGGAATAAATTCCTTTTTTGCGGTATATATTAAAACCTAAGCAAAATTATTTTGCCAGATAAAAATCATGGCTAATAGTAATAGTTTTTTCATTTGATTGATTTAGTTTTTGTTAAGTGGTTAAATATACATCTATACCAGTATTTTTGTTCTGTTAATACCTCTTTTTCGGCATATTCAATTCCTCTTGCCCGCAATCTATGAATTCATCGTCATTCAATGGTTTTAAGCCAATTTCAATTCTTGCGGTGTTGGTCGCTTCTTTAGTTTGAATACAGGGTTTTCCAAACTGTGAACCATAAAAAACTCTCCTTTGCTTTTTGTTAGGACTGTTTAACCAGTAATACTTGTCTAAAACCGAAGCAAAAAAAGCATTGTCAATATTTCCCTTATTGACTTCCTTTAGAAATAAATCAAAATATACCTTTTCGTTTACAAGCCTGTGTGGGTTATGCAGTAAAATTGCAGCAACAGCAGCTTCAACGCATTCATGTTTCATGTTTCTTTCACCTACTAATTCTTCTGTAGGGTAACCATTCTCAATAATAAAATCAACCATATTGGAAAAATTTACAGAGTCAATTTTAGGCATTAATTCCCTTTTGTTAAAATTCAGTTTGTTGGTCCTGATACCCTGGTCAAAGCCATACATTTTGCACAATTCAAAAGCCAGACTGTCTTGTTTAAAAGTATTTTCAGAAATTGGAACGTTTGTTTTTTGGGAGTGTTTTCGGCTACAGCTAAAAAATACGGAGGCTATTATAATAATGATAAACAGGGTGTTGAAAATTTTCATGGAAATGATTTAAAGGTTACTAATATAAATAATTAAGCGGAATAAGAATACTGAAATAATTTACACCAAAAAACAAGGACTTTGTATGTATCTTTGGAATACTAATTAATACTTTTTTAGTTTGGAGTTTTTTCTTTTAGTATTGGCCGGTTTTATCATTGGAACATGTGGAACGCTGATTGGTGCGGGTGGTGGTTTTATATTAGTCCCGCTTTTGTTATTGTTTTATCCTGATTTGCCTCCCGAAACAGTTACGGCTATTTCTATGGCTGTAGTGGCTGCAAATGCCATTTCAGGGTCGGCGGCCTATGCAAAATCAGGAAAAATTGATTACAAGGCAGGTGTTGTTTTTGCGCTGTTTACGGTTCCGGGCTCTATATTGGGTGTGTTTACGGTGCAGTATATCCCAAAAGAATCTTTTAATATTATTTTCGGGGTCTTGCTTCTTGCGTTATCGGTATTCCTTTTCTTTAAAAAGCAATCAGAAAAAAGACAGGTACAGGAAGACGGCAGTCAGCAAAAAGGACTAAAACACCGCAAGCTGGTTGATAAGATGGGCACCGTTTATCAATACAGCTATAATCAGCGCAATGGTATTATCATCAGTATTATAGTAGGCTATATGTCGCCCCTTTTAGGTATAGGCGGTGGAATAATCCATGTGCCGGCTATGGTCAATTGGCTGCATTTCCCGGTGTATATCGCAACCGCTACTTCGCATTTTATTCTGGCAGTAATGTCAACGGTTACGGTTATAGTCCATGCCATTAATGGTACCTATAACAATCCTGAAGTATTAAAAATGGTAGTCTGTCTTGCAGCAGGAGTAATTCCAGGTGCGCAATTGGGAGCCTATTTTTCGCATAGGGTTAAAGGAACAAATATTATTAAAGTATTGGCAATTTGTTTGGCATTGGTTGGGATAAGGATTTTGCTGAAGAACTAGCTCTACTAACACAAATTGGATAACATTTTCCTAAGCCTAAGTTCCCAAAATAGTATTCTGAAAATATAAAAAGGATTTTCCATGCGTAAAGAAGCTTGTGTTTTCCTATATTTGTTTTTAGTGTTAAATATCTACGTATTAGTAGTTGAATCAAAGATCTAACTTTAATTACAAGGAAAATGAAAAAAATAGTTTTGTTAGCAACTTTTATACTGCTGGGTGGAGTCTTCATGTCTTGTGATAATGAAGCTACAGATGAAAAAGGTGTAATAACTTCATATGCTTCTGATGACGGCAATATTCCTATTCCGCCTCCACCTCCTCCAGATCCAATTATTGTAAAACCAAAGTCATAAGTTACATAGATTTTTATTAATTTTTGGTAAAACGTATTTATAAGATTAATTCGTTCATGGACATTGTTTCTCGCAATGAACACCAATAAAGAGTTTATGTTTTCAACTTCTTAGAATATGGGCATTTAAACACAAAAAAATAAATGATTAATAGTACTTTTCATATACTATAAAGAAAAATCAAGAATAATTTTAACCCCGATAGATGTATCGGGGTTTTTGTTGTTAATGCTTTAAGAAAATCGGTCTTTTTTAAGTGAATTGACCTATAAATTTTCAGTCGTTAATTTTGAGTTAGTCCAATCTAAAAAGCATAATATAAAATAACAACAACAAAGCCAGAGCAAACGGTATTACGATTAGGTATTTTCCCTTTTGTGCTACTTCCTCTTTTTCTACCAAAGACATGGCTTCGTACTCTTGCAATGTTTGTTCAAAAAAACTTTTTCTGTTCATCATTCCAAAAATCAACAGATAAAACAAGCCAATTGACAGAAGCCCTACTGTTTTACCTATAAATTTTGAACCCAATAGAGTCATGGTTTCAAATGAAGTATCTGAAAGACTATCGGCTATAAAATCTAAATTCCATAAGGAGTAATCAATAATGAATATCAGGACTGTTCCTGCAAGTATCATGGAAGTTCCTTTTTTAGCAAGTTTAATTTCTTTTCCTCTGCCTTCAAGGTCAAACATATTGTACCAGAGTATTTTTTTTAAATAAATCATAAATCATAAATCATAAATCATAAATCATAAATCATAAATCATAAATCATGTTTCTTAATTATCTGACTCCCACCCAATTTCTGTCCACATCACTATAAGGATAAATATTGATCATTTTTAACATGTTTACAAAACCTTTGTGTCCAAACATTTCTACTGTAGCCAATTCTTCTTCAAAAATTTCAATGCATAACAATAAATGATGCTTTTGCTTTCCAATTTTGAACTCTTTGTAAAGATCAAAAATGATGTATTTGTTTTTACCATCATTGTCTTTTAACTGGCATATTTCTAAAGGATTAAATTCCTTTTTAGAGGCCACGCCGGCAATCTGCGTAAAAGTGTCACAAATGCGTCTTTCAATTTGATTGAATTCTGTGGGTGGTTCCTGCTCCGGATTATTATAAGTTTGCTTCGTAAAAGCGATTAATTCATACGTGCCTTTTTTATTTTTAGGACCATTTCCGTCAGGGTTGATTAACTGCATGGTTGTAAATCCTGTACCGGATATATGATTTGGGAAATAGTACATGTCAACAGCCCCGACAGTTACATCACCAATAGTTCCAAATGGAATTATTGAATGACCGACAGTCTCAGCCGAAACCCCTAAAACAGATTCTATTGATTTTAGCTTCAGATTATGATGTTCAGCGTATTGCTCATTTGTGAAATTTTGGTCGTCTTTCATTTTTTGTTTCAATATTTTATTTAGAAAACTCATATCCTCCGTACTAATTTAACCTACCACTGTATCGTCAATAATTTCCCATTTTTTCAGGTCTAATATGATTTCTGTAGAACCAAATCTTAGTCTGCCAATAATTAATTCCCAGGTAGAATTTTCATCATCATTTTCGGGCAACGTGATTTTATGTATACTGACAGGCATTTTATAATTAACCAACGTTTTAATATCTTCTGCATGGAATTCTTCAAGTTTTGTCCGTGCAAAAGTTTTGTAATCATCTAAATGAACATTTAATAATTCCAATAAAAAGTCAATTTGCGCTGCTTTTAACTTTGTAATTTTAACGGTATTTTCATTTCCGCCGTGAATTCTTAATTCTTTATTGATAGGAGACAAAAGTTTCTTTAGTTCTTCCCTTTTTAAATCTGCCATAACTTTTTATTGGTTAATGAGAATAATAGCATTAGAATTTTTTACAATTCCAGTTTGAAAGATTCTCCTTCTACAAATTTTCCTTTCGATTGTGTTATTTTGATTTTCTGCTCAGCCGTATAGCCTAATGTTTCACCGCTTTTAAAGGTAACATTGCTATTGATAACATAAGCACAAATCTGACTTAAAAAGGTGTGCAATTCTCTTAAACCAAGAGGAGCATTTACAAACTCCATTTCCAGTTTGTCAAAAGCGGTCAATCCGTAAGAATAGGCACTATTCGTCTGTTCTCCTCTGCGAATACCGATATAAATCCACAAATCGAGAGGAATTTGATTTGATTTTAATGCTTCTGCACTATCAAGATATTGTGCTTTTGGGATAAGCAAGGATTGAGTGCCCTGATATACTCCAATACAATTGCTTGTTGCAAGAATGGCCGTTAGTACTTTTGTCAAAATTCCAAAACGTTCTTTAGCGGTAGTGTTACTTGATAATATGGTTACCAGTCCGTGTACATTGTGATTCTCCAAATCTTTTACCGCAGTGGGCCAGTTATAGGCATACTGTGCAGTTCCTTGAATGTCGCCCATGGGTATTTGCGCTGCTACTGTTGCCAAAACGACTGTTTCACCCTCAACAGAAAAACTCGCTGCCTCTGCAGATTTATCGATATCCGTTACGTCAATTCCCCAATCAGATTGGAGGTAGGCTATTACTTTGTCGATATCAAATCTTTCTCCATTGTTAAACATTGGCATTGCCAGTAACAGGTTGCTTTTAGCAGTTTCTTCCTTTTTTTCTTTTTTTGTAAAAAATCCCATTTTATAGTATGTTTTAATAGTTTGTTTCTTTTTGTATTATTCGTAAAGAGCAAGAAAATAAGGCCGATGGTTATATCTTAAAAAAGAAATATACAACCGCCACCCATTCTTTCTTTATTCCTTTGGCATAACCAATAGTGCTGCGGCTGGCATTCTCAACCGTTCCGTCATCTTTGATATAGCCCAGAGTGGAACGGCTGCTGTTTTCTACGGTTCCGTCGCTCTTTACATAACCAACTGTAGATCGGTTTTTGTTTTCAATAGTACCATCACTCTTAATGTAACCAATGGTGCTCCGGCTACTGTTTTCAATAGTGCCATCGCTTCTGATATAACCAACTGTTGAGCGGCTGCTGTTTTCAATAGTTCCATCACTTTTAATGTAACCAATGGTGCTTCGGCTACCGGATTCGATAGTTTGTGCTTTGGTAATTGTAAAGCTTACTAAAGCCATAATAAGGAGGAGTGCTGTTTTATTCATTTTTTTAAAATAATGTTATAATTATGAATATTTTTTTATTTTTGGTCAGTTGTTATTCATTTTCTGAAAAATCTTCGGATGATTCAAATATAGAAGAAAGAAATGTCAAAATATAATTAAATTAAGCAACGTTGCTTTTTTGGGTATTAACGTTGAATAGTTGAGGTTAATCGTTTGAATAGGATTTTCTTGCCAATGTATATTTTAATTGACTAGATTTATAAGTAACATTTAAAAATTCCTATATTTACTAAAACTAGAATTATATGATACGAGCTGTCGTTATTGATGATATTGAGCGCATTAGAAAAGAAAATATTGCGATTATAAAATCAAATTGTCCGAATATCTCAATAATCGGACAGGCAGATTCAGTAGAGTCAGGTGTGAAATTAATAAAACTCACTTCACCTGATCTTGTTTTTCTTGATGTTGAGATGAGCGACGGAACGGGTTTTGATCTGCTCCAGAAACTAAAACCAATTCAATTTAAGGTTATTTTTATTACAGGCTATGAGGATTTTGCAATCCGTGCTTTCCGTTTTTCTGCTATTGACTACCTGCTGAAGCCGCTTGATGCTACAGAACTGGTCGATGCTGTAAAAAAAGCGCAGGAATCGTTCAATAAAGAGATTTTCGATACAAAACTCAATAATCTGTTTTCCAATATCGAACGCCCAAAGAATCTTCAAAAACTGATACTCAAAACTGCCGATAAAATCTATTCGGTCAATATTCAGGATATCGTTAGCTGCGAAGCCGATAAAAACTACACTACCTTTAATTTTATTAATGCTCCAAAACTTATTGTTTCTACCAATCTCAAAGAATATGAAACAATGTTGGTGCCTTATAATTTTTTCCGTACTCACAAGTCACACCTCGTCAATATGGCCTATTTCGACCATTTTATAAAGTCGGATGGCGGGAACACAATCGTAATGCAAAACAAGCTTACGATACCTTTATCAGTACGTAAAAAAGAAGAATTTCTTTTGCTGCTCGAAAATATGTAAGTTTCTTACGTTTAAAACATTTCTTCTTTCATTCCAAACGATAGTCCTGTAAAAAGCTACGCAGGTTCATCGGCCAGAATTTTCATTTCTTTTTGATTTAGTATTGCAATGCGGTTCAGGAACATAAAGTTTTCTGAAACGGCCAAACTTAACTTTATTACAACCTAAATCAATTTAAATGAAAACAACAGTACGCATTTTAGGAGTCTTTATCATTTTGCTTGTTTTATTTGCAAGCGCTGCATCCATCTGGAGAGCTGAGCGCGATAAGACTGAACTTCGTGAAAGTCAGGCAGCAATTGCTGAGGCACAGCAATCCCTTGCTTTATTGAAAGAAGAAGCCAAGAACATGACAGGCGAATCAAAAGTACAAATCGAAAGCCAGATAGCAGAAGCAGAATCGGATATTAAAAAACTTCCGGCCGAATCTACCTTTACAATTGTACAAGTATTGTTCGGGTCTTCTATGTTGTTGTCAATCGTTTTCGGAGTATTCCTTTTTCGTCCGAATTTGAAATCGTCAAAGACTTTGCTGGTGGCATCTATTCTACTTTTACTGGCTACTTATTTTATTTCGCCTGACATTGATGGAGGGAAATATTCAGGATTTTCAAGAAGAACATTGGCACTAATAACAGGAATCCCACTTATTGTTGTAGCATTATTTGCTTTCTGGATTGCGAAGAAAAAGAATGCCGAAAGTCTGCGTAGTGGACGCTAAACGAAATCAATAACTAACTGTTTAAATATTTTTATAATTATGAAATTAAGAAATGTAATGTTTGGGCTGGTCATTGCGCTAGCGGTATCCTGCGGATCAAAAGAAACTAAAGAAAACGATACGGTTGCTACAGACAGCACCGCTACAGAAGCTGTTGAGACAAAAGCCCCGGCATCAGTCAAAGAAACTTTGACAAAAGTTTGGGTGGTAGATGACATTAATTACAACGTGGGTCTTAATGCAGAAAAGGATAAGGAGGCATATAAAGCACAGCTTGAAAAAGTACTGGCTGATATGAAAGGAAAAAGTGAATTGAATCTTGGTGCTGATGGGAAAGTTACCGTTGAAATGATGGACCATACCAATACAATCAAAAATTATACGGGAACCTGGTCGCTTACTGATGAGGACAAAACTCTAAACGTAATGCCTGAAGGCGCATTGGATCCGTTTCAATGGACTATTTGGGAAATTAGTCCGGAAAGCTTGTCGTTATTGATAAATAATACGACGATGAAATTCGTTCCTAAAAAATAAATCAACAACATCTTACTTAATTCATTGGTGAACCACAGCCGAAAGGTTGTGGTTTTTTTGAGATTATTTAAGCTTAATATAAAACATCTAAAAATGAAAAAAATTCTATTTGTTCTGTTTTTGGCTATGAGCGCTACCAGTTATGCGCAATTTTCTGCCTATATCAACGGGAAGGCAATCAAAGAAGGAGCAAGTGTCTCCAAAAAAGATCTTGCATCGCTGCAGGTTGGTTTTAAGAATCAGAAAAAAGTCACCATTATTTCCGGAATAAGCGCACTCTATGTTCAGCTTCTTGACGCAAATAAAAAAGATATCCAGTCTTTTTTCCTTCAAAAAGACGGCTATGTTGCCATCGAAGATTTTTTTAAAAGTAACACACCAACAACTAAGTATAAAGTATTTGGTGAAGGAGGTTTTCTTAGCAATGGCAATACGCTTGATTGGATATTGTCGGCAGCCGTTGGGCAAGAAGCTCAGAAAACCATACAGGTAAAAATCGGCTTGTATGTTGCTGAAGAAACAGGTTACAGACAGTACGGGCAAAGTGTAAGATTGTTAGAGCCTATGACATTCAACGTGCCGATTTGGGACGCAAAAAATGTGACTATGCCATTCCTCGACCTGACAATCGATAAGACCAATATAGCGGGAGATATGGATACCAAGCAAAACGGGATGTTAGGCAGAAAAGAGACTGAGATTGGATATAGGCTCATTGAAAAAGACAAAATATGGTATACTGCTTTTGCTCTTGATAGTGATAAATATCCGGGGCTGAACGCCAAAGAAGTAGCAGACGATTTTATCCATGCAGGAACGTTCTATGCGAATTATAACCAGATGAATGATAAAAAACCATTTAAGGATTATGATATCCAGAAATATACATTGCCTTGGGACCATATCAACGATTTGCTGGATTCGAAAAACAGGCTGTCTAAACTTTCCTATCGTGTCAACAAAGAAGTCAAGAATAGTAACCTGATGAATTTGTTTGAAACAGTTACTATCAATGGCATGAAAGGCTATGCATTTAAAAGCAGTACGGATGAACGTGAGCATATTAATGCGACCAAATGGACTCCAAAAGGGAACTTTGTTATTTACATCCTGGAACATCCAACGAATCCAAAATTAACTCTTATCATTTCAAGCTCTGTAAAAAATAACGGAAATACTCTGGAAGAAACTGATGCGCTTCTCCAGACTTTTATCAATAGCATCAAAAAATAATAAATAGTATAAGGTTGTTTAAAACCGCAGTTAATAACTGCGGTTTTTTTATTTAAGTAAAAAAACTAATGTAGTTTTGTTACTATCCTTTTGTAGTAATCAGTTTTCAAAACCTGATTCTTGTCACAAATTTTTTACTGCTGGGTTTTTATTTCAGGTGATTTCCAAAAATAAGCAGGGTCATGAGTGATAACATTATTTTTTAGATACTTATTGCTGTCTTTGTCAAAACCGGTTGGGATGAGCGAAATATATTGTAAATCGGCATCGGCTTGTCTGTATCGGCTTTCCGTATTGAACTGGCTTTTGTTAGTGCATTGAATCCAATATAGGTTTTTGGCCATATAATTATCAAGATACCAGATTTTGGTGACTTTCGTTTCTGAATTTAACTTCATGGACTGATTGTTTCTTAATCGTTCCCTAACTTCTTCAATACTCAGCAGATTATTGTTTTCGTCCATGACATAAGCCCCGTGAGAAGCATCCATCCAAAGCCATTTTTTTAGCGTTTCTGAATATACACTATTAATGACATGGCAGTCGGTATCCGTGTCGTCTTTTGGCATACAGGTTACGTAGCGTGATTTAAAACCCATTGCGAGATACATTTCATTTAATGTCATAGCCTTGTGTCTGCAATTGATTCCTTTACCCGTTGCCTTATGGTAGTTGTAAAAATCAATAGCGTCAAATTCACATAGTGCCCAATTGGTACCGTCATATTTAATACTGTTGGTAACAAACAACATGATATTGATTATTTTTGAAACTTCATCACCTGTTCCGGCTATGGAATCCAACTTGAAATATCGTTTCACTTCTGTTAGATTGCGGTCATTTGCTGCCTGATAATTAAAGGCAGGTAAAGAGTTTTTATTTTCTGATATGTAATTCCCGGATTGCTGTAGCAGGAATAACTTGTCGTATTGTTTTAATTGGCTAAATGCCTTTATGAACTTTTTCTCTTTACGAATATTTGCTAAATCGGCATCATTTAGGGCATTCTGATAATCTTTATAACCCCAGGCTATTGCTTTTTCAAAATTGGTAATTGCCTGCTTTTTTTCATTTAACAACGATTGTAAACAAGCCAAATTATAGTAAACATTGGCATATACATCTTTAATAGTAGGTTGGAATTCCTGCTTTTCTTTTTCAGTTAATTTTAAATTGTCTAATGAAGTAGCAACTGTGTTTAAAACTGTAGCTGCCTGTTGGTATTCCTTTGCGGGATAATGTTTGTTATACTCGACTTGTGCTTTTTGCAAGTCCGAAAGAAATTTGTTCCATGTTGGTGAGCTGGATTGTGCAAATGAGCTGAATGCAAAAAATGCTGCCAAAAATAAGCTAGTCAAAAGTTTCATAGGTCGTTCTGTTTTTTGATGATTGATTTTAAAAATATGATTTTTTAAAACTCTTTTGCATTAAGACGAGGCTCCTTTTGAAATGTAACAGAACATTGTGAAAAAATAAAAAAGTGTGTAGGTTTTTAAGGTGTGGATTTTTTAAGAGGTTCAGCTTAAATAAAAGCCCAACCGAAGAGTTCTGCCTGTTTTTTTAGGATTCATTATTGTTTTTACTCTTGTAATGCAACTGTGTTAATCCTGTATCAAACGTTTTTGCCTTCACGAATTCAAGTATTTGTTCAGGTCTTCCATCCTTGAAAAGTCTCGTTCCGGTGCCTAATAAAACAGGGATAACTGAAATTTTGAATTCATCTATTAAAGTATGCTTCATTAGCTCATTTATTATTTCAGCACCACCGTCGCAATATATATTCTTTCCCTGTTCGGATTTCAATTGTTTAACTAAGTCGGTAATACTTCCCGTATAGAAAATAGTTCTGCCTAGCTGAGGACGTTCCGTTCTTGTAATGACATACACATCTCTTTGTCCGTTATCGTAATGGGATGGGCCGATTTCTTTTAATACATAATCATAGGTTTTTCTGCCAATAATTATTGTGTCAATTGTTGATACAAATTCCGAATAGCCATAATCCTCCCCCTCTTTTTCTACAAGTTTCAGAAAGCTGAGGTCATCATTAGGTTTTGCAATGTAACCATCTAAACTCATTGCAATGAAAAGTGATATTTTTCGCATCTGTTATACATTTAATGTTTTTGCAAATTTATTTTTAGACAAACAATAATGCTTTGTAAAAATGCGACAAATTACAGATGTGATGGCCAAAGTCCGGTATTCCGTCTAATTTCATTACTAAGATGTGAATGATCATAATAACCACATTCAAAGGCTATATCTAATAAGCTCCGGTCTTGTTTGGAATTTTTAATCACACGCAGTGCATTCTGAAATCGAATAATATTGGAATATTCTTTTGGAGTTAATCCGATGTATTTTTTAAAATTCCTTTCAAGCTGCCTTACGGTTGTAAAGTTCTTTTTTGATAGTTCGGAAATACTTATTTGCCCATTTGTCAGATGTATGTCATTAATAACGGGTTGTAATTGGATGTGTTGACTTTTTACTCTTTCAGAATAGAAATGGTCAAAGTAGCGGATTGGGTTGTCAACTATTTTATCAATATCAAATGAGTTGTGTTTTTCAAACTCAACAGTATCATTAGTCAGCTCATTTTGGTCAGCATAATTATAGAAATTAGCAAAAGTTGCAGGTTTCAGGCAAACGCCTAACAAATGAGTGTTAATGTTAATAAAGCTATCTTTGAAGGAATTCATTGCACCAACTATATAGGTTTTTCCAAACTCCATAGAAACTGAACCGTTATCCGTCAAACAAGTATCTCCCAAATTTATTAGAATGCCGGCACAGCCATCAGGGAAAACCCTTTCTCTTTGAGGCTCGGCTTCGTTTCCTTTTAATTCCCAGTAAAAATGAATAAAAGGATTTAAATCTTTATAAGGTTTTATTATTTTATACTCCATTGGTTTTGGTATTGTTCGATACAGTGCTAACAAGTTATATGCCCAAACACGATATATCTTCACTGTTGTAGAAGTGTATTTGCCGCATCATCAATAACCGTTTTTACAATACTACACAAAAAAAACTTTTCGATTGATTATTTTAACACAGTAAAAGTACTCCGTTTGAAATAACAATATTTGGATTTTCTTGTTTTTAAACTCGTTCTGAAAGAACGAATATCCTGTAATGGTTTACAGTAATCCGCTTATAGTTAGCACTTGTTCATTGTTCCGGATTTTTTCTTGCTTTTGAACTATCATTGTAACGTATTTGTGATTTCGATTTACAATCTGACCGATATCGACATTACGCCAATACTTTGTGCAGGCTGTTTAAAAGATGTTCAATGAAAATGTGAAATAGTAAACTTGTATATAATATTTTCTGTGAGTTTCTTTGGAACCTACAAAATGCTTTATATGTTTGCCGTCGAAAATTTATTAACCCGCAATAACAAATATGAAAAGAATAATTACAATTTTATTAGTATCACTAAGCCTACAGTTGTCAGCGCAATGTGTTCAAAAGGCCGGCGCAGGATCCTCCTGTACTTTTGTAATCAAATCAGACGGAACGCTTTGGGCCTGGGGTAGAAATAACTATGGCCAATTGGGAATTGGTAATACTACTAATACTCCGGTAAAAACTCAGGTCGGCACTGCTTCAAACTGGCAAAGTATAGAAGGCGGGCAATTCCATACAGTAGCCATAAAAGCAGATGGGACGCTCTGGACATGGGGTTTTAATTCCAGCGGGCAGTTAGGGCTTGGTAATACTACTAACAGAACCACCCCAACTCAAGTATCTTCAAGTAATATCTGGTCTAGCGTAGCTGCAGGATATGATCATACGGTGGCAATTACAAATGATGGAACCATGTATGCCTGGGGGCTCAATGATCATGGGCAGTTAGGTGACGGTAGCCGTAGCAACAGGTCCACTCCCAGACTTATTGGAACGGGTTGGAAGAGTGTTTCTGCAGGAAACAATATCACAATCGCTGTAAAAACTGATGGTACGCTTTGGGGTTGGGGCGAAGGCTTTCTGGTTGGTGATGGAACGGACGCCGACAAAACTTCACCTGTTCAGCTTGGAACAGCCACCAACTGGAAGAGTGTAAGCCGTGGTGTAAACCATGCCTTAGCCGTAAAAACGGATGGGACACTTTGGGCATGGGGAACGAACGGGCGTGGCCAATTAGGCATCGGTACTACTGCTGCTGGAAACTATACACCTACGCAAGTTGGAACTGACACTAACTGGGAAAGTGCTAAGGCAGGTTTTTTCTTCAGTATTGGCAAGAAAACTGACGGTACGATGTGGTCATGGGGAGAGGGTACATTCAACCAACTGGGCCAAGGGGCAAGCACTGCGAATGTTTTGGTTCCTACTCAAATTGGTACTCAAAATGACTGGCATACCATTTCAGTAGGTACAAGCTCACTATTTGGTGCAGCTATAAAAAATGATGGTTCATTCTGGACTTGGGGCTATAACAATTACTCGCAATTGGGTGACGGGCTTACGGCGCGACTGCTGGTGCCGACATTGATTGCCTGTCCGGGAAGTACGATTGTAACTGAAACGGCCTGTGACAGCTATACATGGGCAGCTACTGGAATAACTTATACTACAAGCGGAATCTATATCGATTCGGTTACCAGTAATGAATTGCATTTGACTATCAACAACAGTACAACATCAAGCGTTACCGAAACGGCTTGCGACAGCTATACCTGGGCCGAAAACGGGACGACCTACACGACGAGCGGAACATACACCAACGTAACGACTAACGCTTCCGGATGCCCGAATACCGTAACCCTGAACCTTACGATCAATAACAGTACGACATCAAGCGTTACAGAAACGGCTTGCGACAGTTATACCTGGGCGGCAAACGGAACGACATATACAACGAGCGGAACCTACACTCATGTTACAACTAACGCTTCCGGATGCACGAACACCGCAACACTGAACCTTACGATCAACAACAGCACGACATCAAGC
>NZ_LMPW01000011.1:301036-301114 GCF_001423985.1 Flavobacterium sp. Leaf359 | reverse complement strand
CATGTTACGACTAACGCTTCCGGATGTACAAACACCGCAACGCTGAACCTGACTATCAACAATAGTACGACATCGAGT
>NZ_LMPW01000011.1:300748-300899 GCF_001423985.1 Flavobacterium sp. Leaf359 | reverse complement strand
GACATATACAACGAGCGGAACCTACACCCATGTTACGACCAACGCTTCCGGATGCACGAACACCGCAACGCTGAACCTTACTATCAACAACAGCACGACATCAAGCCTTACCGAAACGGCCTGCGACAGTTATACCTGGGCGGCAAACGGG
>NZ_LMPW01000011.1:189771-300699 GCF_001423985.1 Flavobacterium sp. Leaf359 | reverse complement strand
GACATATACAACGAGCGGAACCTACACCCATGTTACGACCAACGCTTCCGGATGCACGAACACAGCAACGCTGAATCTGACCATTAATAACAGCACGACATCAAGCCTTACCGAAACGGCCTGCGACAGTTATACCTGGGCAGCAAACGGAACGACTTACACAACGAGCGGAACCTACACCCATGTTACGACCAACGCTTCCGGATGCACGAACACCGCAACGCTGAACCTGACCATCAACAACAGCACGACATCAAGCCTTACCGAAACGGCCTGCAACAGTTATACCTGGGCGGCAAACGGAACGACTTACACAACGAGCGGAACGTACACCCATGTTACAACTAACGCTTCCGGATGTACCAACACGGCAATATTAAATTTAACCATAAACAATTCGGAATCTCCGGTTGGTGAATCGTCCCAGATAATAACCGTTGACGTTTCCGGTGATGCAACAATCTCTGATATTGTTATCAGTCCGTCAACTGTTGTCTGGTATGCCTCTGAATCAGATGCAATATCGCATACTAATCCGCTGAACAGCACTACAACTTTGGTGAACGGAGCTACTTATTATGCAGTCTATACGACAAGTCAAGGCTGTAGCAGTGCTCCCTATCCGGTAACGGTTTCGGTTGCCTTGGGTACGAATTCTTTTAATGATACGAAACTTAGTTTTTATCCAAATCCAACTTCGGACGTGCTGTACATTAAATATAGCCATACAATTAATACTATAAGTGTAAATAATGTATTGGGCCAGGAAGTGTATGCCAAATCGATAAATGCGAATGACGGAGTAGTGGAATTTTCGAATTTACCGTCAGGGAATTACTTTGTTAAGGTAACCAGTGGTGATTCCGCTAAAATTATTAAAATTATAAAAAGATAAATAAGACAATTGCTTAATAACTAAATCCCAAATTCCGAAAAGAGTTTGGGATTTTTTTATGATGCGGTTAGTAAGTAAACAAGTTTGAAAGTAAAGATAGGTTGTCTGGATTGACAGATGTATTGTGAAGGTTGGGAGAAAGCTGTTAGTGAGGTTTTACTTTTGTAGCCATTGCTGAAAACAAAGAACCTGTGGCAATAATTTGTAAACGTTGTGCCAAAGAAAAAGCCTCACCAGGATTTCCTGGTGAGGCTTAAGTTTCTGTGGGCGATGAGGGATTCGAACCCCCGACCCTCTGGGTGTAAACCAGATGCTCTGAACCAACTGAGCTAATCGCCCTATTGCGAGTGCAAATATAGACTGTTTTTTTATATCTGCAAACAATATTCGTAAAAATTATAAAATTTCTGCCACTACAAATGTGCTTCCGCCAATGTAGATAAAATCCGTTTCAGAAGCATTTTCTAAAGCGATTTTGTAAGCTTCTGCAACAGAGGAGTATACTTTTCCGTTAAGTCCAAAAGTTGCTGCTTTTTCTTGTAATGCTGTTGCGTCTAGTCCGCGGGGAATATTTGGCCTGCAAAAATAATATTTGGCATTTTTTGGAAAAAGAGGCAGTACATCATCCAAATCTTTGTCATTTACAACACCCAAAACAATGTGCAGTATGTCAAATTTTTGGCGAGCGACCTGTTTCATAACAATTTTCAGTCCGTGTTTGTTATGAGCTGTATCGCAAATTACGTTAGGAGCTTCTTTTAATTGCTGCCAACGTCCTTGCAATCCGGTGTTTTTAATCACGTTCCAGAATCCGTCTTTTATGTTTTCTTCAGAAATTATAAAATTGCCTTGTGCTTGCAATACCCTAATGCCTTGCAGTACGGTTTTCTTGTTCTGTTCCTGATAATCTCCCGTAAGGGTAGAAGGGAAGGTAGTGTTGATTAAATCGGAAGCAAAGTATATTTCAGACTGCATTTCTGTTGCTCTTTTCTCAAATACGGGTCTCGTTTCTGTAGTATATTCTCCAATAATTACAGGAGTTTTTGGTTTGATGATTCCGGCTTTTTCAAAAGCAATCTTTTCCATCGTATTGCCTAAAAACTGTACATGGTCCATCCCGATATTGGTAATAACAGAAAGTAAAGGAGAAATGATATTGGTGGAATCCAATCGCCCGCCCATACCCACTTCAATAATGGCAATATCTACCTTTTCCTGACGGAAATAATCAAAGGCCAGTCCAACGGTCATTTCAAAAAAACTCAACTGGTTCTGTTCAAAAAAAGATTTGTTTGCAGCGATAAATTGTATCACAAAATCTTCTGAGATTTCTTTGCCGTCAATTTTTATTCTTTCCCTGAAATCTTTTAAATGAGGAGAAGTATAGAGTCCGGTTTTATATCCGGCTTCCTGTAAAATCGAAGCCAGAAAATGAGAGGTAGAGCCTTTTCCGTTAGTTCCGGCTACATGAATTGTTTTAATGGTCTTTTCCGGATGATGAAGATGGTTGGCTAATAAAACAGTATTGGTCAGGTCTTCTTTGTAAGCCGAAGCGCCTTGTTTTTGATACATTGGCAGTTGGCTAAACATCCAGTCTAAGGTTTCGGTATAGGTCATCAGGAGATGATTTCAGTAATTTAATTTAAGCCGAAGTTATAAATGATTTTACCAACCTGGCGGTCAGGGGCATCACTGCTTGCCTGCCATTTAGTTCTCATGGCGGCTTGTTTTGCCTGGTCTCTTAAACATTTGGCTGTAATGGTAGTTCCCTTGATTCCGGCAGTAGCACTAATGGTATTACCGTTTTTATCTACAGAAACTTCAACAACAACAACCCCGGTTTCATTACTGCAATCGCTGTTGGGCATTGGTTTTGACAAAGCTTTTCGGTTTCCTAATGAATAACCGCCTCCGCTTCCGCCACCAGAGCCTGGTCCGCTTCCCGGTCCATTTCCGGGACCGTTACCCGGTCCGTTTCCGCCTCCGGTTCCTCCGCCAGAGCCACCATCGTCATAATAATTGTTGGAATTTTTATCGCCATTCAGCTTTCCTTTATTTCCGGATATTCCATCGTCACCATCACCGCCTTTATTGGCGCCGCCCAAAATGCTGGAAAGTGCATCATTTGTGGATTTGGATGTTTTTTTGACTTCAACCGGAGTAGTAGTAGGTTTTTTGACTTCTGTTTTGACAGGCTTTTTTGTTTCGGTAATAGAAACAGCATCCTCATCAGAGTCTTGCGTCAAAATGTCTTCCTGTGAGCTGGCTGTTGGCTGTGGTGCTGACTTTGTCGTTTGGGTTACTTTTAAAACCTCACTGGTATAATCAGCACCAGAACCAAACTCACTATCGCCAAAATTTACGGTCACACCTCCACCTCCGCCTCCGGCAAGTTCCTGGATTCTTTCCTCGGTAGCAAATTTGATCAGAAACAAAAGCAATAGCAGCAACGCAAACAAAGCTGTTGTAATGGCTAAGGACTTTTTTTGTTCGTCAGAAAGGGTGACATTCATAGTTTTTGCGAATTATGCTTGATAAAGATAACGTAATTATCGAAAAAATGTTATCTGAATACTATCAATAATTAGACCAACTGTTTTAGGGCAATTTCGAAAGCAGTGGCGCTGATGTTTTTCTTGTCAGCATTCAGGTCATGCGCTTTCTGGATTGCATTTTTGATGGTTTCAGAAGTATCGCTAAAGATAGCTTCGTCTGTCATCTGTACTTTTTTCTCCATGAAATAAGCAAATACCCTTGCCATTCCGCAGTTTGAAATAAAGTCAGGAATCAGGCTTATCTTTTTGTCGGCAGCTTCCATAATCGGGCCAAAGAAAATCTCTTTATCAGCAAATGGAACGTTAGCACCACATGAAATTACTTCCAATCCGGCAGCCGCCATATTGTCTAATTGCTCTTGAGTAACCAATCTTGAAGCAGCACACGGAGTGAAGATTTCAGCACCGATAGTCCATATTTTTTGATTGATTTCTGCAAAAGGAATCATATTGTCAGCTACAAGCTGGTTGCCGTTTTTATTAACGAATAAATTTCTGATTTCTTCAAAAGTAAAACCGTTTTCGTTGATAACTCCGCCATCTCTGTCGATAATACCCACGATTTTCGCTCCCGAATTAGCCAGGTAATAAGCCGCGGCAGAACCTACATTTCCAAATCCCTGAACGATGGCTTTTTTACCTTTGATGTTTCCGCCGTAGATGTCATAGAAATGACGCACCGCTTCCGCAACACCAAAACCGGTAATCATGTCGGCTACTGTATATTTTTGGTTTACATCAGGAGAGTAGATAGGATTTTCAATAACTTTTACAACACCTTGACGCAATTGTCCGATTCTGTTGATTTTATCAGCTTCGCTTGGTTTGAAATGTCCGTTGAAAACTCCTTCTTGTGGGTGCCATACACCGCATTCTTCAGTCATTGGAATTACTTCGTGGATTTCATCAACATTCAAATCGCCTCCGGTTCCGTAATAGCTTTTCAATAAAGGAGAAACGGCTTTATACCACCTTTGTAAAACGCCTTTTTTTCTTGGGTCGTTCGGGTCGAAATTGATGCCGGATTTAGCTCCGCCAATTGCCGGCCCTGAAACTGAAAATTTTACCTCCATGGTTTTTGCCAAAGAGAGAACCTCATTCACGTCAAGTCCTTTTCTCATTCTTGTTCCACCTCCGGCAGCACCACCACGAAGCGAATTGATTACTGTCCACCCTTCGGCTTCAGTTTCGGAATCTTTCCAGTTGAATATTATTTCAGGCTCTTTATTCTCAAATTTCTTAAGTAAATCTTTCATTATATTGTATTATTTGTATGTTGTTTTTTATTGGTTTGCAAATATAGTTTTAAAAGCATCAATGCGCAAAGTTTTAGAAATTCCGTTTAAGGCAGGAATATTTTTCCGGAACTGTGGTCGTGTTTGGCTCCGGTCACGCTAGCCAGTACATTCACTTCATTTCGCAGTTTTAAAATGCCAAGTAAGGCGAAAATCAGCGCTTCTTTATATTGTACCGTTTTGTCATCCGGCACTTCGAATTTCATTTCAGGCAAATGGAAGGCCATTCTCTCGAGTAAAAATTTATTATAGGCGCCACCTCCGGTTACCAGAAGGTTTCCTGTTTTTTTAGGAACGGCTAACAAAGTCTGTATAGCGATATGCTCTGTAAAAGTCCGCAATTTGTCTTCTATGGAAATGTTATGTCTTTCCATCATAGGCAGTACGATTGTTTTTACAAACTCATAGCCTAGGGATTTAGGATAGGCCTGAGCATAAAAATCAATGTTGTTAAGTTCCTGTAATAGCAGTTCAGAAATAGTTCCGCTTCGGGCAATCGTTCCTTTGTCGTCATATTCATAACCTAATAGGTCGGCATAAAAATTAAGTACCGTATTGACAGGAGAAATATCAAATGCGATTCTTTTACCATCCTGTTCAAAGGAAATATTAGAAAAGCCGCCAAGATTCAGGCAAAAATCATATTCGGGAAACAGGAAACGGTCACCAATTGGAACCAATGGAGCTCCCTGTCCGCCATAATCCACATCCTGTACGCGGAAATCGCAGATTACTTTCTGATTGGTAAGTTTTGCTATTTCCGGAAGATTTCCAATCTGTAAGGTAAAACCGTTTTGGGGCTGGTGCAGGATAGTATGTCCGTGAGAACACACTCCATCCAGATTTTCCAACTGATTTGCTGCGATAAAATCAGAAATCACATTCCCTAATAATAAGGTATAATCTGTATTTAGTTTTTCGAGTTCTTCTGGTGAAAAATCTACTGCTTTTTTTAGTCTGTAAACCCAGTCTTCTGTATAAGGAACTGCCTTGGTTTCCTCAATTTGATAGTGCCAGCGGTTTTCCAACCGACTAAAAATTATATGGGCCAGGTCAATACCATCCAAGGATGTGCCTGACATAACTCCGATAACGTTATAGTTTTCTTTAGCCATAGCGCCAAAATTAGGCAATCTTATTGAAAATTTGATATTTAATATTTACATTTGGGCGCACAAAAACAATAAAACGGCAAATAATACCTTTAAAATTATGGATTTTAAACTAACCGAAGAACATCTGATGATTCAGCAAGCGGCAAGAGATTTTGCTCAGGCAGAACTGCTTCCAGGTGTAATTGAAAGAGACGAACATTCAAAATTCCCAACAGAACAGGTCAAAATGATGGCCGATTTAGGTTTCCTTGGAATGATGGTTGACCCAAAATATGGTGGAGCCGGATTGGATAGCGTTTCTTACGTTTTGGCAATGAAAGAAATTGCAAAAGTAGATGCTTCGGCAGCAGTAGTAATGTCTGTGAACAACTCACTTGTTTGTGCAGGTATAGAGAAATACTGCAATGAGGAACAAAAACAAAAATACCTTGTGCCTTTGGCTAAAGGTGAAGTAATAGGAGCTTTCTGTCTTTCTGAACCGGAAGCCGGAAGTGATGCGACTTCTCAAAAAACAACAGCAATTGACAAAGGTGACCATTACCTTTTGAATGGTACAAAAAACTGGATTACTAACGGAGCTACAGCTTCTACTTATATTGTAATTGCTCAAACCGATATTGAAAAAGGACATAAAGGAATTAATGCTTTCCTTGTTGAAAAAGGATGGGCTGGTTTTGAAATTGGCCCGAAAGAGCAAAAAATGGGAATTCGCGGTTCTGATACACATTCTTTAATGTTTACAGATGTGAAAGTTCCAAAAGAAAACAGAATCGGTGAAGAAGGTTTCGGATTCAATTTTGCAATGGCGGTATTGAATGGAGGAAGAATCGGAATCGCTTCTCAGGCACTTGGAATCGCAGCCGGAGCTTACGAACTGGCATTGAAATACTCAAAAGAAAGAAAAGCTTTCGGGAAAGAAATTTCCAAGCACCAGGCCATTGCTTTTAAACTGGCAGATATGGCAACGCAAATCAGTGCGGCAGAAATGCTTTGCCTGAAAGCGGCTTGTGAAAAAGATGCTGGACAAGACATTTCACAATCAGGAGCAATGGCAAAATTGTTTGCTTCCCAAACAGCAATGGATACTACCATTGAAGCGGTACAGATTCATGGCGGTAACGGATATGTTAGAGAATACCATGTAGAAAGAATGATGCGTGATGCAAAAATCACCCAGATATATGAAGGAACTTCAGAAATTCAAAGAATCGTAATTTCAAGAAGTATCCTGAATGCATAAATTTGTCAAATTTTGACGTTAAAAAAATCCGGCAGTTTCTGCTGGATTTTTTTTTAACAAATTATTTTAAAATACTATCTTTATCCTCATGAGTCAGAAACCGAGATCTTTAAAAGTAAAAGTTATTATAGGGTATTTGTTGCTTTTTGTAATAGCCGCTTTGTCGGTCTGGTTTATCTATTCTGAAATCCTAAAAATTGCCACTCCCAGTAATAATGCCAATGCAGACAGCCAAAAGGTAATCCGTGTCAGTAATGCCATTGCCAGTTTATATGCTTCTGAAACTGTGGGGAGAAACTCAATATTGACAGGTTCTAAGGCAGATCTTAATGAATATACCAAACTGCTTGACAGTATAAAATTAGAAATTGAAGCTATAAAATCAGAAGCGGATAAAACACAGCTTCCTAAGCTGGATACGATTCAATACCTCTTGCAGAGAAAGAAAAACAGTATCAATGAAATTATAGAATTCAGGAAATATCTCGATACGAGGGCAACCTATAAAAGAGCCGAAAGAAAGGTATATTACACTAAAGATTCATTGGTCAAAAAAATAAAACCGGTGCAGTTTTCGGGAAGACAGCAGTACCGTTCGTTTTTAAATGAAGTACTTACGAAAAAACAGCTGGACTCTTTGAGTAAACTGCCGCTTTCCAATGATTCCCTTACTATGGCTATTCAAGGAGCAATAAGGAAAGAAGCTTCAAGAGAAATTGATAAGCAA
Source organism: Flavobacterium sp. Leaf359 (assembly GCF_001423985.1). NCBI lineage: Bacteria > Pseudomonadati > Bacteroidota > Flavobacteriia > Flavobacteriales > Flavobacteriaceae > Flavobacterium > Flavobacterium sp. Leaf359. Next base: position 292,872 of record NZ_LMPW01000011.1, on the reverse strand, counting down.
TATGAATTAGTGGGTAAGGAGCAGAAAATGCTTGATGAAAACCGATATATTTCCGATCAGCTCCGAACCGTACTTTCTTCTTTAGAAAAGCAGATGTTGGAAAAATCATATGCAAAAATTAATGAATCCAAACGGGCTATTGATAATACAATCCAAACTATTGCATGGGTTGGTGCCATAACATTCTGTCTCCTGATTGTTTTTGGCTATATAATAATAAGAGACCTTACCATAAACCAAAATTACAGAAACCAGCTTGAAGCCCTTAATGCTGAAAAAGAAGACCTGTTGCGAAGTAAAATGATGCTTTTGGCTACCGTTACGCACGATATACAGACGCCATTGGGAAGCGTGATCGGTTTTTCAGACCTGTTAAAAAATACCGATGTTAATCCAAAACAGTTACAATACTTAGATAATATAAAACATTCTTCAAATTATATATTAAAGCTGGTTAATGATTTGGTGGATTTTTCCAAATTGGAAAACAACCGCATTAATATTGAGAAAGTAAGCTTTAATTTTAAAGACCTGATTGAAAGTACCTGCAAACCATTAGAGCCAAATGCAGAGAATAAAGGAATAGAGCTCAATTGGGATGTGGAAGAAGTGTTGGATGACAATTTTATATCTGATCCCTACAGGCTGAAGCAAATTTTGACCAATCTGATTTCAAACGCTATAAAATTCACCCAGGAAGGATCTGTTGAGGTTCATGCCAGGGTAGAATCGGCTACCATTGTTGTTTCTGTAATCGATACCGGAATCGGGATTGCAAAGAACAAGCAAAAAGCGGTTTTTAAAGAGTTTACGCAAGCGCATGCCGGAATAGAAAAGAAATTTGGAGGAACTGGTCTTGGCTTGACGATTGCGAAAAGAATGCTGCAGCTTTTAGATGGAGATATAGTGGTAGATAGTGAAGAAAATAAAGGTTCCATATTTACGATTACGATTCCGGCTATAAAATCAGAAGCTGAAGCTGTTGAGGTTGGGGTTCCAAATTTGGATTCGGAAACGGAATTTTTGAAAGACAAAAGAATTCTGATTGTTGATGACGATGCGATGCAGCTTTCGCTTATGAAAGAAATTTTCGCGAATTATCCAGTAAAAGTGACTACACTGGTTGACGCAGCCAAAGTGAGAAATCTGTTGGAGCACGAACAATTTGACCTTGTCCTGAGCGATATACAGATGCCTAATATTGACGGATTTGAATTAGTGAGAATTATTCGCAATAACAATAATCCGGAAATAGCAGCTATTCCTGTAATTGCCTTATCTGGTAAAAGAAACCTTAATCCTGAAGATTTTACAAGCAAAGGATTTACGGCATTCCATCCAAAACCACTGCGCCTGGAAGAGTTGTTGCTTCTTATGAAATCCATATTTAATGGAAAGCCGGTAGATGTTGCTGTTCAGGTAGCAGAAGCAAGGAAAGATGAAAAGCTGTTTGATTTGTCAAGCCTGAATAAGTTTACTCAAAACGATCCGGTTTCTTTAAAATTAATTGTGGATACTTTTATCACCAGCGTTTCCGAAAACACCGAAGCGTTGCGACAAGCTACCTGTGAAATGAACCTCAAAAGGATGTCGGAAGTTGCCCATAAAATGATTCCGATGCTGAAACAAATGGAAGTATATTCAATTTCAGACCTCTTAGAACCAATAGAAGACCAGAGTTTGGAATACGATAAGGAAGAAATGGAAAAGTATGTAGCAATTATTTTCCAAAAATTATCAGTCCTTATTTCTGAATTGGAAAAGGAAATTAGTTAAAGAGATGCTAAGTTGCTAAGGTTCTGAGTTACTAAGGTCGTGTGTTTTGTTTGCGAAATAGGAAGTTATAGAAAACGAGCTTTTCACACCTTTTATAATTGATATAGATTTCCTTAAATCTGCGTCTAAAATGAATTTCTTAGGGAGATTTGAAGTTAGTTTGTCAAATAGGGTACTTAAGTACTTAGCTGCTGAGATACTAAGTCGCTCAGCAACTAAAAAACTAAAGGTCGATACTGTATAATTTCAATTTGTTATAAAGCGTTTTCCTATCGATATTCAGCAATTTAGCCGCTTTGGTTTTATTGAAGCCTGCTTTTTCCAAAGCTGAGCGTATAGCCGATTCTTCATTTTCTTTCGAATAATAAGGAATAGCGTTTTCCTGCTCAATGGCAGAACGCATTTCCTGTGGCAATACGTCAATAGGAACAGAATTGCTCTTGGTTAATAATACAGAACGTTTGATGGTGTTCTTCATCTCACGTAAGTTACCCGGCCAGTCATAATTCATGAATAGTTCAATGACTTCGTCATCAAAACCCTCGATGTTTTTTTCAAGGTCGTCGTTAGCCAAAGCCAGAAAATGGTGTGCGAAAACCATGATGTCCTGTTTTCTTTCACTCAGTTTTGGAGCCTGAATGCAGAATTCATTGAGCCTGTGATAAAGGTCCTCACGAAAATCACCTCGCTTGACTGCTTCTGAAAGGTCTTCGTTGGTAGCAGCAATAACACGAATATCAACCTTAACTTCATGATTGCTTCCTACTGGTTTTACTTTTCGTTCCTGTAATGCACGAAGCAACTGAATCTGGACTTCATAGGAAAGGTTTCCTACTTCGTCCAAAAATAACGTCCCGCCGTTTGCCGCTTCAAAATGTCCCGTTTTATCATTAATAGCTCCTGTAAAGGAACCTTTTATGTGTCCGAAAAATTCGCTTGAAGCAAGTTCTTTAGGAATGGCACCACAATCCACAGGAATAAAAGGCTTGTCCTTTCGTTTGCTCTGTGTGTGAATGGTGTGGGCAATATATTCTTTTCCAGTACCGCTATCACCAATAATGAGTACCGACATGTTGGTTGGCGAAACAAGACTGATGTATTCATGAAGCTGATTGGATGTCGAGCTGCCCCCTTTTACAAAAGCAAAATCGGAAGAGGAAGTTTCCTTTTTCTCTTTTTTTTCGGTAACAGGCTGTTCCGGCTTTTCAAGTCTCTTTTTTAAGGCCTGTTCTATAGTATGGAGAATTTCGTCAGGATTGATAGGTTTGCCTACATAATCGTAAGCTCCCATTTTCATGGCGCTGACAGCTGTTTTAATATCTGTATAACCGGTCATTAGGACGACCTGGGTTTTAAAAGAAGTCTCTTTTATATATTTTAATATCTGAATACCATCACTGTCAGGCAATCGGATATCCGTAAGGACAACATCAAAAATTTGATTTCGTATCGCTTCTTCAGCTTCTTTCGCATTGAAAGCGTTGGTAACATCATAACCTTTTTTTTGCAAGAAGGTTTTCAGCATTACGCAAAAAGACGTGTCATCATCAATCACCAAAATTTTCGAGCTCATATTGGGGTATAAATGTTTTCACAAATTTAAAATTTTAAACGAATTTTAAATGTTAATATATGTTATAATATAAAACAATAAAGGAGATGCCCCCACATCTCCTTTATATTGCGAAGAATTATAAATTCTTCCTTCAACAAACTTAACTTAAACTATGCTTCTTTTATAAACTCACCTGTAGCCGTGAAATAAGCAGTAACGGTCTTGTCATCTTTTGATAGGACCAGCTTGTATTCTCCGTCGCTAGCAACGTGCGCTTCCTTTATTGTATATCCGCCATATTTAGAACTGATGGTTTTTAAAACATCAGCAGGAATAGCAGATGGTTCAATAGGTTTATATTGTTTTTCCTGGGTTAGGGAAATTTCATTTATCGCTTTATCTGATGCCGCAGCGTTTACTCCAAAACTCAATATTAATGCGGCTAATACTAAAATCTTTTTCATAACAATTTTTTTTGTGGTAATAGCTGTGTTTCTTTTTCGATTAGTTAATAGAAAGAAATGTGCCATTTTGAGAAAGCAATGCGAATTATATGTAAATAACTGTAAATCAATGGTATTCTTGGGTTTTGAATTATTGTGGAATATGGGGAATCTGTGTAAAAGTGTGGAATTTGCTCCAAAAAAGTGTGGAATTCAACAATTTTAGTGGCATTTTGAGAATGTAAGAAAAGGATGATTCTCGTAAATTTCACGATAAAACTTAAAAAATGGTTCTATGGAGGAGAGTGCAGGGATGTATTTTGAAAGACTAATGGCAGGATTTTTTATTTTAGCTAAAACCAACCCATTCTTCCAAAAAAAGAAATAGTTTTGAAAAAAATAATTAATGACTAATGATACGTTTGTTTTGTCCGACCGGCTTCAATTACGAATTTTATTTTAGCCACAGATTAAAAGAATTATGCAGATTTAAGAGATCTATATATCGAAAAGTATAACTTATATAATGCAAAGATAGCTTTGCGATTTAAAAATTGAGATGAAAAATATCATTATAACAGGAACTAGCAGAGGAATTGGTTACGAACTGGCTTTGTTATTTGCAAACGAAGGCCATCAGGTTTTGGCCATTTCCAGAAAAACACCAAAGGCATTAATAGAAAATCCAAATATTACCTGTCTTTCTGTTGACCTGGCGAATGAAGCCGATTTGGCTAAAATCGAAAACTTCCTTTCTTCTGCATGGAAACAGGTTGATGCAATCGTTCATAATGCAGGGGCGTTGTTGTTAAAACCTTTTTCAGAAACATCTACGCAAGATTTTGAGCAGATTTATAAGGTAAATGTTTTTGGTGTTGCTTCGCTGACAAGAATCTCACTGCCTTATTTAAAACCCGGAAGCCATGTAGTGACAATTAGCAGTATGGGCGGCATTCAGGGAAGTATGAAATTTGCCGGACTGTCTGCCTACAGTTCCAGTAAAGGTGCTGTTATTACGCTTTCTGAACTGCTTTCTGAAGAATATAAAGAAAGAGGCATTTCTTTTAATGTATTGGCGTTAGGCTCTGTCCAGACCGAAATGCTTGCTGAAGCCTTCCCGGGTTACCAGGCACCACTTTCGGCCAAAGAAATGGCAGATTATATTTATGATTTTACCCTAAAAGGGAATAAGTTCTATAACGGAAAAGTCCTTCAGGTATCTTCCTCAACTCCTTAATTTGTTGTAGAAAGAAATTGCCGCTTTTTTATTTTCTATAAAAGTAACCACTTCAATTTTCCTGCCTTTATCTATGATATTGAAAGTTACATGGTGTTCTTCAATCTCTTTTTGACTGTTTAGGGAACAACTAATGCCGGAACCTTCGATTTCGATTTTGAATTGGACAGGGAAAGGATTGTTGTTTTTAATCCGAAGGTCTTTATAACCATAAACCACAGTGGCATCTGCCCCTAAGGGAGTGAATCGCTCTTCTTCTGAATAGATGTCTACAGAATGGTTATGCCTTTCCAGTATCTCTAAATTGGCTAGGAGAGCCGTGTGGTAAATAATTCCGGAAAGTTGGCAAAGTCCGCCGCCGGTTTCTTCAGAAATTTTCTGGTTTACGATATTCCGTCCTTTTTTAAAACCGTTTCTTTCGGAAGGATTTCCCACTATTTTCCAAAAAGAAAAAAGTTCGTCAGGATAAATACAGACTTGATTGATTGTTTTCGAGGCCAGTTTCAGATTGTGGATTTTGTTGTCGAAATGGGTTCCTTTTTTTATTTCCTGTTTAATTGTGATAGAGAAACCGGATATATTTTCTTGTGGTCTTTTTTGGGCAAAGCGATTCTTAGAGATAAATTTTAAATCGGTAATATGTCTTTTAATCACCCTGAATTTTAGTTTTATTGCGGTTGGGATAAGTTTTTTCACTTGGTTGAGCTTTTTCTAATTCGATGACGAGGTAGGAAGAATATTCTTTGAGAAAGGATTTGCAAAAAAAGGCATCTATTTTTTGCAATAAAGGTCGGGCTGAAGAAGGAAATCTGTGGATAGGAAAAAAAAGGATTCCCCGGTAATATTTTATGGTCCAGTCTGGAGTTATAAGACTTTCGATATCTTTTATTGAAAGAGCATTGGCGCCATGCCAGCCTGTTTTTTTATAATTGAAAAGTTTTCTTCTTTTTTGAGAAGGAAAATCAAAAATTAGCTTCCCGCCTTTTTTTAATTTTTGATGCGACTCCTTAAGGAAATCATTTGCAGTGGCTTTGTCCAAATGCATTATGACATGGAAAGAAAATATAATGTCAAAGAAAGCATCAGGATGGGGAATATCAGAAACACTGCCCAGACTGATGTTTTTCTCCGGGAATTTGTGCTTTGCAACTTCAATCATTTTTGGGCTGATATCTACTCCGTGGCTTGCCAGGTCCAGAAATCTTCCTGTACCACAGCCTAAATCCAAAATGTTAGCCGAGCTGAGGTGAGGCAAACACTTTTTTAAATAGGCTCTTTCCTGGATGTCAATGTAGGTACCATAGGAATTTCCAAACCTGTTTTGGTCGTAAGTGGATGCTAATTCATCATAATATATTTTTATTTCCTCAATCATATTCTAAATGTATAGCATTTCTACCAAAAATAAATAAATTTGTAATAATGAGTGAAGTCTTATCAAAATATCTCCCTGAACATGCAGTGAAATCCTGTTTCGAATTAATTAAGGCTAATGAGGTCCATCTTAAAATTGTCAATGAACGGGTAACGCGCCACGGTGATTATAGAAAAGGCCCCGGGGGAAAACATGAAATTACCATAAATTCAAACCTGAATAAATACAAGTTCCTGATGACGCTGATTCATGAAATTGCGCATCTTGTGGCTTTTAAAAAGTTTGGAAGGAATATTAAACCTCATGGTAACGAATGGAAATATACCTTCCAGCAATTGATGGTGCCTTTTATCCGTCCTGAGATTTTTCCAAGTCAGGTTTTACCGCTAATGGCGAGGCATTTTAGGAATCCTGCGGCAAGTAGTGATACCGATGCCACTTTGTCATTGGCCTTAAAACAATTTGACAAAGAAAACGACAAAAGTTATATTTTTGAAATACCTTACGGGAGTTTTTTCAGGATTCATAACGGCAAAATATTTAAGAAAGGAGCTCAGAGAATCAAAAGGTTCGAATGCCAGGAAGTAAGCACGGGAAGAATCTATTTGTTTAGTCCCAATGCTGAGGTTGAGCTTTTGCCGGCCAGATGTTAAATGTTGATTAAACGATTTTGATTTGAATTAAGAAATAAGAATATTTACATAGAGATTGTATAAACGATTTATCCAAGATGAATAAAAATTATTTTGCCATATTAATGGCTGGAGGTGTGGGCTCCCGATTTTGGCCGGTTAGTACCAGCGAATTTCCAAAGCAGTTTCACGATATGTTGGGAACAGGAGAAACCCTGATTCAAAAGACATTCAGCAGACTGTCTAAACTAATACCGGAAGAAAATATTTTTATTCTGACCAATGAGAGCTATAATGACTTGGTTTTAAACCAGCTTCCTCAGGTAAGCCAGGAACAGGTATTGCTTGAACCGGCCATGAGGAATACGGCTCCTTGTATTTTATATGCTTCATTAAAAATAAAAAAGATAAATCCTGATGCTGTTATGGTTGTGGCTCCAAGCGACCATTGGATTGAAGATGAAACGGCATTTGTAAGCGATTTACAGACTGCTTTTGACTTCTGCGAAAAAGACAATGCTTTGATGACTTTGGGAATACAGCCTACTTTTCCGAACACAGGTTTTGGCTATATCGAATACGATAAGTCGGATGCAAACCAAGTAAAAAAAGTAAGTCAGTTTCGGGAAAAACCGGATTATGAAACAGCAAAAGAGTTTCTGAAGAGCGGTAATTTTCTTTGGAATGCCGGAATATTTATCTGGAGCGCAAAATCGATTATACAGGCTTTTGAGACCTATCAGCCGCAGATGTATGCTTTGTTCATGCTTGGTTATGGAGCCTATAATTCAGATTTGGAAAAAGTTTTTATTGAAGAGAATTATGCCGAATCTGAAAATATTTCGATTGATTATGCTGTCATGGAAAAAGCGCCTAATGTGTTTGTGCTTCCGGCCACTTTTGACTGGAACGATTTAGGAACATGGGGCTCTTTGTATGAAAAACTTCCAAAAGATAACCAGTTGAATGCTGTCGTAAACGCGTCTGTAGTTTTGGAAAATGCTTCCAATAATATTATCCGTACCGATGCTAAAAAATTAATCGTTATTGATGGATTAAACGATTATATCATTGTTGACAAGGAAGATGTACTGTTGATTTATCCTAAAGGGAAAGAGCAGGAAATAAAGAGAATCCGAGAGATTGTAAACAAATAAAAAAAAGAGGCTGCCTGAAAATAACAGCCTCTTTTTTTATCAATTTTATTCAATTCATCTGAGCGAAAGCATAAAGACTTTAATAATGGAATCGGGATATTTCCAAAAAATGAAAAAGAATGACAGAGTTTGAAATCAGTCTGAAACAATATTTTGGAGTTGCTGGCACAGAAGAATTAAAAGCCATAACCACTTTATTTGAGCCGGAGCTATTGAAAAAAGGAGATTTTTTTCTGGAAACAGGCAAAAAATGTGATCGATTAAGTTTTATTCAATCCGGTTTTTTGAGAATTTTTCTCGAAACTAAATCCAAAGAAATTACACAATGGATTTCTACAAAAGGTTACTTCGTTACTGATTTATCCAGTTTTATTTTTGACCATCCGGCCCGTTGGACTATTCAGGCATTAACCGATGTAGAGATTTATACCATCAGGAAAAGCGAATACGCTAAGATAAAAACTGTTCTTCCAAAATGGGCTGAGTTAGAGAAGCAGTTTATCGTACATTGCTTTACAACACTGGAAGACAGGGTTTTTAGCCATCTTTCTATGACAGCAGAAGAACGCTATTGTTTTTTCTTCGAAAACAATAAAGAATTATTCAATCAGGTTCCATTGCAATACATTGCCTCAATGTTGGGTATGACACCTGAAACTTTTAGCCGGATAAGAAAAAAGCAATTTTCTTAAATTCTTGATTTTTATCAAGCCGACATCGTTATGCAAAACAGACCTTTGTGATGTTCAATTAAACACCACACAAAATGAAGCGTCTATTTTTAATATCAGCAATCCTTTTGATGAGTATAACAGTGATGGCAAAAGAAATCAAAACAGAAATTGTTATTCAGGCAACACCCGAAAAAATTTGGTCAATCCTTACCGATTTTGAAAATTACCCAAACTGGAATCCTTTTGTGAGTTCCGTTAAAGGTGCTGTTGACATAGGTAATAAAATTAAGGTTGGTATCCATCCGCCTGGCGGAAAGAAAATGACTTTCAAGCCCATCGTGATTACTAAAATAGAAGAAAAGGAATTGAGTTGGCGAGGCAAGGTATTATTTAGAGGATTGTTTGATGGAGAACATAAATTCGAACTCATAGACAATCAAGACGGAACCGTAACTTTTATCCAAAGCGAAAAGTTCAAAGGGCTGTTTGTATGGATGTTCAATCCAAAGAAAACTAAAGAAGGCTTTAATCGAATGAATGAAAAATTAAAGGAACTTGCGGAAAAGGAAATAGATTAAGAAGCTACAGACGATATCGATCGGCAATGACTATCCGGTCTTGAAATACGATAAGCAAATGCAAACCAATATTATCGATAATAAAGCAGACAGGCTGTTTACTGTCATTTATCCAAAATCTGATAAGGAAACAATAGTCCTCTTACATGGCGGCCCGGGTTTTCCCAGTGACCTTACAGAAGTTGTCAATTCTTTAAAAGACAGTTTTCAAGTCATTACATTTCACCAGAGAGGAACAGAAAAATCACCTTGTCCAAGCAAAGATTATTCAATGGAAGCTTATTTGTACGATCTGGAAGCTATTAGGAAATTTTATCAGATTGATAAGTTCCATTTGTGGGGGCATTCCTGGGGTGGACTTTATGCCCAAATCTATGCTGAAAAATATGCTGATAATTTACTCAGCCTGTTTTTGTGTAGTCCCGGTTCGGGAACCAATACTCAGTGGAAGCAGACTGAAAAAGAAGTAATGCAGTTGAATAAATCCAAAACTACTGGCTGGGAATGGACAAAAATGGGTATGAACAGCTTTCTGGGAATGTTAGGAAGTGATAAGGCTTATAAGCGTCTTTTCAAACAGGTAATGAAAAACTATAATGACGGATTTATACCTACAGGCACTTCTAATAATAGTGAAGATTTTAATCTGCTGAAAGCAGTTCCGATAAATAAGACAAGGCCAGAAATCATAAAGTACCCGCTTTTGAAGGGATTGTCGAATCCGGATTTTAAAATAACCATCTTGTATGGTGAACAGGATATCTATAAAACAAGTAAAAACTTTGTGATTGACCGTTATCCAACAGCAAAGGTGTTTATAGTTTTAAATTCAGGCCATATCCCCTGGTTACACAATACCAAAGGCTATAAAGATATTATGGACAATCACTATCAGTAATGGTTGATAACAATATGCCGAATACATTTTAATTTATGTAACAGGAAAAAAACAAATACAGACCGGGATTCATTTACCGGGTCTGTATTCAATGTTTAAACTATTTATTTTCTTCTTTGTCTTCGTCTTCGATATCGGCAAGAAGGCTTTCACGCACTTTTTTAAACAGGTCGGACGAGTAAACAAATTCAACAATTGATTTGTTCTTCGTTTCTAAAATTTCTTCATTGGTTCCTTCCCATTCTTTAATTCCGTTTTTCAGGAATACAATCTTTTCGCCAATCTGCAAAACCGAGTTCATGTCGTGCGTATTGATGACGGTTGTCATATTGTATTCTTTGGTAATTTCCTGAATGAGTACATCAATCAATATGGAAGTTTCCGGGTCTAATCCGGAGTTTGGTTCGTCACAGAAAAGATATTTAGGATTGTTTACAATAGCTCTTGCAATGGCCACACGTTTCTGCATACCTCCCGAAATTTCTGAAGGATACTTGTTGTTGGCATCCACCAGATTCACTCTTTCGAGTACCTGATTGACACGGTCGCGTATCTCATTTTTTTTCTTGTTGGTAAACATTTTTAACGGGAAACCTACATTTTCTTCAACCGTCATAGAATCGAAAAGAGCACTTCCCTGAAATACCATTCCAATTTCGGTTCTCAATTCCCTCTTTTCATCTTTACTCAATTCAGAATAGATTTTCCCGTTGAAAGAAATAGTTCCTTCGTCAGGAGTATGGATTCCAAGCAATGTTTTCAGCAATACTGTCTTTCCGGAACCGCTTCGCCCAATAATAAGATTGGTTTTTCCGGCTTCAAAAGTGGTAGAAATCCCTTTTAATATCTGTGCATCGCCAAATGACTTTTTTATATCTTTTACTTCAATCATGAGCTTAAAAGTAATTGTGTTAGAATATAGTTCATGAGAATCACCACGACACTCGTCCAGACAAAGGAAACGGTACTGGCTTTACCTACTTCCAAAGCACCACCTTTCATATAATAACCATGAAAGGAAGGAATAGTTGCCAGGATTAAGGCGTAAACCATTGTTTTTATAAAGGCATACACGATATGGAATGGAATAAATTCCGTTTGCAGACCCATAATAAACTCGTCGCTTGATGTCAGGTTTCCGTATACGGAAGCCATATAACCTCCCAAAATACCTAAGAACATACTTAAGGCAATCACGAAAGGATAAAGCATCAAGGCAATGATTTTTGGAAATACCAGATAGTTGAGAGAGTTAACTCCCATGACTTCCAATGCATCAATTTGTTCCGTTACTCTCATTGTTCCAATACTCGAAGTAATAAAAGACCCTACTTTTCCGGCCATGATAATGGAAATAAAGGTAGGGGCAAACTCCAGAATAACAGATTGCCTTGTGGCAAAAGCGATTAGGGTTTTTGGTATCAGAGGATTTGTCAGGTTGAGCGCCGTCTGGATGGCAACAACCCCTCCGATAAAGAATGAAATAAAAGAAACAATTCCTAAGGAACCGATAATCAAATCGTCAATTTCCTTCAGGATAAGTTGTTTCATATAGGACCATTTTGTTGGCTTATTGAAGATTTCCTTCAACATAATAAAATAGCGTCCTATCTGGGTTAAGTATCGAATTATCATTATGAGTTTCTAAATAATGGCTAAAATACGAAAATTGTCAAGAGTAGCTGGTTTTGCTTTGTGAGTTTTTTAACTAATAAATAACCCTGCAAATCAGAATAGCTTTTCTTTCATTTTTTTCAATCGGTAGTTTCTGATAAATTTAGCCTGTTCTCGGGTAACGAGTAACGGCTTTTTTTGAGACTGGGCTTTAAAAAAGCCTCTGATGTAATCAAAAAACAAAAAAGGTTTTTTCTTTAGCATTGCCAGTTTTGCGGAAGCAATTGCCGTAATAAAAAAACCATAACCTAATGTATAGAAAGCTTCGCCCTGCTTGTAACGTGCTGTTTTGTTATAATTGGCGCCGGTCGGTTTTAAATGCTTAACCTTTAATGATTGGTCTGTTACTACTTTCCAGTCGTAAAATTTACACAACAATTCATCAACGGTATCCCATCCCATAGCAGGCTTAAGAGTACCAATCTGTAGAAAACATTGTTTGCGATAGGCTTTAAAAGCTCCGCGGATATGGTCTTTGTCTGTCAGGTTTTCAAGAATCCAATCGCCGTTTTTTTCGATATAGGCAAAACCGCCCGCCATGCCTGTTTTTGGGTCTGATTTGAAAATATTGATTATCGTTTCAAAATAGTTTTCCGGCAGTATTAGGTCGGCGTCTAATTTTACAATTATATCATAATTGCTGTCCAGAGTTTCGTATCCTTTGTGAAAAGCCTGAATAACCTTGCTTCCCGGGAGGTGGATAACTTCAGATTTTTTTTGAATAAGATGTATGTAGGGGTATTTTGAGGCAAATTCCTGGACTATTGCCGAAGTATTGTCGGTTGAATTGTCATCTACCACAACAACCTTTGCCGGAACAGCTGTCTGGTCTGCCAACGACTGTAATGTCAGTGCAATAAAAGCTTCTTCATTGTGGGCAGGAATGACGATATAATAGTTCATAAAGTCAGGAATTATGTACTTTCTCTGCGTATACTATATAATACCTGTTTGTAAATCTTCGCAATAAAGGCCTGATTCCAAACTTTTTTACCGGATTTGTCCATTTTTGACGGTCGAGTATTTTCCATCCGGTTTTTTCCAATAGCCAGTCCAGTTGCCAATCTTCAAATTCATGATAGTGTCTGTCCCACATATCGGTTTTGCTACGGTAAGCAGGTGAAAACCAAAGGCGCATTGGGATAGATATAAATAATTTATCGGACTTAATATTTTGAAGCACAGTGTACGGATTCAGCAGATGTTCAAAAATTTCAAACGCCGTTGTCACTGTGTATTGCTGTGACTGAAGAGCTGTCTGATCTTTATCAAGGTCTTCTCCTGTGGTATTAATAACCTGGAATCCGTTTTCCTTCATAATTTTCGAGAATGGATTTTCAACTCCCAGGTCCAGGATTGTTTCAGAAGAATTGATATGTTTATTTAAAAAATCGAGCGTAAGCTTGAATCTTTTTTCTGGAAAAGTTTTTTCGTACATCTTGTTTCAAGTTTAAGGCTTCGAGCAATGAAGCCTGAAACCGGAACTTTTGTTATAACCGATACGTAAATGCATTTACATTCATTCCCGCACCAACGGATGCAAAGATAATAACATCTCCTTTACGAAGTTCCTGATTTTCGATTTTTCCTTTGATAAGTAAATCATATAGTGTTGGTACAGTTGCCACACTGCTATTGCCCAATTTGTGAATGCTCATAGGCATAACACCGGCTGGCGGAACTGCCTTGAAGAGTTTGTAAAAACGGTTGATGATTGCCTCATCCATTTTTTCGTTGGCTTGATGGATAAGTACCTTTTTGACTTCCGAAATGTCGATTCCGCTTTTTTCAAGACAGCTTTTCATAGCCATAGGAACCTGACTCAAGGCAAACTCATAAATTTTTCGACCGTACATTTTAATGTAGCGTACATCCGGATTAAGTTCTTTATTATAGGACTTCCCAAAAAACAGGTAGTTTGCTTCTTCATAAGCAAAAGTTGCGCTTTCATAGGATAGTAAACCGTCATTTCCATCAGTGCCTTCTACTATGGTGGCACCTGCGCCATCAGCATAAATCATGGAATCGCGGTCATGCGGGTCCAAAACCCTTGAAAGTGTTTCGGCTCCAATGACCAGACAGCGTTTTCCCATTCCTGATTTGATGAAAGCATTGGCTTGCAGTATGCCTTCAATCCAGCCGGGACATCCGAAAAGGATATCATAGGCTACACACTTGGGATTTTTTATCTGGAGCTTGTGTTTGATTCTTGAAGCCAGACTCGGCAGAATGTCGGATTGGATTTTTCCATATTGGACATCACCAAAATTATGGGCGACAATAATATAGTCTATAGTTTCGGCATCTATATTGGCATCCTCAATTGCTTTTTGAGAAGCCAGAAAACCAATATCAGAAGCCAGTAAATGTCTGTCAGCATAGCGACGTTCTTCTATTCCTGTTATATCCTTAAACTTTTCAATAATAAGCTCAGTAGGGTGTGATAAGGGCTCACTATTGTCGTCCAGAAAAATATGATTGTCAAAGTCGTGGTTAGCAACTCTGATTTCCGGTATATAGCTGCCAGAACCTATGATTTTTATGTTCATTATTGAATGATTATGTTTTTTGCTAATGTATTAAAAATTAACGCGCTTCTTTGTAAAAAAGTATTATGCATGCATATAATTATCAAATAGTTATTTTTTAAGCTCAATAACTAAGAATATGATTTTATTTTAAGCTGATTTATGCAGTTTAATTTGCATTACATTGGCAATGGAAAGTGCTTTGGTCTTTATTTTTTCCGAATTTTCTCCTGAAAAGTTTTCGTCTACAGTCAGGTAGAACGTATCAAGCCAGATTTTAAAATGTTGCGGAGACAGTTTGGATTTTTCATTAAGGTCTAAATGGAGTTTAAGCACATTGTTTTTATAATTGCCTTTTCCAAACAGGCTGAGATTCCAGAAATCTACAATAACCGGCAGGTGATGTTCCATGTTTATTTGGGCAATATCTGTAAACAGATAACTAATTGCTTTATTTTGAAGCAATTTCTGATAGAATTTATCCATTAACAAAATTAAATCTTCGCGATTTTCGAGGTCTTTCATGACGCTTTTTTGTGAGTCTTAAAATTAGCTTAATAATCTGAAGGTTAAAAGTAATTGGACTTTTTTTTGTGAGTAAAAATCTTATATTTGCGCCAAAAATCAATCTTTAACTTAAAAAAATGAAAAAAAGTATTTTATTATTAATGTTATTAATGACTTCGTCGTTAATTTTTGCACAATCGGACAAAATTTTTAAACACAGCGGGGAAACCGTAAACGGGAAAGTTATTCGTTTGGATGAATATGTGGTTGTTTTCAAATATGATGGAGAGGATGCTGAAAACTCAATAGGGAAATATGCTATTGAAAAAATTGTTTACGGCAAAAGCGGGAGAGTAGAAGAGGTTTCTGAGAAAATTGAAGTGAGCTCTGAAAAAGACTGGGAAAAAGTTGTTATCCTTGAGGAGAAATCTTATATCGCAGGATTGAAAAAAGTAGATGAGGTAAGAGGTAAGACCGGTCTTATCAATTTCCAGACAGGTAATACAGGTGATAAGAAAGCAGAGAAAAAACTAAAAATGGAAGCTGCTAAATTAGGATGTCCTTTTATTTTGCTTATGGCAGATAAAGCTACTGTTGGTGCTAGTTCTAATGCTTTGGGTGGTTCACAGGTTATCAAAAAAGGAGTTGCTTATAAATACTAATAAGTATCCAAAATAAAAAAAGCCGATAGTTTTACTATCGGCTTTTTTGTTATATAAAATTTCTGTTAGCTTTCCATGTAAGCTTCAATAGGAGCGCAGGAACAAACCAGATTTCTGTCACCATAAGCATCGTCAACTCTGCGAACAGATGGCCAGAATTTGTTTTCTGCGATATATTCCAGAGGGAAAGCCGCTTCTTCTCTTGTGTATGGGAAATCCCAGGTGTCTGCTGTAAGCATAGCCAATGTGTGAGGAGAGTTTTTCAAGACATTGTTCTTGTCATCTGCAGAAGCTTTTTCGATTTCTTTACGGATGGAAATCATGGCATCGCAGAAACGGTCCAATTCTTCCAGGTTTTCACTTTCCGTAGGCTCAATCATCAAAGTTCCGGCAACCGGGAAAGAAACTGTAGGTGCATGGAAACCATAATCCATCAAACGCTTGGCGATATCCGTAACTTCAATTCCTTTTTCTTTAAACGGACGGCATTCGATAATCATTTCATGAGCCGCACGTCCCATTTCGCCGGAATATAAAGTAGCATAATGTCCGTTCAATCTTTCTTTGATATAGTTGGCATTCAGGATAGCGTGCTGTGTTGAGCTGGTCAAACCTTCAGCGCCAAGCATGGTGATATAGCCGTATGAAATTAAGCAAACCAAAGCAGAACCCCATGGTGCTGCAGAAATAGCTGTAATTGCATGATCTCCTCCTGTAGGGATTACAGGGTTTGTAGGCAGGAATTCTACCAAATGTGGAGCAACACAAATTGGTCCTACCCCAGGTCCTCCGCCTCCGTGAGGAATAGCAAAGGTTTTATGCAGGTTCAGGTGGCAAACGTCCGCTCCGATTGTGGCCGGATTTGTCAATCCTACCTGTGCATTCATATTGGCACCGTCCATGTAAACCTGTCCTCCATTTTCATGTATGATTTTTGTCACTTCAATAATAGAAGCTTCATAAACTCCGTGGGTAGACGGATAGGTAACCATCAAACATGCCAGGTTATCTTTGTATTGAATAGCCTTGGCTCTTAAATCTTCAACATCAATGTTTCCGTTTTCTGATGTTTTTGTAACCACAACCTGCATTCCTGCCATAGTTGCCGTTGCCGGATTTGTACCGTGGGCAGAAGCCGGAATTAAGGCAATATTTCTGTGTGATTCACCTCTTGACTGGTGGTAAGCACGAATAACCATTAAGCCTGCATATTCCCCTTGCGCTCCGGAATTTGGCTGTAGGGTAGTGCCTGCAAAACCAGTAATAACATTTAATTGCTGTTCTAGTTTTTTCAGCATAGTTTGGTAACCCTCAGCTTGTTCAATAGGGGCAAAAGGGTGGATGTTATTCCAGTTTGCCATGCTCAAAGGCAGCATTTCTGCAGCTGCATTCAGTTTCATCGTACACGAACCCAGAGAAATCATGGAGTGGTTCAAAGCCAAATCCTTTCTTTCGAGCATTTTGATGTAACGCATCAGTGCTGTTTCTGAATGGTGTTTGTTGAAAACTTCATGTGTAAGGAAAGTGCTGGTTCTGTTCAGACTTTCACTGTATTGTGTTTGAGTAGCCAATTCGTTTACTTTTATCGTTTCTTTTCCGGCAGCTTCTGCAAAAACAGAAACGATAGTGTTGATGTCTGCCAAACCGGTTGTTTCGTTAAATGAAATGGCAACCGTATTGTTGTCAATATAATAGAAGTTGAATTCGTTTTTCTCAGCAATAGCTCTTACTTTCGGAGCATCTGCCTTTACAACAATTGTGTCAAAGAAAGATGAGTTTGTTTGCTCAATCCCCAATTTACTTAAAGCATTCGCTGTTGTTACTGCAGAAGCATGTATTTTTCCGGCAATATAATCCAATCCTTTTGGACCGTGATATACGGCATACATTCCTGCCATGACAGCCAAAAGAACCTGAGCCGTACAAATGTTAGATGTTGCTTTTTCACGTTTGATATGTTGCTCACGAGTTTGCAAAGCCATACGAAGCGCACGGTTTCCGTTAGTGTCGATAGTTACACCAATGATTCTTCCGGGCATACTTCTCTTGTATTCTTCTTTGGTAGCGAAATAAGCAGCATGAGGTCCGCCGTAACCCATCGGAATTCCGAAGCGTTGCGTTGTTCCAACAACTACATCTGCACCCATTTCTCCGGGAGAAGTTAGTTTTACCAAACTCATAATGTCCGCAGCAACAGCTACTTTTATCTCATTGGATTTTGCCTGTGCAATGAATGCGGCATAATCGTAAACCTGACCATATTTACCAGGATATTGAAGGATGGCTCCGAAGAAATCATTTCCGAATGTAAATTCTTCATGGTTACCTACTACTAATTCCACTCCGATTGGAGTCGAACGGGTTTCCAAAACCGATAAGGTTTGTGGCAAAATTTCTTCGGAAACAAAGAACTTGTTAGCGTTATTTTTCTTTTGGTCGCGTGTTCTTACATCAAAAAGCAATGCCATTGCTTCGGCAGCGGCAGTTCCTTCGTCAAGTAGGGAAGCGTTTGCAATTTCCATTCCTGTCAATTCAATAACAGTTGTCTGGAAATTCAACAGTGCTTCCAAACGGCCTTGAGCGATTTCAGCCTGATAAGGCGTATAGGCCGTATACCATCCCGGATTTTCAAAGATATTTCTTTGAATAACTGCAGGAACAATTGCAGGATGATAACCCAAACCAATATATGACTTGAATACTTTGTTTTTATTTCCTAGTTTTTGAATATGATTCAAATATTCATATTCGGTCATGGCTGGTTCTAAATTCAGCGGCGCTTTTAGACGGATGTCATCAGGAAGCGTTTCATAAATCAATCGGTCAATTGATTCAACACCAATAGTTTTCAGCATATGCTGCAAATCGTTTTCTCTCGGACCGATGTGTCTTAAAGCAAAAGCATCTGTTTTCATATAATATTGTCGTGGGTTGTTTTTTGTGGCACAAAAATACTTATTAATCTCAAAAATAAATCCTTTTTTAACATGGTTTTTTTAGGAAATTTTCAACGAAAACTCGGTGTTGTTAACAGTTTCGTTATTTTTGCAGTATGCAGGCTATCAGACGACTATTTAATTTTTATATTAATGGCAGCATACACGTTGCGGTAGCCGTTTTGTCACTGGTTTTAATGACCAACCATATGTTCCGAAATCCTTTCGATTTGTATATGGCTGGTTTTGCTTTTTTCGGGACTATTTTCGGATATAATTTTATCAAATATGAAGATTTTTTCAGAAATAAAAAACCTTTACGATTTGAACTTAAAGGGATAGCTATTTTAAGCCTGATTGCATTTATAGCAGCTGCTTATTTCTTTTTTCATTTGAAATTCATCACCCAGGTTACAGCTTTTATTTTCTTTGGACTGACTTTTTTGTATACGGTACCAGTATTTTCAAGCAGAAAAAACATCAGGAACTGGAGCGGTGTCAAGATTTATATTGTTGCTCTTTGCTGGTCAGGAGTTACTACACTGTTACCATTAATTAATGCGGGCACCGAAGTTTTTTCGGATGTCATTCTTAAGTTTTCTCAACGATTTTTGCTTGTTATCAGCCTGATTTTGATTTTTGAGATTATAGATTTAAAAACAGACAGCCCAACATTGGGCACTGTGCCTCAGCGAATAGGAGTGAAGAAGACCAAAATTGTGGGACTGCTTCTGTTGGTGCCGCTTTACTTCCTGGAATTTCTGAAAAGTACTATTGACACCAATCAACTTTTTGTCAATGCCATTTTGGTTATTGTTACATCATTATTTATGATTTTTGCCAATGAAAACCGTTCAAAATATTATACGTTGTTTTGGGTGGAGAGTATTCCTGTTTTTTGGTTGGGGTTGGTGTATTTGTTTTGACGACGTTAACCCTGGCAGGGTTTCAAACCCTGCCAGGGTCGAAATTATCGTAAATCATCCAGAGCTTTCTTTAATTCTCCAAATTCAAATGTAAAACCATTTTCCGTTAGCCGTTTCGGGATAACATTCCTGCTTTTTAAGACGAGTTCTGTTTCTGTACCAATCATTTTTGCACCAAATTTTAAAAGTTTTTCGCTTATTGGAATTCCGGTTGGAACACCTAAACTTTTACGAAGCGTTTTCATAAAAAGCATGTTTCGAATAGGTTGTGGAGAAACTATATTTAAAACTCCTGTAAGTTCTTTTTCAATAATATAGGCTACCGCCCTTGCAAAATCTTTTTCATGAATCCAACTGATAAATTGGTTTCCTTTTCCTTGCCTTCCACCAAAACCCACTTTGGTCAGATTTTTTAAAGGAAGATAGGCACCTCCGTTTTTTCCTAACACAATTGAGCTTCGCAATGCTGTTTTTTTAGTATGTGGAGTTTGTATTTCAAAGAAGACTTTTTCCCACGATTTGGCAACATTCATAGAAAAGTCATTTCCGATTTCACCATTTTCTTCGTCCATTTCTTTGTCTAACGAATGTCTGTAAATAGTAGCGGTAGATGAGTTTAGCCAATGTTTGGGTGGATTTTCGCATTGCTGTACGGCAAGATTCAAGATATGGGTACTTTCAAGTCTGGAATCCAGAATTTCTTTTTTATTTTCTTCGGTATACCTGCAATCAACAGATTTACCGGCAAGATTGATGAGTACATCCGCATTTTCCAATTCCTTTTCCCAGCCTGAAAATGTTTTGGCATTCCATTTTATGTGCCTGATGTTTCCTTTTATTTTCGAACTTCCTCTGGTAAGAATAATAATTTCTTCAAATTTATCTTTAAAATGGTTCACCAGAACTTGTCCTAAGAATCCGGTTCCTGCTGCAATTATTAATTTTTTCATGATTTTGTATGTTTTCCTCCCACCCTGGCAGGATTAATAACCCTGCCAGGGTGGGAAGGTTGGTTACATTAAAAGGTTAAGATGACTAATAAGACAATTGCTCTGTAAATTACCCAGGTGTAAGAAAGGATAGTTGGAAGTCCCAATATTTTAATCCTTCTGGAATGTTCCATAAACATGAATAGAACTACAAAGGCAAACCAGATTAAGATGATGATTTGTGGAATATTTATAAATTGGTTCAGGATTAAGATGGGTGTCAGGAGCAGAGCACCTGCCAATGACACTGTCATCAGATTTCCTGTATAGTTTACCAGATTTCTTTTTTCAATTTTTAGTAAAAACAAGGATTGAAAAACAATTTGTCCGAAAGCAATAGCCAATTCTCTTCCGAAATTTCCGCGAGGCAGATTAGGGATGAGGTTTGAAAAATTATGCAGTGTCAATGCAGTAATGACAATTGTGAAAAGAATGTAGATAATTCTGTATTTATAATTAAAACTCGGAACACATTGCAAAGCAGTAGTATTGGTGTTTTGATTAGGGATAATTACTTTCCGATTGTATGAGATAAAAGAATAAAGTTTTTTCAACAGGTATTTCACAGGAGGAATGTTTCCGATTTTTTCTATCCATGGAAAAGAATTTCCGATCACTTTCAACAGACTGTCTATTCCATAAATGACGGTTTTGTTTTTGTTATCAACCAAAGCAATTTCATTAGAAGCTCTTTTGAAATCGATAAAGTTGCGCTCATCTTCTGTCAGATTAGAAAATGGTTTTTTGCCATTCTTGTCCAACATTCTCGTTTTTATAAAACCTGTCGTGTAGGCCTGGCAGAGCGGGCAGTCTTCATCATACAATAATGTTTGGTTTTCCAGAGTTTTCATAATTCGGTGTTTTGATTAATAATTTGAAGAAATAATATGTGCGATGTATGGGAGTTTCATTGTGGCTTTTCTGTAACTATGTAATGCAAAATGACTGTCATATAAAGGGCTAAAGATGGCGGCATGGCCCAAATCCATCCCCAATCCATTGTAAACCATAATGAGAAGAATAGGATACAAAGCAAAAGATAGGCCTGGAGATGTCTGTTTTTGTAATGATTAATAAAAAGTACTAACGCAATAGAAACCTGAAGGAATCCTGTAATAACTGTTGATAATAAGGCAAATGATAACATCCCGACTTCAAATACAGCCAAAGCGGCTATTGTAATGGGAAGGCCTATAGCGAAACAATTAATTTTTTGTATAAGTGTCATGATTAATATTTTTTAAACTTTCAGAAAAAAATGAAACTTTAGTCTAAATTTTTTTTACTTCATGATTTTCATGACCAGACGGCCAATCCAATTGTCTTTAAATTCGGTTACCTTGTCAATCATATTATCGGCTTTTAGTACAAAATCATAGAGCTTGGAAGTCTGTTCTACAAAATGTTTTGTTTCCCCTGTTTCGTTGGCTTTGATGGAAGAAACATCTTTTAAGACTCTTAATGCGGGTTTGATTTCTCTTTTACTTCTTTCCTGCGCTATTTTAACAGCCAGTTCGTCTAAATCTTTTTCGGCTATAAAGAATTCTTTTCTTTCGCCGGATTTATATTCTTTGTATACAATTCCCCAATCCATCAAGGCACGAAGGTTCATGCTGGCATTACCTCTGGAAATCAATAATTCTTCCATAATGTCTTCCATAGAAAGCGGCTCTGGAGAAACCATCAGTAACGCATGGATTTGCGCCATCGTTTTGTTGATTCCCCATTGAGAACCTAATGCTCCCCATGTTTGGATGAATTTATTTTTTGCCTCTTTGAATTCCATACTTCAAATGTATAAATTTATTTTTGAACTTTCAAAAATAATTGAAAATAATAATTAATAAAAAAACCGTCAGCTTCTGCCAGCGGTTTTTTATTTTAAAAGGGAGGACTAATTTACTTCACGATTTAAGTAAACCCAGCCTGTTTTTTCTTTCCCATCCCTAAATGCAATATAATAATAATAAGTTGCAGTAGGAAGCAGTTTGCCGTCAGAACATTGTCCGTGCCATTGGTTTACGTAATTGTTCATTTCGTAGACTTCTGTTCCATAGCGATTAAAAATTTTAACTCTCAGGATATCAAGTCCGGCCAGATTCCAGGTGTCGTTTTTATTATCGCCGTTTGGAGAAACTCCTTTTGGTATTTTACAATAGCTTTTTTCTACAGGAATCGATGCTGTAGTGGTACAGCCTTCTTCATTGGTTACTACAACGGTATATACTCCCGATTCCAGCCCGGTAATGTCTGTCGATTGTGTTGTTGCATTAAAACCATTTGGTCCTGTCCAGGCATAGGTAGCATTTGATTCATTGAATGAGTTGTCGATTGCATAGGCGGTAAGCATATAATGGTCATTTTCACACTTAGCCTGGGCTCCCACAGAAAAAGTATCTGTGTTTTCATCAATTTGTATTGATTTTGAAAAAGAACAATTGTTTAAGTTTACCAAAACACTGTACAATCCGGGTTCATTGATTTCAATTTCTACGGAATTACCGCCAATTATTTGGCCATTTTCATTACGCCAAATATAACTGGCTTCTGATTCCTGGAAATTGTCAGGAACTATCTTTACTCTGCTTTCCTGTCCAAAACAGATTCTGGTGTTTTCCTGTGTAAAATGAAATTCCGGCTGTGGTGTTACAACGAGTTCAAATGACAGAGGTTCAGAAGGACAGTTGACCAAGTTGGTTGTAACGGTATAAGTTCCGGACATTGCAATTGTCGCATTTGGAAATACCGGATTGATACCGGTAGCCGTAAATCCATTCGGTCCGGACCAGGTATAATTGTACAGAAGATTTGGATTTTGAATGCTGATATTAATTGGGGAGCCTTCACAAAGGGGACCAACAGGATTAATAATAGGAACAGAGACAACATTGTTAAAATGTATAGAAATTATGGCTTCGTCTTCTACGCCGCAAAATCCTCTCACAAAATACCTGAAGTAATAAGTTGAGCCTTGTTGGGCTCCTTCGGTATTCCATACATTTGATGAAAGAGCACCTGTAGAAGGGATTTGTTCCCAGGTTCCGTTTTGGTCTGCGTTGCCTAATAAATAGTCAAACAGATTGATGGAAGGAGGAATAGAACATAGGTCTACATCGTTGTCATTTCCGGCATTTGGCGGGTTTCCGGCATCGATTTGATAGTTTAGGATTTGATTCAGGCAGGAATCCGGTTCAGCAGGATAGGTAATGGCCACATGATACATTCCTGACTGTGTGCTGATATTTAAAGGATTAAAAGTTAGCGTAGAACTTGTGCCCAATGTGACATTTTCCGCTCCTTGTTTATACCATTTGTATTGCAGGTAAGGGAAGTTAGGGACAGAAAGCGTACTGTTTTGTGCGTCACATAAAGAAGCTGCTATAGAAAATACAAACGGAGTCGTAACATCATGAGTATAGGTGCTCGTATTTTGACATTGGTCTTTTATTTCGAAAACATAAACCGCAGATTCCAAATCAGTAAATAACGGACTACTGCCGTTTGAAAAAACAAAAGGCTGACCGTTTTTTTCGATGATTCTGAAAGTAAAGTTTCCTTCGCCAACTACATTTAGCAAAACGTCTGAGAGGGTGCCGGAACAAGAAAAGTTTAAGGCTCCTTTTATTTCAGGAAGCATTCCTGTTTCAAATTCTTTTATAGTAAATATACATGAATTGTTGGCACCTACGCTATTGTAGATAGATGAAGCAGTTACAATCCTAAATTTTCCTCCTATTGGAAAATTCAGGTTCCACGTATTATTATTGGTAACTGAGATTGAATTGGTAATGTTAGGAAGGGAATTTTCAGTATAGGGAACATTTGTATTAGGATGGCCCCATTGGCCTGTTGCCGGATTGAACTTTTGCAGCCAGTATCCGAGGTTTATAACTGAGCCGTTGTTATTTGTATGGTTAAATCGGATATTAAAAGAAGAACATGCTTCTGCAATTTCAAAAGTAGTGTTGCCAATATATTCCTTGATTTGTAAGGTCAAGGTATATTCTGAATTACACGAGTCTTTTATTTTAATAAGATAGGTTCCAATGGGTAGCGAACTCATCATGAAATAGGCGCCTCTGATGTTGACAGAAACATTCATCGGGCCATTGTAAGTACTAGGTACAGATACAAATTCAGCACTCATTATTTGAACATCTGGTGCGCCACCGATATAGACAGAACCAAATCCGGGTTCGCATCCGCCCAGATAATTGATTCTTGGCGCACCAGAGCCGCCAGCGGGTACGGTAACCGGTTTTGTATAAGTATTTCCGCATTCGTCTACCAGAGTTATAGAGTATAATCCAGGGACAAGAATATTGGAGATAATAAGGCCTCCATCACTTTGTATGTAGGCATTGACATTATGAGGAGTAGGAAAAGTAAAGCCAGAAGGGGCAGTGTTTATGGTTGCGGAAACGATATTAGAACCCAGAATTTCACCAAAGATAACGCCAGATATGCCGCATGACCCTGTAGCAACAAATTTGGCATCAGTTTCATGGTCAATGGTTACATTTTCTGTAGCCGTTCTTCCGCAAGCATCAGTTACTTTTACTACATAGGAACCTTCAGGAAGTACATTGGTAGTATTTCCAAAAGTTGGATTAGAAAAATAAGTAGGATGTGAAGAGTTGTAAACAGAAGGGTTGAATCCGGCTGGTGCAGAAAGAAACTCTACCGTTATTGGATAGGTAAAGTTTGATGTCGTAACCGTAAAGGATTGTATACCGCATCTCAATGTTTGCCGCTCCAGTAATATTGAAAATAGGGTATTCATAGGGGTGACATCTTGCCGGAATACTTTGCCGCAACCGTCAGTAACTACTAAACTATAGCTATAAGGAGCATTGTAAAATGGAAGCTCTATGGTATAGGAATCTTGAGGGCCATTTGCTATATAGGTTTTTGTAATAGGAGTACCGCCTCCCGGTGGGAAAATAGTAAATACAAAAGTGAGCGGATAGCTTACCGTTGATCCTGCTATTGCATCTACAGTAAAAGAAGCCCCAATCGTATTACAATTAACCAATTCAGAATGAGGTGTTGTGCCAACAGAAACTTCCAGATTGTTGGGAATTTCTTCGAGAGTTACTAAGGTGTAGGACCTGGATACTGCGTTACCACAGGAATCATAAACTTTGATCAGGTAGTTTCCCGCCACAAGATCAGTGAAAATGTTGGAAGTTTGGCGGGGTTTTATTATGGGGCCTGAAATGATTTCATATCCTATAGGATTCCCACTGGTGACATTCACGATTATATTTCTATTAAGACTGCAGGCAATATCACTAAAAGTCATATTGAATTCTAAGAAAGAAGCCGTACTGTTTATAACGAAGTCTTTTTGTTGCTGATTATTTTCAGTGCCTAAAGTCTGCGTAGCGATAACCCTGTATGTTCCTCCTGTGAGCCCCGATAAAGAATTGGTTGAGACTGTGGCATAAGGACTGTTAAGTACAGGCAGTTTGTATATTGTGTAAATAATACCGGCATTTGGATGGGTTCCGCTTACTGTAAATGATAAGGTTCCGTTTCTGTTACAAGTTTCATCCGTTCCGGTGACGGTAAGAGTAAAATCGGGTAACTGTCCGTAGGAACTAATTGCGTTTAAAGAAAAAATTAATGCAAATATAAAATTGAGGTAAAGTTTTTTCATAAGCAAATCGTTAAGGATGATTCCAAATATATAAAAAACTGTAAGAAAAATTACGGTTTCCCACATCCGTAAAGGCAAAAAAAACACATAAAAAAAGGGACTGCCTTATTTTACAGGTAGTCCCAAGTATTTTGAAATCAAATAATTGTGTGTTAAAGTAATCCGGCTCTTTTTAGCAGGGCATCCGGTTTTGGTTCGCTTCCCCTGAATCTTTTGTATAGAATCATCGGATGCTCCGTTCCGCCTTTTGACAATATGTTTTCTTTGAATTTTGTAGCCACTTCAGAATTGAATATTCCTTGTTCTTTAAAATATTCGAAAGCATCTGCATCAAGTACCTCAGCCCATTTATAACTGTAATAGCCCGAAGAATAACCACCCTGGAAGATGTGAGAAAAAGAAGTACTCATGGCGTTTTCTTTCACATCCGGATAAAGTTTGGTGGAAGCAAACTGAACGTTTTCAAATTCTTTTACATCTTTGATAGGTGTTGGATCCTGACCATGCCATCCCATATCCAGTAAGCCAAAGCTTAACTGTCTCAAAGTAGCCATGCCTTCCTGGAAGCTGGCGCTTTCTTTTATTTTCTGAATGTATTCTGTAGGGATGATTTCGCCTGTTTGGTAATGGCGTGCAAATAATGCCAGAGCTTCCGGTTCATAACACCAGTTTTCAAATATCTGGCTTGGCAATTCGACAAAATCCCAATATACGCTGGTTCCGGAAAGGCTTGGGTATATGGTATCAGCAAGCATCCCGTGCAGGGCATGTCCAAATTCGTGGAATAAAGTGGTTACTTCGTTGAAAGTAAGTAATGAAGGCTTGGTTTCTGTTGGTTTTGTAAAGTTACAGACAATAGAAACATGTGGTCTTTCGTTACTGCCTCCCAAAACGTATTGCGATTTGAATGAAGTCATCCATGCACCGTTTCTTTTTCCTTTTCTAGGGAAAAAGTCAGCATAGAAAACAGAAACGAGATTACCGGCAATGTCTTTTACCTCATACGTTTTTACATCAGGATGGTATTTTTCTATGTCGTTTATTTCTACGAAAGTCAGTCCATACAATCTTCCGGCAACGGTAAAGGCACCTTCCAATACGTTTTCCAGTTTGAAATAAGGCTTTAGTTTTTCGTCATCCAGATTGAACAGTTGCTGTTTTAGTTTTTCAGAATAATAAGCTCCGTCCCATTTTTCAAGCTGTTCAATGCCGTCCAGTTCTTTGGCAAACTGCGTCAGTTGATTGAATTCTCTTTCCGCCGCCGGACGTGCTTTCGCTAACAAGTCATTCAGGAAAGTATTTACTTTTTGAGGGCTTTCTGCCATTCTTTCTTCCAATACAAAATGGGCATGTGAGGCATAGCCTAAAAGTTTGGCTCTTTCAAATCGGAGTCTGGCAATTTGAAGCACGATTTCCTGATTGTCATGCTCGTTTTTCTGGAAACCTTTCGCACCAAAGGCAATTGCCATTTTTTTACGAAGCTCCCTGTTGTCAGCATAGGTCATAAAAGGAATATAGCTTGGATAGTCTAACGAAAAAATCCAGCCTTCTTTTTCATGGCTTTGTGCCAGTTCTTTTGCGGCTTCAATGGTGCCTTCCGGCAGTCCGGAAAGGTCTTTTTCGTCTGTAATATGGAGTTGGAAAGCGTGCGTTTCAGACAGTACGTTTTCGCCAAACTCTAAACTGAGTTTGGAAAGTTGCTTGTCGATTTTACGCAGTTCCATTTTTTTGTCTTCAGATAAATTCGCTCCGTTTCTGGAAAAGCTTTTGTATTGTTTGTCTAACAGAGTTGCCTGTTCTGCCGTAAGCGAAAGGCTGTCTTTTTTGTCATAAACCGCTTTTACTTTTTTGAACAAATCGGCATTGAGGCGGATGTCATTTCCAAACTCGGATAATAGCGGAGAAACTTCCTGTGCAATTTTTTGAAGTTCGTCGTTGGTTTCGGCAGAATGCAGGTTGAAGAAAATAGAAGATATCCTGTCTAAAGTGGCTCCACTAAAAGCCATGGCTTCTATTGTGTTCTCAAATGTTGGTAATTCAGGATTGTTAACTATATCGTCTACTTCCTGTTTTGCGCTGGCAATTGCTTCTTTAAATGCCGGAAGGAAATCCTCTTTTTTGATTTGAGAAAAAGGCGCGGTATCGTATTTTGTTGTAAATTTTTTGGTAAGAACTGACATATCAGGGTCTTTTTTTAAATATAATAAGTTTATGCATGGGAAATGCATTCCGGCATGCTGTTCCCAAAAGTATAAAATTGGAAAGGAATTACCTATGGCGTTATGAAAACGTTGAGGTTTAAAATAAAAAAACCAAGCTTATCGGGCTTGGTTTCTATTGTTTTTATCTGAAGTTATTTTTTCAGGTTTTCGGATGCTTTAAGCACAGCCTGTTTCAAGCCTTCTTTATAAGCAATAATTTTATCTAAAACGACTTTGTTGCTACTTCCGATAATTTGTGCTGCCAGAATTCCTGCGTTTTTAGCACCATTTAAGGCAACTGTCGCAACCGGAACACCGCCAGGCATTTGAAGAATGGAAAGTACGCTGTCCCAACCATCGATAGAATTGCTTGATTTTACCGGAACGCCAATTACGGGAAGCGGCGACATTGAGGCTACCATTCCCGGAAGGTGGGCAGCACCTCCGGCTCCTGCAATAATAGCAGCGATACCACGTGTATGTGCGTTTTTGCTAAAGTCGAATAATTTTTCCGGTGTGCGGTGTGCCGAAACAATATCTACTTCGGTTTCAATTCCAAATTCTTTCAGTATGTCGATGGCTTCCTGCATGACCGGCATGTCAGAAATAGAGCCCATTATGATTGCAATCTTCATGGATATAAGTTATAATTGAGTAAATAGTGATTACGAATTGCTGATTACCCGTATTAGTTTTTTTACTTCTTCTGCTGTTGTTCTGGCTTTGGCGATGTCTTCATTTACGATAGTAACATGGCCCATTTTTCTAAAAGGTCTTGTTTCGCGTTTTCCGTAAATATGTGGCGTTACACCGTCAATGGCCAAAATCTGTTCTATGTTTTTATAAACTACCTGACCCGAGTGACCTTCTTCTCCAACAAGGTTGACCATAATTCCGGCTACTTTGCTTTCGGTATTGCCTAAAGGCAGGTCGAGAATGGCTCTTAAATGGTTTTCAAATTGGGAAGTATAGCTTGCTTCAATGCTGTAATGACCTGAATTATGAGGTCTTGGCGCTACTTCATTAACCAGAATATCGTCATTTTCTGTCTGGAACATTTCAACAGCCAGTAATCCTACATGTTCAAAAGCTTCCGAAACTTTCAAAGCGATTTCCCTTGCTTTTGCTGCTACCTTGTCGTCAATACGTGCCGGACAGATAACATATTCTACCTGATTGGCTTCGGGATGGAATTCCATTTCAACCACCGGATAGGTCTTGATTTCGCCTTTTGGATTTCGAACAACTATTACAGCCAGTTCATTTTTGAAAGGAATCATTTCTTCGGCAATGCATTCTACATCCGGCAGGTTTGCGAGGTCAGTTGCCGTGCGTACAATTTTAACACCGTTTCCGTCGTAGCCAAATTCAGCACTCTTCCAAACAAAAGGCAGGGCGGTATTATTCTTTTCAAGGCTTGTTTTTAATTCTTCCAGTGTCTGGAATCTTTGAAAAGGAGCAGTTGGAATATTATGGGTTTTATAAAAATCTTTTTGCCTTCCTTTATTTTGGATATTTCTGAGTGTTTTTGGCGATGGATATATTTTTGTACCTTCTGATTCCAGTTTTTCGAGGGCTTCTAAATTAACCAGTTCTATTTCAAAAGTCAGGACATCGGCTTTTTTGCCAAATTCATAAACCGTATCAAAATCCATAAGATTGCCCTGAAAGAATTTGTTGCAGCCTATTCGGCTTGGGGCTTCTTCGCTTGGGTCCAGTACATAAGTCTGTATGTCAAATTTTCGGGTATCGGTCAGAAGCATTTTGCCAAGCTGTCCTCCGCCTAGTATTCCGAGCTTAAAATCGGATGAGAAGTAATTCATTGTTGTGTTGTTGTTTGCTGCAAAGATAAGCATTCTTTAGAATGATGAAATTATTCTGTATCTGATTTAAATGCTTTCTTAAAAGAAGAGAAGTGCTAAAGCATAGATAATCGGCAATGTGACGGTAAGCAAATTTTTTAGAAATTAAATAAAAGGTGGTGTAATCTGATATTTATAAGAAAACAAAACCAGTCCTACTTTTGATTTAATACCAAATCTTTCAAAAAGTGCCGTACGGTAGGATTCGATAGATTTTACAGATAATCCCATGCTATCAGCCATTTGGTCATAGGTCAATTCTCTTTCATCACAAACCAGTTTCAGAAATTCCAGCTCTCTTTCAGACAATACAATTTGACTTTTAGCATCCTTGTCGGGAGCTGTTTCATAGTTTCTCATGCGTTTCAGTATTTCAGAAACGTTGTTGTAGCCTATTTTTACGATATTGTCAATCGCAAATTTCAGGTCATGGGCGGTACAGTTTTTATGGAGAAATCCCCTTGCTCCATGATGGTAGGCTGCATCGATAATCTGCTCGTCAAAATGCTGGGTCAATAGCAATATTTTATATTCTTCGTCTATTTCTTCCAGTGCTTTCAATACTTCAATACCGTTCATTGCCGGCATGGAATAATCTAAAATAAACAGGTCTGGCTTATTTTCCAAAGGCAGCGATGCCAGAAAATCGGTCCCGTTGTCAAATTCTGCGGTTACGGCAAAATTGCTGATTTTTTGCAGAAGCTCTTTCAATCCCTGTCTCACAATTTTATGGTCGTCAATAATGCCTATCGTAATTTTTTCCATGTTTAGGTAAGTTTGTTTTCGGTAAGCGTGATTTTTGTTCCTTTTCCATTTTCGGACCAGATAGTTACAGAATAATCAATAATAGCCGCCCGACCGATTATGTTCTGTAGTCCTATCGTGGCAGTACTGTTTTTGATTTTTTCATAATCAAATCCTTTTCCGTTGTCGGAAATTACCATTTCAAAGTCAGGATTTGCCTTTAATCTTATTTCAATAAGGCTGGCTTTGGAATGTTTGAAGCAGTTATTCATGATTTCCTGAAAAATCCGGTAGATGACAATTTTTTCATTTGTTGAAAATATCCTTTCTCCTTTTCCTTTGAATGCAAAATGGATGGGAATGGAGCCTTTTTGCAGGCGTATAATTTCAGATCCTATAGCTTTTATCAGGTCTTGTTGCAGGAGCATCTGGCTGTTTAGGGAATGGCTGATATTTCGTATGGATTGCGACAGATTGCCAACGGATTCTGATAAGGGTTGTAAGGTCTGGTTCAGTTCCGGCGAATCAAGTTTAAGGTTTTCAATCTGGAAATTAATATAAGTGAGCTGTTGTCCGGCATCATCATGAAGGTCCTGGGAAATGTTCTGCAATACCTGTTCCTGCGTTTCAAGAATTGTTTGGTTTACTGTTTTCTGAAAATCAATGTCTTTTTGGTAGATGACCTCGGTGTAGTTTTTGATTTTGCGGATGTATAGTTTTACCAATACCACACAAAAAAGGATTAGCAGGCTGATAAAAAGCAACCCGATGATAATTCCGAAGGCTACATTATTCAACATGTTTCAACTTTTTTTCACGATAAATGTAAACATTAAGTAGCGAATAATAAGTTATGTTTACAAAATAACTAATGAAATCATAGAGTTTAAAACGATTTAAAATCATTATTTTATGGATGTTCTTATTGTTAAATCCAAATAAAAGACTAAATCCTATAAAGAACAATACCGGCGATAACATCAGTATGAAATTATTGGATAAAAAATAATTTAAATTTTCTTTTTTTAATTCTGAAGAGCAATTATAAATGAAAAGGATTAAATACAAAAAAGCGCCTATCACAAAAGAATAGGAGTTGAATTCCTTGATTCCGTTTAAAAGGAAAAGATTATATACAGTGAAGCTTAGAAAAAATAATATCACTATTAAAAGCAAAGATTTTTTTATAGAGGATACATTATATAAGATAAAAAACCACAGGATGTTATTGATGACAATAAAAATGGAAGCATTCAGGCGAATCGGAATGTTGTTATATTTAAGTATAGCAGACATTGATTCATTTATTACACTTAAAAGCAAGATGATAAATAGTATAACATGAGCCTTTTTGCCTTTATCATAGCTTATGGCTAACATGATAAAAGTAAAAAGAATATAAATTCTTATGGGAGTTAGTAATTCAAAAAAGCTCATGAAAATATTAATTGTAGATTAGAAATGTTTTTGCTTTTACATATTCATTATAGCTGGATCATCACTAATGTCATAATGAAAAAAATTTCCAGATGCATCTTTCACTTTAAAAATGATTCTTTCTTTACTTATTACTTTTTTACCCACTACTGCATCTGTCACATAAATTGTCTGGATGTTTCCATGTACTTTTTTTATTCCTTCAAACAACGGGATTGAATATGTAGCTTCTGTTGTTGAAAAAGGAGTTTTTCTTAAACTCACTTTATTATTTTCAGCGTCAATATCAAAAGCTATATAGGCATCATAACATTTGATTCCCTCTTTTTTAATGAAAGATTCCAAATCTTTCCATGGTAATTCATACAACTTGATACCTGTTGTATTCCTGCTATGCTGTCTTGCTAATCGTCTAAATACTGTATCATGAATGAAATGAATGTTTTCAATACAGCTATATAAGTCATACATACATATTGCTTCACCATATTTATTAAGCCATTTTTCCCGTTCTGAATGGGACATGGAGCGAAGAGATTTCATTATAGGATTGTTTTCGCAGTCAGTTGGAGCTCCTGCTACTATGTCTTTTCTTTGAATTTTTTGAATTTTGTCTTCAGAAACTGTTTCTTTTTTCTTGTCATTACATCCCATCATCACCAATGACAAGATTAAAAATAATACTGTTTTTTTCATAATGTAAATATTGGAGGTTGATAATTAAGTTTGTTACAAAGTTTACTTTTCTATACTTCCAACTCAATAGGGTTTTCCCTATTTCTTTTAGGTGTTACCCTATTCTTCAGCTAGCCTGGCTAAAATATCACTTTTTTCTTAATAATTTATTGTATTTATCATTATTTCAGTAGGTTATGTAAAAGTCTTGCAGGAGATAGGGTTTTCCCTATTGTGCTTTGAATTATATCAAAATAGCTTTGGATAATAATTCAAATTATACATTATGAAAACAAATTTTTATACCATATTGTTTAGTCTGTCTTTAATTTCCTGTGCAAAAACAAAAAAACAGGAAGAGCCTACTTTAGAAATGGCTTTACCACAAAAAAATGGTTATGCTTTATTAATAGGGATGGCAAAAACAGATCTTCCAGGTTATAGCAATGTATTTACGAGAAGTGCACGTTATAATATTGAAGCAATGGAAAAAATATTGCTTAAAAATGAATTTGAAAAGCAGTGTATTACTAAGTTACATTCTCCCACGGCAGACGTGATTAAGTTGGAACTTCAATCACAATTGACAAAATTAAAAGAAGACGACCTCTTTGTTTTTTATTTTTTTGGACATGGTGATCAAATCCCTGATACAGGGATACAAGATGAAAAAGATTACCAAGATGAAGTATTAATAACTGCTGACAGAAAATTGGTTGATGATGAAATCTATGAAATACTTACCAGCATTAAAACCAGAGCAAGAGTATTATTTATTGTAGATGCCTGTAATTCCGGTTCCGTCTATAAATTAAATCTGAATTTTAGTCAAAGATTCCAACCAGCTTACTCTATAGATTATTTCGAAAGTAAGCAGGCAAATGAAATGGAGCTGGATTTCTTATATCTAGGAGCTACACAGGATGGGAATTATACTACTGCATCTGCTTCTACTAGTCTCTTTACATCCACAATTGAATCTGTTTTAAAAGATAAATCATTTCAAGGGAGCTATGTAGACTATTTCAATAATATAAGTCAGGCCATGCGGCACAAAAAAAATTTTCCAACCCTTTATACGGGTTATACATCGCCTCAGTTTTTAAACCAACAACCTTTTAAAATTAACTAATCATGAAAAAAATTATCACACTATTTGCAATTATCCTTTTGTGGAGTTGCTCAACAGTACGAACCTCGCAACTAAATTCTACCGCCACATCTACTAAAAACGGTTTTTATTATGCATTACCTAAAACAATCTTAATAGTTTCTTTTGAAATTGAGAAGAAGACAGTAGAAGATGGGGATTTTAGTAAATATGCTCGATGTTTTGATATCAAAAAGAAAGATTCTTCGGGGACTTCTTTTAAGATAAAAAATATAGAAATTACATCGAGATCTATCCTTGATGAGACCAAAGTTTATCAGATGAATATGAGTCGAAATTTTCTGAATAAAAATGATTTTTCTCTCGAATATTCCAAAGAAGGAGAATTGACCTCATCAGATATTAAAAATGAAAATCAGATAATTCCTTTGATTAGTACTATAGTTAATTATGCAACTCTCGTTCCGGGTTTAGCAACATTAAAAGGTGATGAAAAAAAGGCATTTACGGCAGGATTAGATCTTTGTAGTAAAACAGAAGAAAAAGAATACAGGTTAGCTAAGGAGAAATACGATAGGATAATACAATATGAAAGTATGCAGGATAAGATTCTTGAAAATTCTGATGGTTCCGGTAAAGAAGTTGTGGATTTCAAATTGCAAAAAGTAAAACAGTTAAGAGATGAACTACTTAGTGACTTCACTGGGAAGATTACAACTAAAACTGTAAAAGTTCAATTTGAAATTGATCCGGAAAAAATGATTACAAAAAATAATAATGTAATTACCTATAACAAAATAATGCTCTTATCTGTTAACAAAACTGAAGGGATTAAAATGGCGCCGGAATTTTCAAATTATGTCAATACAGGATTCGAAAATAATCAAATTACTCCTACAGAAACTATGTATGTTCAAGTTCAAAAAATTGAAAAGGGAATAGGGGAAGTAGTAGGAACTAACAATAAAAGAGAAGGTAAGGCATCTTTTTATTATAACATTCCTGCTGAGACCCGTTTCCAGATATTGAAAAAAACAAATTCAACAAGTACTGTTGAAAAACAAACTGATCTTATGATTCCGCAGTACGGAATTGTAGCTGCGGCTCCTTCCAATATGAAAAATACGACTTTCAAGTTGCACCCCGGATTAGGTTCTATTCTATCTGTCTCTGGAACTACCGCTACTGTTGATTTGGAAAAATTGAATGCTATTCCAGAAAAAGCTTCCGATATTTTGGATAAGTTTAAAAAAGAAGAACCTGTCGACCCTAAAGACAAGTTTATTAGGCAATTGGAACAGGATGTAAGAATACAAGAACTTCAAAATAAACTAAATGCTACTTCAGAATAGACATGAAAATATATACTTATGAAAAACAGTTTCTCTTTTATCTTTTGTTTTATCGTAACAATTACTTATTCGCAAAATACCTTAAACGTGGGAGGATGGTCTACTTCAGGTCCTGGTTCTTTTACTCGTATAACCGCAACTAATAATTTAGACCCAAAAGTATATTCCATACAAAATACAATTATGATGGATGACGCTATCTTGGAATTTGAAATTGTTGCTGATGGTTTGACTATTCCCGCAAAACTTTATGAAGGCGGCTGTGTTGCTGTTGAAGGGAAGAACATTTTTATTCGGCAGACAAAACCTGGAAGAATGATAAAAGGTGGTTGGAAAATAATCCAGCAACCCGAAATAGGAGCAATAGTAATACCATGGGTAGGGTATCCGTCCTTAAACAAAGAAATTCTCGTGGCAAATCTAAAGACGGAACAAGAATTTATTATTGAAGTCCATGAAGTTTTTGACTGTAGTGACGCAACCTTCCAGGTAATTATAGATAACATTCCAATTAAAGACAATAACAACAATATATTGACATTCTGGAGCGGAAGTAGTCTTATAGGAAAAGGAAAGACCGTCGTTGTTAAGGTTAATGGAAGCTGTACGGGTTCTAAAACCGTTAGCGGTTATCTGAAGCTTAAAGCTTGAAGAATATTTTGAATCTTAAAAACAGAAAAATGCAAAAAATAATACGAATATTGATTTTACTGACTGTTTTTACTGAAAATGTAATAGGGCAGGATATAGAAACAGC
Organism: Flavobacterium sp. Leaf359; assembly: GCF_001423985.1. Classification (NCBI taxonomy): domain Bacteria; kingdom Pseudomonadati; phylum Bacteroidota; class Flavobacteriia; order Flavobacteriales; family Flavobacteriaceae; genus Flavobacterium; species Flavobacterium sp. Leaf359. The sequence continues at coordinate 256,524 of NZ_LMPW01000011.1, read as the reverse complement.
ATTGAATGATAAAGAAGCAGAGAAAGTGCCATTACTGGATGCTCCTTATACCATAGGATTGGATAATGAAAAAAACTGTTCCTTCCTGTTGCCTTCTATTGAATATAGATTTGATGACCATTTGAGACATGGGGCTTTTTTAGGAATAAAAAAAGTCACTCCTCAGAAGAAATGCGATTGTAATGCCACATTAGGAGGTCTTTGTTTTGTTGCAGGTTCTACTTATAGGGCAGCTGTTGGATATTATCCAGACACCAGAACAGGTAATATGAGTGTTCATTATGGCTATCGTTATTTATTCCTTTATGGAGAATTAGGAGCAGGATACTCATTCAGTTCTAAAGAAAGTATGCCAGGGCAATTTTTTCATTTCGGACCTTCGATAGGCTTTGATTTGCTGGCTATTCAGACAAATGTAGGTTATTCCTTTACTACTGAAAGAATTAATGGGAAGTCAGGAGCTATCATGTTATCAATTGTGCTTTCCCCATGGAGTTTAGAAGGTAATAAAGAATATAAAAAAACAGTAAAAACCTTAAATCAATCTACTGTTAGCGAAAGGAAAAGTTTTAGATTAGATAAAGGATAGATAATGATTGTCTTATGGATGTATTACGCAAATCGATTCGTCAATACAGCTTTTTTACATTGAAAACCATTCAAAAAGGAACTAACTTTGACAGAACAAAACCAAAAACATGGATTCAAAGATGCCGACAAATATACCTGCTTCAAGCATGGACTTTTTAAAACAGCTCAAAGAAAATAATAACAGGGAATGGTTTAATGATAATAAGGACCTGTATTTGAAAGAATACAATGCTATAGAAAAATTTGCGGAGTCGTTATTACAGGAACTCCGAAACCACGATGTTATCGAAACGGTTTCAGGTAAAAAGAGCCTGCATCGGATTTACAGAGATACCCGCTTTTCGAAAGATAAAACACCTTACAAAACCAACTGGAGTGGTGGCTTTAAAAGAGCAACTGCCTTGCGCAGGGGAGGTTATTATTTTCATATCGAACCCGGCAACAGTTTTATAGCCGGTGGTTTTTGGGCTCCCAATACAGAAGATATCAAACGCATTCGTGAAGACATCAGTTTTGACCCGGAACCTTTACGAAAAATTATAAATAGTAAATCCTTCGTAAAAACTTTCGGCTCCTTGCAGGGAGAACAGCTAAAGAAAGCGCCAAAAGGCTTTGATACTACAGATGAGGCTATTGATTTATTACGCTATAAACAATTCCTGCTAATCAGAAAGTTTGCAGATGCTGAGGTGTTAAGTCCTTCTTTTTTGAAAGAAGCAGACCAGACCTTCAAAAACATGCGTCCTTTTTTTGATTATATGAGTGAAGTTTTGACTACAGATGCCAATGGAGAACAACTTCCGGGCTTGTCTTAAAAGGATTGTCTGAATTTTCGAAATACAAAAAGAGCAGGGAAGAGGTAAAGAGAAAACAGTACTAAAATTGGCTTTATGCAGAAAGTATATTCTTCCGCATAAAGCCAATAATAATTTTTTATTTTTTAAAGAGTCGCCATATCAATAACGAAACGGTAACGCACATCGCCTTTCAGCATTCTGTCATAAGCGTCCTGAATATTTTTGATGTCTATCATTTCGATTTCTGAAACAATGCCGTGCTCTGCACAGTAGTCAAGCATTTCCTGAGTTTCGGCGATACCTCCAATTCCGGAACCGGCCAGGCTTTTTCGCCCTCCTAACAAGCTGAACGCCGCAACAGGAGCAGGTTGGGATGGAACACCAACACAAATGTGTGTGCCGTCTGTTTTCAACAAAGAAAGATACAGATTCAGGTCATGTTCTGCAGAAACCGTATCTAAGATGAAATCAAAAGAATTTCGGGCCGCTGCCAACTGTGCTTCATCTGTGGTTACCACAAAATTATGGGCGCCAAGTTTTCGGGCATCCTGTTCTTTGGAAGGAGAAGTACTTAAAACCGTAACTTCCGCTCCAAACGATACCCCAAATTTTACTGCCATATGACCCAAACCTCCCAAACCAAGTACAGCCAGTTTGTGTCCTTTTCCTACTTTCCAGTGGCGTAAAGGTGAATAGGTTGTGATTCCGGCACATAATAACGGAGCAACAGCTGCAAGATTCAGTTTGTCTGAAACATGCAGAACGAAATCTTCATGGACTACAATAGTATTGGAGTAGCCTCCGTAAGTAGGCGTCTTTCCGTCCTGTTCCAAACCGTTATAGGTTTGCGAATTTCCTTTAAGGCAGTATTGTTCCAGGTCTTTTTTGCAGTTTTCGCATTCCCGACAGGAATCAACCATACATCCGGTTCCGGCAATATCGCCTACTTTAAATTTTTTAACATGGTCACCAACCTTGACAACCCGTCCTACAATTTCGTGGCCCGGCACCATTGGGAAAATTCCCGGAAACCAGTCATCTTTAATTTGATGAAGGTCTGAATGGCATACTCCACAATATTGTATGTCGAACTGCACATCATGAGGACCAACTTCACGCCTTTCAAAGTTCCATGGCGCTAACGGACTTTTATTGTCCTGGGCAGCGTATCCTTTTGTTGCTATCATCTTTTTTGTTTTTAAGGGATTAAATCGGTACTACTAAATTAGCGAAAAAAGCAATCCGATTTGTTAAGCCGTTTTTAGCTTTTAATCAGAAAAAAACCGCCCATGCATATTGCATGGGCGGTTTCGGGTAACTATATTCACTTTAACCTAACTAAATTATTCTCTCATCAAGCGTTTTACTTGTGTTCCGTGAGCAGTTGTAATCTTAACCAGATAAACTCCTGAAGGGAATCTTTCCATGTTAAACTGACGGCTTGATTGAGTTGTTGTATTGGTGTCAGAAAGAATAAGCTGTCCGGTGATTGAATAAACTTCTATCTTTTCTGCCGTTATATCTCTTGAGAATTCAACAGTTACAATTCCGTTGGTAGGGTTTGGATACAATCTCATTTTGATGTCTCCAAACTCCGGTACAGAAAGACCACAGAAATTGGTAGGGTCTGTGATAGTTACTGTAGCCGTACCTGTTGCGGTATTGCCGCTGTTATCTGTTACTGTTAATGTTACGGTATTTGGGCCTACATTACTACAGTTAAAAGTGCTAGGCGAAACAGAAATGCTGGCGATGCCGCAATTGTCTGTACTTCCATTGTTCACCTGTGCTGCGGTAATTGTAGCAACTCCTGCCGTAAGTGGTACCGTAATATTGGTAGTAACAACAGTTGGCGGTGTTGTATCTGCGGTGGTAGTAATAGTAAAGCTTTGTGTAGCTGTACAAGAGTTTGCATCAGTTACAGTTACAGTATAGGTTCCTGCCGCTAATCCGGTAGCAGTAGCTCCGGTACCTCCTGAAGGTGCCCATGAGAAGGTATAATTACCTGTTCCTCCTGATACTCCTACTGTAGCCGAACCGTTAGAGCCACCTGTACAACTCACGTTGGACTGTGATGGAACGATTACGATTGGAGAAGGTTGCGTTACGGAAACCGTTCTTGTAATCTGGCACATATTAGCATCAGTGATTGTTACGGTATAGTTTCCGGCCGCAAGTCCAGATGCCGTAGCAGCTGTTCCTCCGGATGGAGCCCATAAATAAGTATAAGCACCTGTTCCGCCAGTAACTGTTACTGTTGCAGAACCATTAGAACCTCCATTACAACTTACGTTAGTGCTGGATGTAGTTGCTGATAATGCAGTAGGTTCAGTTATTGTAAAACTTCTTGTGATTTGACACGCATTGGCATCAGTGATTGTCACCGTATAGGTTCCTGCAGCCAGTCCTGTTGCTGTAGCGCCCGTTCCTCCTGAAGGAGCCCATGAATAGGTGTAAGGAGCTGTTCCGCCCGTCACTGTAACACCAGCGATTCCATTAGTGGCACCGTTACAACTTAGATTTGTCTGCGATGTTGTAGCGGATAATACAGCAGGCTCAGTTATTGTGAAAGTTCTTGTAAGCTGGCAGTTATTGGCGTCAGTTACGGTCACAGTATAAATTCCTGTGGCTAATCCTGAAGCCGTAGCCGCTGTTCCACCGGATGGAGCCCATGAATAGGTATAAGGGCCTGTTCCTCCTGCTATCGTAACTGTAGCGCTTCCGGTAGCACCACCGTTGCAAAGAACATTAGTTTGCGCTGTAGTAGCTGATAGTACAGCAGGTTCAGTTATTGTGACAGTAGTCGTAATCTGGCAGTTATTGGCATCAATTGCAGTTACCGTGTAGGTTCCTGCAGCCAATCCAGAAGCCGTGGCCGCTGTTCCTCCGGATGGAGCCCATGCATAGGAATAAGCGCCTGTTCCTCCTGTTACTGTAACAGTAGCACTTCCGTTAGTACCGCCATTACAACTTACATTAATTTGTGATGTTGTAGCTGATAATATAGCAGGCTCGGTAATTGTGAAGTTTCTTGTAATCTGACAGTTATTGGCATCAGTTATGGTTACCGTATAGGTTCCTGCAGCCAATCCAGAAGCCGTGGCAGCTGTTCCTCCTGATGGGGACCATGAATAAGTATATCCAGGTGTTCCTCCTGAAACCGTAACAGAAGCAGTTCCGTTTGCACCTCCATTGCAGCTAGTATTATTCTGTGATGTGGTGGCTGTCAATGCGGTTGGTTCATTTATTGTAAAACTTCGGGTTGCCTGACAGTTATTGGCATCGGTTACAGTTACCGTATAGGTTCCTGCTGCCAGTCCTGTTGCTGTAGCATTCGTTCCTCCTGATGGAGTCCATGAGTAGGTATATGGTGGCGTACCGCCTGTTGGCGTTACGGTTGCCATTCCGTTAGTACCTCCATTACAACTTGCGTCAGTCTTGCTTCCTGTAGCTGCAGATAAGGCTGTTGGCTGGTTGATAGTAAATGTTCTTGTAACCTGGCAATTGTTACTGTCAGTCACGGTTACTGTGTAAGTTCCCACAGCCAGTCCTGTAGCCGTAGCCGCCGTTCCTCCTGAAGGAGACCATGAATAGGTATAGGGCGGCGTACCGCCTGTTGGCGCTACCGTTGCCGTTCCGTTGGAACCTCCATTACAGCTCACATCTGTTTTTCCGCCGCCTGTTGCAGCAGATAAGGCTGTTGGCTGGTTGATAGTAAATGTTCTTGTAACCTGGCAATTGTTATTGTCAGTCACCGTTACTGTGTAAGTTCCCACAGCCAATCCTGAGGCCGTAGCCGCCGTTCCTCCTGAAGGCGCCCATGAGTAGGTATAGGGTGGCGTACCGCCTGTTGGCGCTACTGTTGCCGTTCCGTTAGCACCGCCATTGCAACTTACGTCTGTTTTGCCGCCGCCTGTTGCAGCAGATAAGGCTGTTGGCTGGTTGATAGTATAGGTTCTTGTAGCCTGGCAACCGTTGAAATCAGTCACAGTTACGGTATAAGTTCCTGCAGTCAGTCCTGTAGCGCTAGCATTCGTGCCTCCTGAAGGAGCCCATGAATAGCTGTAAGGCGGTGTTCCTCCTGTAGCCGCTACGGTTGCTGTTCCGTTAGAGCCACCATTACAGCTTACATCCGTTTTTCCGCCACCTGTTGCAGCAGATAAAGCCGTTGCGGGTTGGTTAACAGTAGCAGTTCTGGTAATCTGGCAACCGTTGAAATCAGTAACGGTTACAGTATAAGTTCCTGCTGCCAATCCTGTTGCCGTAGCGTTCGTTCCTCCTGATGGAGACCATGAATAGCTGTAAGGTGTTGTTCCTCCGGTAGCTGTTACGGTTGCTGTTCCGTTATTACCTCCATTACAGCTTACGTCGGTTTTTGAAATTGTTCCGCTCAAAGCTGCTGCCGGTTGGTTAACAGTAACAGTTCTTGTAATCTGGCAACCATTGTTGTCGGTTACAGTAACTGTATATGTGTTAGCCGCTAGTCCTGTAGCCATAGCGTTGGTTCCTCCTGAAGGAGCCCATGAATAGGTATATGGAGGTGTTCCTCCGCTGGCAGATACGGTTGCAGTACCGTTAGAACCACCATTACAACTTACATCTGTTTTTATGGCTGTGCCACCTAATGCAGCAGTCGGTTGTGTTACTGTAATGCCTGAAACAGTACCTGTACAGCCATTGGCATCCGTAATTGTTACTGAATAAGTACCTGCTGCTAATCCAGAACGGTCTTCGGTTGTAATACCGCCAACCCAGTTATAAGTATAGGGAGGTACTCCTCCGGTAGGAGTTAAATTGATTGCTCCGGTGCTGCCTCCAAAGCAGGCAACATTTGTTACTACTGTTGTTCCGGACACAACTGCAGCAGGTTGTGTTACATTAATGTTGCTGATTGTACGTGTACAGGAATTAGCGTCAGTAATTGTTACTGAATAATTACCAGCTGTCAATCCGGTACGGTCTTCGGTTGTAATACCGCCACCCCAGTTAAATGTATAAGGTGGTGTACCGCCTGATGGAGTCAGGTTGATGGCACCAGTATTGCCTCCAAAGCAAGCAACGTTGGTTACTACCGTACTTCCGTTAAGGACAGGAGGCTGTGTAATTGTAAAATTACGTGTAGCCTGGCATAAATTAGCATCGGTTACTGTCACGGTATAAACTCCTACACCCAGTCCTGTCGCCGTAGCCGCCGTTCCTCCGGATGGAGCCCATGAATAGGTATATGGAGGTGTTCCTCCTGTTGGAGCTACAGTAGCTGTTCCGTTATTACCTCCATTGCAGCTTACGTTTGTTGAGCCTCCTCCAGTGGTCAATACTATAGCCGGATTTACGCTTACTGTTATCGTTGCGCAGGCTCCAGGCGTTACACAACCACCTTCGCCACGAACATAATATGTTGTTGTTGTGGTTGGGCTTACAGAAAATGAACCAGTTGCGGTACTTGTAACTAATGTTCCGCCACAGGAACCGGAATAAACATGCCATGCTGTAGCGCTGTTCAGGCTTCCTGTAATAGTGATGGTCCTGCTGCTTCCATTACAAAGTACAGCCGTAGAGGCTGTCAATGTAGGAACGGTTGGGTTCGTACAGTTGATGCATGTCACAGAAGGTGTTGGAAAATTGGAAGGCTGTATAGGAATGGCCGTGCTGGTAGAATTGTCATGCATCCAGTTAGCAGGATTGTTAATGGCAGCGCGAAGTGCAATAGAAGTTCCTGTTAAAGTTCCGTTGTATTTTGCATTTGCAAATTCTGGCCCTGGAGCCGGATATAATGAGATGCAATTTACTCCGTTTTCTAAGTCGGTTGGTATGGCTGAATCAGACGTTGCCCATAAAGTGCTGTTACTTCCTGTCGCCGGATTCCATGTTGTTACAGGGTCATACTTTGATGAATTGTAATCTCCATGGATTGCTGAAATAAAAACAGGAGCAGCCGGAGCTACACCAGAAGCAGATTGGTAAGCAATAATTTGGTCACCACCGGAAAGATTAAAACTTGTACCCAGTGCAAAAGTAACGCTTCCGCCTCCTGTTACTGTAATTACATCCGGAGCCGTTTCTACAAACGAGATAATCTTGCCGCACGTAATTCCGGGTGGAATAACATAAGCAAGATGCGGTTCGTTTAGGGTATTCATCCATTGGGTTCCGGACCATCCCTGTTCCGTGAAATAGAGCGTCTGTCCGGCAGGAAGGTCATTTAATGCGATAAACGCAAAACCGTCCTGGCCACCGGTATTGTAGCCTATAAAGGCGATATCGCCTTTATTCATTGTCTGTGCTTCCGATTTGACTCCGCTCAGGAGGCAAATCATGAAAAACAGGCAGGCTTTAAAAAAAGTAATTGTTGTTTTCATATGATTGATTTAAGGTTTAATGACACAGATAAGCATTGTGCCAGCCTCCCATAGATTGCGGGCGCTGGTCAGACATGATGTTTTGGATGAACTGTCCGTCATTTTTCAAGACAGTTTCAATTTGGATTCCATCGTCTGTAATTTTGAAAATATAGTTGTCAAAGCTGGTTCTGTTGGTTTCCGGATGGAACTGTATTTTTCCTCTCGGGCCTTCCAGGGCTTCTTCCATTTTGTCAATAAGCTGTTCCAGACTCGGAATACTGTCGTTGTCTTTTAATAAGTTTTCCAGAATCATTCCGGTTTCATAACCCAGTAAACCGAAAATATTTGGAGCCTGATGAAATATAGCCTTATGTTTTTCTACAAAGGATAGGTTCTTTTTGCTTCTTAAACTATCCGACCATGAGGATACAATCATAGTGTTTTTAAGAGCCTCCCTGTTTTCTTCCTTTATCTTATCTGATATAGAAAAAGAAGTGAAATAAAAAGGATAGTCTTGGGTCAGTTTGTTTTTAGTAAGATAGGAAGCATGTTCTTCTGCATAGATGCCGCTGTGGAAAGCAAATATGGCGTCTGGTTTTAATGGAGCCAGTGTCTCCTGCATACAGTCTGCCTCGTTTTCTCTCGGATTCAAAGGCGTGATATAATGTCCTGAAAATTGACTGTCGTTTTGATAAAGTGCCATTTCAATGGCCTGGTTGATGCCATAGCCTGAATCATAATATGAGGACGAAGTGGCTATGTTTTTGTAATTCTGTGATGCAAAATAAGCGCCTAAATGATAGGAACTTTCGGCAATACCAAATGAATTGATATATACGCCTTGTTTCTTTGGCAGAGCATAAGGAAGTGTTGAGCCCATATCCGTAGCCAATAAAAAAAGATTGTGATTTGAAGCGTAGTCATACACGCTTTGGATGTTGCGATGTCCCAAAAAACCAATAAAAATGCTGATATCTTCCTGTAAAGAAAGCTTCTGCATCTTTTCAATAATTATTTTTTCATCTGCGCCAATGCCAATGCTTTCAATAAAAAATTTGACGTCCAGGTCATTTAATTTCATGCCTCGCATAAAATCCCTGTCTAATGATGGGTATTGTTTTGATTGGGGCAACAATATTCCGATTTTCATAAATAATAAAATAAAAGGGGGAAGTGACTCCCCCATATTAATTAGTTTCTGGAAGGAAAAATTCCTTCAAGAGCAATGCTCGTGTATATTCCAAGGTATGGATTACGTATTCCAAAAGGTATACTTCCTCCTGCAATGCCGGTAGTACCGCTGATTACAGATTTCACACCGCCTACTACATTCGTTCCCGTTGGACTTTCTCTGTAGATTTCCGGCATATTACCTGAATCTCCAAATCCGTTGGAACCACCATCAGTAGTATTGCTTCCATTATTGTTGTTAGTAGCAAGGATAGTGGTAGCAACATGAGCCTGACCGTCAACTAAAGGATGAGCGTGCATAGGCATATTGCTTGTTGTTAAAGTTACGTTTTGAATTCCTCCAACTTCTCCCCAAACAACAGGAGTTAGTCCTGGCCCGTTTCCTGGATGAACTACAGATCTTCCTCTCAGGTCGGGAAGAGCGAATGTTGTTTGTCCGTTTCCACCATAGGTAGTCCCTAAAAGCGAAAATAAAGCGGTGTTTTGCGCAATTGACATGATTTGTCCATCACAGAAAGTCCATCCTCTAGGAGGAAAGTTGAATCCAAATGTCTGAATTTGTCCAAGAAATGGTTCGTACATAGTTTTAAAGGTTTAAGTTAATAGTTGAATTATCGAATTTATTTATTCGTATAGGAAGGTGTAATATCAGAAGAAGTATGCCATAGAAAAATGTTCTCGCAATGTGCGAAAGTTTTTCTTTCCTGAAAGTAAGTGCAACGCTGGAATTTTTTGCTTGAAATAAGCAGTCAACTTTCTGAATAGTAGTTGTATGCATAACAAAAGATTTAGCAGGTTAGTTTTTGGGCATGTCTTTAAAACGCTCTGTTTTTTTGACTTTTCAAAGTTGCAATATTTCAAAAACGCATACAATACCACAATTTTGGTATATTTTTTTATCACTAAATTTGGTGATGCGGGTAGTGGCTTTTTTCTGCCTGTAGAAATTAAAAAAGAGTGTTTTTTATGACAGTGTGCGAAGAAGTAAAACACGCAGACTGATTAGAGAAAATAATTGTTCGGAAGAATATTAAAATGAAATAGAAACAAAAATGTTTACGCCCAATAAATCCCTAAGCATTAGCAAGGAACCTTAGTCCCTCAATCCCTTAATAACTTATCAACTCAGCTTTAAAGCCACTTTTGTTCCCCGTCTGTAGAATCGAGAATTTTAATGCCAAGGACGTCTGCCATATCTTTGGCAACAGCAAGAGCTTCTTTTTTGGAATTGGACTTATATAATGTAATAGGCCTTCTGTCTTCCCAAAAAGAATTGACAATATAGGAATTGCTTGTGAGTGCAGGCCAGTTGGCAGCGGGACTATTTAGTGTTTCCCGTGATTTATAGACAGAAATGTATTCCGTTTTTGGAAAAGATTCCCATTCGCCAAATACAATACCCAGAAAAGAATATAGCTTACGATAGTATTTTTGTTCTGTGTTGATTTCGATTCCCGTACAGACAGAGTTGCTGATAAGCAGGCCAAGGCCAATTATAAGTGTGACAATTCCAAACGCTTTTTGTTCTCCGGAAAGCAATATAATGCTGGCAAAAATGAAAACAGCAGAAATTATTCTCTCTAAAAAGGGTTTCTTAATATAACGGATATTAGGCACAACAAGAAAAGTTTATGCCTGTTCAAAATCAGAGTCAGGATTCCTCTTCACCAGATTTGAATCGATAATCTTTTTTAGAAAATCCTTATCGCTTCTGAGGTCTTGAACTTCACGTTGTAAAATTTCAATAGTTTGGTTTTTGGCATCAACCACATTCGGAATAAATTCACCGTCCGGTTCATTTAAAATCACGTTGTCCGGTTGTTGAAACTCTTTTTCATAAGCCGTGCCTTTAATGAAATAATAAACAGATGCATTTACCGCTTTTGAAACCTCGATTAAAAAATCCAAAGTAATCTCTTTCGATTTGAATCGGTTTTGAAGATTTTGAGGAGAAATGTTTAATCTCTTTGCGACTTCAGTCATTTGGATGTCAAGTGATTGTAATTTCTTTTTTAAAATTTTTCCATCCATATGAAAAATAAATTTGTTTATTATAAATTAAATTATTTACTTTGCTTTGTAGAAATGTGGAAATACAACAAATCGTAACAAAACAAACAACGAATATAGAAAAAAATATATCGTCATGGCACCCTATATGTCATTTCTTTACGTAAAAGACAATCGTAAAGTTATTGATTTTTGCTTATTCCATAAGCAAAAAATAAAAAATACTCCCACAAAATTTGCACTGCAAGCCAAAACAGATGGAAACGTTACTACTTTATTACGTTTGCCATTCGGGTAATTATTGGTTATTCCGAAATAGGCGAAAACCGTTTTGTGTTGTAATTGTAAACAAAAAAGAAGTATAAAAGCAAACGATAATAGTATCTTAATGATATAATCATCATAAATTAATACTTTTATAACTACTTTAAAAACGATATGATTCTGGAAACCAAGACCAAAGAAGTAAGCCAGAAACCTGATTTTTTTGACAGAGATATCAGCTGGCTTTCATTTAACCAAAGAGTGCTTCTTGAAGCAGAAGCCAATGACGTGCCGCTTTTTGAAAAAATAAAGTTTCTTTCCATCTATTCTTCCAATCTTGATGAATTTTACAGAGTTAGGATACCGTCATTAATGGCACTCAAAAAAATTTCCAAAAACAAAAAGGAAAATAGCTTTGCCTATCAGCACATTCTGGATAAAATACAGCATATTGTTGACGACCAGCAACGGGTTTTTGGAACAATAATGACCCAAAAGATTCTTCCCGCACTCGAAAAAGAAAAATACCATCTGCTGTACAACGAGCCAATTCCTGAAAACATCCACAACGAAATAACCCATTACTTTTTTAAAGAAGTATTGGCATTCCTGCAGATTGTAGAAATAACAAAGGAAACGGATTTCTTTCCGGAAAACAACAAATTATACAAACTTGTTGTTGTCGAAGAAAATACAGACACACACCAGCTGTTTCTTCTAAACATACCATCAGACGATTTGCCACGATTTTTTGCCGTTAAGAAAGGAGCAAAAACCTACATCCTTTTTCTGGACGATATTATCAAATTTGGCTTGAAATTTATTTTCAAAGACCAGAAACTGCCGGCAGATTATAACTTCAAAATAACGCGCGATGCGGCTCTGGAACTTGACGACGAATATGATGAGGCTATTGCCGAAAAAATGGAGAAGAAGATTGCCAAAAGAGATTACAGCTTTGCCACCCGTTTTTTATTCGATTACCGAATGCCGCCGCCTTTTTTACAGTCGCTGATAGATACTTTCAAGCTAAAAGATGCCACGATTGTTCTGGGCGGAAGCTACCATAATCTAAAGGACCTGGCTTCATTACCGCTAAAAAAACAAAGCCTTTCTTATACCGAAATGGTTCCGGTTTCTTTAGACGCCCCTGTAGCAAAGAGTATTTTTGATACCGTTGCAGAAAAAGACCTGATGCTGCATGTGCCATATCAGTCCTACGACAGCGTACTCCGTTTTTTTAACGAAGCTTCCATACATCCCAACGCCGAAGAAATATATGTAACGCTTTATCGCGTGGCAAGTGATTCAAGAATTGCCAATGCACTCATTAGTGCCGCCAGAAACGGGAAGAAGGTGACTGTTGTAGTAGAACTGAAAGCCCGTTTTGACGAAGCGAACAATATAAAATGGTCAAAACAATTGAAAAAAGCCGGAGTTAAAATCGTACACAGCATCCCGTCACTAAAAGTACATGCCAAAATAGCGCCGGTAAAGTTTAAAAAACAAAGTAAACTCCCGTCTATAGGATTATTGGCTACCGGAAACCTGAATGAAAATACGGCCCGTTTTTATACAGACCATATATTAATGACGGCTCATAAGGAAATGCTGAAAGATTTGGAAAAGACTTTCCTTCTTTTGGCTACCATCAAAAAAAATCCGAAGAGATACAAAATGGATTTTAAGCATTTGCTCGTGGCTAAATTCAATCTGCGGGAAAAATTTATCAAACTCATTGATAATGAAATCCAGAACAAAATAAAAGGACTTGCTGCCGGAATCACCATCAAGCTGAACAACCTGGAAGAAAAAAGCCTGATTGAAAAATTATACGAAGCTTCAAATGCAGGAGTAAAAATCCAACTGATTGTTCGTGGAATTTGCTGCCTTGTACCGGGAATTCAGGGCAGAAGCGAAAACATTACGGTTCGCAGAATCGTAGACAGGTATCTCGAACACGGACGTATTTTTGTATTCGAAAATAATGGCAATCCGTTACTGTTTATGGGGTCTGCCGATTGGATGAACAGGAATATATACCACAGGATAGAAGTCTGCTTTCCGGTATATGACCCCATTCTCAAAGAAGAAATGCTCGATATTCTTAAAATTCAGTTAGACGATAATGTCAAGGCTTCTTTATTAGGAACATCGCTCGAAAATATTCCGGTAAGAAATGAAAAAGAACCAATAAGTTCACAGGAAAAAATTCACGAATACCTGAAACGGAAATCCTAATCGAGCTCCATTGGATTTTCAATATCGACAAACTCGTTTTCGTTTTTAGAAATTACAATAGTCGCCACACCGTTGCCAATAAAATTGGTAATGGCTCTTGCTTCGCTCATGAATTTGTCAACCCCTAAAAGAAAAGCCAATCCTTCAAGCGGAATTTTGTGAATAGCTGTAAGTGTTGAGGCCAAAACAATAAAGCCGCTTCCGGTAACTCCGGCTGCTCCTTTTGAAGTAATCATCAGCAGTCCGATAATAGTCAGTATTTCCCCAAAAGAAAGATGTACATTATATAACTGTGCTAGAAAAATGACACACATTGAAAGATAGATAGAAGTGCCGTCCAGATTAAACGAATATCCGGTTGGCACTACAAGTCCCACGACTGATTTGCTGCATCCCAGTCGTTCCAGCTTATCCATCAGATTGGGCAATGCAGGTTCAGAAGATGAAGTTCCTAACACAATCAAAAGCTCCGCTTTCAGGTACTTTATCAGGTCCCAGATTCTCATTTTATAGTAGCGCATGATACCGCCCAAAATTAAAAAGATAAAAACGGCCATAGTCAGGTAAACAGTAAACATCAGTTTTCCTAAAGGAATCAAAGTATGCAATCCGAACTTTCCTACTGTATAGGCCATGCCTCCAAATGCGCCTAATGGTGCCAGGAGCATCACAAACTTTAAAGCCTTGAAAACAATTTTTGAAGCTTTGTATAAGGTAGCTACTACAGATTCGCGTTTGTTGTAATAATTGAGCAGAATGCCGCAAACAATAGCCAGGGCTAAAACCTGCAAGGTGAAGTTATCCATGAAAAACTGCCACCAGTCAAATTCAGTCCTTGGATTGGAAGTGTATTTTGAAGCATCCTGAATATCAAGGCCGGACTTGTCGATTTTTCCGGGTTGGATAATATAAGCCGCTATAATGCCAATAGCCAGGGCAAATGTGGTAACGATTTCAAAATAAACCAGCGCTTTTATCCCGATGCGCCCCACTTTTCTGAGGTCGCCCATACCACTGATTCCTAAAACAATAGTAAGAAAAATAATCGGGGCGATAAAAAGCTTGACAATCTGGATGAAAGTATCACCTATGACCTTCATTTTTGTGCCGGTTTCAGGCAAATAATGTCCAACCAAAACACCAGAAATAATTGCTATCAGCACCCAAAAAGTAAGATTGGTGACTATTTTGAATAAAAGGCCATTATTTTTTGCAATGCTTTCGCCCATAAAAGGAAATTAAAGCGTGCAATTTAAAGTCTTAAAATGAATTGGCTCGCAAAAAGAAGATATTTTTTAGCTATTTCAGCTTTTTCAGGATTTCTTTTGAAGCTAATTTGTATGCCGCCGAATGATTTGGATAATCCTGTGTCAAAATAGTCTTGAGTTCCGGATATATCCAGTCGTTTATTTTTCCAAAAGCATAAAGAGCCCTCATGGCATAAGCCTTGGTGGCTACTTTCTGGTCGCTGATAAGCCAGTCAAAACAGGATTCTACCATCAGTTCCAACTGCTCGTCTGTTAGAAAAATTGCTCCCGACTTTTTCTTTTTCAAATGGTAGGTTGCTGAAAAAAGACAGATTTTAGAAACAGAACGCAATGCCCCGTCATGCGAATAGGACGACAGTGTCTTGCTAAAAACATCAAGATAGGGAATAAGCCATTCAATATGCTTTTCAAAAACCAATTCCGAAGTCCAGCAGGCTTTATAATGATTTTTGTTTTTGGTGTCTAACAGCACGCCCATTAAAACAGGCAACAGTTCCGGGTTGGCAGAAATGCTGTCAGATATTAATTCGCGGCTTTGCCTGTGTGCCGTGCTATTTTCTAATTTTTTAATAAAATCAGAACTCATTTGGTTTGTTGATTTTAAACTGTCGTAAAAGTATTAAAATAATTACTAAGTGTTTATGGCAAAAGGAACTGCTAAAGAGATACATTATTAATCAACTTGGCGGCTCAGCGCCTTTGCGTGAAATAATTCATTGCAAAGGCGCTGAGCCGCTAACGATGTCAAAAGTTTTAATGTATCTGTATGGCTTATTTTTTAAAAGCCACTCTCCATATCGTATTGCCGCTGTCGTCATTCACCAATAACGAGCCGTCTTTCATAACCGTCACAGCAACAGGACGTCCGTAAACTTCCGCTTTTTCTTCGTTGGCAATGAATCCGGTCAGGAAATCTTCGGGTTTTCCGGAAGGCTTTCCGTTTTTAAAAGGTACAAAAAGCACTTTGTATCCGCTTAGTTTTGAACGGTTCCAGGAGCCATGCTGTCCTACAAAAGCCCCGTTTCTGTATTTAGCCGGAAAAACATCCTGGTTATAAAAAGCAAATCCGAGTGAAGCGGTATGTGCACCAACAGAAACATCGGGAATGATAGCCTTAGCAACCAGTTCTTTTCCCTGTCCTTTCATTCTTGGGTCTGGAATCTGTCCGTAATAGGAATAAGGCCAACCGTAAAAACCTCCTCTTTTTACGCTTGTAATATAATCAGGAACAAGTTCGTCACCCAAATCATCGCGTTCGTTTACGGCAGTCCAGAGTTCGTTGTTGGCAGGATTCCAATCCATTCCAACAGGATTTCGCAAGCCGTTGGCATAAATTTGTTCTCCTGTTCCGTCAGGATTGATTTCTAAAATATTGGCGCGCCTTTTTTCTACTTCCATCCCGTGCTCAGCATTGTTACTGGCAGAGCCTACGGAAACATATATTTTTGAACCGTCAGCATTGGCAAGCAGATTTCTTGTCCAGTGATTGTTATAACCTCCGGCAGGAAGTTCCAGTATTTTTGTTCCGTTTCCTCTTAGCTTTAAGTCACCTGCGCTGTATGGAAAACGAAAAAGACCATCAGTATTGGCTATGTAAAAATAATTATCAAGAATCAGCATCCCGAAAGGCATGTTGAGCCCGTCTTTAAAAATTTCACGGGTCTCAAAAACACCATCACCATCCTTGTCTCTGAAAATAGTAATTTGGTTGGCGCTTTTAAAAGTGTTGCTTTCCACTACAAAAATATCATTGTTGGGAGCAATATAGGTCCAGCGTGGATTTTTCAATCCGTCTGCAAATTTCGTTACCACAAATCCTTCCGGAGCCTTAGGTGTAACTCCTTCAGGCCACTCTTTCATGCGGCTTATTTTTCGGGCAGATTCTGTAGCATACGGAGCAGGAAGTTCCAAATCGCCTACAGCAGTTTTTACAATAGTAGTACTATTTTTTACAGGCGGTTTCTTTTCTTGTCCGTTACAGGATAAGAATGAAAAAGCAATGCAGGAAAGTAGGGGTAAAATACGTGTTTTCATAGCTTGAAAAAATTAGTGGTTGTATTTTCAGGATATTGAATTTACTGATTTTAAATTTTTTATCTTCGGAGTTTAAAGAATATTAAAAAACATTTAACAAAAATAAAATTGTAATAAAACTGAAATAAATTGTAAAATAGCTGGATTCTATTTTAGTATATTTGCAACTTATTATTTAATAAAATCATTGTGATACAACTTCACGACAAACATTTTGTTCCTTTCATCAGCGGAAAGGAAATCGATTCAGCTATAGCCAAAATGGCGCAGGAAGTAGCTGAAGACCTAGACGAAGAGATACCCTTATTTGTGGGCGTCTTAAACGGCGCCTTTATGGTGGTTTCAGATTTTATGAAACACTATCCGAAAGCCTGCGAAGTAAGCTTCGTAAAATTAGCCTCCTATGAGGGCACTACTACAACCCATGAGGTAAAAAAACTCATCGGACTTAATCAAGATTTATCGGGAAGAACCGTTGTCGTAATAGAAGATATTGTCGACACAGGAAATACTTTGGTCGAGCTGAAAGCAATGTTTGAGTCCCAAAATGTAAAGCAGCTTAAATTCGCTACCTTATTTTTAAAGCCCGAAGCATACAAAAAAGACATAAAAATTGATTATATTGGTATTGAAATTCCAAACAAATTCATTGTAGGCTACGGCCTGGATTATGATGGGCTCGGAAGAAACATTCCGGAAATATACCAATTGAAAGATTAAGTCGGATTAGAAAATGAAATATTTTGGATTGAAAAATCCTGGCATATAATAACTCACAACTAACAAAATGATTAATATCGTATTATTTGGGAAGCCTGGAGCAGGAAAAGGAACCCAGGCTGAATTCTTAAAAAAGAAATACAATCTGACCCATCTCTCAACAGGAGATATTTTTAGGTTCAATATTAAAAATGAAACAGAGCTTGGCAAATTAGCCAAGACCTATATGGATAAAGGAGATTTGGTTCCGGATGAAGTAACCATCCAGATGCTTCAAAGTGAAGTAGATAAAAACCCGGAATCTAAAGGATTTCTTTTTGACGGATTCCCAAGAACCCTGTCACAGGCAAAAGCTCTGGATAACTTTTTGGAATCTAAAAACGAAGAAATAACGGCAACGGTTGCTTTGGAGGCCAATGATGAAATTTTGGTAAAAAGACTTTTGGAAAGAGGAAAAACTTCAGGAAGACCAGATGACCAGGATGAAGAAAAAATCAGAAACCGTTATCAGGAATACAACGAAAAAACAGCTCCTTTAATGGACTATTATAAAGCACAGAATAAATTTCACGCTGTGGACGGAATTGGTTCCATAGAAGAAATTACACATCGGTTAAGTACAGTAATCGATAGCCTTTAACTTAATTTATAAAACTTGGAAATAGCTATAATTTTCTTTTTAATCCTTTTGAATGGTGTTTTTTCGATGTCGGAAATCGCATTGATATCAGCGCGAAAAAACAGGTTGGAAACTTCTGCAAAAAAAGGGAATCCCAGCGCCAAAACTGCTTTGGATTTGGCCAATTCGCCAAACAAATTTTTGTCGACTGTTCAAATCGGAATCACATTAATCGGAATCTTAACAGGTATTTATTCAGGTGATAATATCACTGGCGATGTAAAGATTTTCCTGGACCAGTATGAATTCCTGCAGCCGTATTCAGCAAACCTTTCGGTTGGAATCGTGGTTGTTATCCTGACATTCTTCTCCTTGGTGCTTGGCGAATTGCTTCCTAAAAGAATCGGGCTCAATTATCCTGAAACAATTGCAAAGACGGTAGCCTTGCCTATGAAAGTAATTTCGATAATTACCGCGCCTTTTATCTGGCTTTTGACCATTTCAACAGAATCTTTGCTGAAATTGTTCAGAATCAGGCCAACGGCAGACGGTAAAGTTACCGAAGAAGAAATTAAGGCCATCATCAAAGAAGGAACTGAAGTAGGAGAAGTACAGGAAATCGAACAGGACATTGTGGAACGTGTATTCCATATTGGTGACAGAAAGGTAAACTCCTTGATGACCCACAGGAAATCGGTTGACTATCTTTCATTGGAAGATGACCTTCCTACACTTAAACAAAAAGTTCTGGATGAAATTCACTCCGTTTATCCGGTTTGTGAAGAAAGCCTGGACGAAGTTGTTGGGGTTGTGCTGTTAAAAGATTTGTTTGCCAAATTTGAAAGCGGCGACTTCAACCTTAGAGATATAATGAAGGAGCCGGTCTATCTGATAGAACATACTTCTGCCTATAAGGCATTGGATATTTTCAAGAAAACCAAAGTACACTATGCCATAGTAACAGACGAATACGGAATCACACAAGGTATGATTACCCTAAACGACATTCTGGAAGCTCTGGTAGGCGATGCGTCAGATTTCTATCATGAAGAATTCCAGCTTGTGGCAAGAGAAGATGGTACCTGGCTGGTTGACGGGCATTATTCGTTACACGACTTTTTGACCTATTTTGATTTGGATGAACTGATTAACGATTATGAAGTTACGACAGTAAGCGGCCTAATCATGACAGAGCTTTCCTATATACCAAAACAGGGCGAAAAATTAATCTGGAACTTATTTGAATTAGAAGTTATAGATATGGACGGCGTTAAAATCGACAAGGTTTTAGTCCGTTCGCTAAAAGAATAAACAAAAAGAAACAGTATAAAGTTTAAGGTTTAGAGTTGTCAGTATACTGTAGCTTTAAACCTTAAACTTTACACTTTAAATAAAGAAAATGACAGAGGGAAATTTTGTAGATTACGTTAAGATTTATGTTTCTTCCGGAAAAGGAGGAAAAGGGTCGACGCATTTGCATAGAGAGAAATTTATTGAAAAAGGTGGTCCTGACGGAGGTGACGGAGGACGAGGCGGACACGTATATCTGGTAGGAAACAAAGGACTTTGGACATTGTTCCATTTAAAATTTGCAAAACACGTCAAAGCCGGACATGGTGGCGACGGAGGAAGTGCCAGAAGTACAGGTGCTGACGGAGAAGATAAGTATATTGAAGTGCCGTTGGGAACCGTAGTACGCGATAAAGAAACCAACGAAATCTTATTCGAAATCACCGAACACGGTGAAAAAAAGATTGTAGTAAAAGGCGGAAAAGGCGGATTGGGGAACTGGCATTTTAGAAGTTCCACAAACCAAACCCCGAGATATTCGCAGCCCGGAATGCCAGCTAACGAACTGGATATTATTCTGGAACTTAAAGTTCTGGCCGATGTAGGTTTGGTAGGATTTCCAAATGCGGGAAAATCGACTTTGCTGTCTGTACTGACATCTGCAAAACCAAAAATTGCGGATTATCCGTTTACAACCCTGAAACCAAATCTTGGAATCGTAGCCTACAGAGATTTCCAATCGTTTGTAATGGCAGATATTCCCGGAATTATTGAAGGCGCTGCCGAAGGCAAAGGACTCGGGCATTATTTCTTAAGACATATCGAAAGAAACTCAGTATTGCTGTTTTTGATTCCTGCTGATGCAGACGATATTAAAAAAGAATATGAAATTCTTTTGGATGAGCTGCGACGCTATAATCCGGAAATTTTAGATAAGGAACGCTTTATCGTAATTTCTAAATCAGACATGCTTGATGAGGAACTGAAAGCAGAAATGAAAGCACAGTTGGACAAAGAGTTTAAAGGTTTGAAATATCACTTTATATCATCAATAGCAAACCAGGGATTGGTCGAATTAAAAGACAAACTTTGGCAGATGTTGAATGCTGAAGAAAATCAGTAATAAAAGACAAACAAATATAAAAGGCGACCATCAGGTCGCCTTTTATATTTTATTTTCGTCTACCCGCTTGAAAAAATCATCTTTATAGGCGTCAACAGGTAACTCCTTATTGTTGATGAAAACAGAGAAATTATAAGTTGGTTCGATTTGTTTTACCTACACTTTAGTGTAGTATGCATTGCCGTATTCCAAATTTACATTTCAGGCATCAACCAGCCCTGATGTAAGGCCAAGCGGCGTTATCAATACGGAAAGTGTCTTTCAGGATATTGTAATTGACGACAGCCAGAACGCATTGCGAAAAGCAATAGAAGTGATACAAAAAGAAAAATTGAAGCATCTTCAAGGATGCTTTTTTTATGAGTTTAAAATGGTTGATATAAATTTTTCAGGCACGTAAACCGAATGTGAATTATTCGTTATTTTTGTGTGAACAAACGTTTTACTTCGATTCCCCACCGCTTCTTCTGGAACCACAGAATTAGTTTTAGGACTTGTCTTGCAGAAGAACATAATAGAGTTAGATTTTATGAAAATCAACTGGAAAAATGATTTTACCGTTATGCTGTTGCGGCTTTTGGTCGTTTATGTCGCATTCATGCTCGGAAGATTTATCTTTTATTTTTTTAACGACCACCTGATTGACCCTATCCACCACAAGGATATTTTTTCTTTGCTTCGCGGAAGCCTGATGTTTGATACGGTTTCCATACTTTATCTGAATTTGCCTTTTATTTTTTTGTCGCTGTTGCCTTTTCGGTTTCGGGAAAAAGAAAACTATCAGAAAAGGCTTTTCTGGGTTTACATGATTTCAAACAGCCTCGGGCTACTGGTCAATTTTGCGGATGTGTTTTATTATCCATACAAACAGTCCCGATTGGTTTTAGGAGATTTGTTTTTGGTTAAGGAAGACAGTTTCTCACTTTTGATACTCGACTTTATGGTTGACTACTGGTATGGCTTTATCTTCTATTTTCTTGTACTGGCTATGCTTTGTGTGGGCTATAGACGTATAGGATATGGAAAATCCATATTATCAAACAATAGAGATTACTATGTGGTTAATTCGGCATATCTGGGTGTAATGGTTTTTCTAACCGTTTTTTTGGTGAGGGGAGCCAGTCTTTCAAAAGCTTCTTTCCCCATTTCGATGAGCGATGCTTTTCTTTATACAAGCAATGCTTCCCATACTTCCTTGATATTGAGTAATCCTTTCTGCCTTTTCAGGACAATAGGTAAATCTAAAAAAGTGCCTAAGCTTGAATATTTTGATAAAAGTACTGCCGAAACCTATGTGCCTACGACTCACATGCCGTCGTCTTCAGGCAGATTTAAGATTGACCGGAATACCAATGTTTTTATCATAATTTTAGAAAGCTTCGGAAAAGCCCATATCAAAAGCCTTTCCGACCAGTTCAAGCCTAAACAGGAAACGCATACGCCGTTTTTAGATTCGCTGTTTAATGAAGGTTATCTCTTTACGAATGCGCATCAAAACGGCTACCGGTCTATGGATGCCTTGCCGGCCATTTGGGCTTCAATTCCTACTTTCAAAGAACCGTTTCTTTCCTTGCCAAATTCTGTTGCCGATTATCATGCGTTGCCGGCCTGCATGAATGAAATGGGCTACCATACGGCTTTTATGCACGGTGCTGTAAAAGAATCGATGGGATTTGTGTCTTTTGGAAAAAACCTCGATATTAAAGAATTCCAGTCCAGAGAAGAATATGAAGATGCAAAAGGAGATGATGACTTTGATGGGAAATGGGGGATATGGGACCATAAATTCTGGCCTTTTGTTCACGAAAAAATCAACGTGATGCCTAAACCTTTTTTTACGACTGTTTTTACGCTTTCATCCCATCATCCGTTTAGTATTCCGGCAGAATTTAAAGGCAGGTTTGCAGAAGGAACGCTCCCGATACACCGTGTGATTAAATATTCTGATTATGCGCTGAAGACTTTTTTTGAAGGAATAAAAAAGGAACCGTGGTATAAGAAAACTCTCTTTGTCATAACGGCAGACCATGCTTCCGGGGCAGATTCGCCAAAGTTTTTAAAGCCGCCTTTTGATTATTCTATTCCGATTTTGTTTTATCATCCGGGAAAAAACTTTAAAGGAACAGATGATAAGATTATGCAACATATAGATATCATGCCCACACTTTTAGGAATGCTGGATTATGATAAGCCTTATTTTGCCTTTGGTAAAAATCATTTTAATAAAGAGGAGCAGGAAAATCATTTTGCAATTAATTTTTCAAATAGTGCCTTTAATTGTACAACCGATTCCTATTATTACCAGTTCAATGAAAAAGACATATTGGTCAAATCCGATTACAGAAAAGACCCACTATGGAAAAATAATCTGCTGAAATGTAAAATTCCGCAAGACGAAAAGAATGTTTTGTACTTCAAGGCATTTATTCAGCAGTATTATTCGCATCTGAACGAGAGAAATTTTCTGCCGCAACAAAAAAGCAGGAAAGCAAAGGAAATAGCAGGTCGTGATGAAGATATCATATTAAAAGCGCAGGAAACAAGAAGTCTAAAACAAAAGTTAAAATTGCGATAACGATTTAGTTTTCTCCTCGTTTATAAGTCTAAAATTCTAAAATGGAGTTATATTCGCATCGCAAAAATATATGTCAGGCAGTCAAAATGTAACAAAAAATCATTTTATGCGACTACTCACATACCTATTAAACTTTAAATACTAATAAATGAAAAAAATTATTTTATCCTTAATTACGGCTATACTGCTTGTTCCTACAACAGTAAAGGCTGACGAAGGGATGTGGTTCCTGATGTTCATTGAGCGTTTGAATCACCGTGACATGCAAAAAATGGGATTGCAACTGACTTCTGAGGAAATCTACAGTATCAACCATTCAAGTATTAAAGATGCAATTGTTCAGTTCAATGGTGGCTGTACTGCAGAAATTATTTCTAATCAAGGTTTGGTTTTGACCAACCACCACTGTGGTTATGATGCGATTGCTGAAGTTTCTACTCCAAAAGACAACTATTTGAGAGATGGTTTCTGGGCAAAAGACAAGAAATCTGAAATCAAGCCAAACTCACTTTATGTACGTTTCTTTGTGAGAATGGATGATGTTTCAAAAAGAATTCTTTCTAAAGTAAATGACGGCATGAGCGAGGCTGAGCGCGAAAAAGTAATCAACCAGGAAATTGCTAAAATCCAAAAAGAAAATGACGAAGGAGGAAAATATACTGTTTCTGTTCGTTCTTTTTTCCAGGGAAATGAATATTACTATTTCGTTTATCAAGACTATAAAGACGTTCGTTTAGTTGGAACTCCACCGGAAAGCATTGGAAAATTCGGAGGTGACACAGACAACTGGGAATGGCCACGTCACACAGGAGATTTCTCTATGTTCAGAGTTTATGCTGACAAAGACGGAAATCCTGCTGAATATTCTCCGGACAACGTTCCGTTAAAGCCTAAGCACCACTTGCCAATCAGCTTGAAAGGTGTTCAGGAAAATGATTTTGCTATGATTTTAGGTTATCCGGGTAGAACAAACCGTTGGATGCCGGCCGGAGGAATTGAGCAAAATGTAAAATTTGCATACCCTGCATGGGTTGAAGGTTCTAAAGCAGGAATGGATGCTATGAAATTCCACATGGACAAAAGCGACCAGGTTCGTTTAAACTACGCTTCTAAATATGCTTCTGTGGCCAACTATTGGAAAAACCGTCAGGGAATGATTGATGCATTGACAAAGTTCAAAACTGCAGCTACAAAACAAAAAGAAGAGGCAGAGTTCAACAAATGGGCAAACAAGCCGGAGAACAAGCAGAAATATGGTGATGTAGTTGCTACTATCAACAATTACTACAAAGCAACAAACGAAAAATCAAGACACGATAACTACCTGATTTCTATTTTAAGAAACAGCAGCCTGGCTGGTGGTCCTGCAAGTTTAGGAAACGGAATCGCTGCTTATGCCAAAGAAAATGATGCTAAGAAAGCAGAAATGCTTCCTAGACTTCAGGCAGCAATTGACGGTGTTTACGAAGGTTTCTACCTTCCATTGGAAAGAGATGTATTGATTGCAGAATTAAACCTTTATGCTAAAAAAGCAGGTTACAAACTTGACCCGTTCATTGAAGGGCTAGCCAAAGAAAACAACAATGACTTCACGAAATTTGTAGACCAGGCTATCGCAGAGAGCGCTTTTGCTACAAAAGAAAAAGCTGAAGCATTTTTGAAAAATCCAAATGTGGATGCATTGAAAAATGATAAGTTGTATTTACTTTCATCTAGCATTTTGGCTACTTACAGAAGCAAGCCGGAAGATTTGGCGAAGTTGGAAAATGATTTCCAAAAGTCATTCCGTCTTCTTGTAGAAGGATTGCGTGAGTCTAAACTTAACAAAATCAAATATCCGGATGCAAATTCAACTTTGCGTCTGACTTATGGTAAAGTTCGTGCATTACCTGCTGATAAGAGAAATGATGCAAAAATCAACAACTATACTACACTTCAGGGAACAATCAAAAAATACAAGCCAAACGACCAGGAGTTTGATTTGCCTAAGAGATTGATTGAATTGAACGAGAAAAAAGATTTTGGACCATATGCTGATAAAAAAGGATATATGCCTGTAAACTTCCTGACAGACAACGATATTACAGGAGGTAACTCAGGTTCTCCGGTATTGAATGGAAAAGGAGAGCTTATTGGTGTAGCTTTTGACGGTAACATCGAAGCTATGGCCGGTGACGTAATCTTTGATTCTAAACTACAAAGAACAATCAACGTTGATATCCGTTATGTTTTGTTTATCATTGACAAATATGCCGGTGCAAAACATATCATTGACGAAATGACAATCGCAAAATAATTTTCAGATTAGTTATTAGTTCAAATAAATTAAAAAGCCGTTTCAGTTTTGAAACGGCTTTTTTTATTGATGCGGATTTGCAGGAATTATTCTGAATATCTGAAATTCGGGATAGTATTTGGACATAGTTTTTTAGTTAGCCAAAACACATAAAATCCATCCCGCTATTCCAAATCATTTTCCTATTTTTGGAACACTAAATCATGTCTGTTGAAACATTTCTTTTTAATCTTATTCTTATTTCCGTTAGCAGTCTTTTCGCAATCAGAATTTGCGAAAGGAGCGCAGTTTTTTGATAAAGGGAATTATGAAAAAGCCAAAGAAATATTTACAGCTCTTTATAAAAAGAACCCTAAAGATGTCAGTGTAATTGAATATCTGGGAGATATTGGAGGACATACCAAAAAATGGGAGGAGGCTTTAGTGTATTATGAAAAGCTAAAAGAACTAAAACCTTCTGAAGCTAATTATTATTATAAATATGGTGGCGCTCTTGGAATGAAAGCCAAAGAAAGTAATAAATTTAAGGCTTTGGGGATGATTGGCGATGTAGAAGATTCTTTTAAAAAAGCTATTGAGCTCAATCCGAAACATATTGAATCCAGATGGGCATTGGTGGAATTGTACCTGCAACTTCCTGCCATAATTGGAGGCAGTGAAAGAAAGGCACAAAAATATGCAGATGAACTAATGACACTATCTGCTGTTGACGGTTATCTATCAAAAGGACATATTGCTGAATATTTCAAGAGATATAAAGAAGCAGAAAAAAACTATAAAAAGGCAATTGAAATTGGCAAATCAAAAACAACCTACAAGAAATTAGCCGATTTGTATAAAAATAAAATGAAGCAGCCGGAAAAAGCCAAGGCTGTTTTAGAAGAATATGCTGAAATAAGCAAAACATAATTAATATCCTATCCATATATTTGAATAGATGAGAACACATTTTATAGCCATTGGAGGCAGCGCAATGCACAATCTTGCCATTGCATTACATGAAAAAGGATACCAGGTGACCGGTAGTGATGATGCTGTTTTTGAGCCTTCCAAAACACGTTTGGAAAAAAGAGGACTGCTGCCTGAGGAATTGGGCTGGTTTCCTGAAAAAATCACTTCAGATATTGATTCGGTTATTTTGGGCATGCATGCCAAAGCAGATAATCCGGAACTTTTAAAAGCACAGGAATTAGGATTAAAGATTTTTTCATATCCTGAGTTTTTATACGAGCAGTCAAAAAATAAGACAAGAGTAGTAATTGGCGGTTCGCATGGAAAAACTACCATTACTTCCATGATTTTGCATGTTATGCATTACCACGGCATCAATGTAGACTATATGGTTGGAGCGCAATTAGAAGGTTTTGATACGATGGTGCATCTGACGGAAGAAAATGATTTTATTGTTCTTGAAGGAGATGAATATTTATCATCTCCAATGGACAGAAGACCAAAATTCCATCTCTATCAGCCCAATATTGCTTTGATTTCAGGAATTGCCTGGGACCATATTAATGTTTTTCCAACCTATGAAAATTATGTGGAACAGTTTGAGATTTTCATTCAAAAAATAACCAACGGAGGGATTCTTGTCTATAACGAAGATGATGCGGAAGTAAAAAGGGTAGCGGAAGCAGCTACGAATCCTATCCGCAAAATTCCATACACAACGCCAAATTATACAGTTGAGAATGGAATAACATTACTTGAAACTCCGGAAGGAAATATGCCGATTGAAGTTTTTGGAGCCCACAACCTGAATAATCTGGCCGGTGCCAAATGGATATGTCAGAATATGGGCGTTGACGAAGCCGATTTTTATGAGGCGATTTCCAGTTTTAAAGGAGCCTCAAAACGTTTGGAGAAAATTGCAGAAAATAAAAACAATGTAGCCTATAAAGATTTTGCACATTCGCCGAGCAAAGTGGCTGCCACTACAAAAGCGGTGAAAGAACAATATCCGGACAGAAAATTGATTGCCTGTCTGGAATTGCATACCTACAGTAGCCTGAATGCTGAATTCCTGAAAGAATATGAAGGAGCCCTTGATGCTGCAGATGTGGCGGTGGTTTTCTATTCGCCGGATGCCGTCAAAATCAAACAACTGGAAGAAGTAACCTATGATCAGATTGCAAAATCATTCAATCGCGAAGACCTGATTATTTACACCAATCCGGCTGCATTTAAAGAATACCTTTTCCACCTTAAATTTGATACGGAGAAAATTGCATTATTGCTAATGAGTTCCGGAAATTATGGAGGACTTAATTTTGATGAGGTAAAAACGCTTCTATAAATAAACTATGATGATTAGCGGAACTGTTATTCCTTTCAGAAAGCAGGTCCGCTTACTTTTTAAATTGGTAGTGTCCTGTTATTTTATATTGGAAAAGGCAATCTTCCAAAACCTGGCCGGCACCAACATTATGCACAATCAGGTTCCGTTTCCCATCAGCTGATTTTCGATTGGTCACAATTCCAATATGGGGCATTTTATCATTGATCATCCAGGTTACCAAATCGCCTGTCTTATAATCTGAAGCTTTATCGGTTACTTCTAAACTTTTACCGAATCGTGTGAAAAAAACCTGAAGATTAGGTACTCTTCTATGGTCAATATTGGGATCTGTTTTTTTGAGTCCCCATTTTTGAGGGTATTTTGAGAAGTTTTTTTTCATGTCTTCATGTACTTCTTTCTGCAGGTCAATCCCCAGTTTTCTGTATGCCCTGATAACAACGTCTGTACAAACGCCTTTTCCTTTTGGTACATCGCCGTTAGGATAGCTGATGGAAAAATAGCCCGGGTCATAGACAACCTTGTCTTTAGTCAGCGTAATTGCCGCATCCGAAAGTTTTTCCGGAAAACTTTTTTCTACAATAGCGGCAATGAAAAGAAAACAGGTAAGAGAGATGAAATATTTCATGGCAGTTATTTTTTAACTATAACGGCAGAGGTATGATATATCTTATAATTTCGGTTAAATTTAATAGGGGTATTTTTTTATAGTATATATTCGTATATTCACTTATTAGATTTAATTTCAACGCCATGCAGGGAAAAGAAGCGAAAAAAACAAAAACATTTCCAATCAAGGATTGGGCAAAAGATGACAAACCAAGAGAGAAACTAATGCATAAAGGGCAGGAAGCCCTAAGCAATGCAGAGCTTATAGCTATCCTGATACGTACCGGAAATCATACCGAAAGTGCTGTAGACTTGAGCAAGCGAATTTTGGCAGATGCTAAAAGTCTAAATGGGATAGGAAAGCTATCTATTGAAAAGCTCCTCACTTATCACGGCATTGGAGAGGCAAAGGCGATTACAATTCTTGCAGCTGTTGAATTGGGCCGAAGAAGGCGCTCTGAAGAAGCCGTGCCATCTAGGAGAATTGCTACAAGCAGGGTGGTTTTTGAAACGATGCAACCTGTTATAGGTGAACTTGCACATGAAGAATTCTGGATCCTATTTCTTAGCAACTCCAATAGAATTGCTCACAAATGGAGATTGAGCAAAGGCGGAATGACAGGAACCGTAGTGGATGCCCGCCTTGTTTTTAAAATAGCAATCGAGCATAATGCAACAGCAATAATTCTGGCACACAACCATCCTTCAGGGGTATTATATCCAAGTGAATCTGACAGAATAATAACTAAAAAATTAAAAGCAGCAGGAGAAAGCCTCGACATACGGGTTTTTGATCACGTAATAATTACCGAAAATGATTATTACAGCTTTGCAGATAATGGTATTTTATAGATTTGAGAAGTGCAACATCCTTGCAAGGATGTTGCACCAAATCAGGTTCTTATTCCAAACTAAAAGCAAACATGAAGTCCCCGGATCCAAAAAAGTACTCTCCTGAAGCGAGATTTTTAACGACTAAGTAATAATAGCCGTCTTTTACTTTTTCAATCGTATAATTAATCTTGTCGAATGAAGTTGATGTGCTGGTTGCTTTTGCTTTCGTGGTAATCAAAACCCTTTTATCTTTTCGGATTTCAAATTTTACTAAATCAAAAACAGAAGTCGGGTCGGTTCCGGGGTTTACTTTAACAATGAATTTTAAAGTGCTTTTGTTTTTAATGGTAACAGATGATTTGATTCCGTTTAAATAAAAACCGCCCTCCGCACTAAATAATCCTTTGGCCTTTGCCATAGTGTTGTATTGTGATTTCTCCAACTCAATCAGCTCATTTGTGGCGGCATTGAAATAGGCCGGCTTGTCATTAAACTCGGGTAATTTGGTTTGGGCTTTACCATATACAGATGATAACAGCAATAGTAATATGCCAATATGTCTTTTCATTTTTTTTATATTAAAGGTTCAAAAAAGGCATATTAAAAATTGAAGATGATGGGTTATTTTATTTTTGCATCAAATCCGTGAATAATCTTATAATTTTTATCCTTAATAATTATTTTATAAATGCCTTTGTCTAAAATAAGATTTGTCTTTGTTTCCTTATTTAGGATTTCAATAATGTCTGCAGGAACTCCATTTTTTTCGTATTCATTTTTTCGGTAGGCAAGAACCAAAACAGGATATTCGGTAATTTTAGATTTTGGAACCATATATGTTTTTCGTTTCCCATCTAATAATAACCAATCAGGCCTTTCGTTTTCGTATTCCGTAATAGGATGAATTATCCTGCAATCGGTCTGATCATTTGTTTCTCCGCCATTAAATAATTTTCCGGCTCCATTGACCATAATTACCGATTTTTTAGGATTCGCCATCAAGACATAAGGACTGGTGAATTTAATATCACCTTTTTCCGTATAATACACCTGATCAATTGTAAAAGGATCAATATTTGTTTCGTCTTTTAATCGGCCAGCCATAGCTCTTTCCCAACTTTTGCTTGGTGGAATTCCTTCTATTACATGGTCGAAGCCACAATGGATTAAAAATTTTGAATTTGGATTTTCCTTGACTAATCGGGCAATATTGGCAGCCTGTTCAATTTCTCTTTCTTTACCATTTTTTCCATCAGATGCTTCATACTCAAATAAAACAAAACCAATTTTTAATGCTTCGCTTAACATATTTGCCATCTGTGGTTCTTTTACATAAAAACCACTTTCCATGACAGGAAATTTCCGGTCATTTATTTCCGTATCAGCGAGTGCCTCCAAACCAAAGAAGCGATAACCATTATCATACAAACCTTGTAAAAGCGAAGTCGTAAAAACACGGTGCCTGTTGTTATGGTGTGCTTCATTGATGATGATGATTTTCTCGTCTTTTGAGCGATTTATGATATAGTCCTTTGCATTCTTTTGCCTGAAAGAAGTGAAGTACAAACTATCTTCTTTGCTGATTTTTCGTGCAGGTCTTCCGTTCTTATCCCAGGTTTCTAAAGCCTGTTTATAATATCCGTTTATGGAATAATCTGTTGCTCCCATTTGATATTTCCATGCCAGTGTGTCTTTTTCGATTTTGGCTGCAATATCTTTTGAAAACTGATAAGTTTCTGTATTGGTTTGTGCTGAAATTTTTAAAGTGAAAAGAAAAACATACTTAAACAATTGCTTCATGATTATTTGGCTTAACTGAATTTATTTTTTCTAAATATATTTTCTTTTACTTAATTATCAGCCATTTCTCTTTCTTAAATAGGATGGTTTTTTGTAAACGTCCTAATAATTAGTATGTTAAGGAAAAACAAAAGCCAGGCTTTCAAAACTAAATGTACCATTAACGTCCGCAATTTTATTGCTTTGCCTCACAACGTTGTTGTCATAATAGATTTTTAAGCTGGCCGTTTGACCTGCAACACCGGGATTTTGCATTACGGCATTACCGCTAATGCCAATGCCCATGACATTGTCAGGATACTCAATTGTTTTGCTCCATGGCAATGAAGTGACTGTTTCAGTCGTGTTTCCGGTGACATTATTGTTATAAACTACAAATATATGACCGGTAAAGTTGCCCGTTATTTCAAATTTTGCAGTTTTAATCGGTGTGGGTGTAGGTATTGGATTGCCGTCGCCATCGTCACTGCTACAGGAAACAGTAATGGCAATTAATAAGATGGAAAAAAATGTTTTTATTGTTTTCATAGTTTTTGTTTTTTAGAGATGGTACTTTTAATTTAACAGATAAGTAATGCCAATTTTTCCTCCTGTTGTAACATTTCCACTTCGGAGCTCCAGATTTACAGCAAATCTCTCATTAAAGAAATACCTTCCGCCAATTTGAATTCCAACTCCAAAAGGTTTGTCATCAACCAGATAAGTGTTGGTTTCCGAATCTTTGAATTTCCAGTTATAGTAATTTAAATTAAGTCCTGCATAAACATCCCATTCATTCGGGATTTTCAGCAATTCATTAAAATGATAATTCCCGTTGGCCTGCAAACCTATTATGGTACTTTTAATGCCATAGGTAGTATAAGACTGATAGGATGCCTCAACTCCCACAGTAATTGGATTCGAAATCGTGTAATCTGCACCAACATAAACAGGCGTCGACCAGTTAGATGTCCCAAAGCCGGCGTTTAATTGAATTTTGCCTTTTTCAAGCGGAGATTGCGCCAATGCAGAAACAGTAAGCAAAAGCACAGATAAATTAATAAGCTTTTTCATTTAATTTTTTTAATTGATTAGATGGTTATTAGATGTCAGACAAATTTATAGAGGAGGTTTAATTTGCGTCTAATCATAAAAAGGTATATATGATTACCTGAAATCAGGTAATTTTCTGCCTTTTATTCAGAATCCGAATAATGGTCATTACATTTGTAGCTTATCTCTACAAAATGAAGCGATTGCATCTTTTTTTCCTGCTATTTGCAAGCAGTCTTGCGCACGCACAAAGCAGTAGTACATTAAATGATTATGAGGTTACAATTGATAGCCTGAAAAATGCAATTTCTACCAGTAAATCAGACAGTCTCCGTTGCATTATGAATTACAGGCTGGCTTATATTTGTACTAAAAATGTAGATAAGAAAGAGTTGGGAAAGATTCATTTAAAAAAGGGCAATGAATTAGTAAAAAACAATAGCTATTTAAAAGACCTCTCCTGTTATTATAATTCGCTTTTTTTTAGCCTGACAAAAGAGAATCTGCAGAAGTTCCGAAAAGCAGACGAAGCCTTAAAAAAATACAACAGCAGGGAAATATACATATTAAGGTCTAAAATACTTTTTAATATAGGACTCCTATATCAGCGGGAAAATGAACCCTTACAAACAATAGAGGTTTTGGTAAAGGAAGCGATTCCGGTGGCAAAGAAAAGCAAGGATAGCCAGGAACTGTCTAATCTATATAAATTAATTGCCGTTGTTTTTTATAATAATGAAGACATTGCCAAAACAAAATATTATCTGGATCTGTCAATCAGTACTTTGGAACAGGGAAAGAGCAAAAAGAACAGATACAATGAGGATTTAATAGAATTGTATTTGTTTAATGTTGAGGTTTTATCTGTTCAGAAAAAAACGAATGAAGCTTTTGAATATTTGCAAAAAGCTGAAGATTTGTTGAAATCCTATCCGTTGAAATCGTTATATATTGAATATTATTTTGCAAAAGGGAGTTTGAATCAGGAGATTAAAAACTATGAGCAGGCTATTTCGGATTATGATAATGGTATAAAGCTGTCAAAACTGAATAAGGATTCTGCTCTGGAACAAAGATTCAAACTCATGAAATATGAGGTCTTTATTCTTCAAAATAAAATTAAAAGTGCTAAAGATTTACTGCTAGAGATTTTTAAAACCGACGGAATGAATATTAAGGATAGGGCCTATTATTCTTATGAACTGTCTAAAATTTACCGGAAATTAAATGATTTTGAAAAGGCTTATGTCTATAATGAGCAATACATTCAATTAAAAGATAGCCTGAGTCAAATGTTTGAGGCTGAAAAGATAGCAGACATTGAGGCCAAATACAATAAATTGGAAAATGAAAATAAGATAAAAGAGCTGACTATCGAAAAACAGGCAACACTATTAAATCAGAGAAAAAATATGCTCTTCCTTTTATTGCTGTCTTTTGCCCTTATCTGCGTATTGACTGTCACCTATTTTATCTGGAAGAATTTAAAAAACCAAAAGAAAATAACAGCCCAAAAAGAAATTAACCATTTTCAGAAACTAAATAATTTAAAAAGGGAAAAAGAAATTGAAATCATGCAAACCATGATTAATGTAGAAGAAGCTGAAAGAAAAAGGGTAGCCCGGGACTTGCATGATAGTATAGGCAGTAAGCTGTCGGCTTTGAAAATTATATTTGCAAATACACAAAACAAAAACGATTATAATGATAGCAGAATCAATACTATTTTAGAAACGTCCATAGCTGAGTTAAGGCAGATTTCATATAATTTGGTTCCCGAATCTCTGCTGAAATTAGGTTTGGAAAAAGCCCTTGGCGATTTGTGTTTTACATTGCGTTCTGATACTGTTTCGATAGAATTTCATTCGTATGAAATTGATAATTCAATGCCGCTCACTACGCAAACAAATATTTTTAGAATCGTTCAGGAATTATTAAACAATGCGCTAAAACATTCAAAAGCCACTCAGATTTTAGTTTCTTGCAGCCAGAATGGCAACCGGTTTTATATTTCAATAGAAGATAATGGAGTTGGTTTTGATATTTCAGGGATTGAAGAAAACCAGGGACTTGGAATCAAAAATATAAAAAGCAGAATAGAACTTTTACACGGAAGCCTTGACTGTGAAAGTAGTTCCGGAGGAACTTCCTATAATATAGAACTTGATGTCTGACAGACTATGGAAAATAAAAAGTTGAATATTGCCATTTTAGATGACCATCCTTTGATTATTGAGGGGTTGACAACACTTTTTTCAAACCACACAGAATTTAATCTGCTGGGTGGTTTTAACCAAAGTGAAGAACTGTATGGTTTTGAAGCAATTCACAAAATTGATGTACTGCTGTTGGATATTTTCTTTGGAAATAATAACGGAATCGATATTTGTTTTGATTTGAAAAAGAAATATCCCAAAATGATTATATTGGGAATTAGCAGTCAGGCAGAAAGAAGTATTGTATTACAGATGATCAAACAAGGTGCCTCCGGTTATTTATTAAAAACAGCCAAAAATGATGAATATATCCATTGCATAAAAGAGGCGGCAAAAGGGAAAATCGTATTTGGAAAAGAAGTACAGGTTATGTTGGATAAAATACAGATAGCTGATTTAAAATCGATTCCGAGGCTGACCAAAAGAGAAAAAGAAATATTGGCTTTATTAATAAAAGGGAAATCTACACAAGAAATCTCAGAAGAGTTATTTTTAAGTTTTTTAACCATACAAACCCACAGAAGAAACCTGCTTCAAAAGTTTGATGTCAAAAATTCTCTCGAACTAATCAATTTTGCCAATGAGAATGGACTTCTTAACAACCCTTATTTTCCACCTAATTTTAGCTGACTTTTCAATTTAGAACTCCATTTCTTATCTGATGTTTCCGATAATTCTGAAAATTGCATTTCTGTCATTATATTAACCTTCTAAGCGGGAGCAACTTTGGTTGTTTCGTTTCATTCGCTTTTCAAGGCCATATTTATAAGTTTGGCTTAACAATTTATATTAAAGTATTTCAGTATCTTGCAGGCACTTGCAGAAATGACTTTAGTTATGATTCAGACTAAAAATCTGGCTTTTTCTTATAATGGGAAAGCAAATTTTAATTTCCCTGATATTTCCTTAAATAGCGGCGAGGTACTTTTGATTACCGGCGGCTCCGGAAAAGGAAAAACAACATTGCTTCACCTTTTGGGTGGGTTGCTGAAAGCCCAATCAGGTTCTATCCGTATAGGCGATGTCAATATCGAAACCCTGTCCAATAAGAATCTGGACAAATTCAGAGGCAAAAATATTGGGTTAATACTCCAGCAATCTCATTTTGTAGAGGCATTTTCTGTGTTTGAAAATGTTGTTCTTTCTTCCTGGCTGGCAACCGGACGGAAGGCAGACGAAAAAGCAAAATTACTTTTGGCAGAACTGGGACTGTCTGATCAAATACACAAGCTTACATCACGTTTGAGTATTGGGCAGCAGCAAAGAGTTTCCATAGCCAGAGCTTTGGTGAATGAGCCCCAATTGCTTTTGGCAGACGAACCCACGTCAAGCCTTGATGATGAGAATGCCTATAAGGTAGCCGACCTGCTTTCGCAATTGTCAAAAGAATATGGTGCAGCACTCATTATTGTTACGCACGACCAAAGACTAAAAGATCGTTTTTCTAATCAAATTACATTAGCATGATTGGCAGATTAGCCTGGAAAAATATTTGGTTCAAACCCTTGAATACCATTTTGAGTATTATTTTGCTGACGGCAAGTGTTGCCATAATTTCATTATTGATTCTGCTTCAGGAACAATTTGAAAAGCAATTTTCAAGTAATATTGATGGTGTTGATGTTGTTTTGGGGGCACAGGGAAGTCCGTTGCAGCTGATTCTTTCTTCAGTATATCAGGTTGATGCGCCAACAGGCAATATTAGTTACAGCGAAGCAAAAACATGGATGAAACATCCTTTTGTAAAAAGCGCCATACCTTTGGCTTTTGGAGATAACTACAGGGGATTTAAAATTGTAGGAACAACACCCGCTTATCTTGATAAATTTGGGGCAACCGTCTCTCAGGGAAAGATATTTCAATCCGATTTTGAAGTTGTTGTGGGTGCCGAAATTGCAAAAAAACTAAATATAAAAGTAGGAGATAAGTTTTTCGGGTCGCATGGAGATGCGGCCGAAGGCGAGGTTCATGAAGAATTTGCTTATAAAGTCAGCGGTATTGCGAGTCCTACCGGAAAAGTAATCGACAATCTGATTTTGTGCAACATCCCTAGTGTATGGGCTATGCATGAAAACCACGAGCATGCAGATGAAAATCCGGAACATGGAGAAGAAGGACATATTCACTTTGAAGGCGATGAACACGAACATCACAATCACGAAGCAGCAATGCCGGTATCTGAAGAAGGGAAAGAAATAACTGCCGTATTGATAAAATTCAGGAATAAAATGGGTTTTGTAACCTGGCCGAGATTGATTGCACAGAATACAAAAATGCAGGCAGCTTCTCCTGCAATCGAAATCAACAGGCTGTTTTCCTTATTCGGGATAGGACTTCAGGCTTTACAGTATCTGGCATACGGAATTATGCTTATATCCGGAATCAGTATTTTTATAGCGCTTTATACAACATTGAAAGAACGGAAATACGAATTCGCCCTTCTGAGGGTTGGCGGAGCCAGTCGCATACAATTGCTTAGCCTGGTGATGTTTGAAAGCATATTGCTTTGCTTTGTCGGATTTATTTTCGGCACTATTGTTGGAAGGATAGCATTGTTTTTAATTTCTTCTTCAACAGATGAGGAATATAAAATGACTTTTGATCCATTTGCTTTTGTTTGGAAGAAAGAAGGAATTTTATTTATAGTAACTATCTTTGTAGGAGTATTGGCGGCAGCAATTCCTGCCATAAAAGCATACCGATTGAATATTTCAAAAACTTTAGCAAATGCGTAAGACTTATTTTTTCATAGCGCTTTTTCTTTTTTTAGGCGCAATTTATATGAATGTAAAGGGAAGAGAATCAGATTCATTTTCAGTACAGCAGGCAGGTTTTTTGCCAAAGGCAGAAGCTTTTTCTAAATCGGAAGCAAAATCTCTTATTGTGACCGATACTTTAAACTGGAAATTGCTGGGGGCTATCAAGTTTGTAAAAAAAACAACCAAGGATTATCCTGAAGGTGTCATGTACCCGATAATCAATTCTACCTTAAAGACAAAAAACAAAAAGAGGATTGCCATGTCAGGCTTCATTGTCCCGATAGACAATACCACTTATGCACTCAGCAAAAATGTTTTTGCAGCCTGCTTTTTCTGCGGACAGGCAGGGCCGGAAACCATTATGGGAATAAAGTTCAGGGGAGGTACTCCAAAGTTGAAAACGGATCAGTATGTAACTTTGGAAGGCAATTTCCGTATAAATGAAAATGATGTAGAAGATTGGATCTATCATATTGAAGATGCCGTAATTGTAAAAGGAAAATAAATTGGAAACTAAAATTTCAGACGTTTTTTTTGATTTGGACCATACCTTATGGGACTTTGAAAAGAATTCTGCGTTAGCATTTGATACCATCCTGAAGAAACACAAAGTTAATGTGGATATTCAGGAGTTTATTTCGTTATATGTTCCCGTAAATATTAAATACTGGAAGCTTTACCAGGATGATAAAGTGACACAGCAAGAATTGCGCTATGGAAGACTGAAAGATGTTTTTGACCATATGAAAATTGAGGTCGATGACGAAATGATTCATTTTTTAGCAGAAGAATACATCAGTTATCTTCCGCAGTTCAATCACCTCTATGAAGGGGCAATAGAACTGTTGGAATACCTGAAGCCAAAATACAGGCTGCATATCATCACAAACGGATTCCACCAGATACAAAATAATAAGTTGGTCAATTCTAAAATTGTGCATTATTTTGAAACCATTACCAATTCCGAAAATGCAGGTGTAAAAAAACCACATCCGGAAATATTTAATTATGCTTTGGATTTGGCAAAATGTGCCAAAGAAACAAGCATCATGATTGGAGACAATCTGGAAGCCGATATCGAAGGAGCCTTGAATGTGGGGCTTGACGCTATCTTTTTTAACGAACACAATTTAGAAACTAACCCTAATATCAAGCAGGTAAACCATCTGCTGGCCTTAAAAAAATATCTTTAAACCTCTAGTTATGAAAAAAAACATCCTAATACTCTTCTTATTTGTTTCTTTATCTGCTTTGGCACAACGTTCATTAAATGATTACAAATATGCTATCGTTCCTGTAAGATTTGCTTTTGCAAATGAGGAAAATGAGTACAGACTCAACACAATTACAAAATTTAATCTGACGAAGATGGGATTTGAGGCTTTTTATGACAATGAGGATCTACCATTAGAAACAGCAGGAGAAAGATGCAGCAGATTATTCGTTAACGTAGAAAAAGTAAGCTCGCTGTTATCAACAAAGGTGGTTGTGGTATTCAGAGATTGCAATAATGTAGAAATTAGCAGAAGCAGCATTGGGTTAAGCAAGGCTAAAGAGTATAAAATTGCTTATCCTGAGGCGCTAAATGATGCTTTTAAATCACTGTTTACTTTTGGATATAACTATAACGGAACGGTTTATAAACCGGAATCAGCTAAAAAGGTAGAAACCCCTAAATCTTCTGTAGAGCCGGAAGATACTCCTAATATGCTTTTTGCGCAGCCAATTCCTAATGGCTACCAATTGGTAGATAAGACACCTAAAGTGGTATTCAAAATTTTCAAGACTTCTCACCCGGACTATTTCACAGTGCAATCGGATACCATTAACGGGGCATTAATCAGAAAAAATAATGAATGGGTACTGGAATATTATAAAGACGATAAGCCGGTTTCAGAAAAACTTTTGATTAAGTTTTAATAACCGTACTTGTCTTTCCAACGATTTTTTAAAAATTCCCTTGTTGACTGTTCTCTGGAATTATTTCCCGGAACATAGATAGGGGTATTTTTTATTTCATCGGGAAGGAATTCCTGCTCCGCAAAATTATTTTGATAATCGTGGGCATATTTATAATCTTCACCATAACCCAGTTCTTTCATCAATTTTGTTGGTGCATTTCTTAAATGAAGCGGAATAGGCAGGTCGCCTGTCTGTTTTACTATTTGCTGTGCTTTTCCAATTGCCGTATACGAAGCATTGCTTTTAGGCGAAGTTGCCAGATAAATGGCGCACTGGCTTAAAATAATCCTGCTTTCCGGATAGCCAATGGTTGAAACTGCCTGAAACGTATTGTTTGCCATGATAAAGGCTGTAGGGTT
The DNA here is from genome assembly GCF_001423985.1 of Flavobacterium sp. Leaf359. Classification (NCBI taxonomy): domain Bacteria; kingdom Pseudomonadati; phylum Bacteroidota; class Flavobacteriia; order Flavobacteriales; family Flavobacteriaceae; genus Flavobacterium; species Flavobacterium sp. Leaf359. The sequence continues at coordinate 217,297 of NZ_LMPW01000011.1, read as the reverse complement.
TGCATTGCCAATATCTTCGCTGGAAAGAATCAGCATACGTCTCGCAATAAATTTGACATCTTCACCTCCTTCAATCATGCGGGCCAGCCAATAAACGGCCCCATTTGGATCACTACCGCGAATGGATTTTATAAATGCGGAAATAATGTCATAGTGCTGTTCACCGGTCTTATCATATAAAACCGTATTTTGCTGTACCAGTTTTAGTACGGAATCATTCGTAATTATGATTTTTTCATCGTTGGAAGCATTAACGACGAGGTCGAAAATATTGAGCAGCTTTCTGCCATCTCCACCCGAAAGCCTTAATAAAGCTTCCGTTTCTTTTAATTCAATGTTTTTTTCTTTCAGATAGACGTCGGTTTTCATAGCCCGTTCAAGCAACGCCTCCAAATCTGATTTTGAAAAGGCATTCAATATATAAACCTGACAACGCGACAGTAATGCGGGAATTACTTCAAAACTAGGATTTTCAGTTGTGGCACCTATCAATGTTACCCAGCCTTTTTCTACAGCGGCTAATAAGGAATCCTGCTGCGATTTGCTGAAACGGTGAATCTCATCAATAAATAAGATTGGATTTTTGGCAGTGAACAAACCGCCACTTTGCTTGGCTTTTTCAATAACATCACGCACTTCTTTTACGCCGGAATTAATAGCGCTTAGGATATAAAACGGACGTTTGGACTCCTGTGCAATAATTTGGGCCAGGGTAGTTTTTCCTGTTCCCGGTGGTCCCCAAAAAATTAATGAAGGAATGATGCCTTTTGCAATCTGATGGGTCAATGACCCGTTAGGGCCTACTAGTTGCGGTTGACCTAAATAATCTTCAAGTTGTTGCGGGCGAATTCTTTCTGCTAACGGTGCTTCCATTTTGTAAAATTACTGAATTTGAAGAAGTTTTTTTTAAGGAACACAGCATAAACTTTTGTGAAATTTCTGAAGGCCTATATTTTATCTTATGAGAGGTAAAACAGTTTGCCTGATTTCAAATGCTGACAAAATAGCACGAAAATAAAAGTGGATAAGTTTTTGACAGTTTTTGGTAAAAAAAATCCTAAAAGCAATGGATGATAAAAATTTACGATTCTCGCCTTCGGTTTTGGCCTGGCCATTATTTTCCATAGTTCTTTTGTGGATTATTTTTTGGGCGGAAGTACGTTTTAAACTCAATCTTACAGAATTTGGAATTTATCCGCGAACTTTTTCCGGATTGAGGGGAATTTTATTCAGCCCGTTTCTTCATGGCGATATCCAACATCTTTATAATAATTCGATTCCGCTGTTTCTTTTAATAGCAGCAATGCGTTTCTTTTATAGAAACCAGACTCTGGCAGTGCTTGGATATGGAATATTGCTCTCTGGTTTTTTGACCTGGGTTATCGGTAGGGAATCCTATCATATTGGAGCCAGCGGTTTGATTTATGTTTTGGTCAGCTTTATCTTTTTTAAAGGAATACAAACCCGATATTACAGGCTTGTTGCCTTATCCCTAACAATTATACTGCTGTATGGAGGTATGGTGTGGTATATTTTTCCAAACGTACAGCAGGGAATTTCCTGGGAAGGCCATTTGTCAGGACTCATAACAGGATATGTTTTCTCATTGGCAATTAAAACTCCGGAATATCAAAAACCGATTGTGTATGATTGGGAACGGCCTGACTTTAATCCGGAAGAAGATATGTTTATGAGGCATTTTGATGAAAACGGCAATTTCCAAAATCTTCCAAAACCTGATGTTGATGATGAAACAGGCAATGAGGATTTTTTCAGATCCAATTATAATGTCTTTTATACAATTGTCCGTGATAATTCAGAAGAGAGTCAGGAAAATAATGAAGATGGGGTAGAAGAGAATACCTAACTTCTCTGTCTTACTGTTTCATAAAGGAAAGCGCCACAGGCAACCGATACGTTCAGGGAAGCAATAGTTCCAAACATTGGCAACTTGGCCTTTTCATCTACAATTTTCAAAACGGAAGGATTCACCCCACGGTCTTCAGAACCCATGATGATGGCTATAGGTTCGTTTAGTGACAAGTCATAAATGTTCTGATCCGTTTTTTCTGTAGCGGCGATAGTTTTTATGCCTGATCCCTGAAGATGGAAAATAGCATCTTTGATGTGTTCTACTTTACAGATTGGAACATTAAAAACAGCACCTGCTGATGTTTTTACGGTATCTCCGTTAACCGGAGCGGCACCCTGTTTTTGAATGATGATTCCATCGACTCCGGTACACTCTGCAGTACGGATAATAGCCCCAAAATTCCGGGCATCGGAAATCTGGTCCAAAATAAGGAAAAGGGGAGTCTTTCCGCTGTCCATCACAGTTTCTATAAGCGTTTCAAGATTGTGGAAAGAAACCGGCGCAATAGTGGCAACAGCACCTTGATGGTTGTTTGGAGTTAGTTTGTTTAGCTTTTCTACAGGCACATAAGAAAAATTTACTCCGGCACGCTTCATGACTTTCATCAAGTCTTTCATCAATTCACCCTGAGCGTCTTTCTGTATAAATACTTTGTCTATTTCTTTTCCTGCCTGAATAGCTTCTATGATAGCTCTGATTCCAAAAATTTGATGTCCTTTTTCCATGGTGGCAAAGATAGGATAAAGTTGTAAAGAAATAAAATAAGGCCGGCGAATTCGATTCTGCCGGCCTTTGTTTTATACTTGTTTTGATTAATTAGTTGGTCTGGAAGATATCCGGCCAATCAACGCCGCCTTCACGGGTTAAGGTAACGGTACCGCCATCACCCCATGTATTTCTCCAGGTAAAGACCATAACAGGTCCTGTAACACTGACAATGTTATAGGTGAAAGTATCGGAATACTGGTCCGAACCGCTGAAAAGAAATTCACGGCATACCCATGTTAAAAAGGCGCCGTCAGGGCCAACAGCAGGGTCATCGTCGTAGATAGCTCCATACAATCCGAATGAGGCATCGTCAAGACTGTATTTTCCTGGTTCGGTTTCAGTCCATGTTACTGTGCCGCTGATAGTACCCGCAATTCCCGTTCCTGTACCTGTTCCTTCTCCATCACCATATTGCATCGATGTCTGAGTATAGGTATGTGTTCCTGACAGATCATCTGTAATTGGACACAATGGTTTCAGGTTGATTATGATAGTGCCTGTAGATTCTTTTGTAGAAACTCCTACTGGGAAACTTCCTGTAGCAGCAGTCAGTTTCAGGGCAATAGTCAATGGAACAGGTAATTCAGGGTCCAATGAAGAAGGGAGTATCTTGATTGGGAATGTGGCCTGAGTTTCTCCTGCCGGGAATGTAAATGTCCCGTTGTTTAAAATGACAAAGTTTGTGCCTTCAACAGCTGTTGTCTTGGCGGGATCTACTTCATACGTAACTACAATATCTGATGGAGCAGCCGAGCCGTTACCACCTACTAAACGGGCAGGAACCTGAAATTCTGCTTCGTCCATTCCAATATCAAATGTTCCGTCAATAGAGCCAGACGGAAAGTCAACAAGGTTCGTCCCGGCACCAAAATCTGTCACATCATCATCTACAAGACAAGATGAGAACAGGGCCAATATGATCGCAATAGCTGCGAATTTGAATTTATTTTTTTTCATGTTTCACATTTTAATTAGTTATCCCAAAAAATAGGTGATGTAAAAGCGTCATCCGTTGTCTGGTTAGGAACATTTGCAGAGTTGGCCACATATTCTGAGTTAGGATACATTAATCTAATTGGACGTTGTGGTCTGCTTGCAATTAATGATAACGGAATGCCTGATGGGAATCCGGTTCTGGTGTATTCAATCCAGGATTCGATACCGTTAATACTGTTTAAGGCAATCCATTTTTGTGTTATGATGGCTTCGATTTCATTTCCTGCAGAAGCATTCCATCCTACAAGGTTGGTAGCTTGTGAATAGTAAGTGTTTGCCTGAGCAGCTGTAAGCCCTAAAGTTTCATATGAGGCCTCGATTCCTGATTCATAGAGATTTTGAGCACTTCCGGCAATATAGCCTCTTGCTACTGCTTCAGCCTGAAGGAAATAGCTTTCTGCGGCTGTTAAAATATAAGCATCCTGGGTAAAGTTTTTAAGTACTCCATTTCCTAATCCTGAGTATGGCACAACCACTGTTCCTTGCTCGTCTGGAGCACCCTGGTTTATTCCGGCAAAACCTCCGCCAGGAATTGGGGCATAGATTTTTTCAAGTCTGGTGTCATTTGTACTGTTAAGATAGTCAATAGTATATTGCGTACCTTTTACTGCTCTGTTGTCACTTGTTGGACTTCCAGATAATGTTGTTCCATAAGTTTCAAAAAACGGATTCATTTTTCCGGTACTCGTAATGTAGCCGGGATTGTTGGTTACGTTTTCAGTTATGAAGCCACTGCCTTCATCAATGATGTCTTGGAACTTATCGGCAATATAGGCCTGTTTCGAAGGCATTCCTGATTGACGGATAAGGATTCTCATCTTTACGGTGTTGGCAAATTTTATCCATTCATCCATGTCTCCGTGAAGCATGATATCATTGTTGGCAGGATCCAATGCAGAAGAAGGTGCGTTTTTGATAAGTTCGATTGCTGCATCTAATTGCACAATTAAATCATCATAAACAGCTTCTGCGTCATCATAGGCAGGAGTCAGTTCCAAATCACGTTGCAATGCTTCAGTATAAGGAATATCTCCATATAAATCTACAAGATACTGGAAATAGAAAGCTTTCATTATTTTGGCGATTGCCTGATAATTTTCGTAGTTTTCTAAAGATGTCTTTTCAATCTTATGAAAGTTAGCCAAGGTCAAATACAGGTCATCCCAGGTGTCATCATAGAATGTACTGTTTACGATATATTGCATCTCATCCTGATAGGCAATAAATTCTTCAATGTTATTTGACCAGTTGTAAACCATAAAGTTACCCACATGGTTCATTCTTACATTGAGTTTTCTTGCTCCTGAATTTTGAGCGCTTGCCAGAAGTAATTCCGGCTTTACATTAGTGGGGTTGTTTGGATCTTCATTGATGTCCAAATAATCGCTGCAGGAAAACAGCAAGAAAAAAGAGGCAATTAATAAGGAGCTTTTTTTGAATATATTTTTCATCATTTCTTGAATTAGAAAGTTAATGTAACATTGAAACCGTAGCTTCTGGTTGGAGGAACTTCATTTACGGTTCCTACCCCAACAGCATTTCCTGTAGTAAATCCAAATTCAGGATCTGTATATCGGTTTGCCTTAGGCAAAATCATGAATACGTTGCGTGCGTTTGCTCCAATGGTAATGCCTTCAAAAGGAGAGTTGTCTAATACTTTTTTAGGGAATGAATAGCTAAGTGCTATTTCGCGGCATTTGAAAGCTGTTGCATCAATCACATAGTTTTCTGCAATGTTGCTGTAAACCGAATCCCAAAAAGGTTGTCCTCCGCTGGAAGTTGGAATGCTTGTATTGGCAGTATATACTCCCGGTGCTGTTTGGTAAGAAGAGTTAGGGAATACGAATGGTAACCTTCCTGTCTGTGCACTTTGTACTGACGAACCTGTGAAATCAAGCATTTGACCTATTTCATTATAAAATACGTGTCCTGTTCTGTAATCAAAAACAGCAGAAAGTCTGAATCCTTTATAATTAAAGTTGGTTGAAAGGCCAACGATGTAATCAGGAGTTGTTTTTCCCAGATTTTTCAAAGCTGATGATTGGATTGGGTTTCCTGTTGCCTGGTCGATAATTACTCTGCCCTGGTCGTCTCTTTCATAAGCGGTTCCTTTAATAATAGGATATTCCTGTCCTACAACAGCATAAACTCCGGCAGTAGAAAAACCACCTAAAGAAAGTTCGTTAACACCAGGTAGTAAGCTTTTTACTTCGGTTTTTGGAGCACTATAGCTTACTCTGAAATCCCAGCTGAAATCTTCGGTCTGGATTGGCACAAAGCCCAGGTCTAATTCAAGCCCCTTCGTCTGTAATTCCCCCGCATTTAGCAAAGCTCTTGTGGCACCAGATGATGAAGATGCTGCTGCATTAATAATCTGGTCAGTAGAGTTTGAAATATAATAACTCGCATCCAGCCAGATTCTTTTGTTGAAGAATTCAAGATTTAAACCAAATTCTTTTGATGTAGTAAACTCCGGCTTTAATCCTGCTAAAGCAACTGTATTGCTCAAATTAAAAGATGTCAGATCGCCATAAGGGAAACCTACAGAGCGGACATAGGTGTTTTGGTTCGCATAAGCGGAAGTAGAGTTTCCTACTTTGGTATAACTTGCGGTTAACTTTGCAAAATTCAAAACATTTCCTTTTAGTTCAGGGAAAGCTGATGTAGGAATGAATGAAATACCATAACTAGGGTAGAAGTAGGAGTTGTTTTCTTTGATTAAAGCAGACGACCAGTCATTTCTTCCGGTAACATTAAGGAATAAAAAGTCCTTGAAGCCCAGTTCGGCGCTTCCGTATAGACCGATGCTTCTTAAACGGGAATTGAATTCAACACCACGAAGCTCACCTGTTCTTAAAGAAACATTATATAATCCCTCAACAACTAAATTGTCACCGCGTATTCCGATTTCTTTTGTTCGGATATCCCTGATATTGTTCCCCAAAATGATTTTGGCTGTAATATCTTTAGTCAGGTTGAAATCAAAGTTAAGCATCAGGTCGCTGTTAATTCTTCTCTCAAAATTCGAACCGTCAGAAACACCCTGGTTTAAATCTTCCCTACCACTGCCATCTGTGAAAACATGGCCGTTATTGGTGTGTTTGAAATCAGAACTCAACATACTTACACCTCCGCGGTATAAAACATTGAACCAATCGTTTATCTTATAACCTAAATCAACCGATCCCTGAAAACGCTCTGTAGAAGAAATACGTCGTGAATTTTTCAGAATCCAATAAGGGTTATAAGCATAGTTTGTAAAGTAATCCTGTAAATCTCCCTGAGAGTATACTTCTAAAGGAATGTTGATAGGAGTTTGCAAAAGTTGGCTGTAAAGGCTTCGGCCACTTTCTGTATCTGTAAAAAAGCTGCTTTCGTCATCAGAGCCGGTAAGGCTTCCTGCGATATCTGTTTTATCAGTAAAATAGGAAACATTTCCTGTAACCGACCAATTTCCGGAATTTTTGCTTGTATTTAAACGGAAGGTGTTTTTGTGGTAAAGATCACCAGGAATAATCCCTTCTGTTTTTACATCCTGAGCAGAGAAGAATAAATTACCATTTTCATCGCCTTGTGAGATAGAAAAGCCATTTTGTTTTGTAGTTCCAACATTAAAAAAGTCCTTGATATTGTTTTTTCGGGCTACATAGCTAAATTCTCTGATAGATCCATCCGGCAATTCCGGTCCAACCTGAACTAATGAGCCATCTAATGGCGCTCCCCAGTTAGTGTTTTCAACCGGGTCAAGTTCTCCTGCCCAGCCTTGACCAAATCTTGTCTGCCTGTCCGGGATGAACTGAACCTGTTCAAAAGTTATAGTCGAGTTGTATTGCAAAGTCATTTTACCATTTCGTCCTTTTTTGGTAGTTATCATGATTGCTCCGTTTGAACCCGCAGAACCATATAAGGCCGCAGCATTGGCACCTTTTAGGATAGTAGTGCTTTCAATGTCGTTCGGGTTCAATTCACTCAAAGTGCTAAGGGCAGAAGGCACACCATCAATTACAATCAGTGCTTCGTTGTTTCCTGAAATGGATCTGGCACCTCTTAATACAACCCTGGTCTGTGGATTGACACCGCTGTTTATGGTATTAATTTGTAAACCGGACACTTTTCCAACTAACGCTGTGGCTGCATTTACGGCCTTGGCCTGATTTAATTCGTCAGACTTTACGACTTGAGTGGAATAGCTCAGTTCTTTTGGATTTCTTTTTATTCCAAGAGCTGTTACCACGACAGTTTCAAGCTGGGTTGCATCGTCTTCCATTACAATGTTGAAATCGTTGGCTGTAGCCATAACTTCTTTTGTGGTCATGCCGATGAAACTGAAAACTAAAATGTCGGGAGGTGAAGCTTTTATTTGAAATTTACCATCAAAATCGGTTTGAGTACCCATTGTTGTTCCTTTGATGGTTACGCTTACCCCGGGAAGGGGCAGTCCGCTTTGGTCACTTACTGTACCAGAAATTGTCCTTTCCTGTGCAAAAGAAATCTGCATTATTAACGCCAGGACAAGCGTTAACAAGCCGTTTAACTTTGTTTTCATTAGATATAGGTTTGAATTAGTTAATTCAAATTTCTTAAATATTTCTTAACAAACCTATAGTTTTTTTAATTTTGTTTTTATTATATTGTAATATATGTATTCTTAATGTTAAAATTTAGCCTTAAAGCTAATATGGACGATTGAATTGGAAAGTTTTATTTGCTGTTCGCCAGTACTGCCGTTAGCATATACAATATTGAAAAGTCCATTTTTGGTCAGCAATCCAAATCCGAATCCCAGTCCAAGAAGATTTCCGTCGTTATCTGTAGTCTTGTCCTGATAATATCCGAAATCAATGATGGAATGGATATAGATTGTTGGTGCCAAAACATATCTGTATTCCGTAAGTATAGAAGAATAAAGATTGGCCTGAAGACTGTTTTCATTGAATCCTCTGATGGAATTTATCCCGCCAAAACGGAAAAGCTCGTTGGTGATATAGCTGTCGCTCTGCAGCAGGAAGTTCTGGCTCCGGAGTGCTATAATGTTCTTGTCATTCAGATAAAGATTGTGTCTGAGGTCTACATTGGTAAAGAACTGGCTGTTCTTTGAAGCTTCGGAATTTCTACTTCCTACGCCAGCCTTAATATTGAGTAATGTTTTGTCCGGAAATAAAAAATCATCGTTTTTGAATCGCGTATACTCAAAATTAGAGGTGATGAAAGCATTGTCAAAATCTTTCAAAGTCGAACTGTTGAGGTTCTGGATGTCATTTGATTCTGTGGATTGATATCCTACATATAATCTTGTGTTGTAATTAAAGTAATATCCGAGATCGATAGCGGTCTGCGTATTTTGAAACGTACTGTCCTGTTTAAAAATGTTTAGCTGAGCCTTGATTCCCAAGGGGCTTCTGAAAATATAAGGGAGTTCGATATTGGCGTTAAAAGTCTTTTGGTCGTTGCCGTCGCTTTTCCAGTACAGATTAAATCGTTCACCTACGTTTAGCGAGTTGACCAATAACAGGTCAAGATAGCCATTGATTTTTAAGTCGCCTTTATCGTCATTTCCGAAACCTATGAATCCGTCAAAACGATTGGGTTTTGATTTTTCCAGATAGACATACACCTTGGTGGTGTCGTTCATAAAAAGGATTTCAGGATATTTGGTTTGGGTTACAAATTGAAATTGGTTAAAATCTTCGTGTATGTTTTTGAGATTTTGTTGGTTAAAAACTTTGTTGCGGTAACGGCGCCTGATTTCTTTTTTATGTCCTTCAGGAAATTTTTCATAACCGTTAATTACAATATCATTTACCTGTCGTTGCTTTTCGGTTTGGAAATTCAAGTCGGCAAGTAGGATGTTTTTCTGTTTTTTTAGATTGATAAGCTGAAGCCTGGCTAAAGAGTAGCCTTTTCGTTCCAGGGAATTTAGTGTAGTGTTCAGAAAACTTTCCGTTTCCCCCAAAGGGAGTTTTAGTGTATCTCCGGGGCTTTCTACGATTCCTAATTTCCGTAGTTCAGAATCCTTTCCTAAATAAATATGTATAAAACGGGTTCTCTGCCCCAAGCGAAATTTGAATAAAAAAGTGCTGTCATCCTGTTTTTTATTTTCCTGAATTTCGTTTTCAAGAAAACCGAAACGTTTTAGTTTTTCCGAAAGGCTATTGGCTTCCTCTACGATACTTTTGGCATTGCTGTGTTTTTTGGAATAGCCAATGGAGTCAATCGTTTTCAAATCGCTTTGCGAATCCGATGTAATTTTTAAATGAAGTTTCTGGCCCAAAGAATTTAAGCTGAATAAAATGCAGAATAGAAGAAAAAAAAATCGGTTCAAAATACTATAATTGTTAAAAACAACGATACGGGATTTTTTGCTTTTATTCCGGAATTTCTCAGGATTTATAAGAATGGGAATAAAGCTTTTCGGACTGTTGTCTGACTACGGTAAAAGTAACGCAAAAAAGCAACGAATAATATACAAAAATTAAATCTAGGTTAATCTGTTTGAAAATTAATGAATTAACGTTTGTTTAAAAAAAAATAATTGCTACATTTGCAACCCCGTAAAAAGCGGGAAATTAAATCATAATATATATTAGTATTAATTATGCCAACAATTCAACAATTAGTAAGAACTGGAAGAACCCAGATAACTAAGAAGAGTAAATCGGTTGCTTTAGATTCTTGTCCTCAAAGAAGAGGGGTTTGTACGCGTGTTTACACTACTACACCAAAAAAACCAAACTCTGCAATGCGTAAAGTTGCGCGTGTACGTTTGACAAATGGTAATGAAGTGAATGCTTACATCCCAGGAGAAGGACACAATCTACAAGAGCACTCGATAGTATTAGTTAGGGGTGGAAGGGTAAAAGATTTACCAGGAGTTAGATACCACATCGTTCGTGGTGCGCTTGATACATCAGGTGTTGCCGGAAGAACGCAAAGAAGATCTAAGTATGGTGCAAAACGCCCAAAAGAAGCAAAAAAGTAATTTTTTAATCAGTCCGATGTCGAAGGCGGAAGGTTGAAAGAAATATTCTTTACGACTTTAAACTTTAGACTTTAGACTAAAATTCAAGACATGAGAAAAAGACAGGCCAAAAAAAGACCTCTTTTACCAGATCCAAAATTTAACGATCAGTTAGTGACGCGTTTTGTGAACAACTTAATGTGGGACGGTAAAAAATCAACTGCTTTCAAAGTATTCTATGATGCATTGGATATCGTAGAAAACAAGAAACAAGATGCAGAAAAATCTTCATTGGAAATCTGGAAAGATGCTTTAACTAACGTTATGCCTCACGTAGAAGTACGTAGCCGTAGAGTTGGTGGTGCTACATTCCAAATCCCGATGCAAATCAGACCAGACCGTAAAATCTCTATGGCAATGAAGTGGATGATACTTTATGCTCGTAGAAGAAACGAGAAATCTATGGCTCAAAAACTAGCTTCTGAAGTTTTAGCTGCTGCTAAAGAAGAAGGTGCTGCTGTTAAGAAGAGAATGGATACTCACAAGATGGCTGAAGCAAACAAAGCATTCTCTCACTTTAGATTTTAATCCTTAAGAAATGGCTAGAGATTTAAAATATACAAGAAATATCGGAATTGCTGCTCACATTGATGCTGGTAAGACAACAACAACGGAGCGTATTCTTTTTTATACTGGAAAATCACATAAACTTGGTGAGGTGCACGATGGTGCTGCAACAATGGACTGGATGGCACAGGAGCAGGAAAGAGGTATCACAATTACTTCGGCTGCTACAACTTGTGAGTGGAACTTTCCAACTGTACAAGGAAAGCTTCTTCCGGAAAGTAAGCCTTACCACTTTAACATCATCGATACTCCTGGGCACGTTGACTTTACCGTTGAGGTAAACCGTTCTTTAAGAGTATTGGATGGATTGGTTTTCTTGTTTAGTGCAGTTGATGGTGTTGAGCCTCAGTCTGAAACTAACTGGAGACTTGCTGACCAATATAGAGTTCCACGTATGGGATTCGTTAACAAAATGGACCGTCAAGGTTCTAACTTCTTGAACGTATGCCAACAGGTTAGAGATATGTTGAAATCTAACGCTGTTGCTATTACATTGCCAATTGGTGATGAGGCGGATTTCAAAGGAGTGGTTGACTTGGTGAAAAATCAGGCTATCATATGGCATGATGAAACTCAGGGAGCTACTTTTGATATCGTTGATATCCCTGCTGATATGGTAGACGAAGTAAAACAATACCGTTCTACTTTAATCGAGGCTGTGGCCGAGTATGATGAAAATCTTCTTGACAAATACATGGAGGACGAAAACTCTATCACAGAAGAAGAAATCAACAAGGCATTACGTGCTGCTACAATTGATATGGCTATCATTCCTATGATCTGTGGTTCTTCTTTCAAAAACAAAGGAGTTCAGTTCATGTTGGATGCTGTATGTAAATATTTGCCTTCTCCGCTAGACAAAGAAGGTATCGAAGGAATTCATCCTGATGATGCAGATTTGTTGGAAGAAGACCAAACAAAAATTATGCGTAAGCCAGATGTAAAAGAGCCGTTTGCAGCTTTAGCATTTAAGATTGCTACTGACCCATTCGTAGGTCGTTTGGCGTTCTTCCGTGCTTACTCCGGACGTCTTGATGCTGGTTCTTATGTTTTGAACACCCGTTCAGGAAACAAAGAGAGAATTTCCCGTATCTACCAGATGCACGCTAACAAGCAAAATCCAATCGAATTTATCGAGGCTGGAGATATTGGAGCTGCTGTTGGATTTAAAGATATCAAAACAGGAGATACATTGTGTGATGAAAAACACCCAATCATCCTTGAATCTATGAAATTCCCTGATCCGGTAATTGGTATCGCTATTGAGCCTAAAACTAAGGCTGACGTAGACAAAATGGGTATGGCTTTGGCTAAATTGGCTGAAGAAGATCCAACGTTTACAGTTAGAACAGATGAGGCTTCAGGTCAGACAATTATTTCTGGTATGGGTGAGCTTCACCTGGATATCCTTATCGACCGTATGAAACGTGAGTTCAAAGTGGAAGTTAACCAGGGTGAGCCTCAGGTAGAGTACAAAGAAGCGTTCACCAGACCGGCTCAGCACAGAGAGGTTTACAAGAAGCAATCTGGAGGTCGTGGTAAATTTGGTGATATCGTATTTAGAATCGAACCAGCTGACGAAGTTGACGGAAAAGTTCCTGTTGGATTACAGTTCGTTAATGAAGTTAAAGGTGGTAACGTTCCTAAAGAATATATCCCTGCAGTAGAAAAAGGTTTCAGAGAAGCAATGAAACAAGGGCCTTTGGCTGGTTATGCAGTAGATAGCCTTAAAGTTACTTTGTTGGACGGATCTTTCCACCCTGTGGATTCTGATGCGCTTTCTTTCGAGTTAGCTGCGAAATTAGGATACAAAGAGTCTGGAAAAGCTGCTGGTGCTGTTATCCTTGAGCCAATCATGAAAATCGAAGTTATCACTCCGGAAGAAAACATGGGTGATATCGTAGGTGACTTGAACCGTCGTAGAGGTCAGGTTAATGACATGGGTGACAGAAATGGTGCTAAGACTATCAAGGCTGATGTGCCATTATCAGAAATGTTCGGTTATGTTACAACATTGAGAACATTGTCATCAGGTAGAGCTACTTCTACAATGGAGTTCTCTCACTATGCTGAAACGCCTTCTAACATTTCAGAAGCGGTAATCAAAAAAGCAAAAGGTAACGCTTAATTCTAAAGAAAAATGAGTCAAAAAATCAGAATAAAACTAAAGTCTTACGATCACAATTTGGTAGACAAATCTGCTGAGAAGATTGTAAAAACTGTAAAAAGTACAGGTGCAGTGGTAACAGGACCAATTCCGTTGCCAACTCACAAAAAGATTTTTACTGTGTTGCGTTCTCCGCACGTTAACAAAAAATCTAGAGAGCAATTTGAAGTAATGTCATACAAAAGATTGTTAGACATTTATTCTTCTTCATCAAAAACTATCGATGCTCTAATGAAATTGGAGCTTCCAAGTGGAGTTGAAGTAGAGATCAAAGTATAAGTATCTCATTAAGAAAAACAACACATTATTTAGGCGAAAAAATATTTTTAGGATAAATCGCAAAATAGTTATACTTTTGCGCCTCCAAAAAATAGGATTCGTTTAAATAATGTGTTCTATTGTTTTGTATTTTAATAATTAATAATTAATATTTTATGTCTGGGTTAATTGGTAGAAAAATCGGCATGACCAGTATTTTCGATGAAAACGGGAAAAATATTCCTTGTACTGTAATCGAAGCTGGACCATGTGTTGTTACCCAAGTCAGAACCAATGCGGTTGACGGGTATGAAGCGTTGCAACTTGGTTTCGATGACAAAAATGAGAAACATTCCACAAAAGCTGATCTAGGTCACTTTAAAAAAGCGGGAACTGTAGCTAAGAAAAAAGTCGTTGAGTTCAAGTACTTCGAAGAAGAATACAAATTAGGTGATGTGCTCACTGTAGACCTTTTTGTAGAAGGTGAATTTGTAGATGTTCAAGGTGTATCAAAAGGTAAAGGTTTCCAGGGTGTTGTTAAGCGTCACGGTTTTGGTGGGGTTGGACAGTCTACACATGGTCAGCACAACCGTTTGAGAGCGCCGGGATCTGTAGGAGCTTCTTCTTATCCTTCCAGAGTATTCAAAGGAATGCGTATGGCAGGTAGAATGGGAACTGATAATGTAACTGTTCAGAACTTAAGAGTTTTGAAAGTGGTTGCTGAGAAGAACCTGCTTTTAGTAAAAGGATGTGTTCCAGGACACAATAACTCTTATGTAATCATTCAGAAGTAATGGAAGTAAAAGTTTTAAATATCAACGGAAAAGAAACTGGCAGAACGATTACTCTTTCTGATTCAGTATTCGCAATTGAGCCAAATAATCACGCGGTATACCTTGATGTTAAGCAATATCTTGCTAATCAAAGACAAGGAACTCACAAATCTAAAGAGAGAGCTGAGGTAACCGGAAGTACGCGTAAGATTAAAAAGCAAAAAGGAACCGGTACGGCTCGTGCTGGTAGCGTTAAGAACCCTTTGTTTAAAGGTGGAGGTACAGTTTTCGGACCAAGACCAAGAAGTTATTCATTCAAATTGAATAAAAACTTGAAGCGTTTGGCAAGAAAATCTGCTTTCTCAATCAAAGCAAAAGAGTCAAATATTATCGTATTAGAAGACTTCAATTTTGAAGTGCCAAACACTAAAAATTTCATTAACGTTTTGAAAGCTTTAGGGTTAGAGAATAAAAAATCTTTATTTGTGTTGGGAGAGTCGAATAAAAATGTATATTTGTCCTCACGCAATTTAAAGGCGTCTAGCGTTGTAATTAGTTCAGAATTAAGCACTTACGCTATTTTGAATGCAAACAATTTAGTGCTTTTAGAAGGGTCTTTGGAAGGAATTCAAGAAAATTTAAGCAAATAATAGGCCATGAGTATCATAATTAAACCTATAATTACTGAGAAAATTACCAAAGATGGTGAGGTTTTCAATCGCTTTGGATTCATCGTTGACAAAAAAGCAAACAAAATCCAGATTAAGAATGCTATCGAGGCAGCTTACGGGATTACTGTTGTTGAAGTAAACACGATGAACTATAGAGCTGATAGATCTACTAAATATACTAAAAGTGGTATCATCAACGGAAAGACAAATGCTTACAAAAAAGCAATTGTTCAAGTACAAGAAGGAGAAACGATAGATTTTTATAATAATATCTAATAAATAAGGCAGAAACATGTCAGTTAGAAAATTAAAACCTATTACCCCGGGTCAGCGTTTTAGAGTTGTTAATGGTTTTGACGCCATTACAACTGATAAGCCGGAGCGCTCTTTGTTAGCACCGATAAAAAACTCAGGAGGTAGAAATAGTCAAGGAAAGATGACCATGCGTTATACGGGTGGTGGTCACAAGCAGCGTTATCGTATTATTGATTTCAAAAGAACAAAAGACGGAATTCCGGCTACTGTGAAATCAATCGAATACGATCCAAACCGTACTGCTTTTATCGCTTTGTTAGCTTATGCTGATGGAGCAAAAACTTATATTATCGCTCAAAACGGATTGCAGGTAGGTCAGAAAGTAGTTTCTGGTGCTGAAGCGTCTCCGGAAATCGGTAATACATTGCCTTTGAGCAAAATTCCTTTGGGAACTGTTATTTCTTGTATTGAGTTGCGTCCTGGTCAGGGAGCTGTTATTGCTCGTTCAGCAGGAACTTTCGCTCAATTAATGGCAAGAGATGGAAAATATGCAACAATTAAAATGCCTTCAGGAGAAACAAGATTAATCTTGTTGACTTGTTCGGCTACAATTGGAGCAGTATCTAATTCTGATCATCAATTAGTAGTATCTGGTAAAGCAGGTAGATCTAGATGGTTAGGTAGAAGACCTAGAACAAGACCAGTTGCGATGAACCCTGTTGATCACCCAATGGGTGGTGGAGAAGGACGTTCTTCAGGAGGACACCCACGTTCAAGAAAAGGGTTGCCTGCTAAAGGTTACAGAACGCGTTCTAAGCAAAATCCGAGTAACAAGTATATCGTAGAACGTAGAAAGAAATAATAAGATATGGCACGTTCATTAAAAAAAGGACCTTTTGTTCACTATAAATTAGATAAGAAAGTTCAAGAAAATATTGAAAAAGGTAATAAAGGAGTTGTAAAGACTTGGTCTAGAGCTTCTATGATTACTCCAGATTTTGTTGGACAGACTATCGCAGTTCATAACGGTCGTCAGTTTGTACCAGTTTACGTAACAGAAAACATGGTAGGTCATAAATTAGGAGAATTTTCACCAACAAGATCTTTTAGAGGTCACGCTGGAGCAAAAAATAAAGGTAAAAAATAAGAAGAGCAATGGGAGTTCGTAAAAGAGAAAGAGCTGAAGGCATCAAAGAAGCTAATAAGCAAGTTGCCTTCGCAAAATTGAATAACTGCCCTACTTCACCTAGAAAAATGCGCTTAGTAGCAGATCTAGTAAGAGGTCAGAAAGTGGAAAGAGCCTTGAATATTTTAAGATTCAGCTCTAAAGAAGCTTCAAGAAAGTTAGAAAAACTTTTGTTGTCTGCAATCAATAACTGGGAGCAGAAAAACAGCGAAGGTAATGTAGCTGAAGCAGGCTTGATTGTTAAAGAGATCAGAGTAGATGGTGGAATGATGTTGAAAAGACTTCGTCCGGCTCCACAAGGTCGTGCACACAGAATTAGAAAACGTTCTAACCACGTAACTATCGTGTTGGGACAATTAGATAACACACAAAGCAATTAATAAGATGGGACAAAAGACAAATCCAATTGGAAACAGACTTGGTATCATCAGAGGATGGGATTCAAACTGGTATGGTGGAAATGATTACGGTGACAAACTTGCCGAAGATCACAAAATCAGAAAGTATATCCACGCTCGTTTATCAAAAGCTAGTGTATCAAAAGTAATCATCGAGAGAACTTTGAAGCTTGTAACCGTTACTATCACTACTGCCAGACCTGGTATCATTATCGGGAAAGGTGGCCAAGAGGTAGACAAGTTGAAAGAAGAGCTTAAGAAAATTACTGACAAAGAGGTTCAAATCAACATCTTTGAAATTAAAAGACCGGAGCTTGATGCTTACTTAGTGGCTACAAGTATCGCTCGTCAAATCGAAAGTCGTATTTCATACAGAAGAGCTATTAAAATGGCTATTGCGGCTGCAATGCGTATGAACGCTGAAGGTGTGAAAGTTATGATTTCAGGTCGTTTGAATGGTGCTGAAATGGCGCGTTCAGAAATGTTCAAAGAAGGTAGAATTCCTCTATCAACTTTCAGAGCTGACATTGATTATGCACTTGCTGAAGCTCATACTACTTACGGTAGAATGGGAATCAAAGTGTGGATCATGAAAGGTGAGGTTTACGGCAAGAGAGATTTGTCTCCACTAGTTGGAATGGACAAAAAACAAGCCGGAAGCGGT
This sequence comes from Flavobacterium sp. Leaf359, assembly GCF_001423985.1. Classification (NCBI taxonomy): domain Bacteria; kingdom Pseudomonadati; phylum Bacteroidota; class Flavobacteriia; order Flavobacteriales; family Flavobacteriaceae; genus Flavobacterium; species Flavobacterium sp. Leaf359. The sequence continues at coordinate 199,703 of NZ_LMPW01000011.1, read as the reverse complement.
AAAGGCGGAGATGCTCCTCGTGGCAAATCTGACAGACCAGGCAAATCAAACCCACGTAAAAGAAAGTAAATTTTTAAATTAAAGAAAAATGTTACAGCCTAAAAGAACAAAATACCGCAAGGTACAGAAGGGTAGAATGAAAGGTAACTCTCAAAGAGGGCACGAACTTTCTAACGGAATGTTTGGTATTAAATCTGTTCATGAAACTGGAATGTTCCTTACTTCTCGCCAAATCGAAGCTGCACGTATCGCTGCAACTCGTTACATGAAAAGAGAAGGACAATTATGGATTAAAATATTTCCAGATAAACCAATCACTAAGAAGCCTCTTGAAGTACGTATGGGTAAAGGTAAAGGTGCAGTTGAATATTGGGCTGCAGTTGTTAAACCCGGAAGAATTATGTTTGAGGTAGGTGGTGTGCCTTTGTCAGTTGCAAAAGAAGCTTTGCGTCTTGCAGCACAAAAACTTCCTGTTAAAACTAAGTTTGTCGTAGCTAGAGATTTCGAAGCATAATCAATTTTTATTATGAAACAATCAGAAATTAAAGATCTGTCTGTAGCTGAGTTGCAAGAAAAACTTGGTCAATTAAGAAAGACATATGCCGACCTAAAAAATGCTCACGCAATTTCTCCAATTGAAAACCCGCTTCAAATCAGAAGTTTGAGAAGATCAGTTGCAAGAATCGCTACAGAGTTAAGCAAAAGAGAGTTACAGTAATTGTATTCTGCTAAAAGATGGAAAAAAGAAATTTAAGAAAAGAGAGAATAGGTGTTGTTACTAGCAACAAAATGGAGAAATCTATTGTTGTTTCTGAAACAAAAAAAGTAAAACACCCGTTATACGGTAAGTTCGTGTTGAAAACTAAGAAATATGTAGCACACGACGAAACAAACGACTGTAACATTGGAGATACTGTAAGAATCAGCGAAACGCGTCCTTTAAGTAAATCAAAATGTTGGAGACTAGTTGAAATCATTGAAAGAGCTAAATAATTATGGTACAACAAGAATCAAGACTAAAAGTAGCAGATAACACAGGAGCTAAAGAAGTTTTAACTATCCGTGTTTTAGGAGGTACCAAAAGAAGGTATGCCTCTGTTGGTGACAAGATTGTAGTATCTATCAAAGATGCAACTCCAAACGGAAACGTGAAAAAAGGAGCTGTTTCAACTGCAGTTGTTGTACGTACCAAAAAAGAAGTGAGAAGAGCTGATGGTTCTTATATCCGTTTCGATGACAATGCATGTGTTCTTTTGAATGCTGCAGGAGAAATGAGAGGAACTCGTGTTTTTGGTCCAGTAGCAAGAGAACTTCGTGAGAAACAATTCATGAAGATTGTATCATTAGCACCAGAAGTGCTTTAATTATTTACAAGATGATAAAGCTAAAAATCAAATCAGGAGATACAGTAAAAGTTATCGCTGGCGACCATAAAGGTGCAGAAGGTAAGGTTTTACGTGTTGATCGTGAAAAAAATAAAGCGATTGTTGAAGGTGTAAACATGGTTTCAAAACACACGAAGCCAAGTGCGAAAAACCCTCAAGGTGGTATCGTTAAGAAAGAAGCTCCAATTCATATCTCAAACATTGCTCTTATAGATCCTAAGACTAAAAAGGCTACAAGAACAGGTGTGAAAGTAGAAGGAGATAAGAAAGTAAGATTTTCAAAAAAATCTAATCAAGTATTATAGTGATGGCTTATATACCTAGACTAAAACAAGAGTATAAGGACAGAGTTATCTCTGCTCTTAAAGAAGAATTTGGTTACAAAAATGTAATGCAAGTTCCTAAATTGGAAAAAATCGTTTTGAGCCGCGGAGTTGGTGCTGCAGTATCTGATAAAAAACTTATCGATTATGCAGTTGATGAGTTGACTAAAATTACAGGTCAAAAAGCAGTAGCGACTATATCTAAAAAAGACGTAGCGTCATTCAAATTGAGAAAAGGAATGCCAATTGGTGCAAAAGTTACTTTGCGTGGCGAAAGAATGTATGAATTCTTAGACAGATTGATTACATCTTCATTGCCTCGAGTAAGAGACTTCGGCGGAATCAAAGCTACTGGTTTTGATGGAAGAGGAAATTACAACCTTGGAGTTTTGGAGCAAATCATTTTCCCAGAAATTGATATTGACAAAGTAAACAAAATCTCTGGTATGGATATTACCTTTGTAACATCTGCAAAAACAGATAAAGAAGCGAAGTCATTATTAGCAGAATTAGGATTACCTTTTAAAAAGAATTAAGTTATGGCTAAAGAATCAATGAAAGCCCGTGAGGTAAAAAGAGAAAAAACGGTAGCTAAGTATGCTGAAAAAAGAAAAGCTTTATTAGAAGCTGGAGATTATGAAGGCCTACAAAAATTACCGAAAAATGCTTCTCCTGTTCGTTTGCACAACCGTTGCAAATTGACTGGAAGACCTAGAGGGTATATGCGTCAATTCGGTATTTCACGTGTAACTTTCCGTGAAATGGCTAACCAAGGATTGATACCAGGAGTTAAAAAAGCCAGCTGGTAAAATCAAAAATTTTGTTTTCTCGACAGATAGTTGTAAGTTTGCCGGATTTTTGCCGCGAACCGGCAACTATCTGTCGATTAATTAGTAAGTTTTAATGGTTTCAGGTTCTACCGGAGAGTCCGGGACGAATACCAAAACCGCAATTTTAATTATATGTATACAGATCCTATTGCGGATTATTTGACAAGAGTTAGAAACGCTGTGGCTGCAAACCACAAAGTCGTTGAAATTCCTGCTTCTAATCTTAAAAAAGAAATCACAAAGATTTTATTTGATCAAGGATATATCTTGAGCTACAAGTTTGAGGACAACTCTGTACAGGGTTCAATCAAAATTGCTTTGAAGTATGATAAAGATACTAAAGAGCCGGTTATCAAAGATATCCAAAGAATTAGTAAACCAGGTTTGCGTAAATATGCAGGTGCTGCTAAACTTCCAAGAATCCTTAACGGATTAGGTATTGCTATTGTTTCAACATCAAGAGGTTTGATGACTGGAAAACAAGCTAAGCAATTGAATATTGGTGGAGAGGTAATCTGCTACGTATACTAATTTTAAACGACTTATTAAGATGTCAAGAATAGGAAAAAACCCAATCGCAATCCCTGCCGGAGTAACTGTTGAAGTTGCTGAAGGTGTGATTACGGTAAAAGGAAAATTAGGTCAGCTTACTCAGGAATATTCTAATGTTACTGTAAAAGTTGAAGATGGTCAAGTTCAGGTTGAAAGAGCATCTGATCAGAAAGAAGAGAGAGCAAAACACGGATTGTACAGAGCGTTAATCAATAACATGATTGTTGGTGTATCTGAAGGTTTTACAAAGGAATTGGAATTGGTTGGAGTAGGTTACAGAGCTTCTAATCAAGGACAAAAACTTGATTTGGCTCTAGGATTTTCACACAATATCATTTTGGATATTGCTCCTGAAGTAAAATTGGAGACAGTTTCTGAAAAAGGTAAGAACCCAATCGTAAAATTAACATCTTTCGATAAACAACTTGTAGGACAGGTAGCTGCGAAAATCAGAAGTTTCCGTAAGCCAGAGCCATACAAAGGAAAAGGAGTTAAGTTTGTTGGTGAAGTATTAAGAAGAAAAGCAGGTAAATCAGCTTAAAAATAAAAGATTATGTCATTAACAAAATCTGAAAGAAGACAGAGAATTAAATTCAGAATCAGAAAAATCGTAAGCGGTACTGCTGCTAAACCAAGACTTTCTGTATTCAGAAGTAACAAAGAAATCTATGCACAGCTCATAGACGATGTAAATGGTGTTACTTTATTGGCTGCTTCCTCTAGAGAGAAAGAAGTAGATACTAAAGGTACAAACGTAGAAGTTGCAGCAGCAGTTGGAAAACTGGTAGCTGAAAAAGCGTTGAAAGCCGGAATTGAAACCGTTACCTTCGATAGAGGCGGATATCTATATCACGGTCGTATTAAATCATTAGCAGAAGGCGCTAGAGCGGCTGGACTTAAATTCTAAGAAATTATGTATCATAAATACAAAAACGTAGAGTTAGTAAAACCAAGTGGACTTGAATTAAAGGACCGTTTGGTGAGTGTAAACCGTGTAACTAAAGTTACTAAGGGTGGTAGAGCTTTCGGATTTTCTGCAATTGTAGTTGTAGGTGACGAGAACGGTGTAGTTGGACATGGACTTGGAAAATCTAAAGATGTTTCTGAAGCTATTGCTAAAGCAGTAGAAGACGCAAAGAAAAATCTTGTGAAAATTCCATTGAGCAGCAAAACTGTTCCTCACGAACAAAAAGGTAAATTTGGTGGAGCGCGTGTATTCTTGATGCCTGCATCTCATGGTACAGGAGTTATCGCTGGTGGAGCTGTTCGTTCAGTTCTTGAATCAGTAGGTATTCACGACGTATTATCAAAATCTCAAGGTTCTTCAAACCCTCATAACGTGGTAAAAGCAACTTTTGATGCTTTATTGCAAATGAGAAGCGCTTATACTGTTGCAAAACAGAGAGGTGTTTCTTTGGAGAAAGTTTTTAAAGGTTAATTCAAGGAAAAATGGCAAAATTATTAGTAAAACAAGTTAGAAGCAAAATCAACTGTCCTCTATCTCAAAAAAGAGGTCTTGAAGCTTTAGGTCTTCGTAAAATGGGACAAGTTGTGGAGCATGAGTCAAATCCTGCTATCCTTGGGATGATAAACAAAGTAAAACACTTAGTTTCTGTTGAAGAAGCTAAATAACAAATTATAGTTATGAATTTAAGTAACTTACAGCCAGCTGAAGGCTCAACACACAATCAAAACAAAAGATTAGGTAGAGGAGAAGGTTCTGGAAAAGGTGGTACTTCTGCAAGAGGTCACAAAGGAGCTAAGTCTCGTTCTGGTTACTCTAAAAAGATTGGTTTTGAAGGAGGTCAGATGCCACTTCAAAGACGTGTGCCTAAATTTGGTTTTAAAAACATCAATCGTAAAGAATACGAAGGTGTAAACCTTGATACGCTTCAAGCTTTGGTTGATAATGGCATTGTTACAGATAACACTGTTGATATGACAGTTTTCGTAGCTAACCGTTTGGCAACTAAAAACGAAATCGTAAAGATTTTGGGTAGAGGTGAATTAAAAGCTAAATTAAAGGTAACCGCACATAAATTTACTGCTACTGCAAAAGCTGCTATCGAAGCTGCCGGAGGAGAAGCTGTAACTTTGTAATCCTTAATAATCAAGATGAAGAAGTTTATAGAATCGTTAAGCAATGTTTGGAAGATTGAAGAGCTAAAAAACAGAATTTTAGTTACTCTTGGATTGTTATTGGTGTATCGTTTTGGAGCACAAGTAACGCTTCCAGGGATTGATGCGACTAAGTTACATGGACTTACTGATCAAACAAAAGAAGGAATCGGATGGTTAATCGATGTATTTACAGGTGGTGCGTTTTCGCAGGCATCTGTATTTGCATTAGGTATCATGCCATACATCTCTGCATCTATCGTAGTTCAATTGATGGGTATTGCTGTGCCTTACCTTCAAAAGCTACAAAAAGACGGTGAAAGCGGAAGAAAGAAAATGAATCAAATCACACGTTGGTTGACTATCGTAATTACGTTGGTTCAGGCTCCGGGTTATATTTTCAACCTTTACAGAACTTTACCGGGAGAAGCTTTCCTTTCTAATGTGAACCCAGGATTGATCTCACCTTTTGCATTTCAGTTCCTGTCTGTTGTAATACTTGTTTCAGGTACTATCTTCGCGATGTGGCTTGGAGAAAAAATTACAGATAAAGGAATCGGAAACGGTATATCGTTATTGATTATGGTGGGTATTATTGCGAGAATGCCACAAGCATTCATCCAGGAATTCTCTACCAGAGTAACAAACAATAACGGTGGTCCAATGCTTTTGGTTTTCGAAGTAATAATTTGGTTGCTCGTCATCGTAGCTTGTGTTCTATTAGTTATGGCGGTTCGAAAAATTCCGGTACAGTATGCACGCCGTACGGTATCAGGTGAATTCGAACAGGCAGGAAACAGACAATGGATTCCTCTGAAGCTGAATGCTTCCGGAGTTATGCCAATCATCTTTGCTCAGGCAATTATGTTCATTCCTGCAGCTTTGGCTGGTTTATCTAGCTCAGAAACAGCTACTTCAGTTAGTACAGCTTTCCAGAATATTTTTGGATGGCAGTATAACTTGGTTTTCGCCTTGTTAATCATAGTTTTTACTTACTTTTACACCGCAATTACAGTACCTACAAATAAAATGGCAGATGATTTGAAAAGAAGTGGCGGTTTTATCCCAGGAATCAAACCTGGTGCTGAAACTTCAGAATTCTTAGATAAGATTATGTCTTACATCACATTCCCAGGTTCATTATTTCTTGCTTTGATCGCCGTGTTCCCGGCAATCGTTGTAACTATTTTGAATGTACAACCATCCTGGGCTTTGTTTTACGGAGGTACATCGTTATTGATTATGGTTGGAGTTGCAAGTGATACTATCCAGCAAATTAATTCTTATTTGTTGAACAAGCATTACGATGGTTTGATGAAAAGTGGTAAAAATAGAAAAGCAGTAGCTTAATTTTTATGGCAAAACAATCAGCAATAGAACAAGACGGATCCATCATCGAAGCATTATCAAATGCGATGTTCCGTGTAGAGTTAGAAAATGGACATATTGTAATAGCTCACATCTCTGGGAAAATGCGCATGCATTACATCAAATTATTGCCTGGCGATAAAGTGAAGCTGGAAATGAGCCCTTACGATTTGTCAAAAGCAAGAATTACTTATAGATACTAAAGCTATTAAAATGAAAGTAAGAGCATCAGTTAAAAAAAGAAGTGCCGAGTGCATCATCGTACGAAGAAAAGGAAGATTGTACGTTATTAATAAAAAGAATCCTAGATTTAAACAAAGACAAGGATAGTTATGGCAAGAATAGCAGGGGTAGATATACCTAAAAACAAAAGAGGAGTTATCGCTTTAACTTATATCTTCGGGATAGGAAAAAGCAGAGCTATTGAGATTTTAGAAAAAGCTCAAGTTAGCCAGGATACTAAAGTTCAAGATTGGAATGATGATGAAATCGGAGCTATCCGTGAGGCTGTTTCCTACTTCAAAATTGAAGGTGAATTACGTTCTGAAATTTCATTGAACATCAAACGTTTGATGGATATCGGATGTTATAGAGGAATTCGTCACAGATCTGGTCTTCCATTAAGAGGACAAAGAACTAAAAACAACTCTAGAACTAGAAAAGGTAAAAGAAAAACTGTTGCTAACAAGAAAAAGGCAACTAAATAATAAGTAGTATGGCTAAGGCAAGTACAAAAAAACGTAAAGTTATCGTTGAATCAACAGGCGAAGCTCATATTAATGCAACTTTTAACAACATCATCATCTCTTTGACTAACAAAAAAGGTGAAGTTATTTCTTGGTCTTCTGCAGGTAAGATGGGATTCAGAGGTTCTAAAAAGAACACTCCGTATGCCGCTCAAATGGCAGCTGAAGATTGCAGCAAAGTAGCGTTAGAAGCTGGACTTAAAAAAGTGAAAGTTTATGTAAAAGGACCAGGAAACGGACGTGAGTCTGCTATCCGTTCTATTCATAACGGCGGAATTGAAGTAACAGAAATCATTGACGTTACTCCAATGCCACACAACGGATGTCGTCCTCCAAAAAGACGTAGAGTTTAATTAATATTTAAGTATAACTAGGTAGAATCTAAGATTATCGGAGGATATGACCTGAATTCATAATCTCTACCTTAATTAATTTTTAAAATGGCAAGATATACTGGTCCAAAAACTAAAATTGCTCGTAAATTCGGCGAGGCAATCTTCGGAGATGACAAAGCCTTCGAAAAAAGAAATTATCCACCGGGACAACACGGATTGGCTAAAAAAAGAGGTAAGAAATCTGAATACGCTATCCAGTTAATGGAAAAGCAAAAAGCTAAGTATTCTTATGGAATCTTGGAAAAACAATTCAGAAACTTATTCGAAAAAGCTTCTGCTACTAAAGGAGTAACAGGTGAAGTTCTTTTACAACTTTGTGAGGCAAGACTTGATAACGTAGTTTTCAGAATGGGAATCGCTCCATCAAGAAGAGCTGCACGTCAAATCGTTTCTCACAGACACATCACTGTTAACGGTGAAGTTGTAAACATTCCTTCATATCACTTGAAACCTGGAGATAAAGTTGCCGTTCGTGAAAAATCTAAATCTTTAGAAGCTATCGAGCGTTCATTATCTAATTCAAGTCACGTTTACGAGTGGATTACTTGGAACAACGACCTTAAAGAAGGTACTTTCGTTTCAGTTCCAGCGAGACTTCAAATCCCAGAAAACATTAAAGAGCAACTAATCGTAGAGTTGTATAACAAATAATAAGACACTAGTCGAACATATGGCAATATTTAATTTTCAGAAGCCCGATAAAGTTATCATGATCGATTCAACCGATTTCGAAGGTAAGTTTGAATTCAGACCTTTGGAACCTGGTTACGGATTGACTGTTGGTAATGCACTTAGACGAGTCTTGCTTTCCGCTTTAGAAGGATATGCAATAACATCTGTTCGTATCGAAGGTGTAGATCACGAGTTTTCTACAATTTCAGGAGTAGTGGAAGACGTTACAGAAATCATCCTAAATCTTAAACAAGTACGTTTCAAGCGTCAGATTGAAGATATAGACAATGAGTCTGTTTCTATCTCAATTTCTGGTAAAGACCAGATTACTGCTGGAGATTTTCAAAAATTTATTTCTGGTTTCCAAGTATTGAACCCGGAATTGGTTATCTGCAACTTAGATAGCAAAGTTAACTTGAATATGGAGTTGACTATTGAAAAAGGTAGAGGATACGTTCCTGCAGAAGAGAATAAAAAACAAAACGCTGCAATCGGTACTATTTTTACGGATTCTATCTTTACACCGGTAAAGAACGTGAAATATGCTATCGAAAACTTCCGTGTTGAGCAAAAAACAGATTACGAAAAACTAGTTTTCGAAATCAAGACTGACGGATCTATCAATCCTAAAGATGCTCTTACTGAAGCTGCTAAAGTTTTGATTCACCATTTCATGCTGTTCTCTGATGAAAGAATAACACTTGAAGCTGATGAAATCGCTCAGACAGAATCTTATGATGAAGAATCATTACACATGAGACAATTGCTTAAAACTAAGCTTGTTGATATGGATTTGTCTGTTAGAGCTTTAAATTGCTTGAAAGCGGCTGAAGTTGATACACTCGGAGATCTAGTATCTTTCAATAAGAATGACTTAATGAAGTTCCGTAATTTCGGTAAAAAATCATTAACTGAGCTTGATGAGCTTGTTGCAGTGAAAAATTTACATTTCGGAATGGATTTAACAAAGTATAAATTAGATAAAGAATAATCTAATCCCGAATTCGTTCGAGATTAAATTTCAATAGCAATGAGACACGGAAAAAAAATCAATCACTTAAGCAGACAGGCATCGCACAGAAAAGCTATGTTGTCTAATATGGCTTGTTCTCTAATCGAACACAAACGTATTAACACTACTGTTGCTAAAGCTAAAGCGCTTAAACAATATGTTGAGCCTTTGATTACTAAATCAAAAGAAGACACTACTCACAACAGACGTATTGTTTTTTCTTACCTTAAAAATAAGTATGCTGTAACTGACCTTTTCAGAGATGTTGCTGCAAAAGTTGGAGATCGTCCAGGTGGATACACTCGTATCATCAAACTTGGAAATCGTTTAGGAGATAACGCTGATATGGCGATGATCGAACTAGTTGATTTCAACGAACTATACAACGGAGGTAAAAAAGAAGTTAAAAAAGCGAAAAGCCGTCGTGGTGGTAAGTCTACTAAGAAAGCAGAAGAAACTGCTGTCGAAGAGGCTCCAAAAGCTGAAACTCCAGCTGCACCGGCTGCAGAAACTTCTACTGATGCTGCTGAA
>NZ_LMPW01000011.1:82517-189732 GCF_001423985.1 Flavobacterium sp. Leaf359 | reverse complement strand
TTTTTTTTGCCGTTTTGAAAAAGGTCTATCGAGAAATAAATTTTTAGAAACTCTAAAATTGAATTAAATTTGCAACCGCATTCCATAACTACACAACACAACAATAAAAAATGAAATACACAACACGACAAAAAGCAATTCTCCTTCTTAGTGACGGAACCATCTTTTACGGGAAATCTATAGGTATAGAAGGAACTACTTTTGGCGAAGTCTGCTTTAATACAGGAATGACAGGCTATCAGGAAATTTTTACAGACCCGTCCTATTTTGGCCAAATTATGGTGGCAACAAATGCCCATATTGGTAATTATGGAGTGAATGAAGAAGATGTAGAATCCGATCAGATCATGATTTCAGGATTAGTCTGCAAAAACTTTTCTTTTAATTATTCGCGTGCCAATTCTTCCGGTAGTCTTGAAGATTATTTTAAGAAGCAGAATTTAATTTGCATTTCTGATGTAGATACAAGAGCTCTGGTAAGTTATATTCGTGACAATGGTGCCATGAATGCCGTAATTTCTACAGATGGAAAATCTATCGATGAATTAAAAGAATTGCTGGCAAAAGTGCCAAATATGGAAGGATTGGAATTGGCTTCCAAAGTTTCTACCAAAGCACCTTACTTTGTTGGAGAAGAAAAGGCTACTTATAAAATTGCAGCATTGGATTTGGGAATCAAGAAAAATATATTGCGAAATCTTGCCAAAAGAGATTGTTATATAAAAGTTTTCCCTTTTGATGCGACCTATGAAGAGATGAAAGCTTTTAATCCTGATGGATTTTTCCTTTCCAATGGTCCTGGTGATCCCGATCCTCTTTTTGGAGCTATAGAAATAGCAAAGAAAATTTTATCCAATGATGATCCTGTTTTTGGAATCTGTCTTGGACATCAGGTTTTGGCTCTAGCTAACGGAATCCCAACCTATAAGATGTTTAACGGCCACAGAGGGATAAACCATCCGGTAATGAATGTTATTACGGGAAAAGGAGAAATAACTTCGCAGAACCACGGATTTGCGGTAAATCGTGAAGCGTTGGAAAAACATCCGGATTTGGAAATAACCCATCTTCATATTAATGACGGAACCGTTGCCGGTATGCGAATGAAAAATAAAAATTGCTTTTCAGTACAGTATCACCCGGAAGCAAGCCCGGGACCACATGATTCATCTTATTTGTTCGACCAGTTTATTGAGAATATCAAAAGCTGTGTAACAAAATAAAAATAAATCAGAATAAAAAAAGAGCCACTATTTAGTGGCTCTTTTTCTTACATAGAATTCTGTTTTCAGAATGAAAGCTTCTTGTGATAAAAAGTGTTTTAGATTGGATCAAAAAGAGTTTTTGGGTCTATCTCTAGGATATGAGCAATTTGAATTATCCGATCGAGTGTTAGTTTTTTCAAACCTTTTTCAATTTTGCTATAATGTGCCTGTGAAATAGAAAGCTGATCCGCCATATATTCCTGAGTAAATCTCTTCTTTAGACGTGCTTTGTGAATATTATTATATACTAGTATCCCTAAATTCATTTTTTTATTCTTATTTTTTCAAGACAAAAAATTTATTGGGAGTACACAATTATACAATTTTTTTTTAACTATTCCTCATAGGAATAAGGATTTTTGATAATATCTTTTAATATTGTGTTAAACTTTAAATGAATTATGAAATTAAATTTTCAAAATATTTTAGTATTTACATGTATAATCGTTTTTTCTTGTGTACAAAAAAGGGATTTAATTACAAATCCAAAACAGGAATTAAATTATATCCCTTATTATTTAAAGGTCTATGAAGCAGACAGTTTGTATTTGACAGATAATTATCAAAGAAGCTATGAGATTTTGGATAGCCTATTTAAAAAATTTAAGCCTTTAAATATGGAAAATTATTCTGAATATGGAAATTACTTGGGGGCAGCAGTGATGAGCGGGAATATTAAAAATTTGAAAGAGAAAGTGAAGTATTCTTATGAAAATTTTGGAGATATTCGGAGTTCTCATCCCAATTCGTATGAAATAACGGAAAGGGTTCAGCAAATTTCAGGATTTAAAATTGATGAGATTAAGCTTTTTAAAAATAAATACGGAGAGTCAATAAATACACAATTGAGAGAAAGATTAAAGATTATGTATTATGAAGATTAAGAGGCCAGGGATAACTATGACAGAGATAAAATAGATTTTTTGCAAAAAAAACATAAGGCAGAGCTTGAAGATATTATTGCTACTTATGGCTACCCTAATTATATTGTGATAGGTTCAATTAATTGGTATGATGATAGACCTATTGATGTTAATGTACTTCTTTTACATCAAGATAGCGAAGTCAAAGAAAAATATCTCCCATTATTAAAAAAAATGGTTATAGAAGGAAAGTGTGCCCCAACTGATTACTCAAGCATATATGATAAAAATATGATTTCGAAATCAAAGGCAGAAAATGGAAAGGAAGAACAGTATTATTATTCATTTCCAACTAAAGCAAAATTTGATCATAAAAAAGCAGATTCGTTAAGGAGAACAATAGGGCTCCCAAAATTAGGGTATCAGCAATGGCGTTTTGATAAAATTATTAATAAATAATAGTATATATGAAGAAGTTAAAAACATTAGAAGAGTTTGAAAGACAGGGATTTGGTCTTGATAAAAATGGATTGTCCGTAATTAAAGGCGGCGTAGAGCAATCTTATTATGAAAATACATGCGAAAATGATAAGCCGGATAGAAATAGGGTTGCCAGAACAGGTCGTGTAATGACTGACGGTAGCATTGTTTGGGATCGTTGGAAGGTGTCTCCTATAGAGAATATCTATACGGAATGCTGTACTTAAAAATAAAGGTTGCTCTAAGCAACCTTTTGTTTTATTATTCATGCTATGGTTTTAATTTTATCGGAGGATAATGATTTATCCACAATTGAAGTTATTGAATGGTTAGAGTTTTATGGTGTTAGATGGGTAAAAATAACAAAAGAAGATGAATTCAAATTGAATTTTATTGGTGATGACATTAATTTTAAATCTAAAAGTTATAATTTTAATATAAGTGATATTAAAAGTTTTTGGTTTAGGAGAGGTTATTTGAATGTTAAATTCATTCCAACATCAATTTTAGAATTGAATGAGTTTTTACTGACAGAATTTACAGATTGTGTGGATTATATTTATTATGTATTGCAACAAAAAACACACCTAAACTCAATAAATAAAGCAAATGTTAATAAGTTAATCGTCAACAAAATTGCTAATATATTAGATATAAAGACTCCAGAGGAATATGTTTTTTCTTCCTTGCCAGCACTTAAAAATAAGCTATCAAAAGATATTCAATATATTACAAAAACTATAAGTGGAAGTGCAATGCAGGTGTTCGAAGATTTTACTATATATAATTATACTACATTGCTGAAAATGGATGAAATTAATAATGACTTCTTTTTCCCATCGTTAGTCCAAGTTAAAATAGAAAAAAAATTTGAATTAAGAATTTTTTATTTAGATGGTGAGTTTTACCCAATGGCAATTCTTTCTCAGAAGGATGAACAAACTTCTTTAGATTTTAGAAATTATAATAAAAAAAAACCGAATAGAAAAGTACCTTTTCGATTACCCAAAGTTATAGAAGTAAAACTAAATGCTTTAATGAAAAGAGTAGATTTAAACTGCGGCTCTATAGACATGATAGTAACAAAAAAAAATGAATATGTGTTTTTAGAAGTAAATCCAGTAGGTCAGTTTGGAATGACATCCTTTCCGTGTAATTATAATTTAGAAAAAAAAATAGCCAATTATTTAGTGTATGAATATCGAAAAAATTGAAGATTATATCATTGAAAATAAAGATAAACTTCCATTGTCATATAATGATTTGATAATTGTTAGGAAAAATAAGCCTGGAAAAAAACATGCTGAAGAAAGGCGTACTGAAATGCTTTTTGAAAATTTAGAGTTTTATAAAAAAATAAGCAGGTTTTAAGAAATGGGGGAGGATAAATATTTTAAAACTTTTACTAATTGTATTATTGTCAAAGGTATGAATAGAAGCATAATTGTTGACATACAAAGAGAAAATTATATAGTTATTCCAAATGAGTTAGAAGAAATATTTAGTTGTTTAAATAGCAAATTATCTATTGAAGAAGTTGTTGTATTGTATGGAGAACAGAATAGGAGGGTTATAAATCAGTATATAGATTATATGCTTCAGAATGATTTGGGGATAATCACTAGTTATGAAGAATTTGATCTTTTTATAGACATGGATTTGAATTTTGAGATGCCAAATTTTATTAGTAATGCTATTATTGAGATTTCAGAATACAATATTAATAATATAGAAATAGTTTTTAAAAGCATTGAAAAGTTGTTTTGCAAAAATTTCCAGTTTATTTCATATGATTATATTGATGTAAAGAGCTTAAAAAAAATATTAGCTTTTGCCAGCGAATTAAGGTTAAAGGGCTTAGAGTTAGTTTTGAAATTTTCAAGAGAAATATTTGATTTTATTGAAAGGGAAGAAAAAAATAGCCAAATAATTTCAAAAATCATATTTCACGATAGTAAAAAAAATATTCGGCCAGTAACTGATGAGTTTTCATATAATGTTGAATGGGTTAATTATCCGATTTATAATTTTATGCATTGTGGAACAGTTAATAAAAAAGATTTTGAAAATGTGAATAAGCCAAAGGTTTTAGAATCTTTAAATTATAATTCGTGTCTCCATAAAAAAATAGCAATTGATAAAGATGGAAATATTAAAAATTGCCCAGCAATAAAGCAAAATTTCGGAAATGTAAAAGAGAATAGTCTTATGGTAACTTTAGACCATACTGAATTTAAAAAATATTGGAACATTACAAAAGATCAAATAGAAGTATGTAAAGATTGTGAATTTCGTCATATATGCACAGATTGTCGCGCCTATATAGAAGATCCGGATAATATGTATTCAAAACCTTTAAAATGTGGTTACAATCCTTATACAAATATTTGGGAAGAATGGAGTACTAATTCCTTAAAGCAAAAGGCTATTAACTTTTATGGAATGCAAGAGTTAATAAAAAAAGACGCTTGAAGATTTTCGTTGTGGATATAATGACTAAATTTTATACTAGCAATACCACGCACAAAAACGATATAAATAAAAAAGAGCCACTTTACAGTGGCTCTTTTATTTTGAAATCTGTTTCCAGATTATTGCTTAATCACCTTAATGGTTTTAGTTTGTCCTTCAGCAGTTACTTTTACTAAATAAGAACCAGCCGGCAAGTTAGACATGTCGATTGTACCATTAGTGTCATTGATTGTTTTTGAAACCACATTTTGACCTAATAAGTTAAAGATGCTTACGTCTGAAATGTTTTGGTCGTAAGATAGGTTCAAAATATTGCTAACAGGGTTCGGATAAGCTTTGAAATTAGCGTTGTTGAATCCCGGTACACTTAATGTTGGGCTCCAGGCAGAGATTGAGAATGCTTCTTCTTCATCGTTACCGTATTCCCACACTCTGATATAAACTGTTTCTCCTGCTGTTCTTCCGGTCAGGTTGATTTTTGAATAATTTGCACTGCCACCATCGTCATTACATTCGATTAATTCTAAAGCATCGCAAGTGCCTGAATAAATTGCCAACCCGGAATCAAAGCCGGTAACGCTTGACCCTACTGGATTGCCGGTTTCAATGGTTAATTTTCCGTCTGCAGGAATAACTACTTTATACCAAACATCACCGCCTTCATAACTGGCACATTCCGGATCCGGAATAGTGGCTGAAAGAGAAGAATCTGTAGCGCCTGCTACAGTTGAATTCACAGCTCCGCCGGCATATGTTGTGGCAGCAGTCAAAGTGATGGCATTTGCACAATCATCATTTGCAGGTGGTGGAGGTGTAGTACCAACACAAATATCAAAATTGGTAGATCCAATTTCATCACTACTATAACTGAATACTCTTAAATAGTAAGTAGTACCAACGGTTAATCCGCTAACCACACTTGTATCAGGATCGCTGATAGATATGCTTATCAATTGTCCTCCACATGTTCCTTCAAAAACTTCATGAACAAGGTCTGATGGATCTCCTTCTACGTTCAGAAGTGTCACTCTATGTGAAGTTGCCGTCGCTACAAAAGTATACCAAACATCATCGTCTGCTGTTCCAACACTGCTTTCCGATTCTCCCGAATCCGTAGCACCGGCAATTGTACCTGCCGTTGTAGAAGCACAGGATGCGTCTGCATTTACAGTAAGAGCGATTGCATTAGTACAGTCATCATTTGCCGGTGGAGCAGGCTGAGAACCAATGCAAATGTCAAAAGTTGTTGATTCCGGTGTATCAGAGTAATAACTGTATACTCTAACATAATAAGTAGTGCCAACAGTCAGGTCTGTAGCGAAACTTGAATCGCTATCACTCGAGTATAATAAAGACAATGTACCGCAAGTGCCTTCAAACACTTCGTGTACTAAATCTGTTTCGTCTCCTTCTACATTTATAAGATTTATTTTGTGAGATGTTGCAGTAGCTATAAAACTGTACCATACGTCATCATCTGCCTCTCCTGTATCCGTTTCAATTCCGGAATCCGTAGCGCTTACCAATGTTCCTGAAGTTACAGTTGTACAGTTAAGATCAGAGTTGACAGTTAAAGCAATAGCGCCGGCACATTCATCATTCGCGGGAGCCGGTGGAAATGTTCCTATACAAATATCAAAAGTTGTTGATTCTGAAGCAGTACTTCCGTAAGTAAACACCCTTACATAATAAGTCGTGCCAACAGTTAATCCGGAAACTGTACTTTCATCATTATCGCTTGAGTTTAAAATGTTTAATCCTGCACATGTGCCGTCTAATACTTCATGTACCAAATCGGTCTGGTCGCCCTCAACGTTTGTAAGTGTTATTTTGTGGGTAGCAGCTGTAGCTACGAAGCTATACCACACATCATCATCTGCTGTTCCTGTATCGGCTTCGATACCAGAATTTGTAGCGCTTGCCAATGTACCCGCAGTTGTAGATGTACAGTTGAAATCAGGGTTTACTGTCAGAGCAACGGCTCCGGCACATTCGTCGTTAGCTGGTGCTGCTGGCGGAACGCTGATACAAAGGTTAAAAGTAGTTGATTCGGCGGCGGCAGAACTGTAAGTGAATACTCTAAGGTAATAAGTAGTTCCAACTGTTAGTCCGGTAACAAGACTTGATTCAGGATCGCTTGCGTGTAAGCTTATAAGCTGGCCACCACAAGTTCCCTGAAATACTTCGTGTACAAGGTCAGTAATATCGCCGTTTATATTTAACAGCTTAATTCTGTGTGCAGTCGAGGTGGCTACAAAGGTGTACCAAACGTCATCATTTGAATTACCAACACTTGATTCGCTTTCATTTGAATTAGTAGCGCTAACCAGTGTTCCTGCGGTTTTTAAAGTACATGAATCGTTTGTGTTTACTTGAACGGCTATTGCATTAGCACAATCGTCGTTAGCAGGTGCGGCCGGTGGAACGCTTACGCAGATGTTAAAGGTTGTCGATTCCGAAGGACTACTTCCGTAACTGAATACTCTTACGTAATAAGTAGTGCCTACGGTAAGGCCGCTAACAAGGCTTGAATCAGGATCGCTTGAGTTTAGTACAACCAATGAACCGCAAACGCCGTCCATTACTTCGTGAACCAAATCCGTATTGTCTCCACTGCTGTCAATTAATTTTATTCTGTGAGAAGTAGCAGTAGCTACAAAACTATACCATACGTCATCATCTGCAGTTCCTGTACTGGTTGAAATTCCAGAATCTGTAGCGCCAATAAGTGTTCCTGGTGTTACAGAAGCACATGGTGTATTGGCCGGATTTACAGTCAAAGAAATTGCAGTTGTACATTCGTCATTGGTTAATTCCGGTACAGTAGTTATACAGATGTCGAAAGTAGTCAATGCCGGACTCGATCCGTATGAAAACACTCTCACATAATAAGTACTGCCAACGGTTAAACCGCTAACAAGACTAGATTCAGGATCGCTGGAACTCAATATGTTCAAGGAGCTACAAGTGCCATCCATTACTTCGTGTACCAAATCGGTTGCGTTGCCATCAATGTTTAAAAGTGAAATTTTGTGAGATGTTGCTGTAGCTACAAAGCGATACCATACATCGTCGTCTGCAGTTCCCGTTTCCGTGCTAACGCCAGAATCGGTAGCGCCAGCCAAAACTCCTGTAACGACAGAAGCGCAGGTCAGGCCTGAATTAGGTGTTAAAACTACGGCATTTGTACATTCATCATTTGTTAACGCTGGTAAAGTGCCTACACAAATATCAAATGTTGTTGTGACAGCGTCATCGTAATAACTGTAAACCCTTACATAATACGTAGTTCCAATTGTCAATCCGGAAACAACACTTGTGTTAGGATCCCTGGAACTCAGGATGTTTAATGTTCCGCAAGTTCCGCTCATGACCTCATGGGCTAAATCGGTGTCATCACCTTCTACATTTAATAGGCTGATTTTGTGTGTTGTTGCTGTTGCAACGAAGCTATACCACACATCATCATCGGCAGTACCGGTATCTGCTTCGATTCCGGAGTCTGTAGCGCCTGCTAATGTTCCGGCAGTTTTCGATGTGCAGGACAAGTTGGTATTAACGGTTAGAGAAGTGGCATTGGCACAGTCATCATTGCTGGGAGCCTGTGCATAGGCATGACAATAAAAGGCAAGTAATGCCCAAAAAAATAGATTTTTTTTCATTAGTTAGTTGTTTGATTAATAGCGCCTGAATTTCGGCGTATTTGCGCAAAAAAACAAAAACTAATTAGAATTTAGCGGTTTTGAATTAGAATTTGAAAAAGTGTTCTAGAGTTGTATTAACAAATCTGACAAGAAAAAATCTTATGCAGATTCTTAATTTTTTCTATGCCAGAATTACAGGATGAAATAGTAGGGCGAAAAATACTGTTATGTGAAGGAAAGAGTTGTGAGAAAATAAATAACAAATGCTAAAACGTTTGCGTTTATAAGTTTTTAAAAAATAAAAGATTTCGGATTTTAAAATCCTTAAATTTGTGTTCTATTCAGAAAAACAACCAAATAATAACAAATAAACAATTAATAATGAGCAGAATTATTAAAATCCACGCAAGGCAAATCCTTGATTCCAGAGGAAATCCAACTATTGAAGTTGATGTAGTAACAGAACATGGAATTTTGGGTAGGGCTGCCGTACCGTCAGGAGCTTCAACCGGAGAACATGAGGCCGTAGAGCTTCGTGATGGAGGTAAAGCATTTATGGGTAAAGGAGTTATGAAAGCGGTGGAAAATGTAAATATTAAAATTGCCGAAGAATTATTAGGGAATTCTGTTTTCGAGCAAAACCTGATCGATCAGAGAATGATTGAATTGGATGGCACTCCTAATAAGTCAAACCTGGGTGCTAATGCTATTCTTGGGGTTTCTTTGGCGGTTGCCAAAGCGGCTGCAAATGAATTGGGCTTGCCGTTGTATCGTTATGTTGGAGGTGTTTCAGGTAATACGCTTCCGGTTCCTATGATGAATATCATCAACGGAGGTTCGCACTCGGATGCTCCAATCGCTTTTCAGGAATTTATGATTATGCCGGTAAAAGCAAAAACGTTTACACAAGCAATGCAAATGGGGACAGAGGTTTTTCACCATCTGAAAAAAGTATTGCACGATAGAGGATTGAGTACTGCGGTAGGCGATGAAGGTGGTTTTGCTCCAAATTTGGCTGGTGGAACAGAAGACGCATTGGATTCAATTAAAAAGGCGGTTGAAAACGCAGGTTATGTTTTTGGTGAAGATATTAAGATTGCTTTAGACTGTGCTGCCTCAGAATTTTATGTAAACGGAAATTACGATTACAAGAAGTTTGAAGGTGAAACAGGGAAAGTCCGTTCTTCAAAAGAACAGGCGGAATATTTGGCTGAACTGGCATCAAAATATCCAATTATTTCGATTGAAGACGGTATGCAGGAAAATGATTGGGACGGTTGGAAATATCTTACAGAATTAATAGGGGATAAAGTACAGCTTGTAGGAGATGATTTGTTTGTAACCAATGTTGAGCGTCTTAAAAAAGGAATCGACAAGGGAATTGCAAATTCAATTTTAGTAAAAGTAAACCAGATTGGTACGTTAACTGAAACCATTGCTGCAGTAAATATGGCACACAATGCCGGATACACATCAGTAATGTCGCACCGTTCCGGAGAAACAGAAGACAATACGATTGCAGATTTGGCGGTAGCTTTGAACTGTGGACAAATAAAAACAGGTTCAGCATCGCGTTCTGACCGTATGGCAAAATACAACCAATTACTTCGTATTGAGGAAGAATTAGGAAGTACGGCCTATTTCCCTGGTGAAAAAGCTTTCAAGATTAAATAATTTAGCTATCTTTAAATAATTAAAACCCTTTTGGATGTATATTCCGAAAGGGTTTTTTTATAAAATCAAATTCTAAATTAAAACCGTCAAATTCTAAGTTTTGACTATATTCGGGAAATAGAATGTTATTTTTGTTAATTGCGCATCATGCCAATTGATGTGCCGGAATCTTAAAGATAAAACGTTTTTGGAATGAATATGAAATCCTTTGTGATCTGCTTTTTTATGCTGTTTTGCGTTCTTTCCTATTCGCAGGAAAAGACGATAGACAGCCTGAAAAACGTTTTAAACCATACAAAAAACGATATTGATAAGGCCGAACTGCTCAATGCAATCGCATCAGAATACATGTCCAGTGACCCAAAACAGATGCGTGAGTATGCAAATAAAGCACTGGAACTCTCCAAAAAAATAAAGTATCGGATTGAAGAAGGAAATGCCTGTCTGAATTTAGGAAATGTAAATGTAATTCTCGGAAACTATTCATTGGCATTGGATAATTTTTCAAATGCACAGGAAATATTTGAAGCCGATCTGGTAACCGACCTTAAAAATAGTTCCAAGATAAAAAACGGACTTGCCCGCGCTTATGGAAGTATAGGGATAGTCTTTTCGGAACAAAGTAACTATGCCAAAGCTTTGCAATACCACCTGAAAGCGGTCAGGATTTATGAAGAAATGAAAGACGGGGCAAGAACGGCCCGTATCTACAATAATATTGGTATAGTATATCAGGCCCTGAAAGAAGATTTCAAGGCATTGGATTATTTTACCAGAGCCCAGAAACTTCAGGAAAAAGCGGGAGATATGACCGTAGGTATCACTACCACCAATATTGGTAATATCTATCTAAGACAGAAAAATTATTCCAAAGCTTTTGAGTATTATACCAAATCAAAAAATACCTTCGATAAAAGCAGCGATGCCAGAGGACTGGGAGAATTATACAACAATCTGGGTTCCTATTATTGGCAAACAGGCAACTTGCCTAAAGCGACAGAAAGCTGGGAAAAAGCCGTTGCTCAGTTCAAATCTATAGACGATAAATTTGGTATTTCAGATACCTATTCGCACTTGGGCAATTTTTATTATAGCCAGAAACAATATAATGAAGCAATGGCTAATGCAGTCAGTGCTTTAAAACTTGCTAAAGAACTGGATGTATTGGAACAGGTCATGAATTCCGAAAAACTCATCAGTTCGATTTATGAAAAGCAAAACAAACCGGACCTGGCGTTAGAGCATTATAAATATTATAATATTGCAAGAGACAGTCTGGTTAGCCATGAAAATATCAGGAAAAGCGTCCAGGCTGAAATGAATTTTGATTTTGAAAAAAAGCAAACCATGCAGCAAGAGGCTCATGAAAAAAGAGAATTGCTTTTTAAGGAACAAAATAAAAGATACCAACTGCAGGCCATTTTTGGAGCTTTATTCGTAATCCTGGTTTTTGGAATTATTTTTCTGATTTATAACAGGATGCAGCTCAAAAAAACACTAACCTTGCAGAAGGAATTGGCAGAATACGAGCAAAAAGCACTGCACCTTCAGATGAATCCGCATTTTGTATTTAATTGCCTGGGTTCTATTTCAAGCTTTATTGTACAAAACGGTACGGATTCAGCTATAAAATACCTCTCCAAATTTTCAAAATTGATGCGGCTTACATTGGAGTATTCTAAAGAATCGCTTATCCCGATTGATAAGGAAATTGAAAGCCTGCAAAATTATTTGGAGCTGGAGCAGCTACGTTCCGATAAAATGTTTAATTTCAGCATCACCAAAAGTGACCTGATAGAAGACGATATGGCACTGCCACCGCTATTATTGCAGCCTTTTGTGGAAAATGCAATTATCCACGGTTTGATTCCTAAAAAAGAAGTCGGAAAAATCGATATTGATTTCTCGCTAAAAGAAGAAAGCCTGATATGTACAATTGTCGATAACGGGATAGGTTTTGAAAAGTCGCAGGAGTTAAAAGCAGCTTCGGTTTCAATTCATAAATCGATGGCTTTGGATATAACCCGGAAACGGCTTGAAATGATGGAGGCGGTTACCTCAAAAACATCAAAAGTAGAAATAAAGGAACTGAAAGACGAAAATGGAAATCCGGTTGGTACGGAAGTAGTCCTTCACCTGCCTATACAATATATTAAATAAGTATGATTACAGCAGTATTGATAGATGATGACAGCAACCTGAGAAAAGGAATGAAAAGCCTGTTGAGTCGCTATGCGCCTGAAATTAAAATTTTAGGAGAAGCTGACAGCGTGAAAACAGGTATCAAGGTTATGGACAGCCTTAAACCTCAGGTGGTTTTTCTCGACATACAGCTTACAGATGGTACAGGTTTTGACATTCTCGAAAATCTGGCGCAAAAAAATGGCAAGTCTTCTTCGCATATTGTCTTTATCACAGCCCATGAAGAATATGCTATCAAGGCATTCCGATTCAGTGCTTTGGATTTCCTTTTAAAGCCTGTAGACCCGGAAGAATTGGAAAAAGTTATAGAAAAAATAAAAAGCACTTTAGAAAAGAATGATAATTACGCGCACATCGACCTGCTTTTGGAAAATATAAGAAAGAAAGTCGATAATTTTAAAAGAATAGCGCTTTCTACTTCCGACGGAATTCACCTGTTGGAAGTCAGCGATATTATTCGCTGTGAGTCTGAAGACAATTATACCAAGTTTTATATTAAGAACGGCAAGCCGATTTTGATTTCAAAAACACTAAAAGAATACGAGGAATTATTGGCAGAGCATGGCTTCGAAAGAATCCATCAGTCCCATCTGATCAATCTTTCCTGCCTCAAATCCTACATCAAAAAAGACGGAGGTTATGTCATTATGGCCGATAATAGCAAACTTCCGATATCACAAAGGAAAAAAGAAAGATTGCATGAATTGCTGAAAATGATTTAGCGAATTCTAGCCCGAAATGCTAAAATTCTAAATAATTTCTTTTTGTGGCTCCTACTTTATTATATTTGGAGGTTATTATTATGAAAAAAATGATGGTTATATGAAAAGATTATTACTTTATGGGCTGTTGTTCTTATACGGGTTCAGCTATGCGCAGAACGTAGATATCTTAGACCCATCTTTTAAAAGCAAATTGTTGGCTGCTGATGTTTCCAATCGGATAGCAAAAGACGGCAACGGAACTCCTATACGTATTGACCTGAATAATGATGGCGAAATTCAACTTAGTGAAGCCGTTAGAGTCGTAGAACTGAATGTTTCCGCTTCAGATATTTCTTCTCTTCAGGGAATTAATCATTTTTCCAACCTGAAAATCCTTGAATGTTATCACAATTCAATAAATGAGCTCAATCTTTCAAATAACCCTTATCTTGAATATGTTGATTGTTCTGAAAACCAGATTTCTTCATTAAACCTGAACGGACTGGTCAACCTGAAACATCTGGATTGCAGGGTAATGGGGAGTGGTAATTTGACTTCGCTCAATTTAACCGGATTGACTGCATTAAAAGTGCTAAGATGTGGAAGAAATAGCCTGACAACACTGGATTTATCGCCGGCTACAAACCTGATTGAGCTGGATTGTAGTGTTACGGGGCTTACGAGTTTGAATCTTAACGGATTGGTGAATTTAAAATCATTGGATTGTAGCTTGAGCCAGCTTTCTACATTGAATCTGGCATCTTTGGGTAATCTGGAAAGACTGGATTATTCGTATAATCCCGGTCTTGCATCGTTGAATATTTCTTCTCTGACTTCACTTAAAGAGTTGTCATGCAATGCAATGGGATTAACCTCTTTAAATCTTTCACCATTCCCGGAATTGGTCAGCCTGAGCTGCCATAGTAACACGCTGACAAACCTCGATTTTTCTGCAAACAGCCATCTCGAAAGAATAGAATGTAGTGCCAATCAGCTTACGGCTTTAAACGTAGCCGGCTTGCCCTCACTAACTACGCTGATGTGCAGTTATAATCAGTTTTCTGTCTTAAATTTATCAGGATTGGAAAATTTATCACATTTGGATTGCAGGAATAATAACATCGTTATAATTGAAACGGCAGGACTTAATGGTTTAATGTCGGTTTTTTGCAATAATAATTCCTTAACAAAATTAGACCTTAGCCATTCTCCTTATGTTTCTGTAGTTTCCTGCGCAGACAATCCGCAACTTATCTCGGTAAATTTGAAAAATGGTTTTTCACTTCCGCAAATTTTTGACGGTTTTGATTTTGCCAACACGCCAAACCTGGAATATGTTTGCGCAGATGAAGATGAAGTGGCTTTGTTTCAAAGCTTTTTCACGGGGCAGGGTATGAACATTTCCGTTACTCCATACTGTACTTTTACACCCGGAGGTGATTACAATACCATAGCCGGTATGTTAAGGTTGGATGAAAATGGCAATGGTTGCGACACTAATGATAGAACACAGCCTTTTATCAAGGTAAAAATAAATGACGGAATAGAAGAATCATCTGTATTTACAGATCTTGAAACAGGATATGCTTTTTATACACAGTCCGGTGCATTTACACTGACTCCTGCAACAGAAAATACCTCTTTCTTTTCTTTTAGCCCGGCCAGTACAGTAGTTAACTTTCCAAATAATAACAATAATACGCAGACACAAAATTTCTGTATTACTCCAAACGGAGTGCATTCAGATATAGAAATAGCTATTGCGCCGGTGGTTCCTGCAAGACCGGGTTTTGATGCAGTATACAAAGTAGTCTATAAAAATAACGGAAACCAGACAGTGTCCCAAAACGCTGGAATCACGCTTCGCTATAATCAGGACCTGATGAGTTTTGTGTCATCGACTCCGGCTGCCGGTTCGCAAACTCCGGGTAGGATAACCTGGGGTTATACAGACTTGCATCCTTTCGAATCCCGCAGTTTTACTGTAACAATGAATATCAACAGACCAACGGATGGGCATCCGGTTAATATCAATGACATATTGAGCTTTAACGCTTCCATTACAGCACCGGGTGATGAGAATACGAATGACAATACGTTTACACTGCGTCAGAAAGTTGTGGGTTCTTTTGATCCTAAT
The DNA here is from genome assembly GCF_001423985.1 of Flavobacterium sp. Leaf359. Taxonomy (NCBI): domain Bacteria; kingdom Pseudomonadati; phylum Bacteroidota; class Flavobacteriia; order Flavobacteriales; family Flavobacteriaceae; genus Flavobacterium; species Flavobacterium sp. Leaf359. Next base: position 174,288 of record NZ_LMPW01000011.1, on the reverse strand, counting down.
GACATTAGCTGTCTGGAAGGAGATATTGTTCCTCCTACAGAAATAGGAGAATATCTCCATTATCTGGTTCGCTTTGAAAATACTGGAAATGCACCTGCTCAAAATATAGTGATCCGAAATGAAATTGATGAGGAAGAGTATGATGTATCATCGCTTCAGATATTGGACAGCTCCCATAAACTAAGAGCAAGAGTAAAAGGAAATAGAGCCGAATTCATTTTTCAGAATGTTTATCTGGATTCTGGTGGTCATGGAAATATTTTATTAAAACTAAAATCGACAGAAAATCTTGTTGCTGAAAGTACAGTGTCAAGCAGAGTGGGAATATACTTTGACTACAATACTCCGGTATTGACAAATAGAGTCACAACCGTTTTCAAGATGTTGTCTGTTGGTGAAAAAGATTTGGATCAAACAATTAAAATCTATCCGAATCCGGTAAACAAAATGCTTAACATTAAAGCTGCCGGCCTGATTCGCACAGTATACCTGTATGATGCACAGGGAAGAATACTAATGACGCAACTTCTAGGGAAAAATGAGGTGAGTTTTGATCTTTCCAATTATGCAGCCGGAGTTTATTTTGTGAAAATTATAACCGATGAAGGAGCCAAAACCGAAAAAATAATCAATAGAAAAAACTAGAAGACAGATTCATAAAAAGAGAAAATAACCAGAAAGCCTAATCAAAAAACAATAAAGATTTAGTTTTTGTTATGGAATAACTGACTTTTAAAGCCTGCTGATTTATCAGCAGGCTTTTTTTTCTAAATGGATTTGTTTGTGCCTGATTTGCAAAATTTAAAGAAATATTAACGAAAACGTTACCGTATTGCTTTTTAGTTATTACCGAATTCCCTATTTTTGTTAAATTATATTTTTCAATTTTAAATAATCTCCAATAATATTATGTCAAAAACAGCAATATTAGAAATTGATGGCAACAGACACGAATTTCCAGTACTCGTTGGAACGGAAAACGAAGTTGCGATTGATATCGACAAACTACGCAGTGCAACCGGTGCAATAACTCTTGATCCGGGTTATAAAAATTCAGGATCTTGTAAAAGTGAAATTACTTTCCTTGATGGAGAAGAGGGAATTTTGCGTTACAGAGGATATTCAATTGAAGAATTGGCAGAAAAGGCTGATTTTCTTGAAGTTTCTTACCTTTTGATTTTTGGTGAATTGCCAACTGCAAAGCAATTAGAGCAATTCGAAACCGATATTAGAAAATATACTTTGGTAAATGAGGAAATGAAAAATATCATTGACGGTTTTCCAAAGAATGCTCACCCAATGGGCGTTTTGTCTTGCCTGACAAGTGCACTTACTGCATTTAACCCAAAATCAGTAAATGTTGAGAGCGAAAAAGATATGTATGAGGCAGTTTGCAAAACAATGGGTAAATTCCTTGTTATTGCTACATGGACCTACAGAAAAAGCATGGGCTATCCATTAAACTATTATGACAATACCAAAGGATATGTTGAAAACTTCATGCGTTTGATGTTTGAATTGCCAACAGGACCTTATACTGCAGACCCAACAATTGTGGCTGCTTTAGACAAATTGTTTATCCTACATGCTGACCACGAGCAAAACTGTTCAACTTCAACAGTAAGAATGGTAGGTTCTTCACATGCAGGTTTGTTTGCTTCTATTTCTGCAGGAGTTTCTGCTCTTTGGGGTCCGCTTCACGGAGGTGCAAACCAGGCGGTATTGGAAATGCTTGAAGAAATACAAAAGAATGGTGGCGATGCGGACAAATATCTGGCAAAAGCAAAAGACAAAAATGATCCTTTCCGTTTGATGGGCTTCGGGCATAGAGTTTATAAAAACTTTGACCCAAGAGCAAAAATCATCAAAAAAGCGGCAGATGAAGTATTGGCAACTTTAGGAGTTAACGATCCAATCCTTAATATTGCTAAAAAATTAGAAGAAGCTGCATTGGAAGATGAATACTTCAAATCAAGAAACCTTTATCCAAACGTAGATTTCTATTCAGGAATCATCTACCGTGCCTTAGGAATTCCTACAGACATGTTTACGGTTCTTTTTGCAATTGGCCGTTTACCGGGATGGATTGCTCAATGGAAAGAAATGCGTGTGAACAAAGAGCCAATTGGTCGTCCAAGACAGGTATATGTAGGTTCGCCGTTAAGAGACTTCGTTCCTTTCGAAAAGAGATAATTTTCAAAAAATAGTTTTAAAAAAGCTTCACTGTTTGGTGGAGCTTTTTTTTGCTCTATAACTTTCCCAGCTGATTACCGCATAAGCTATCAAAATTCCCTGCAAAGGCATCATATAGCGGGAAGCATTGACCGGGCCGGTTATCAAAATGGCATAGGCTATGAAAATCACCAGAAAAGTCCCGGCAAAATCAATTCGCTTTTTTCTTTGCCAGAGATACCTGAAAAGTAGCGCCCATTTGAACAGGGTAGCAAAGAATATGGGAATCAGTATCAGGATAATCCAGAAGTATTTATATTCGAAAAAATTAGAAATAGTTTTTTTCAGGCCGGCCGTACTTAACATATTCAGAAAACCCTGATTTGGATCATACTTTTCAACCAGCGTCATCAAATCAAACCGACCCGGGTCTATGGAGCCACGCACGGCACCATAAAGATGAAAGACAGAATAAGGAATAAGGTTTTCCTGTATTGCCTTTTTCCCTTCTGTTGCCAAAAACTCGCTCTGTTTTTCAAATGTAGGTAATTTTTCAACTTGAAGGTAAACGGAATCCCTCCATTGATTGGCGACTTCTGCACCTTCTTTCTGGGCTTTGAAAAGATAAAGATTGTAGTCAATCAGGTTGATATTCTGCATGGATGAAAAATGAAAATAACCTGTCCTTTCCTTGTTAAAACCCATATAGCCAATTGTGAACAGTAACGGCAGAAACACAGAAAAATGGAGAGTCTTTGTCCTTACAAAATAGAATAGAAAAAATAAAAGACTAACAATAGGGAAAAGATAGAAAGCCGGTTTTAAAAATACCAATGCAATACCAATGAGTTGTATACGGAATGTCTTTTTTGAATCGAGTTTTCCGGTTAATTGCAATGCCATTAAAAGAGACAGGGTCATAACAAGCGCCTCGGTCATGACCAAATGCGTATAAATAAAAATGGAAGGAGTCAGCAGGACTAATGCCGTTACCAATCGGAAGGATTTTCCTCCCAGTTTTTTAAATAATTCTAAGGTTAGATAGATATTCAAAAAGCCTAACAAAGTTTGGAGCAGGACAATTACCAAATCGTTCGAAAAACCAGGAAAAAGAATTAATATGGGATATAGAAAGGGTCTTTTGGTTAACAGCGTCGCCATGCCAAAATCAGTTGATGAAGAAAAATATTCCCCGCTTTTCAAAAGTTCGGCAGTTGCAAAATAATCTTCCGAATCCGCTAACCGGAAATCACCCTGAATAATTCGGAGAGCCAGAAAAAACAACATAAAAAAACTGAGAAACAAAAAATGCTTTCGGAATTCAGAATCGTTAAGGTTGTTGAAAAAAGTTGTCAATTGTGCTTTTTTAAGAGTTTTCAGGCAAACAAACTTACTCAAAATATTGGAAACTAATTTTAGGAAATGTAGATTTGTCAACCATAGGATTAAGATGAAAACTAAAAAGGCAATTATTATCGGAGGCGGTCCGGCTGGCTTGACTGCTGCTTATGAATTTATTCAGAACACCGATATCCAGCCTGTTGTTTTAGAGCAGAGCGAATTTTGGGGCGGAATCTCCAGAACCGTAAATTATAAAGGAAACCGCATTGACATTGGCGGACACCGTTTCTTCTCAAAATCAGACGTCATTATGGACTGGTGGTGTAAAATCCTGCCCATCCTCTCAGAAGAAAAAGCAATCAGGATTTCCTATCAGAATAAATCGAAGGAGTTGAATACTGTTGAATTTCCGTCGGATGTCAAAAACCTTGACAATGTCATGCTGGTCCGTAGCAGGAAATCAAGAATATATTATCAGAAACAGTTTTTTGATTATCCAATAGCACTCACGCCGGAAACAGTATGGAAACTGGGTCTGTTCAATACGTTCCTGATAGGGATGAGTTATCTTAAAAGTGTTGCCTTTCCGATCCGTAACGAAAAGAATCTGGAAGACTTCTTTATCAACAGGTTTGGAAAAAAGCTCTACAAGACATTTTTTAAGGATTATACAGAAAAAGTCTGGGGCATAAAATGCACCGAAATAAGTTCGGAATGGGGGGCACAAAGAATCAAGGGACTGTCAATCAGAAAATCGGTTGCGCATTTTCTTAAAAAAAAGTTCTCAAAAAAAACGGATAAGAATATCAGCCAAAAAGATACGGAAACTTCGTTGATTGAATATTTCCTGTATCCAAAGTTTGGTCCCGGCCAGATGTGGGAAGAAGTAGCCCGAAAAGTTACTGACAATAAAGGGGAGCTGCATCAGAATTTGAAAGTGATAAAAATTCAGGCAGAAAATGATAGAATCACGGCGGTAACAGCGCAAAACCTGTTGACCAAAGAAGAAATAGTCTTTGAAGGCGACTATTTTATTTCGACTATGCCGGTTCAGGAACTTATTGCTTCTCTGGAAGTGGAAGTGCCGGAAAAAATTAATGATATTGCAAAGGGACTGGTTTACCGCGATTTTATAACCGTAGGACTTTTGCTAAGGAAAATGACAAAAGACGAGATTACAGACAACTGGATTTACATTCAGGAACCTTATGTTAAAGTAGGAAGGTTGCAGATTTTCAATAACTGGAGTCCGTTTATGGTTCAGGACCCGAATACGACCTGGGTTGGTCTGGAATATTTTTGTTATGAAGGCGATGCGCTCTGGAACAAATCCGAAGCCGAAATGAAAGAGCTGGCAATAAAGGAAATGGTCGAGATAGGAATGATTAATAGGGAAGATGTTCTGGACAGTGTTGTCATCAAAATGCCAAAAACATATCCCGCCTATTTCGGAACCTATGAAAAGTTCAATGCAATTATTGATTATACTGCCCGGTTTGAAAACCTGTACCTGATTGGCAGAAACGGAATGCACAAATACAATAATCAGGACCATTCCATGCTTACGGCCATACAGGCAGTACAGAATATAAAAAACGGTATTTCCGGCAAAGAAAACATTTGGGCCATCAATACCGAACAGGAATATCACGAAGAAAAATAAACTTAACAAATAATAAAAAAGCCTTTTTTATCTTTGTCTAAAGCCAAAAGCTATGTTGCAATTAAATGTAAAAAACGAAACTTCAAGATTAAGAGCGGTAGTGCTGGGTTCTGCTGTAAATAACGGACCAACGCCAACTGCAGACGAAGCCTATGACCCAAAATCATTAGAACATATTCTAGCAGGAACCTATCCGGTAGAAAAAGATATGGTAGAAGAAATGGAAGCCTTTAATAAAGTTTTCCAGAAATATGATGTAAAAGTATACCGCCCGGAAATGATTGAAAATTACAATCAGATTTTTACAAGAGATATCGGGTTTGTTATTGATGATGTTTTTGTGAAAGCCAATATCCTTCCGGACAGAGAAAGAGAACTGGACGCTATTCAATATGTTATAGACCAGATTGACCCGAAAAAAGTGGTTCGGCCGCCGGATGAGGTGCATATTGAAGGAGGCGATGTAATGCTTTGGAATGATTATATTTTTATCGGAACTTACAAAGGATCGGATTATAAAGACTATATTACAGCACGTACCAATATGGAAGGTGTGAAGTATATCAAAGAATTGTTCCCGCACAAAAAAGTAAGGGAGTTTGACCTTGTCAAGTCAAAACTGGAAGCCAGAGACAATGCCCTGCATTTGGATTGCTGTTTCCAGCCGGTAGGAAAAGACAAAGGGATTATCTACAAGAGCGGTTTCCGTCAGGAATCGGATTATATCTTTTTGGTAAACCTTTTCGGTAAAGACAACCTTTTCCATATTGACAGGGACGAAATGTACCATATGAATTCAAACGTATTTTCTATTGCTGAAAATGTAGTGGTGTCCGAAAGGAATTTTACAAGACTGAACAATTGGCTTAGAAGCCAGGGATTTACTGTGGAAGAGATTCCTTATGCTGAAATTGCAAAACAGGAAGGCTTGTTGCGATGCTCAACCTTGCCATTGATTAGAGATTAATTTGTTTTGGAAAGCGTTTCTTATTGAAACAGAATAACCCCCAAAACGTTATACCAAAATATATGAAACAAACAACAAATTCCATTTTGATGATTCGTCCGGTAGCTTTCCGGATGAATGAACAGACGGCGGTAAATAATTATTACCAGAAGGTATTGGATGGACTGCATCCGGAAACTGTGAACGCTAAAGCACAGCAGGAATTTGATGCTTTTGTAGAGAAATTAAGAGCGGCAGGAATCAATGTGATTGTGGTAGAAGATACCAAAAATCCGGATACTCCCGATTCTATTTTTCCAAACAACTGGATTTCATTCCATGAAAACGGAGACGTAGCGCTTTATCCGATGTTTGCAGAAAACCGTCGTGAAGAGCGCCGCGAAGATATTTTAGATTTACTGGAAGACCAGGGTTACAGAATTGATAACATCGTTGACTATACCTCTGCGGAAGAAGATAATATCTTTTTGGAAGGAACGGGAAGCCTGTTGCTGGACCGTGCCAATGGAAAAGCCTATTGTGCCCTTTCGCCAAGAGCAGATGAAGAGCTCCTGATTGAATTTTGTGAAGATTTTGATTATGCCCCGGTTATTTTTGAAGCCTTTCAGACGGTAAATGGCGAGCGTAAATTGATTTACCATACGAATGTTATGATGTGTCTGGGAGAAACTTTTGCTGTTATCTGTGCAGATAGTATTGATGACAAGCAGGAACGAAAAATGGTATTGGATAACCTGAAGGCTGATGGAAAAGAAGTAATACTGATTACAGAAGACCAGGTTAATAATTTTGCAGGAAATATGCTGGAAGTAAGAGGCAAGGATGACAAGCGTTATCTGGTGATGAGTGCTGCGGCATACAAAAGCCTGAAACCGGTACAGATTGAAAAGCTGGAATACCATTGCGAAATCATCAGCTCCAGCCTTGATACCATTGAAGCTTGCGGCGGTGGAAGTGCAAGATGTATGATGGCTGAGGTATTTCTGCCAAAAGAATAGGTTATAATTGAAAAAAAAACACAAAAGCCTCGAATTTTCGAGGCTTTTGTGTTTTTTTTTATCTCAGCTATCTAATATGAATAATCTTTTTTTATTAGAAAATAGTATATGTTACGTTGTGAAAAACAATAATTCACATTATTTGTAACTAATTTTTATGTAAGAAATGTTTTGCTTTTATTAGTTAGTTGTTATATTTGAATATATTCATATTTAAATAAATTGTATTATGAGAAAAATTATTAATTACTTGGCTTTATGTTACATTTTTACTATTCTATTAAGTTTTAATTCTTGTGACAGTGATAGTGACACAATTATCATTAAGGATACAGTTAATAATATTACTATAGGTTATAAAACTATAGCGCCCAAAAATGTTATAGAAGTTGGAGATAATGGCGATGTGAAATTTTTAATAAAAAAAAGTATTCTGCTTAGTAATTGGAATCATAATTTGAAGCTACTTGAGAAAATCGATGCAAATTTAACAGACATAAGAGTTTTTAGAGAGTATGACAACTATTATATTCAAGCTATTGGAAAGGAGTGGACATCTACTATTTTGTTGCGAATCAATGAAAAAGTTGGGATAGGGGAAGGCATTTCATGTACGTCTAATATATGCTCGAATAGTAGTACCGAATGTGTTCCGAAACCTGATAAGAAATCTTGTACGGGTTGTGGTTTTAAGGTTGGAGATTGCACTAAAACAGTCACAGCTATAGCATTAATGGACGAAGAATTTACTTTACAAAAACCATGAGATGAACGATTTTTTACAGAAAGCCATTTTTACAATTGGCTTTTCTTTTTTTAGAGTGCTTTAGAATACTATCGTAGATTGTTTACATTTATAAGTTTCAGCCGTTTCATATGTTACACAGCCAACAAAATCTCTACAGCTCCAGCTAAATACAGAGTCGTAAATAAACAATTTTGGGAGGCAACCTTCATAGCCCTCACAGGCAATATAGAAATCAACATAGGTAAAAGTTTCCCCGTTGTAGGATTTATCCATATAAAGTTTCCCGTTGTCGTTAAACAAAAACCTAACAATATTTAAATGTCTGGATCTGGATGAAAGATTTATATAGTGGTACTCAATTTTTTTATCTCCCACTGTAAAATCTTTTTTGATTTCAAGATTATCGATGATTGATTCACCCTTGTAAAGCTTTTCATTTATCTGTTTGATAAACTCTGTTTTGTCAATTACCAATTTATATTCACCATCATTTATATAAGCTATAACTAGTTTTTTATCAAGGAGATTATTGTTTGGAACATGTTGTTTTACAGAACAACTGCTAAAAAAAAATAATATAGGCAACAATAAATAACGCATATAGTGTATATAAGATAGGTTTGTCATAATCCTTTTTTAAATAAGGATATTTTTGGCAGGCCATTTTTGAATATAACCCAATTTGTTTAAAACTAGATTGTTTTCAGGATGTTTACAACCGAACTGCTAATGTATTGTACACCTATGGCAATAACAATAAAACCAATGATTCTCGAAATGGCGACAATTCCGGAAGCTCCCAGAATTCGGGATAAATAATGGGCACTTCGCATTACCAAAAAGATAACGATAGCAACAGCTGCTATAGAAAGGCATACGATAATTTGTTCATTCAGATGCTGGTAGTCCTGATAAAGCGCAATCAATAAGGAGATAGAGCCTGGTCCGGCCAGCATTGGAATGGCCAAGGGTGTCAGCGCAATATCATTCCTGTTTTGGGCGTCGTTTTCTACTTTTTTATTGACCCCTCGTGTTTTGTTGAATCTACCCGAAAGCAATGCAAATCCTGAATTTAAGATAATAAGCCCTCCCGCAATTCGTAAGGCATCAATGCTGATTCCGAAGAAATTCAAAACATATTGGCCCACAAAAAAAGAAATGATGAGGATTATAAAAACGTTGATGGCTGTCCAGAGTGAAATTCTCGAGCGTTCTTCTTTGGTGTCTTGCTGGGTAAGCCCGACAAAAATAGGTATGGCACCGAGCGGATTGATAACTGAAAATAGCGCTGCAAATACATAAATGAAAATTTCCATAGTTTTTGTTGTAAAATTAGAATTGGAAATGCGGGATATAGTAAAGTTATAAATAAATTATTATTATCAAACACCGGGTTATATTTTGTCGGATATTTCAAGCAAGTTTTAGATTCATTATATTTGTATTTCACCCTTAACTTTTGCAAATGAATTTTTTTAAGAACTTTTTTACTATAATAGTACTTTTGATTAGCTTTCAAGGAGCTTATTCCCAGGTTTTGGAAGGCCATGTATATGATATGCAAAATAATGCCCTGCAGGCAGCAACCGTCTATTTGGATGGTTCAACCGTAGCGACGACGACAGATGCAGAAGGTTATTTTAAGATTAATGGTAATGCCAATAGCCGGGCTACTTTAATAGTCAGTTATATGGGATATAAAACCATACGGCTTGAAAATCCTTTCCAACATAAGAAAATAAAGGTTTTGATGGAAGAAGATGCCATCACAATGCCGGAAATAGTGCTTCAAAAAGGGCCTTTTACTCGAAAAGAAATGATGAAGGCGTTCAAGGAGCAGTTTTTGGGAAATACAAATGCAGGAAGCTCCTGTAAGATACTGAACGAAGATGACATCAATCTATATTATGATATTGCTACAAATACACTAAACGCCACTTCACACAAACCAATCAAGATAAAAAATTCCTATCTTGGTTATGAAGTCTTTTTTGAACTGGCAGACTTTAATGTGGTATACCGAAGAAGAAGCCTTTCGAGTTTTTCGATTGATAAAAGCTATTTTTCAGGAACTACATTTTACAAAGAATTGTCCCAATCTAAAAAAACGGACAAGAGAAGACTGGCTTCTTATCTGGGTTCCACTTCCCATTTTGTCAATACAATAGCTAATGAAAGCTGGGATAAAGAAAAACTGGCTCTTTTTGTAGACGGATTTAAGGTTGACCCGAAAAAATATTTCGAGGTAAGTGATACTTTAGGTGTTAAGAAAATTAAAGTTCTTAAAGAGCCGATGCAGCAGGTTCCGATATATAAAAAAGAATTTCCTGAAACAGCAAGGAAAGGAAAGACCATAACCATTGGTTCAAAACCTGAAATTACAGGTTATAATGAGGTTGAGGTGCCGTTTAATGTTCTGTTTGACAACAAACATCAATCCTTAGCCGATTTTACTGAGAAGGTTATTTTTGTAGACGAAAATGGAAACTACAGTCCGGTATATGGAGTGATGGTAGGAGGTTACATGAGCTCTTTAAAAGTAGGAGACATGCTTCCAATTGATTATTATCAATCTGTCAAAGGAAAATATTGATGTTATTGTTTTGATAAAAATCGTTTCTTTGCCCAAAAATTCAAGTAAATTTATAGTCTATAGACATATTCATGAAAAATAAAAAAACATTAGTATTGGGCGCTTCTTCTAATCCGGCGCGCTATTCGTATATGGCCATCCGAAATCTGACGGCAAAAGGGCATTCCGTAGTAGCGATAGGGCTTAAGGAAGAAGAAGTATTAGGAGTGAAAATCCAAACCAAGCAAATTCCTTTTACCAATGTCGATACGGTAACGCTATATCTGAATCCTCAAAGACAGAGGGATTATTATAATTATGTCGTTTCCTTATCTCCAAAAAGGGTGATTTTTAATCCGGGAACGGAAAATCCTGAGTTCTACCAATTACTCAAATTAAACAATATTCAGGTGGAAGTGGCCTGTACGTTAGTGCTGCTTTCAACAAATCAGTTTTAAAAAGAAAGGCCTGGAATTTCCAGGCCTTTCTTTTTTTAATGAATTCTTTCCGTACCAACTTTCGCGTCTTCGCGTCTTTGCGTGAAAATAATTGCTCGCAAAGGTGCAGAACCGCAAAGGATCAATAGTTTGATTAAAATCGTGTTTGCGTAGTTGCTTTTTTACTAATCAGCAATAATCCTAAAAAGGTTAGTCCTCCATTCAGGATAATCAATTCTTCGGCGAATTGATAATTTCCAAACAATTCTGTAGAATAAGAACTGATTAAGAAAGTAATGCCTGGTGCCAGTATACATATAATCGGAACAAATCGGTCATTGACAGTTTTGGTTTTCATAAATAATCCAAAAGAATACAAGCCTAACAATGGCCCATAAGTATAGGCGGCAACTTTGAAAATTAATCCGACGACAGCATCACTGTTTAAAAGATAAATGACAAGAATGACCAAAAACATCAGTAATGAAAACCCGATGTGGACAAGATGGCGGGTACGGACCATATTCGGGTTTGAAGCATTTTCTGCTTTATCCATTCCTAAAAAGTCAACACAAAATGAAGTGGTCAGTGCTGTCAATGCAGAATCGGTGGTTGCAAATGTTGCTGCTGTCAAACCCAATAAGAATACGATTGCGGGAACCAATGTCAGGTAATTGAAGGCGATTTCAGGGAAAAGAAGGTCGGTTCTGGGCTTTCCGGTGACAGCATCCAAAGGAACACTGATTCCATTTTTCTCTGCATACATATACAGCAAAGCACCCACACTCAGGAAAAAGATATTGATAACTACAAAAATCCCTGTAAAAGTAAACATGTTCTTTTGGGCCTCGCCTATGTTTTTACAGCTCAGGTTTTTCTGCATTAGGTCCTGGTCAAGTCCAACCATAGCCAGTGTCACAAATATACCTCCCAAAATCTGTTTCCAGAAATAATTGCTTTTCAGCCAGTCTTCAAAGAAAAATATCTTTGAATAACTGCTCTCTTTTACGGCTTCAAAAGCCTCTGGTAGGTTATAATCCAGGCTGCTGCAAATAAAATAGATAGTAAAAATAACAGAAGAAACCAGGAATAAGGTCTGTAGCGTATCGGTAATAATAATCGTTTTCAGTCCACCGCGATACGTATAAGCAAAAATCAATCCTAAAGAAATCAGTACCGTTACCCAAAAAGGGACGCCAAAGGCGTTAAAAACATAGCGTTGCAATACGATAACCACAAGATAGAGCCTTGCTGCAGAGCCAATTGTACGGCTTATTAAAAATATAGTAGCTGCCGTCTTATAGGCAACATGACCTAAGCGCTGTTCGATATAACTGTAAATTGAAGTCAGATTCATTCGGTAATACAGCGGAAGTAGTACTTTGGCAATGAGTATAAAACCAATAGCATTTCCTAAAACAAACTGAAAGTATTTGAACTGTATATCGGGTGAGCCAACCTGTCCGGGAACAGAAATAAAGGTCACGCCGGATAGTGCCGTTCCAATCATCCCGAAAGCCACCAAATACCATTTCGAATTCTTGTTAGCCTTAAAAAAGGCATCGTTTCCTGAATCCTTTTTACTGACGATATTTGAAATCAATATCAATATGCCAAAATAAATAATGATTATCAGGAGAATGGTAAGTGGTTTCATCTAAATTTGAGTTTATTGCAAAGCAAATAAAATTTACCCAAAAATAGCAATTAATCCCAGTTTTATCCTAAATTTGAAATAAATCAAAAAGAAAATTAGATGAGAAAAATCATTACTGCAATTGCCCTGTTTTTAGTTTCATATGCAGGATTTGCACAAGAAGATGCCGTTTCTGATGTCAAGATTGACATGAATTTCAATAAATCGCTTTTCCCAATGGCAGAAGGAAATATGTACATGTCAGCAGAACCTGTTGCCTTTATTATGGCAAATATGATGGCGCAAACTTATGAAGATGCAAAAGCAGAAATGCAGGCTATTTCGGAGGACAAAGATTTAACCGATGTAAAAAAAGGAGAACTGAAAGAAAAAGGGAAAGATATCCTGTATCAGACTGCCTTAATCAAGAATGACGATGGGCAAGACCTTGTTATGGAAATTTATGTCGTAAGAGTCGATAAGCAGAACACGATTATGGTTTCTGGTGGATATGATTTAAGAGCCAAGGAAACATTTAAGGATGAGATAAAAAAAGCGGCATTGTCTGCAAAGGCCGTAAAATAACCCTTTATAAAACAAACAAAAGCTTCCGGTTCTTCAGGAAGCTTTTTTGTTTAAAACAGTTTTGTCTCTGCTAAAAATCAGGACTCCGTTTAGTATATTTGCACTCTATGGAATTTTCTTCGAAACTTTTAGAAAAGGCAGTTTATGAGATGTCTCAATTGCCGGGAATTGGCAAGCGAACTGCATTGCGTTTGGTATTGCATTTGCTAAAGCAGCCAAAAGAACAGACGGGTTTGCTGTCGCAGGCACTTTTGACGATGCGGGAAGAAATCAAGTTTTGCCAGAGCTGCCACAATATTTCTGATGTTGCGGTGTGTGAAATCTGTTCCAATTCCAATCGCGACCATCAGTTGATTTGCGTTGTTGAAGATATCCGCGATGTAATGGCTATTGAAAATACCGGCCAATTCAGAGGGATTTATCACGTATTGGGAGGAAAAATATCTCCTATTGATGGCGTTGGCCCAAGTCAGCTGAACATTCCTACCTTGGTCGAAAAAGTCAAATCGGGAAACATCCGGGAACTGATTTTTGCCCTAAGTTCCACTATGGAAGGCGATACCACTAATTTTTATATCTACAAGCAGATTAAAGATTATGATGTAATAACTTCTACAATTGCACGGGGAATTTCTGTAGGCGATGAACTCGAATATGCTGATGAAGTCACGCTCGGGAGGAGTATCCTGCACCGTGTTCCCTTTGAAAATTCATTTAAAAATACGTAGATTGTTGTCATTTTCTAATTGAAGAACTCTATATTTGTTTACTAAAAAATTGATAATGAAGAAATCACTCCCGTTTCTTTCAATAGCAATAGTAATAGCTATTATATTTACCTCATGTGTGCCCAGCCAGGATTTGATATACCTTCAGAACAAGAACAATTCTGAAACGGCTTCTTCAGTCAATCCAGTTGTTGCAAAACCCTATAGAGTACAAACAAACGATATCCTGAGTATTAAAATTAAAGCATTGGATGCCGCTTTGGTAGAAATGTTCAATGCCACAGATGGAAATGTAAATAACCTGAACGAACAAAATTTATATTTTAACGGATATTCTGTTGACGACCACGGAAACATCAGGATTCCGGTTCTTGGCGAGGTGAAAGTTGTTGGGCTTACATTGGAAGAAATCCGGATTAAGATTGAAAAACAACTATTGGATGAATATTTCCACAAAGAAGCGAACATTTTTGTAAATGTAAAACTGACCGGTCTTCGTTATACCGTAAACGGAGAAATTGCATCGCCGGGAACAAAGGTATTGTTTCAGGAAAAAGTCAACGTAATGGAAGCGATTGCAAATTCTGGAGATATAACGATGGTGGGAAACAGGAAAGAAGTAACCATAATCCGCCAATATCCGCACGGAACAGAAATGCACACACTGGACCTGACAGATGCCAATGTCATGAAGTCCCCTTATTACTATATACAGCCCAATGATTATATTTATGTTAAGCCTTTAAAACAAAAATCCTGGGGAACCGGAACAACGGGAATCCAATCGCTGGCAACCGTTATTACCCTGATTTCTCTGGTTACCACAGCAATAGTGCTCATTAATAGATAATCAATACCATGCTTGACCCAAAGGACTTTTCATTTTTTGAAAATCAAAACAATTTCGATTTCAAAGGTTTCTTGATAAAAATATTGAGTTACTGGAAATGGTTTTTGGCGAGCCTTATTGTGTGTTTTGTTATAGCCTATCAGGTGAATATCCGTAAAGAAAAAATTTACGGAATGGAGAGCCTTATCGCCATCCGCGAAGAAAGCAATCCTTTTTTTACCTCAAATACGAGTTTGGTTTTTAACTGGGGAGGTACTTCAGATAAGGTGCAGACTATTATAACGACGCTAAAATCACGTTCTCATAATGAAATTGTCGTAGCCAAGCTTGAATACTACATTAAGTATTTTAAACAGGGAAAATACAACCTGATTGATGCCTATGGAGAAGCCCCGTTTAAGGTGGTAATTGACAAATCTAAAGGACAGTTGTCAGGAATTCCGATTAAGATAAAATTCCTGAATGCTTCAGAATATGAACTTTCGATTGCTTTTGAAAATGAAAGCGTCAATATTATCAACTATTATAACGACAGTCAAAGTCAGATTGCCGTTGCGATAGGAGACTACAGCAAAAGGTTTAAAGTAGGAGAACAGGTCAAATTGCCTTATTTGAACTGGAAACTGGAATTAAAACCCGATGCGAGTTCGTATGCCGGGAAAGAATATTTTGTGAGATTTGACAATTTCAATAGTGTCGTTAGCCAGTATCAGGGCATTAGCGTAGATAGCGATACCAAAGGCAGTTCTATACTAAAACTTGCCATGCAGGGAACGAATAAGGCCAGAATGGTCGATTATCTGAATACTACGGTTGAGGTATTGCGGAAAAATCAGTTGGACAGCAAAAACCAGTTTGCGATTAATACGATTGCCTTTATTGATAGTACGCTAATCAAAATGGAGGACCAGCTCAAAGGAACCGAAGGACAATTGAAGGATTTCCGCAGGGGCAAAAACGTTCTTGAACTGGAAGACGGAGGTGAAAAAATTTCCGAGAAACTGGCAGGGCTCGATATAGAAAAAGATGCCATTAACCGTAAAATAGCCTATTATAATACATTACGTTCGTATCTGAATAACAGTGTTGACTATTCAAAATTGCCGGCTCCGGCCGTTGCAGGAATTGATGACCCCAACATTGTGGGTAATGTTTCCCGATTAATAGCGCTTTCCATACAGCGTTCTGAAAAAGCATATGCCGTAAAGAATGACAGGTTTTTCAGGGACTTTGATAATGAAATGGAATCGGTCAAAAAAGTTCTTTTGGAAAACATTGCAGCGGCAAAAACGGTTATCCAGAATGATCTGGCATTGGTCAATGCTAAAATGGGTCAGGCAGAAAGCACCATAAAAAGATTGCCGGATGACCAGCAGGATTTATTGAAAATTACAAGAAAATATGATTTGGCAGAAAGTATATTCAATACTTTCCTGGCCAAAAGAAATGAGGCAAACATTGTCAAGGCAGCCAACCTGTCTGATATTCATTTTATTGATTCGGCAAAAGACACCGGCGGCGGATTAATTGGCCCGAAAACCAGCGTTAATTATGTGCTAGCCCTGTTTCTGGGATTGATGATTCCTTTGGTTGTTGTGTTTATCATTACGTTTATGGATAATAGTATCCATACTGTTGAAGACATCGCCAAACTGACCAAAATACCATTGTTGGGTGTTATTGGCAAAAAGAAAATGCCGAGCAATCTGGCTGTTTTTGAAAAACCAAAATCGGCATTGGCAGAATCTTTCCGTGCCGTCAGGTCATCGTTACAATTCCTGTATAAAAAACAAAATCTTTCAGGAGCAAAAACATTGATGCTGACTTCTTCCATCAGTGGGGAAGGGAAAACCTTCTGTTCCATAAACATTGCCACTGTTTTTGCGTTAAGTGAAAAGAAAACCGTCATTGTAGGTCTGGATTTAAGAAAGCCTAAAATATTTGGCGATTTTGACCTTGACAATAGTTTTGGAGTGGTCAATTATTTGATTGGACAGAAAACAGCAGATGAAATCATCCAGAAAACAAGGATATCGTATTTAGATGTCATTACTTCAGGACCTATTCCGCCCAATCCGGCAGAGCTTATTCTCGGCGAAAGCATGAAAGATCTTTTGGATGATTTGAAAAGAAAATACGATTATATTATTTTAGACACGCCACCGGTTGGACTGGTTTCTGATGCTTTGGAATTGGCCCAGTTTTGCGATGCTACGTTGTATGTCGTTCGCCAGAATGTTACCAAAAAAGGAATGCTGGCTTTGGTCAATGACAAGCACAAACGAGGAGAGCTGACCAATATAAGCATTGTCTTTAATGGTTATGAAAGCAAAGCCAGATATGGTTACGGTTATGGATATGGTTATGGCGATTACAGTAATGGTTATCACGATGAAGGCGAACCGGAAAATCGTTTTAAAAGACTTTTAAACAAATGGCTGAAAAAATAGCAAGACAGGAAAACGACTTCAATAACCAGCAATGGCTTTATGAAATAACTCCCAAAAGGAAACTGATTTCCTTTAATTTTGATGAAATCTGGAGGTATCGTGATTTGCTGATGCTGTTTGTAAAACGCGATATCGTGACCTATTACAAACAGACTGTTCTGGGACCGTTATGGTTTTTAATCCAGCCATTACTGACTTCTGTTATCCAGTTTGTGATTTTTAATAAAATAGCCCAGATTGAATCAGATGGAATCAATTATTTCCTGTTTGCTTTGGCTGGGAATACGCTTTGGTTCTATTTTTCGGATTGTTTTAAATCGACTTCAGATACTTTCAAAACCAATCAGAATATTTTCGGGAAGGTTTATTTTCCAAGGGTTATTATGCCCATATCCATAACCATATCTAATCTTTTAAAGTTTGGTATACAGTTTCTGTTTTTTATCTGTATGATGGCTTATTTCATAATGCAGGGCAAAGCAGTCATGCCGAATTGGGAAATCGTATTTACACCCATTCTCTTGATTTTGATGGCCTTAATTTCGCTTGGATTTGGGATGATTATTTCTTCCATGACAACAAAATACAGGGACCTGACTTTCTTGATTGGTTTTGGTGTACAGCTTTATATGTATCTTACTCCTGTAGTTTATCCTACTTCGTTAGTAGTAAAAAAATTAAAGCCTTATGGTTATGAAAACCTGGTGTATCTGAATCCGCTGACCAGTATTTTTGAGTTTTTCAAATATTCTTATCTGGGCAAAGGGGAGTTTACAACATTCGGTCTTGTTTATTCGGTGGTATTTTCAATCGTTATCTTTTTATTAGGCCTTATCGTTTTTAATAGAACGGAAAAGAATTTTATTGATACGGTTTAAGGCGAGGTCATTCTGTTTTTTACACTAAGAGGAATTTATAATATCAATTTGTATTAAAAAACTTTCCTTTCATTGCCTCCTTCTAAAAATCAAAATTTCCTAAGAAAAGTGAATTTTTTATTGTTTATTTGGTGCTATTGTGATATTAGCCAAATAATAGTGAGAGATATAACCAAAGAAGAAGTAGAGAAATTTTTAAGCGAGAATAACTTTGAATATGTTCCTAATCAAGGAGCAGTAAGTTTTCCCAAATTACAGAGAATATGCACTAGATTGAGTCAGGGCAAGGATTTAAGTTCTATAAAAGTTGCTGATGGCAAAATAATGGATGGACATCATAGATTTATATGTTCTAAATTATTAGGAGTTAAAATAGATATTGTTCCTGGTGCTAAAAATCATACAGATGTAGAATATAGATGGGAAACCATGGAGCTTCACTCAATAGACTATGATACCCAAGATGAAATAGATAATTATGTTAAAGAATTTGACCAGGAATAAAATAATTTGTTGAACGAAGTTTATGGGTAAAGAAAAAACATCTACCTTTGTAAGATGCTAATACTGTTGGATATAGATGGAGTAATGGTTCCTGCTAACTCTTGGAGAAAACCTGAATTTTTAGATGATGGTTTCCCTGTTTTTAGTAATGGAGCAACTAAAGCACTTCAGAAACTTATTTCTGAAACAAGTGCAAATATTCTATTGACCACTTCTCATAAATCAAAATACTCTATTGATAAATGGAGAGAAATATTTCTATTAAGAGGAATTGATGTTCAAAGTATTGATGTTTTGCCTGAAAATACTTTAGGATTAAACAGAAGAGAAGAAATAATGAAATGGATAGATATCCAAAAAGTACATAGTCATTACATCATTATTGATGATGATAAATCGCTAAATGCCCTACCAGGTTTTGTTAAAGCTAATCTTTTGCAAACAAGTGGTTCTATAGGATTAACAGAATATCAAGTAGAAGAGGTATTGGAAAAAATATCTGATATGGCATAAACCTTCAATTTTTTTTTATTATCCATAAATCATTTTACCGAGAAAAAAAGATATTTAGTAAATAAAAAAGCGGGGACATAGTCCCCGCTTTTTAGTTGTAACTAACCCAACCCTTAATTCGCTTTTGGCGACAGGTTGAATCTCAAGTAAAATTCATGCGTTCCGCTTGTTGCGCTTGCAATTTCATCTCGTAAGGAATGTTCATAAGCATACCCAAAATCAAACCAGTTGTTAACCTTTATGGTTGCCAATCCGTTGATGGCTTTGTCTGTTCTGTAGGCAACTCCAAGTCCAAACAGCTGTTTGTAAGTAACAACACCAGTAAGGTCCATTGAAACCGGAGCGCCGTTTACATAACGAAGCAAGGTAGAAGGCTGTAACATAAAGTTCTCATTCAGGATGATGTCATAACCACCACTTAGGTAAATATGAGGTCTGTCGGAAGCAACTGTTGCCACTCCGTCTTCATTTTTAGCACGCTGGGTGCTCAACATTTTTGGAGTAGAAAGCGAGACATAAAATTTCTTGTGCTTTAAATAAGCTCCAATACCGAAATTAGGATTGAATCGGTTGATGTTTACCAATGACGGGTCAGATTCTACATTATAGGTCTGTAATCCGTTCACGTTTACATCATAAAAATTTCCGCCCGCTTTTACTCCCAGGTACAGGTCAAGGGTTTCATTCAAAGGAACCAGATATGAGAAATCAGCAAAAACAGAAGTCTGTTTTTCAACGAATGTCTTATCGTTAATAATCGAAAGTCCGATTCCTAATTTTTTTCCTGTTGGCGTTCCAAAAGACACAGCCTGGGTTTCCGGAGCATCTTTTACTCCTGCCCATTGTGTCTTAAAGCTGCTTGAGACTATGGTTTCACCATCAGCCCCTGCATAAGCAGGGTTGATGATGTTCATATTGTTTCTGTAAAATGTAAAGCTGGTTTCCTGTTGCCCGTATGCATAAGCGGCAAAGAAAAATAACAGTACAGTGCTTAATTTATTGAGTGTTTTCATAATGATTGTCATTTTTATTTGTTCCTGATTATCGGGTTAAGTAAATCCATCCTTCATAAACAGGACTTCCGTTTCCTAAATCAATTTGGTAATAGTATGAGGATTCAGGCAGCGGGTTGCTGGAACCTTTATAATGACCATTCCAATCATTTTTGTATCCTTTGGCGCTGAATACTTCAGAACCCCATCGGTTAAACACTTTTATTACAGAATTTGGATAGTTGGTGATGTTGATAATCTGCCATGTATCGTTGATTCCGTCATTGTTTGGTGTAAATGCTTGAGAAATGTTGATTTCTGTCAAGTCGCAAACGTCTCCGATTCCGTCTTTGTCAATATCTTCCTGACCCGGGTTGTAGGTGTAAGGACAGTTATCGATATCGTTCGGAACACCATCGTTATCATAATCGTCGTCACAAGCATCGCCTATACCGTCATTGTCAGTATCGGTCTGGTCTGGGTTGTAAGTAAACGGACAGTTGTCAACAGAGTCTTCTATACCATCATTATCATCATCAGAATCACAATTGTCAGGAATACCGTCGCCGTCATTATCACCGAAAGTATTGATAACCGTTACTGCAGCCTCTGCCGATGAAACATTTCCATGAATATCCGTAACTGTCATTGTCACGAAATTAGTTCCTGTTTCACCACAATTGAATGCTGTCTGGCTTAGCGTAATTGAAGCAATGCCACAATTGTCTGAAGAACCGTTGTTAATGTCTGCAACCGTGATATAGGCCATTCCGTCAGCATCAAGAGAAATAGTCACATCTTGTGTGATTGCGAATGGAGCCATTGCATCCTGAACCGTTACTGTTGCTGTTTGAGTAGCAATATTTCCGTTAACATCGGTTACACTTAAGATTACCGTGTTGTTACCCACATTTGAGCAAGAGAAGTTAGTCTTGTCAAGTGTGTAGCCCGAGATACCGCAATTGTCTGTCGAACCATTATTGATTTGAGCAGGTGTGATAGTAGCCTGTCCGTTGATATCCAATTGAACCGTAATGTTCTGTGTAATTACTGTTGGAGCAACTGAATCAACAACTGTCACGACAGCGGTATTGGAAGCCGTGTTTCCGTTAACATCAGTCACAGTTAAGGTTACTGTGTTGGCGCCTACGTTTGCACAAGTGAAATCTGTAATGTCAAGAACATAGGTTGCGATTCCACAGCTGTCTGCTGAACCATTGTCAATCTGAGCTGCTGTAATTGAAGCCTGTCCGTTAGCATCCAGCTGAACCGTAATATTCTGCGTGATTACTGTTGGAGCAATAGTGTCTTCTACTGTTACTACAGCTGTTGCTGAAGAAGTATTTCCGCTGGCGTCAGTAGCTGTAAGCGTTACCGTATTGGCACCTATGTTAGTACAGTTAAATTCTGTAATGTCTAACGTATAAGTTGCAATAGTACAATTGTCTGTCGAACCATTGTTGATTTGAGCAGGGGTAATTGTAACCTGTCCGTTAGCCTCTAACTGTACTGTAATATTCTGCGTTAGAACAGTCGGGGCTATAACATCTTCTACAGTTACAATAGCTGTATTAGAAGCCGAGTTTCCATTTACATCAGTTACTGTCAATGTTACTGTATTAGCACCTGTATTTGTACAATTGAAATCTGTGATATCAAGAGTATACGTTGCAATGCCGCAATTGTCTGTTGATGCATTATTGATTTGAGCAGGCGTAATAGTAACCTGTCCGTTAGCATCCAGCTGAACTGTGATGTTCTGCGTGTTTACAATTGGATTAACCGTATCAATTACGGTTACAGTAGCGGTATTTGAAGCCGCATTTCCATAATTGTCAGTTACAGTCAGAGTTACAGTGTTGGCACCAACATTTGTACAATTGAAGCTTGTAATGTCCAGTGCATACGTTGCAATTCCACAATTGTCTGTCGAACCATTGTTGATTTGTGCAGGAGTGATTGTAGCCTGTCCGTTAGCATCCAATTCCACTGTAATGTTTTGTGTTCTTACAGTTGGAGCCATCATATCGGCAACAGTTATTATCGCGGTGGTAGAAGCATAATTTCCATTAACATCAACACCAAATAACGTAATCGTATTGGTCGTTCCTATGTCTGAACAGTTAAAGAAAGTGCGGGAAATACCCATTGTTTCGATAGCACAGTTGTCAAATGAACCATTATCCACATCAGCCGTTGTCAACGTATATTCACCATTGATGTTTAGGTGAACGGTTACGTTTTGAGCAATCATCGTTGGAAGGATGTTGTCTTCAACAGTTACCACAGCTGAGTTAGAAGCTGAATTTCCGTTCACATCAGTTACAGTTAATGTGACTGTATTTGTTCCAACATTTGTACAGTCGAAAGTTGTAGTGTCAAGAACATAAGTAGCAATCGTACAGTTATCAAATGAACCATTGTTGATTTGAGCCGGTGTAATTGACGCCTGTCCGTTTGCATCTAACTGAACTGTGATGTTCTGTGTAAGAACAGTTGGGTTGATGTTGTCTTCCACTGTTACTACAGCTGTATTTGAAGCCGAATTTCCATGGATATCGGTTACAGTCAGTACTACGGTATTCGGACCTACATTAGCACAGTCAAAGCTGGTAATGTCTAAAGTATAGGTAGCAATCGCACAATTGTCTGTAGATACATTGTTAATCTGAGCCGGCGTAATTGTAGTCTGCCCGTTAGCGTCTAATTCAACCGTAATGTTTTGTGTTAGAACAATAGGAGCAAGTACGTCTTCAACAGTTACTACTGCCGTATTTGAAGCGGAATTTCCGTTTACATCGGTTACAGTAAGCGTTACCGTGTTGGTTCCTACGTTTGTACAGTCGAAAGCTGTAATGTCAAGAACATACGTAGCAATTGCACAGTTGTCTGTTGAAGCATTGTTGATTTGGGCAGGAGTAATTGTCGCCTGTCCGTTAGCGTCTAATTCAACCGTGATGTTCTGTGTAAGTACAATAGGGGCAATATTGTCTTCAACTGTTACTACTGCCGTATTTGAAGCGGAATTTCCGTTCACATCGGTTACAGTAAGCGTTACCGTGTTTGCACCCATATTTGTACAGTCGAAAGCTGTGATGTCGAGAACATACGTAGCTATTGCACAGTTGTCTGTAGAAGCATTGTTGATTTGGGCAGGAGTGATTGTAGCCTGTCCGTTAGCATCCAATTGTACAGTGATGTTCTGTGTAAGTACAATAGGAGCAATATTGTCTTCGACTGTTACTACAGCCGTATTCGAAGCGGAATTTCCGTTCACGTCCGTTACAGTAAGCGTTACCGTGTTTGCACCCACATTTGTACAGTCAAAAGCTGTAATATCAAGTGTGTAAGTAGCAATTGTACAGTTGTCTGTCGACGCATTGTTGATTTGGGCAGGAGTGATTGTCGCCTGTCCGTTAGCATCCAATTGTACAGTGATGTTCTGTGTAAGTACTGTTGGAGCAATAACATCTTCTACGGTTACAACAGCCGTATTTGAAGCCGAATTACCGTTAACATCGGTTACAGTAAGCGTTACTGTATTTGCACCCACATTTGTACAATCGAAAGATGTTACGTCAAGTGCATAAGTAGCAATTGCACAGTTGTCTGTCGATGCATTGTTGATTTGAGCAGGAGTGATAGTCGCCTGTCCGTTAGCATCCAACTGAACTGTGATATTCTGTGTAAGAACAATCGGAGCAATCAAATCCTGTACGGTTACAATAGCCGTATTTGAAGCCGAGTTTCCGCTGGCATCAGTTCCGGTTAAAGTTACCGTATTGGCACCAATGTTTGTACAGTCAAAAGAAGTAATATCCAGCGCCAATGCTGTGATAGCACAATTATCAAAAGAACCATTGTTGATTTGGGCCGGAACAATTGTAGCCTGTCCGTTAGCATCCAGTTGTACAGTAATGTTTTGAGTAAGGATAGTTGGGTTTGTAGTATCCTGAACGGTTACAACTGCCGTTGCAGTTCCTACGTTTCCGTGAATATCGGTTACAGAAAGTGTTACCGTATTGGCTCCGGTTTCAGAACAGTTAAAAGTAGTCTTGCTTAAAGCATAAGAAGCAATACCGCAATTGTCTGTCGAACCGTTATTGATTTGAGCAGGTGTTATTGTTGCCTGTCCGCTTGCGTTTAGCTGTACGGTAATGTTTTGCGTAATTACGTTAGGTGCCATAACATCTGCCACAGTAACTACAGCCGTAGCAGCACCCAGGTTACCCGAAGGGTCATTTCCAAAAAGCGTAATCGTAAAGCTTTGACCTACATCAGCGCAGGTAAACAAAGCCCTGGTGATTCCAAGATTGGAAATACCACAATTATCATAAGAACCATTGTCAACTTCTGAAGGAACCAGATTGTAAATTCCGGCCGCATTCACGTTTACAGTGATGTTTCTGGTAATGATTGTTGGGTTAGTAGTATCCTGAACCGTTACCACTGCAGTTGAAGAAGAAGTATTTCCGCTGGCATCTACAGCCGTTAATGTTACAGTATTTGGCCCTAAATTCGAACAATTGAATGTATTCGGGCTTACGGTTAAGGAGGTGATTCCAACGTTGTCGAAAGAACCATTATTCACTTGCGCCGGAGTTATCGATACTTGTCCGTTAGCAGCAATAGATACCGTAGTGTTTTGCGTAATTACTGTTGGAGCAATATTATCAATAACTGTAACAGTTGAAGTTGCCGTGCCAACATTCCCTTTCACGTCTGTAACTGTAAGAGTTACGGTGTTTGTGCCAAGATTAGTGCCATTGAAAGTTAATGGAGAAGCAGTAATACTTGCAATACCACAATTATCAGACGAACCGTTGTTGATAGCGGCAGCGGTAGTAGTAGCCTGACCGTTTGTTCCTAAATAAACAGTAAGATTTTGTGCAACAGCAGTTGGATTCACTGTATCGTCAAAAGTAACGGTGAATGTTCGTGTTGATGTTGTACCGTCACCGTCTGTAGCTCTTAAAGTTACGGTTGAGGTTCCGAATTGTCCGGAAACCGGAGTGAAGTTTACGGTTCTGGTTGCTCCCGTACCTGTAACTGTGATGTTAGCTAAAGGAAGCAACGCCGTGTTGGTAGAACCTGTTGCCTGAAGCGAAATGTTTGCTACAGGAGATTCGCTATCTGCTACGGTAACATTCACAGAACCTGCAGTATTGTAGCAATAGCTCTGGTTAGCTACCGCAGAAATAGTAGGAGGTGTACTTACAATTGAGGTTAAGCAATATCCGTTAAAACGTACTCTGTGTTCGTTTACTGAACCACCTGTGGCAGCCGTAAAGCCCCAATATGCATATTGGTTTCCTAAAACCGCATTTGGAATATCGATTACGGTATTGAAGATTACCGTACCTTCATAAGTCACCTTAAGCGTTTTTGAAGAAGCAATCCATTCAAAAACGGCATCGTGCCAGTTGCCATCCTCAATTTGACCTGCATTGTAATAAGGAGCAAATTCTGAATGTGCAGAAATACTCGCTGCCAATCCATTTTTTACGATCGCAATATGGTCATTCGAAATAGGGTCTGCACCCGGATTATAATAGGTGTCAAATTCTACTGCAAGAGAAGGGCTAATTCCTTGATAGCCAAGTCCGCCTCCTGAAACTCCCTGGTTAGAAGATAAAGGCTGCAGAACGAAAGCCAATCCATCGGCACCTGAATCGGATGCACCAAAATAAAGCTGCGTACTGATTTTGAAGTTTTCATTCAGGTCAAGTCTCGCTTTACCCCAAACGGTACCGTAAAGGTTGCCAAGGCTTTCTGTAAGGCGTACTTCATTTCCGGTCAATAACGCGTTTCCGTTTGTAATAACGTCTGATGCGTTAAAGGTATTACAAGGAGTAATGTAAATTGAGAAGCTTGTTGTTGCTGTACAGCCATTGTTGTTTGCTGTAACTGTATAGCTTGCCGTAGACTGTGAACCGGTTGGAGTTCCGGTAATGGTTCCATTGGCAGTATTAAATGTCAATCCTGCCGGTAGTGCCGGAGTAATGCTCCAGTTTGTACTTGCTCCGCCAGTGTTGATAGCCGCAATAGGTGTAATAGTCTGGCTTTGGTATAAATTATAGGTAGCCGATGCATACGATATTACAGGGAACTGGTTAACGGTTACTGTGAAAGTTGTAGTAGCCGTAGCACCTAATTGGTCTGTAACTGTAAGTGTTATCGTAGCTGTTCCGTGCTGGTTGGCTGCCGGAGTAACAGTAACTGTTCTGTTAGCACCTGTACCCGCCACTACTATGTTTGCATTTGGAACCAAAGTAGTGTTGGAAGAGCTTCTTGTAACGGTTAAACTTGCTGCCGGAGTTTCCACATCAGCCACCGTAAAGGCAAGTGCAGTAGTTGCTGCATTGGCACAAACAGACTGATTGGCAACAGTTGAAATGGTAGGGTTATTATTAGCCACAGTAGTAAATGTAACCTGTGGTCCATAACCTGTACCTACAGAGTTGGTAGCATAAGCCCTGACATAGTACGTAGTACCTGCATTCAATCCTGCCATCGCACTCGTGAATGTGCCCAAACCAGAACCGTCTGTAGTTCTGCTGTTGGCAATAGTTGGATTTGCAGTCGTACTCCAGCAAATACCTCTTTCAGTAACGGCCTGACCGCCATCTGAACCTACAGTTCCTCCGGAAGAAGCCGAGTTTGCCGTAATGGCACTGGCAGTTGTCGTGGTAGTGACATTCGGAACAGTATAAGCTAATGTTGTGAATGAGGTGTGGTAAATCGTTGAATAAGCAGGAACGGCGTCGCGCGTTACAAAATACAATTCATAAGTTGTATTTGGCGTCAGTCCCGAAATAGGGAAAGGCACTTCAACATTGGCAGGCATAGCAGATGAGCCATGTGCCACAGGCGTAACAGAACCATAAGTGGTACCTGCCTGGATTTGGGCTTCGGTTGGTGCTGGCGAACCTTGAGGAACGACAACATAATAACCGTTTACAGCATTTTGTGAAGTAGAATTAAAAACAGCCGATGTGTAAGTGATATTGTTTACAGCACCACTTGCCTGAGCTACATCTTCAATAATATCGTCAATATCTGCAATTGTTCCTGCAGCATAATACCATGTAAAATCATCACTGGCGTTTACAGCCAGGTTGTTGAAACGTACATAAAAACCATACGAACCATCCGTAGTTCCGGAGTTCACTACAGAAGTTGCCGGGTTTTGGTTAATGACATTGTTCCAGTCACAACAAGAGTTTACTATTGTATTACCTCTTGGAGAATTGGAATAAAAAAGAATAGCCTCATCATTATTATAAATTTTTAATGCGGCAGAAGGCTGAGAAGCTACAGTGTTTAATACAAAGGCTCCGTTTACAAGATTTCCTTTTTGTTTGATGTTACTGTCTGTCAAACCGACAAAGTCATCCCGGGTTCCTACCCAAATTCTGACATTGCTGATAGGTGCAGCGCTGACATTCTTAACTTTTACTTTTACCTCGATATAACCGGCATTTTGTAAAAGAGTAAAGGTGTTTTCGACTTCAAGAAGCGAACCGCCAACATTGATGTTTCCTTTTGAAACCACCTTGCCATATCCGTTTGGAGCGGTAGTAAAGGTGAAACCCGAATAATCTATAGTTTGATTAGTCAATGCAGGGTTTTGAACGATTGTTCCGTATGTGTTCCATTCATTGGTTCCATCTCCTCCAACAGCATAGGCATTGTCAAGAGCATAATTGCTGTAGGTTAATTTTCTCCATTGCGCAGCAATTGAATTGTAATAAAAAGGCTGCTGCATATTTCCCGAATTGTTAATGGAATTTTCTGACCCATTACCAACACGCAATTTGTTGTTATTGATGACTCTCGTCTGAGCTTCTGTAAAAGAAGGTATCAGTAACATGAGTACAGGAACAATCAATAAAATTGCCTGGGATAATTTTTGAAAGTAATTTTTATTTCCCATTGATTAAACTTTATTGATTGCTACAGTTTTAACAGTCCATTCAGTGCCTTGTTTGTTAAGTTCCAGGTCTGCCCGAACTGCTTTTGGGCTTTGATTCTGGTCATAATTGTAAACAAATGACACACGTGCTGTTTTTTCATTTATTTCAAATGTCCAAAACAGCAGGTATGCCTGCGGCTGTTGCGATTTGATTTCCTGCTTGGATAAAAAGACCAAAGGTTTTCCATTTTTTGAGACCTTTATGTCTTTGTCAAAAGAAACGCCATGTTGCATGACATATAGGGGCTGGGTAGATTTTCCAGGCAGATAATCCTGGAGCTCTTTAAGGTCGATGCATTTTTGTAGCACCTTAATTTGGTCATCGGGGGATTGTGCATACGTATAGTTAATACACAAGATGACCATGAAGAGAATTAGTGATAATTTTCTCATATCTAAATTAATTGGTTAACGATTATTGAAGTTTAGGGCTGAAACAAAAGGCCATTCTTAATGACCATTTGTTTATTTAAATCATAAAGATTTTATGAGAGCAGTAATCTGATTACTGTAAACAGAATCAGACCCACAAAAAAGCATAGCATGACGCGAAGTCGAAAGGGGATTTTTTTAGCATAGATAATCATACGTTAGAATTATTTTTTTAGTTTTTGCCCTCGACAAATCATCTTCCTTAACATAGGGAAGTATGACCCGAATAAGTTGGGGCGTAATAATAAAATTAGATTTGGGGCGTGGTATTTGTTAATGTTATTACAAATTAAGCCCATTAATGAGCTGAAAAAGTAGAAAATGGTATAGATAAAGTATAGACAAATGTAGGTTTGGAGTATTATATTTTATGTTTTAAAACACTGTAAATCAACAAATTAATTAATTATCTATATTTTGTCTATGAAGTACGGAAATCGACAAGGCAATTTTTAAGCTTTTAAACAGCCAAAATTTGCATTTTGAAGTTTGTTTTTTATGATTTTTATGTACTTCATCGAATAAATATGTCGGTTGGTCGATTTTTTGTTTTTGACGTGAAAAATTAAAGGCTGATTAATGTAAAAAGAAAGCAAAAAAAAGACCCGCATAAAGCAGGTCTTTTTCGTAAGATTTTGGATTAGATTTCTGAAATTATTTTCTGAAATTCATTATCGTCCTGTATGTTTATTTTTTTCTTGATGCGATACTTTTTCGTAATTACACTTTCGTGTGAAATCTGGAGTAAAGTGGCTATTTCCTTATTTGAAAGATTTAGTTTTAATAGCGAACAGAAATTGATATCGTTTTTGGTTAGTATAGGAAACCGTTCCTGTAACTTATCATTGAAGTTCGGATGTATCTGTCCAAATTTAATCGAAAACTCTTTCCAGTAATCTTTTTGCTTGATAATCTGTTGCAATGATGATTTGACAGAGTTTGATTTGGAATCGGTACCCGAGGACTCATTTTCAATGATCGAAGAAATCTGGTCCTGCAAATTGGCAAGCTGCAAGGTTATTGAAGTTAATTCTTGTTCTCTTAGTTGTATAATTTGTTGCTGATCTTCGGTTATTCTTTTCTTATAGGCATTCCTTTCAAGAAGATTCATTTTTTCAATTTCAGCTTCTCGTAGTTTGGCTTTTTCTAGTTTGTGTTTAAGCCAGTATGCTCTTGAGACAGCGAATCCCAAAGCACAGATCACGACTATTCCGGAACCAATAAGTATGTAATTTCGCCTTTGGGCACTTACCTTTTGGCTCAGCAGTTCATTTTTTTGTTTTAGGAAAAGATTTTTTTCCTGTTGGGTTTGTGTTTGGAATTTGGCCTGAAGTTCTTCTGTAGTAGATTCTTTGTGGGCTTTGGCCAGAGAGTCTTTAATAATAATAGCTTTTTCAAGAGCCTCAATTCCTTTGTCCTTGATATTTGTATTCTTAAAAGTAACAGCAGATACCTCATAAAAGAACATCTGGTCTTCTGCATTGAAGGTTTTTCGGTTAGGGGAATTTTCAACCAGTTTGATAATACCCAACGCTTTTTCAAAATCACCAATCTGATTCAGAAGCTGTATGTATTCTGCTCCAATAAGCATAAACCGGAAAGAGTCTGTATTTTTTATTCCATCAAAGGCTTTTTTATAGTAAAAGCCTGAGAGGTCGTATTTTTTTTCATGCAATGCTATCTTTCCTAGTTTGCTGTAGGCAAGGCTGATAAATTCTGCATTGTGAAAATCTTCAAGACCTTTGGCAGCTTCCATAAGTGCTTTTTTTGCTTTGGTATTGTCTTTGACATAGGTCAGACAATCACCATAATTGATAAGCGTCAGATAGTAGTTTTTTAAATCCCTGACTTCTTTCATGGCCGGAAGGCACTCTTCATATAAGTCAATAGCAAACTTGAAGTTCTCTAATTTAAAATAAATATTGGCTAACTTCTGCTTTTGCACGACCAGGTTTTTTCTGTCTGTTTTATCATCCGACTTGCTTAGGATTTCAATACCTTTTAATAAATACCGGGTCGCACTTTTATTGTCAATCATGTAAGCATAATTGGAAGCCATTTCGCCATATACGATTGCTTTTCCTCTTTCATTATCTAAAGATTCATAAATTTTCAGGGCATCGTCCAGATACTCCAATGAAGTTTTATAATCGCCGGTGTTTCTATGGGCAATAGAAAGATTAATAAAACTTCCGGCTTTGTTTTTCGGGTATTTGGCGTATTTTGATACAGCTTTATTAAAAAAGATTTTAGCCGAATCATGTTTGGCGGTCAGGCTGTAATACACACCAAAATTATTGTAGTTTTTAGCAACAACCGTGTCGTGAAGCAGATGGTTGTTTTTTAGCATTATATCAAGATAGATTCTGGCACTGTCGGGTTTTGAAAAGATATACTGTGTAATCCGTTCCTGTGTCTTGACAGCGTCAAAGGGTTTGTTTTGTGCAAAAATTCCCATGGGGATGAGAAGAAAAATTACTTTTTTCATCATAGAATGTGGTAGTAAAAAATATTCGTGTGTAAATTAAATAGGGCCGGTAAAATTATAATTAATTCCAATATCATTAAAACATGCAGGGTAAATTGTTTCTAATTTAAGGATTAAATCACAAAAAACTAATAAAAAGAGTTTTATGGCGTATTGTTTTTTGTTGTGAGAATTTTATTTTTATAATTTAGAAAATGGAGGGCACAATAATGAGTTATAATGTTAAAAGCCTTACTTTTGCCAAAATTTGTTTCGTAGTCAATAATTTTACGAATCACTATTAAATTAGTCCGAAAAAAATAAAATGAAAATAACCAAAATATGTTGTATCGGTGCAGGATATGTCGGAGGTCCGACAATGGCTGTTATCGCACAAAAATGTCCGGATATTAAAGTTACCGTTGTCGACCTGAATGAGGCTAGAATTGCAGCCTGGAATGATGAGGATACAGACAATATTCCGATATATGAACCCGGACTGTCTGATGTAGTTGCAGAGGCAAGAGGAAGAAACCTGTTTTTTTCTACCGAGGTTGAAAAAGCAATCGATGAGGCAGAAATGATTTTCATTTCGGTTAATACTCCTACAAAAACCTATGGTTCAGGAAAAGGTATGGCGGCCGATTTGAAATATATAGAATTATGCGCAAGACAGATTGCACGCGTTTCCAAATCCAATAAGATTGTTGTTGAAAAATCCACACTTCCGGTACGAACAGCAGAAGCAATCAAAAATATTTTAGATAACACAGGAAATGGCGTACGTTTCCAGATTCTATCCAATCCGGAATTCCTGGCAGAAGGAACCGCCGTTCAGGACTTACTGAATCCGGATAGAATTCTGATTGGAGGCGATACTACAGAAGAAGGACAACGTGCTATAAATGCGCTTGTCGATGTTTATGCCAATTGGGTTGACAGAGCACGAATATTGACCACAAATCTTTGGTCTTCTGAATTGTCAAAGTTAACAGCCAATGCATTTTTGGCACAACGTGTTTCTTCGATAAACGCGCTTTCAGAACTTTGTGAAAAGACCGGGGCAGATGTAAGTGAAGTGGCGAAGGCTATTGGAATGGATAGTCGTATAGGACCAAAATTCCTAAAAGCATCTGTTGGTTTTGGAGGTTCATGCTTCCAGAAAGACATCCTCAACCTGGTTTATATTGCTAAAGCCTACGGACTCAACGAGGTGGCAGATTATTGGGAACAGGTAATTATCATGAACGACCATCAAAAAAGAAGGTTTTCGCATAAGATTGTTACAACTCTTTATAATACCGTATCAGGAAAGAAAATAGCGTTCCTGGGTTGGGCTTTCAAGAAAGATACAAACGATACGCGTGAGTCGGCCGCCATTTATGTAGCTGATGACCTGATTAATGAACAGGCAGAATTACATGTCTTTGACCCGAAAGTAGCAGAAGGACAGATTCTTTCAGATTTGAATTATTTGGATTCGAGAACTCCGGAAGAAAACAGACAGCAGGTAACCGTGGCAGAAAATCCGTATGAAGCCTGTAAAGATGCCCATGCAATTGCAGTCTTGACAGAATGGGATGAATTTAGGGACTACGATTGGAAAAAAATCTATGACAATATGATGAAGCCCGCCTTTGTATTTGACGGAAGGAATATTCTTGACGCTAAAAAACTGACAGAAATCGGATTTGTATATAAAGGAATCGGATCATAAAATCAAAAAGATGAAACAGATATTGATTACAGGAGGAGCAGGCTTTATAGGGTCGCACGTTGTAAGGAGATTTGTAAAAAAATATCCTGACTGCCATATTTTCAATTTAGACGCATTGACTTATGCCGGAAATCTTGAAAATATTGCCGATATAGAAAATGAACCTAATTATACTTTCATAAAAGGCGATATTGTTGATGCTGATTTTATAAATGATTTGTTTGCAAAACATCAGTTTGAGGGTGTGTTGCATCTGGCAGCAGAATCTCATGTAGATCGCTCTATAACAGATCCGTTGGCATTCGTTAAAACTAACGTTATCGGAACCATGAACCTGTTAAATGCCTTTAAAGAAAAATGGAAAGGAAATTTTGAAGGAAAACGTTTCTATCATATCAGTACGGATGAGGTTTACGGTAGTCTTGGTGCCGAAGGACTTTTTACAGAAACCACACCTTACGACCCTAATTCGCCCTATTCGGCATCAAAAGCAAGTTCAGATCATTTTGTGCGGGCTTATGGGGAAACTTATGGGTTGCCTTATGTCCTGACAAACTGTTCCAATAATTATGGGCCGAATCATTTTCCGGAAAAACTGATTCCACTTTTCATCAATAATATTATCAATAATAAATCATTGCCGGTTTATGGTGATGGAAATTATACCCGCGACTGGCTTTTTGTAGAAGACCATGCTGTAGCAATTGATTTGGTTTTCCATGAAGGGAAAAACCATGAAACCTATAATATTGGTGGTTTTAATGAATGGAAGAATATCGATTTGGTGCGATTGCTTTGCAAAATCATGGACAGTAAATTGGGAAGGGAAGAAGGTACATCTGAAAAGCTGATTACTTATGTAAAGGACCGCCCGGGTCATGATTTGCGCTATGCTATCGATGCTTCAAAAATTAATAAGGAATTGGGCTGGAAGCCATCCGTTACTTTTGAACAAGGTCTGGAAAGGACAATTGACTGGTATTTGGCCAATGAAGCTTGGCTTAAAAATGTTACCAGCGGAGAATATAGCAAATACTATGAAAAACAATATAATTAACTATTTGCCGTCTAAAAACAAACCAGTTAAAATAAAACTGAAATGAAAATTGAAAACACGCCGATAGAAGATTTGCTTGTCATCACTCCAAGAGTATTTGAAGATGAAAGAGGCTACTTTTTTGAATCTTATAATGAAGCATTATTTCGTGAAAATGGCATTGATATAAAATTTATTCAGGACAACCAGTCCTTTTCAAAATATGGAGTTATTCGCGGACTACATTTGCAGGTGCCACCATTTGCTCAGACAAAATTAGTTCGTGTTTTGCAAGGAGAAATTCTTGATGTTGCTGTAGACATCCGTAAAAATTCTAAAACCTATGGGCAACATTTTAGCATTTTGTTGTCGGCAGAAAATAAGAAACAGTTGCTGATTCCCCAAGGATTTGCACATGGATTTTCAGTTTTGAGCCCAACAGCCATGGTTTCGTATAAAGTAGACCAACTGTATGATAAAGATAGCGAAAGAGGAATCCGTTTTGATGACCCGTCACTAAACATCGACTGGAAACTTAATCATAAGGAAAGTATCGTTTCTGCAAAAGACCAGATTCTGGGAGAATTGAAAGATTTAGAGTAGTCGCAATCTATGAAAAAAATACTGATAACCGGTGCCAACGGACAATTAGGGAGTGAAATAAGAGTGCTGTCCCCGCTTTTTTCCGATTTTGATTTCGTTTTTGCTGACAGAGCTGAATTTTCACTTGAAAGCGAGTCGGAAACGTGGTCTTTTTTAGAAAAAACGAAACCTGACTATCTGGTTAATTGTGCGGCCTACACGGCAGTTGACAAGGCTGAAACAGAAGTCGAATTGGCAGATTTGGTCAATCATAAAGCTGTAGCCCTGTTAGCAAAATGGAGTTTTGAAAATAATTGTAAACTCATCCATATCTCTACAGATTATGTTTTTGACGGAACTTCTGAAATTCCCTTAAAGGAAAACGATCAGACTAATCCTCAAAACGAATACGGCAGGACAAAGTTGCTGGGCGAGATTGCCTGTCAGAAAAACAATCCCGACAGTATTATTATCAGAACTGCGTGGGTATATTCTGAATTTGGAAGTAATTTTGTCAAGACCATGTTGCGTTTGATGAATGAAAGGGATTCGATAAGTGTAGTCAATGACCAGATTGGAAGCCCGACCTATGCAAAAGATTTGGCAGAAGCCATTTTAAAAATCATTGAAACAGAAAATTGGTATCCCGGAATCTATAATTTTTCAAATGAAGGAAAAATAAGCTGGTTTGAATTTGCCCTGGCCATAAAGGAAATTTCAGGAAGCAGTTGTGATGTAAAAGGTATTCCATCTGAAGCCTATCCTACGCCTGCCAAAAGACCGGCATACTCATTATTAGATAAGACCAAGATTAAAGAAGTTTATAAAATCAAGATTTCAGATTACAAATCAAGTCTGGAAAAATGTTTAAATAATATAGGCAAAAACATATGAAAGGGATAATACTAGCCGGAGGTTCGGGAACAAGATTATATCCGCTAACCCGTTCGATATCGAAACAATTAATGGCGATTTATGACAAGCCAATGATCTATTATCCATTATCGGTTTTAATGTTGGCCGGAATCGATGAGGTTTTGGTAATATCTACACCGCATGATTTGCCCAATTTCAGAAACCTTTTAGGGAATGGAGATGATTTCGGAATCAAGATTGAATATGCAGAACAGCCAAGTCCGGATGGATTGGCCCAGGCTTTTATAATTGGGGAGAAATTTATTGGCTCGGACGACGTTTGCCTTATTTTAGGTGACAATATTTTTTACGGGCACGGACTTACAGACCTGCTTAAAACAGCCGTAAATAATGTAGTAGTTGATAAAAAGGCTACGGTTTTTGGATACTATGTTCAGGATCCGGAACGTTATGGTGTTGCCGAATTTGACAAAACAGGGAACGTAATTTCAATTGAAGAAAAACCAAAAGAACCAAAAAGCAATTATGCCGTTGTTGGCTTGTATTTCTTTCCAAACTCTGTTGTTGAAATAGCAAAAAGCATAAAACCAAGCGATAGGGGAGAATTGGAAATCACCACAGTGAATCAGGAGTACCTGCATTCGAAAAATTTGAAAGTAGAATTGATGGGACGCGGTTATGCATGGTTGGATACCGGAACTCACGAATCATTATTGGAAGCTTCAAACTTTATCCAGACCATCGAAAAAAGACAGGGACTTAAAGTAGCCTGCCTCGAAGAAATCGCTTTTGAAATGGGATATATTACAAAAGAAAAACTAATTGAGTTGGCTACCCCGTTGCAAAAAAACGAATACGGACAGTATTTGTTGCGATTGGCGAATAGAAAATAAGTACTTTAGTATTGCTAATTGCTATAACCTAAGCGTGGTAGAAAAAATGTCGAAGATACTTATTACAGGAGGAGCAGGATTTATAGGGTCCAATTTGTGTGAATATTTCCTGGAAAAAGGGAACCAGATTGTTTGTCTGGATAATTTTGCTACAGGGCATAGGCATAATATTGAGCCTTTTTTCGATAATCCGGACTTTATGCTGATTGAAGGCGACATTCGAAACCTTGAAACCTGCATGAAAGCAGTCCAAGGAATCGATTATGTATTGCATCAGGCAGCCTTAGGGTCGGTTCCACGTTCTATAAACGATCCGATAACAAGTAATGAAGTCAATGTTTCCGGCTTTTTAAATATGCTGGTTGCTTCTCGTGATGCTAATGTAAAACGTTTTATATATGCAGCAAGTTCATCCACCTATGGCGATTCAGAAGCCTTACCAAAAGTAGAAGATAAAATAGGGAAACCACTATCTCCTTATGCTATTACTAAATATGTTAACGAGTTGTATGCTGATGTTTTCAGCAGAACTTACGGATTACAAACAATTGGCCTGAGATATTTTAATGTTTTTGGCAGGCGACAAGATCCTAATGGAGCCTATGCAGCTGTAATTCCTTTGTTTGTAAAGCAATTTATGAATTATGAAAGCCCGGTAATTAATGGAACCGGGGATTTTTCACGAGATTTTACGTATATTGACAATGTCATTCAGATGAATGAAAAGGCAATGTTAACGGAAAATCAGGAAGCACTAAACACCGTTTATAATACGGCTGTTGGTGACCGAACGACATTGAATGAATTGGTAAATTATTTAAAACAATTTTTGACCGTTTTAGATCCGAAAATTGAGGCTGTAGAAATAAAACATGGGCCTAACAGAAAAGGAGATATACCACATTCCCTGGCAAGTATTGAAAAAGCCCAAAAGTTATTAGGATATGAACCGACACATAAGATAAAAGAAGGATTAAAAGAAGCTGTTAGTTGGTATTGGGAAAATTTGAAATAATATCTGTAGGTATTTAATAATGTACAGAATAACTAAATAAACTTCAATGAGTTTAAAAAAAATTGCTGTAATAGGTCTGGGTTATGTAGGATTGCCACTTGCAAGGCTATTTTCTACAAAATATCCGGTAGTAGGATTTGATATTAACCAAAATAGGATAAAAGAACTGCGTTCAGGTATAGATACTACTCTTGAAGTTTCTGATATTGAACTGCAAGAAGTCCTGACAGTTAGTCTTGATGGACTCGAAAATGGATTGTTTTGTTCATCAAACATAGAGGATATAGCCAACTGCAATTATTATATAGTCACTGTTCCTACTCCTGTTGACAAAAATAACCGCCCAGATCTTACTCCGCTTTATAAAGCAAGCGAGACAGTAGGAAAAGTATTGAAAAAAGGAGATATTGTTATTTATGAATCGACTGTTTATCCCGGAGTTACTGAAGAAGAATGTGTGCCGGTTTTAGAAAAAATATCGGGATTAAAATTTAATGTAGATTTTTACGCAGGCTATTCTCCTGAAAGAATCAATCCTGGCGATAAGGAGCATACTGTAGAACAAATACTTAAAGTAACCGCTGGATCTACACCTGAGATTGGACAAAAAGTAAATGAATTATATAAATCCGTAATTACAGCCGGAACACATTTGGCACCTACAATTAAAGTTGCTGAAGCGGCAAAAGTAATAGAGAATTCTCAAAGAGATATCAATATTGCTTTTGTCAACGAACTGGCAAAAATTTTTAATCTGTTAGGTATTGATACCCATGATGTACTTAAAGCTGCAGGCACAAAATGGAACTTTCTGGCATTTAAACCAGGATTGGTTGGAGGTCACTGCATAGGTGTCGACCCCTATTACTTGGCGCAAAAAGCACAGGAAGTAGGCTATCACCCGGAGATTATCCTGGCAGGTAGAAGACTTAATGATAGTATGGGAGAATATGTAGCGTCGCAGATCGTAAAACTGATGATTAAAAAAGGAATCAAAGTCAACGGTGCGGAACTGCTAATGTTGGGAATTACTTTTAAAGAAAACTGTCCGGATGTACGCAATACAAAGATTATTGACGTCATTAAGGCTTTGGAAGAATACTCTATGAAAATTACCATATACGACCCATGGGCAAATCCAGAAGAAGTCAGACATGAATACGACCTGAGCACTACAAAATTATTGCCAAATAAGCAGTTTGATTCAGTAGTTTTAGGAGTAGCACATAAAGAATTTTTAAATCTGGATATGGCATCCTTATGTAAAGACAATGGATTAGTTTATGATGTAAAAGGAGTTTTGGATAACGCAGACGGAAGATTATAAATAAAAACACGAGAAGAAGCAAAAAAGTCAAAATAGATATGTTGAAAAATAAAACGCTTTTAATAACGGGAGGAACAGGTTCATTTGGAAATGCAGTATTACATCGTTTTCTGCATACGGATCATTTTAAAGAAATCAGAATTTTTTCCAGAGATGAGAAAAAACAGGATGATATGAGAAATCAGCTTAAAAATGATAAGCTGAAATTTTATATTGGAGATGTCCGTGATTATAGCAGTATTGAAAAAGCCATGCACGGTGTGGACTATGTTTTTCATGCTGCAGCTTTAAAACAAGTTCCATCCTGCGAATTTTTCCCGATAGAAGCTACTAAAACCAATGTTTTTGGAACACAAAATACAATTGACGCCGCTGTAGCCAATGGTGTGCAGAAAATAATTTGCCTGAGTACAGATAAGGCGGCTTATCCTATCAATGCAATGGGAATTTCAAAAGCATTGATGGAAAAAGTAGCCATTGCAGCATCCAGAAACATACATGAAAATAAAACAGTTGTCTGTTTGACAAGATATGGAAATGTGATGGCGTCAAGAGGATCAGTAATTCCATTGTTTTTGAATCAGATCAAATCAGGAAAGCAAATTACAATAACAGATCCAAAAATGACACGTTTTTTAATGTCTCTTGATGAAGCGGTAGAATTAGTCCTTTTTGCTTTTGAACACGGAAATCAGGGCGATCTTTTTGTAAATAAAGCTCCTGCAGGAACCATTAATGACCTGGCTCTAGCTTTGAAAGATCTGTGTAAGGCAGATAATGAAATCAAAGTTATAGGAACACGTCATGGGGAAAAACTATACGAGACATTATGTACCCGTGAAGAAATGGCAAAAGCGGAAGATATGGGAGAATTTTATAGAATTCCGGCAGACAATAGAGATTTGAATTATGCCCAATATTTTTCCGAAGGTGAAAAAGACATTTCAATTATCGAAGATTATCATTCTCACAATACAGAACAGCTTGGTGTGGAAGGGATGAAGAAATTATTAGTCAAATTGCCTTTGGTAAGAAAAGAAGTTTTTGGCGAAGATGTAGCCCAATTGCCAAGTTAAGATGAAGAATCAGCCTCAAATAATTCAGGGTAATATTCATGAGGATGAAAGAGGGAAACTGTTTTATGCCAATGAATTTGACCTTTCAGAAGTCAAACGCTATTATATCATAGAACACCCCGATACTTTAGTAATCAGAGCGTGGCAGGCACATAAAAGAGAGCAGAAATGGTTTCAGGTCATTTCAGGAAGCTTTTTAGTAGCGGTTGTCCAGCCGGATGATTGGGAAAATCCTTCTGAAAAACTTGAAGTCAGGGAATTTGTTCTGAATGCTGATGAAAATCAGATTTTGCATATTCCGGGTAATTTTGCAAATGGATTCAAAGCCTTAAAAAAAAACTCAAGAATGATTGTTTTCTCTGATTTTTCATTAGAGGAATCCTCAAAAGATAATTTTAGATTTGACAGCAAACTCTGGTTTGACTGGAATTAAAAAAATATATAAAATAAAGATGTTAAGAGTAGGAATTACTGGCCAGGCCGGATTTGTAGGGAAACATTTGTATAATACAATCGGACTTTTTCAGGAGGAATTTCAAAGAATTGAATTTGAAAAAGATTTCTTTGAAGATGAAGGAAAACTATATGATTTTGTTTCGCAATGTGATGTGATTGTGCATTTGGCTGCTATGAACAGGCATAATGACCCTCAGGTAATCTATGATACTAATTTAGGGTTGGTTCAAAAGCTGGTCAATGCTTTAAACAAAACAAACAGTAAAGCCCATGTTATTTTTTCTTCTTCGACTCAAGAGGAAAGAGACAATTTGTATGGGAAATCCAAAAAAGAAGGCAGGGAATTAATGGCTCAATGGGCTAAAACTTCAGGTGGAAAATTCACAGGCATAATTATTCCCAATGTTTTTGGTCCTTTTGGACATCCAAATTACAATTCTGTAGTCGCTACTTTTTCTCATAAAATAGCTCGAAATGAAACTCCAACTATTGAGGTTGACGGAGATTTAAAACTGATTTATGTAGGCGAGTTAGTGGATGAAATTTTAAAAACCATAAAAAAAGGCGAGAGTAATGAATCACTTATCGTGTCTCATACAGCAGAATCCAAAGTTTCCAATTTGCTGGCTTTGTTGGAAAGGTATAAATCAGAATATCAGGACAAGGGAATTATTCCCCAATTAAACAGCAAGTTTGAAACTAACCTTTTCAATACGTTTCGTTGCTATATTGATATTCCAAATTATTTTCCGGTTAAATTCACACAACATACAGACCCAAGAGGTGCCTTTGTTGAAGTAATACGCTTGAATGTTGGCGGTCAGGTTTCGTTTTCTACGACCGTTCCGGGCATAACAAGGGGAAATCATTTCCACACGCGAAAAATTGAACGTTTCGCTGTCATTAAAGGAAAAGCATTAATCCAATTAAGGCAAATAGGTACGGATGAAGTA
Source organism: Flavobacterium sp. Leaf359 (assembly GCF_001423985.1). Classification (NCBI taxonomy): domain Bacteria; kingdom Pseudomonadati; phylum Bacteroidota; class Flavobacteriia; order Flavobacteriales; family Flavobacteriaceae; genus Flavobacterium; species Flavobacterium sp. Leaf359. The sequence goes on along the minus strand of NZ_LMPW01000011.1, from coordinate 133,449 downwards.
CTTGATTTTTATTTAGATGGAAATGAACCTGCTTATGTAGACATGCCTATCTGGTATACGCATAATATAAAAAATGTAGGCGAGGAGGAGTTATATACTATTTTTTGGATTAATGAATTTTATGATCCAAACGACCCTGATACTTATTTTGAAAATGTATGAGACAAAGTAGATTAATATCGAATGTAAAGAGATTAATAATTCCTGTTTATAATGTTTTCAGAAAAAAAATAAACGGAGTCAATAATAGCTTTACTAAAAGATCTTTTCCAAGAAACTTAAAAGTTGAAATAAGAGGGAATAATAATCAAATAAAATTCGAGTCAAATAGTTTTTTAGGAGATATTAGCATTTTTATTTATGGTAATGATAATAAGATTACGATAGCAGATAACTGTGTCATTAAATCCGGAGTTTTTTGGATAGAAGATAATAACTGTGAGATATTTATAGATAGCAAAACAACAATAGAATCTGTTGATTTTGGAGTTTCAGAAAATAACAGTAAAGTTTATATAGGAAAGGATTGTATGCTTTCTTCAGGTATTAAATTCAAAACAGGAGATTCCCATAGCATAATTGATTCTGAGAAAAATATAAGAATAAACCCGGCAGGAAATATCTATATAGGAAATCACGTCTGGATAGGGCAAGAGGTTATTGTACTAAAAAATACAACAATTGGGGATAATTGCGTAATAGGAATTCGTTCACTAGTAGCCAAAACTTTTGATGAAAATTTATTGATAGCAGGAACGCCGGCAAAAATACTAAAAGAAAAAATTAACTGGACCAGAGAAAGATTATAATGAAATCAAGACTAAAAGTAATGACAGTGGTTGGGACAAGGCCGGAAATTATCCGTCTTTCTCGTGTTATGGCCGCTTTGGATAAATCAGAAGCAATTGAGCATATTATTGTTCATACAGGACAAAATTATGATTATGAATTAAATCAGATTTTTTTTGATGATTTGGGCATTCGCAAACCTGATTTTTTCTTAAATGCAGCTGGAGCTACGGCTACTGAAACAGTTGGTCAGATTTTGATAAAGATAGACCCACTGTTAGAAAGTGAAAATCCAGATGCTTTTTTGGTATTAGGAGATACAAATAGCTGTCTTTGTGCTATTCCGGCTAAGAAAAGACAAATTCCTATCTTTCATATGGAAGCAGGAAACCGTTGCTTTGACCAGAGAGTTCCTGAAGAAACCAACAGAAAAATAGTAGATCATATTTCAGATATCAATCTGACTTATAGCGACATTGCACGTGAATATCTTCTACGAGAAGGATTGCCAGCAGACAGGATTATAAAAACGGGTTCACCAATGTTTGAAGTCCTAAACCATTATCTTCCGTCAGTCAAATCTTCTGATGTCTTGGAAAGATTAGGATTGCAGGAAGGAAAGTTTTTTGTGGTGTCTTCACACCGTGAAGAAAACATCAACAGCGAAAAGAACTTCAATGGCTTGATGCAGAGTTTGAATCTTATTGCAGAAAAATACAACTATCCGATTATTGTAAGTACGCATCCACGTACACGAAATATGATTGAGAAAAAAAATATACAAATGCATCCTAATGTTCAGTTTCTAAAACCATTAGGATTCAATGACTATAATGCTTTGCAAATGAAATCGTTTGCAGTGCTTTCTGATAGCGGAACCATTTCAGAGGAATCGTCTGTTTTGAACTTCAGGGCTCTGAATATCCGTGAAGCCCACGAAAGGCCAGAGGCAATGGAAGAAGCATCAGTAATGATGGTAGGGCTAAGTCCTGAAAGAATAATGCAGGGATTAGTACAGCTTCAGTATCAAAAAACAGGCGATGTACGCAATTTTAGGCCTGTTGCAGACTATTCAATGCCCAATGTGTCAGAGAAAATGGTTCGTATTATACTGAGCTATACCGATTATGTGAATCGTACCGTTTGGAAAAAAAACTAAGAATGGCATGAAAGTCCTGATGATTAATACCGTTTCCGGTTACGGAAGTACTGGTTCTATCTGTGAAGATATAGCAAGTGTCTTGGAGCATCAAGGACATGAATGCTTTATTGCTTATGGGCAGTTAACAACAAATTATGCCAAAAGTTATAAAATAGGTACAGTTATCGAAAATCATCTGCATAATGTGGGTTCAAGACTTTTGGGAAAACAGGGCTATTTTACAAAAAATGGCACCCACAAGCTGGTTTCCTATATTCAGGAAATTAAACCGGATGTTATCCATCTTCATAATCTTCATGGCAATTATCTGAATCTTCAGATTTTGTTTGAATATTTGATTGAATCTGGAACTCCATTGGCGTGGACGCTTCATGATTGTTGGGCTTTTACCGGGAAATGTGCCCATTATACAGATGTCCAATGTTATAAGTGGCAGACTCATTGTTATGCATGTCCACAAATAAAAAAATACCCGCCGAGCTTATTTTTTGACAGATCAAGCGAAATGTATGATGACAAAAAGAAATGGTTTACGAACGTATCGCAAATGACTGTTATTCCGGTTTCAAATTGGCTGGCTGGTGAAGTAAAAAAATCTTTTTTGAATAAGTATACCATTAGCCCGATATACAACTGGATTGACCATGCTACATTTAAGGATTTTGGGGAGCAGAATTTTTCAACCGTATATAATATAGATTCCGGAAAGTTTACAATTTTATTGGTTAGTGCCAGCTGGCATTCAGAGGATCCAAAATTTCAGGATGCCTTAAAATTGTCAAAAATTATTTCTGATGATATGCAAATCGTAATGATTGGAAATATAGAGGATAAGAAGTTGTTGCCACAAAACATAAAACATATTCCTTATGTGCATGGAAAAAAAGAATTGGCCAAAGCCTATTCTTTTTCAGATGTATATGTCCATCTTTCAACTGAAGATACATTTGGGAAAGTAATAGCGGAAGCTCTAAGTTGTGGAACTCCGGCGATAGTTTATGATTCGACCGCCTGTCCGGAAGTACTAGGAGAAAATTGCGGTTATGTTGTAGAAAAAAGGAATGTTGAAGAATTATCTGGAGCTATTGATAAGGTTAAAGAAAAAGGCAGGAGCTATTTTTCAGATAGCTGTAGGAAAAGGGTAATTGAAAATTTTGATTATTATACCAATATAAATCAGACAATTGCTCTATATAAAAATATTTTAGGCTATGATAGTTAATCTGATCGTTATAGCGCTTATTCTATTAATAGGATTTCATTATTCCAGAAAAAGGAATAAGGATAGTGACCTTAATAGAAAAAGATATATAAAAACGATATGTTTTATTTTGATACTTCAATCCGGATTGCGAAATGTTGCCGTTGGAACGGATACCTATACCTATTTTTTGTCTTATGAGGATACAAAAAATATGTCTTGGGACAAAGTATGGCAAATCGTTATAGATTATTATAAATACAATCAAGGGAAAGATCCGGGATATACGGTTTTCGAAAAATTAGTTTCATTATTTACAGGAGAATATCAGCTTTTTCTTTTCGCAATAGCGATATTGTTTTTTACTGCTTTAGGACAGTTTATTTATAAAAATACCGATAGACTACGAGATGCCATGGTAGCCTTTGTGATTTATTCGGTGTTATTTTATAGTTTTTTTTCAATAACAGGACATCGGCAGACTATAGCAACGGCAGGGACTCTTTTTGCTTTTGAATTTTTAAAGAAAAGAAAACTATTCTATTTCCTTCTGATTATTTTGATTGCATCCACAATACATAAAACGAGTTTAGTATTTATACCTCTCTATTTTATCACGTATCTTAAGAAACCCAATTATTATTTTTGGATAGTTATTGTATTGTTTCCTGTACTGCTATTAATCAGTAATGCTGTTGCCTTATATATATTTAGCCTTACTAATTCTTATGAAGAATATCAGCATATGGATGAATTGAAGCCTGTGACTTTTGTTTGTTTGATGTTACTCATATCAGTAACAGCATTGGTTAGGTATAAAAAGATTATTAAACTCAATCCTACGGCTGTATTTTATTATTTTGCCTTGATGATTGGGATAGTATTTCTTTCGCTGGTTTTCGCTATACATGGATACATGCGTATAGTACAATATTTCTCTATATTTATTATGTTGCTTATCCCGTTGATTTTAAGGTCTTTTAATTCAGCCGGAAGAAAGATAGAGCTTTTAGTATATTTCTGTACGATTACGATATTGTTATTCTTTTTCTTGAAATCAAATTTTGATATGGAATATAAGTTTTTTTGGGAAGAAATGCGACTTGAGGAAGTGTATTTGTAGTTTATGGATAAAGAAATTAAATATATTGCATTGTACGATATTCAGGGAAGAAACCTTAGGGTATCTTCTCCTGCTGCAATCAGCAAGATAGACTATATAGGAGACTCAATTGTAAAAGCGGGGTTCAAACTCCATTTAATTTCCCCTTCCTGGTTGTATGATGAGGTAAAAAACAAGTTTTTTTTTAAGAGAAGTACATTTGATTTAGGGCACAATAAAAAAATAACATTTTCCTCGGGCTTTTCATTTTCTGGAAAATGGACACGATTTTTAAAGATATTTTATTCTTTATTATGGTTGTTTTTTTTCCTTTTAAGAAATGCTAAAAAAAATGAGAAAATAATTGTATATCACTCACCTTGGCTGTGTTTGCCGATTTTGTGGGCGAAGAGGATAAAAAAGTTTAATTTGGTTCTTGAAGTTGAAGAGATTTATTCAGATGTTTCTTCTTTGCATCCTTATTTTGATAAACTTGAAATTAAGATATTTAAGGCTGCAGATTCCTTTTTGTTTTCTACAGATTTATTAGTGGATAAAATAGGCAACTCAAAACCTAATTATGTAATATATGGAAGTTATTCGGTCAGTGAAATACTTGCTGAACCAGAAAAGACTAATAAAATTCATCTACTCTATGCGGGTATAATTGATCAAATCAAAGCCGGAGCTTTTAATGCAATAGAAAGCGCTGCATTTTTGAACGAAAATTATGTCTTACATGTCATTGGATTTGGAGAGGTTGATATTTTGAAAAGAAGAATTGAGGAAATAAATGCTACGTCTAAATGTAAAATAGTATTTGACGGTTCGTTATCAGGAAATGATTATATTCAGTACTGCCAGAAATGCCATATTGGACTAAGTACCCAAAAAATGGAAGGCAAATATCTGGAAACTTCATTCCCAAGTAAAATACTTTCCTATATGGGCATGGGGTTACGGGTAGTTTCGGGACAAATAGATTGCGTTGAAAAATCAAAAATACATAATGAGATTTTCTTTTATAAAGAAGATTTTCCGGAAGAAATAGCAAGAGCAATACAAAAAATTGATGTTAATTTGCCATATAATGGCAGGGAAGCCATCACAATGTTAGATAAGGAATTTATAGAAGGATTAAGAACAAACATTTTAAGATAATGCATAAAAAACCATATTTAATTGATATACCTGTTTTGATTCTTTTTTTCGCGCGTCCAAGACCTTTGGAAAAAGTTTTTGAACAGATAAAAATTGCCAGACCTTCAAAATTATATTTATATCAGGATGGGCCAAGGGCAAACAGGGAAGATGATATAGAAAATATAAAACAATGCCGCGAAATTGTTGCAGATATAGATTGGGATTGTGAGGTAAAATATATGTATCAGGAAAAAAACTTCGGATGTGATCCGTCTGAGTTTATTTCTCAAAAATGGCTTTTTACAAATGAAGAACATGGTATTGTTCTCGAAGATGATGATGTGCCTTCTCAAAGCTTTTTTAGATACTGTAAAGAACTTTTGGAATATTACAAAGATGATGAGCGTATCAATATGATTTGTGGAATGAATCAGATGGAAGTTTATGAAAATACGCCTTACAGTTATACATTTTCAAAATCAGGTTCTATTACAGGATGGGCTTCTTGGAGAAGAGTTTTTGAAAAATGGGAAGAACACTATGACTTTTTAAAAGATGAATATGCTTTAGAAAATGTTAGAGGAGTATTAGGCAGAAAAGCATATAAACATTTTCTGCAAAATGCTACAAACCATAAAAATAGTGGCAGAGCCCATTATGAGTCTATTTTTGGAGCTGCTGCTATTTTAAATAGTAGGTTAAATATAGTTCCTAAATATAATCTTATTTCAAATATTGGGATTGACTCCAATGCAACTCATGGGGCAACATCAATGGATATTTTACCAAAGGGAATAAAGAAAATATTTTACATGAAACCTCACGAAATTGAATTTCCATTAAAACATCCTAAATATGTTATTGAAGATGTAAATTATACTAAGGGAATCGATAGGGTTATGGCAAATGGGTATCCGCTAGTTAAAATATACCGTTTTTTTGAATCTATAACCTATAGGTTGTTAGCTGGAGATCATAAAAGTGTAGTGCGGGGATTTAAGAGAAGAGTCAAGAAATAATGGGAAAAAGTCTAGACAACCCTACCAGCGAAATTTTTAATGTAGCTAAAGTTTTTTTTATTTTGTCAGTAATTTTAGCACATTCTAGAGTTAACGATTCTTCTTTTTATAGTGCTATAGCTGAGAGATTAGGTTGTTTAGGTGTCATAACATTTTTCTTTATTTCAGGTTATTTTTTTAATATCTCTAAGTATGGGGTATTAGGTTTTTTTAAAAAAAAGATAACCAGTATCTTTATTCCGTGGCTATTTTTGGGTACATTGGTATTTGTTTTTAGTGACTATCCCAAGAGTTTGAATTCATGGCTTAACTGGATAATAGGAAATGGCACATATCTATATTATTTGACTATTCTGATATTCTGTTATCTATTGTTTTCTTTCTTTAATAAAAAAGGCGCTTCGTATTTTTTTATTATTTCAACAATCATTTCTTTATTTCTTACCAGTTTTGATTTCTTTGGTTATTTAGACCCGTATAAAATAAATAATTATTTAAACCCATTTAATTGGATAGGCTTTTTTAGTTTGGGTCATATCATGAAAAATAGGGTTATAGGTCTAATTCCATTTTTAAATAAGAATGCGCCTTATATCTTATTTTTTTATTTTATTTTTATTTGGATTTCAATAAAAGCGGAAGGTCATTATGGGTATTTTTCAAAGCTGGCAATACCAAATGAAATATTGGGGATGACTGTTATTTTCTCGATTTCGAGTTTAAAAATTTTTAGAAAAGAGAATTTTATTAAAATATCAGAATTTACTTTTTCAATTTATCTGATTCATTTTTTAGTATTTCCCTTTCGCATATTTTTGATTCAAAATTATTGGTCACAATTTATTAACCCAATAATATATATGCTGATTTGCATTCTGTTGATAATTACAGGAAAATTTATTGCTAAGAAAGTAGGATTAACCAAGATGTATAATACACTGATAGGACTTAGATAAATCTTAATTTAAATGAATAGTTCGCAACAAATTAAATTAGGAGCTTTAATGTCTTATGGCGCCATAGCCTTCAACATTATTGTGGGTTTCTTATATACCCCATGGATGATTAAACAAATAGGTAAATCAGATTATGGGTTGTATATATTAGTGACTGCTTTCATTTCTTATTTTGTCATGGATTTTGGTTTGGGGCAAACCATTGCTCGTTTTTTATCCAAATACAAGGCAAATAATGAACCTGAAAAGATAAATCAGATGCTGGGGCTTACCTCAAAGTTTTATCTGCTGATTAATGGTTTGATACTGATTGCGTTAATCGTTGTCTATTTTTTTATTGAGAACATATTCATAGAGCTTAGCGCGGTTGAAATTGAAAAATTTAAAATAGTCTACCTGATTGCTGGCGGTTTCAGTCTGATTTCTTTCCCTTTTTTGCCTTTGGATGGCGTTTTGATTGCCTATGAAAGATTTGTTCTTCTGAAATTGTGTGATATCATCAGTAAGGTAGGAATAGTAATTTTAATGATTGTTGCCTTGTTATTAGGATATAAATTGTATGCTTTAGTAGCTATAAATGCAGTTATTGGGATAGTAATTATCTGCATAAAGTTTATATATCTTTCAAAGCGGACAGATATAAAAATAGATTTTAAATTTAAAAGCAAAGAATTATTAAAAGATCTGATTAAATTTTCTTTTTGGGTGTCTGTTATTGGAATAGCCCAAAGACTTTTGATAAATATTGCACCATTTATTCTTGGAATAGTTTCAGGAACAGAACAAATAGCTATTTTTTCTATAGGTATAATCATTGAGGGATATACCTGGACTCTGGCACACGCATTAAATGGTCTCTTTCTGCAAAGAGTAGCCCAACTTGATATGCAAAAGAATAACCTTCATGAAGTCACTAATTTGATGATTCGTGTGGGCAGGATTCAACTTATGTTGATGGGGCTGTTATTTATCGGACTTATAGTATTTGGACAGGAATTTATAATCCTTTGGATGGGATTAGGATTTAGCGAGTCTTATAATGTAATTTTATTTTTAATCTTACCTGGATTGATAACTTTAAGCCAGGAAATAGCCTATACTTACTTGTTTGTTATAAACGAATTAAAATATAGGGCGATTATATTTGTTGGAGCTTCTGTTTTAAGCGTAATCATTTCTTTTCTTTTGGCTCCTCATTTGGGCGCTTTAGGTTGTGCGATAGGTATATTCTCTGCAACAATGATGTGCCATGTAATAGGTATGAATTTTATTTACTGGAAAAAGATAAAATTAGAAATTCCTCGATTTTTTAAAGAATGTTATAGTAGTCTGATTATTCCTTTTGTATTGACACTCTTATTTGGTTTTGTATTAAATTACTTGCAGCCTGATAAAGATTTGCTTTACTTTTCATGCAAAGTAGCTCTGTTGTCTCTTTTTTACATAATTTCGGTATGGTTAATTGGATTGCATGCGGATGAAAAAGAATTGTTTAAATCAATGTTGCTAAAACTAGCTAACAGACTAAAAAGGAAATAATGAAGATCAGTTGGCAAGTGGAAAGACATATTCTGAATTGTCAGTTGAAAAAAATAATTAGGTAAATGAAGCCCAAAATTTTGGTAATAAGTCGTGATTCCTGGAATGACACGAATAATAGCGGTAACACTTTGTCCAATCTCTTTCAAAATTGGGAAACAGATAGGATTGCTAATCTATATTGCCGAGACGAAATTCCAAACAATAAAATTTGTTCAAATTATTTCAAGATTTCCGAAAGCCTGCTTGTAAAAAAACTGCTTAGGAAAGTGACGGTTGCAGGCATGAAGGTTCAAAAACAAGACGCCACTTCGGTTACTTCTGAAATCAGAGACGAGCGGAACGAAAAGAAACTCTATGATTTCTTCAGGAAAAACAGGTTTCACGTGTTTCTATGGGGTAGGGAACTGCTTTGGAAAATGGTAAATTGGAAGAGCAAAGAATTAAAGGATTTTATTAAAGATTTTAATCCTGACGTTATCTATTCGCCATCATATGATTCCTTTTACATGCATGACATTTTAAAATTTGTTCAAAAAGAATCTGATGTGCCAGTTGTATTTTTCCATTGTGATGATTTGGTTACTTACAGACAATATTCCTGGTCGCCTTTGTATTGGATCAACAGATATGTCCTTCGGAAACACATGGACAAAAGCATACGGCTGGCAGCTAAAAACTATTGTATTATTGATGAGCAATCCAGGGTTTATAAAAAAATCTATAATCTGGACTTTGATATCTTATATAAAACAGGAGATTTTACAAATTTCCCACAAACACATTCTCCAAATATTCCTTTAAAGCTAATCTATACGGGGAATATAATTTATGGAAGAATTCATAGTCTGTTTTCCATTGCAGATGCTTTAAAAGTGATTAATTCCGAAGAAATAAAGGCAAAACTATATTTGTATACTGCAAATGAAATTACTCCTGAGGTAAGACAGAGATTGAAAAGCTCGGAATCTGTTGAGATAATGGGTAAAGTTCCTTATTCCCAAATTCCAGAAATTTTAAATGATGGCGATATACTCGTACATGTAGAATCTTTTGAAAAACAGCAGATGTTAGCTACTTCTCTGTCATTCTCAACCAAAATAGTAGATTATTTAGAAGCCGGAAAACCTATCTTTGCAATGGGTTGGAAAGAAGCAGCCTCCATTAAATACCTTCATGATAATGGAATTGGAATTACTGCAAACACTAGTGAAGAAGTCTTAGATAGATTGAGAGATTTGATTGACCATACAGAAAGCTTAAATGAAAATGGTTTAAAAGCATGGAATTTTGGGAAAGAAAAACATAATAAAAATGAGGTGCTTAAGAAATTTGAAAGTGATATGGAAATGGTAATGACAAAGAATGCAATTGTATGAGAAAAATTATTCGTACTTCAACAGTCGCAATGTCACTTGATCTATTGTTACAAGGACAATTGGCTTATTTGCAAAATTTTTATGAAATTATTGCCGTATCAGGGAATGATAACCACTTGGAAAATGTTTGTGAAAGAGAAAAAGTCAGAACTGTTGGTATTGAAATGCAAAGAAATATTAGCATTGTTAAAGATTTAATCTCGCTATGGAAATTATATGTTTTGTTTAAAAAAGAAAAACCACTAATTGTACATTCCATTACTCCAAAAGCAGGGCTTCTTTCTATGATTGCATCTTATTTCGCAGGTGTGCCAATTCGTATGCATACTTTTACAGGGCTGATTTTTCCTTCAAAGAAAGGTATAATGCAACGAATACTTATACTCATGGATCGATTGCTTTGTCGGTTTGCTACGAATATTTATCCGGAAGGGAATGGTGTAAAAGAGGATCTTATCAGCTATAAAATAACAAATAAACCATTGAAGATTATAGGGAATGGGAATGTTAACGGTATTGATATAGATTATTTCGATCCCGATAAAATAGCTGATGAAGACAAAAAGCAATTAAAAAACAGTCTTGGAATAAACACGCAGGATTTTGTATATATCTTTGTAGGAAGGCTGGTAAAGGATAAAGGAATTAATGAGTTAATTAAAGCTTTTAAAGAACTTAATGCTTCTGCGCTGAATATAAAGTTAATTTTAGTTGGGAATTTTGAAAATCAATTAGATCCTTTATTTGAGGAAACTATTACTGAGATTCGCCAAAATGAAAATATTATTTCTGTTGGTTTTCAAGAGGATGTTCGCAAATTTTTTTCAATAGCAGATGTTCATGTTTTTCCGAGCTACAGGGAAGGTTTTCCAAATGTTGTTATTCAAGCTGGAGCAATGGGGATACCTTCAATAGTAACAGATATTAGTGGCAGTAATGAGATCATCATTGAAAATGAAAACGGAATAATTATTCCTGTCAAAAATTCTGAAGTAATTAAAACTGCTATGGAGGACATCTTTACAAATCATATTTTAAGAGCTCAATTATCTAAAAAATGCAGGCAGTTAATTGTTAAAAGATATGATAAGAACTTTGTTTGGGAATCACTTTTGTCTGAATATAAATTTCTTGAACAAAATGTATAAAAGGCTTTTCAAAAGAGTAATCGATTTTGCCTTGTCCTTATTAGGATTTATATGTCTGTTGCCTATTTTTCTGGTAATAACGGTTTTTTTGTTTTTTGCGAATCAGGGAAAGCCTTTTTTTGTACAGAAGCGTCCAGGCAAAAACGGCGAGATTTTTAAAATAGTCAAGTTTAAGACTATGAACGATAAGAAGGATAAGCAAGGGAAATTGCTTCCTGATGCTGATCGTTTGACCAAAATTGGAGCCTTTGTCCGTAAGACTTCACTTGATGAGATTCCGCAGCTTATAAACGTTATAAAAGGAGATATGAGCCTCATAGGGCCCAGGCCGTTACTTGTGCACTACTTACATTTGTATTCGGATTTTCAGAACAGAAGGCACGAAGTAAAACCAGGAATCACAGGTTGGGCACAAGTAAATGGCAGAAATGCCATCAGCTGGGATAAAAAATTCGAACTCGATGTTTGGTATGTTGATAATATCTCTTTTAAATTAGATATGAAAATACTTTTTTTGACAGTAAAAAAAGTGATAATAAGTGAAGGTATAAATGCAGCAGATGCTGCCACAATAGAACCTTTTAATGGAGAATAGTATTGTATTATATGGGGCAAGCGGGCACTGCAAAGTAATTATGGATTCCGTTTACCTGCAGGGAGATACCGTAGAGGCTGTTTTGGATGATAATCCCAAGAAAGAGCATGTCTTTGAAATTCCTGTGGTTAAAGCGGAGAATTTTAAAATCACTAAGAATACTCTTTTAACCATTTCCATTGGGGATAATAAGGTCCGCAAAATGATATCTGAAAAAATCAGTGCCAAATTTCATAAAGTAATACATCCAACGGCAATACTTTCCAAACATTCGTCTGTTGGAGAAGGGACGGTTGTAATGGCTGGTGCTATTGTAAACCCGGACTCAGTTATTGGAAAACATTGTATTATTAATACAGGCGCTGTAATAGACCATGACTGCAATATTGGCGATTATGCCCATATTTCGCCAAATGCCTCACTGGCTGGAGATGTGAAAGTAGGACAAGGAACACATATTGGTATTGGAGCATCCGTAATACAGGGTGTTACGATTGGCAAATGGGCAATTGTCGGAGCCGGAGCAGTAGTGTTAAAAGATGTTGAAGACTATGCTGTTGTTGTGGGAAACCCGGGCAGAATTATAAAATATACAGAAAAATAAAAAATATAAAATGAGTAATCAAAAAATATGGCTTTCTTCTCCGCATATGGGAGGTACCGAACAGAATTATGTCAATGAAGCTTTTGAATCAAACTGGGTAGCGCCACTCGGGCCAAATGTAACCGGATTTGAGCAAGATTTAGAAAAATTTATCGGACAGAATTCTAATGTCGGGGTTTTGAGTTCCGGAACTGCCGCCTTACACTTAGGGCTGGTAATTTTAGGCGTCAAAGCAGGTGACGAAGTTATTTGCCAGAGTATGACATTTTCAGCTTCGGCCAATCCGATAATGTATCAGGGAGCAACTCCAATTTTTATTGATAGCGAAAAAGAAACATGGAACCTTTGTCCGATTGCTTTAGAAGAAGCAATAACCGACAGAATTGCCAAAGGAAAGAAACCCAAAGCTATTATAGCTGTACACCTTTATGGGATGCCTTATAAAGTAGATGAAATTCATGCGATTGCTAAAAAATACGAAATCCCCGTTTTGGAAGACAGTGCTGAGGCATTAGGTAGCCATTACAAAAAACAGAAATGCGGTACTTTTGGAGAAATTGGCGTTCTTTCATTTAACGGAAATAAAATTATTACTACTTCTGGTGGAGGTGCTATAGTAACGAAAAGCAAAGAATTAAAAGATAAAGTTGTATTTCTCTCCACTCAAGCCAGAGACAATGCTCCACATTACCAGCATAGCGAAGTAGGTTATAATTACAGAATGAGCAATATTTGCGCTGGAATAGGAAGAGGGCAAATGGAAGTCCTGGAAGAGCATGTGGGTCTAAGAAGAAAAATGCACGAGTTTTACAAGGATTATTTCAAGGATATTGATGGAGTATCGGTGCTTTGTGAGCCTGATAATAACTATTTTTCAAACCATTGGCTTTCTGCCATCGTAATTGACCCTTCAAAAACAGAAGGAAAGACTCGTGAAGATTTGAGACTGGCACTGGAACAGGCAAATATAGAAAGCCGCCCATTGTGGAAACCGATGCACCTGCAACCTGTTTTTGAAAAGTATCCATACTATGGTAAAAATGTTTCTGAAAAGCTATTTGATGACGGTCTTTGCATGCCTTCAGGGTCAAATATGACGGAAGAGGAAAAAAGTAGAATTACAATCGCTCTAAATCAGTTTTTTGATAAAAAAACATAAATAGAAAATTATCATTATTTTTAAAAAGAATTGTTGTGTTATGCTGATAAGGCTATAATGAAACAATTGTTTAACAAAAACAGTTAATAAAGACTTAAAAATTTAGTATTTGCTTAACATACTTCTTTTTTACATAACTTTGCCAAATAAATAGACCAGACTATTAAAACCCCCCAAAAGGTTTAACCAATAAATAGAAAAGAATTTGGACAAGAAATCTTTTAGAACTGATTTGTTAACAGCAATGTCAGGACTAAAATTGAATTTTAGTTTTAAGAATTTGGGATACCTTCCCAGATGGGTAGTTTTGCTGTTAGATTTGGGGATTGTTTTTGCTGCTGGGCTAATAACTTATCTTCTCTTAAAAGGAATTAAGTTGACTTATATTCCTGATGGTTACCTCTTTTATGGGGCTATGCTGTATTTTTCGGTAAACATTTTTTTCTTTTGGGTTTTTCGTACCTATTCCGGAATTATACGGCACTCTTCCTACATAGATGCGGTTAAAATCTTCTTTGCGCAGTTTTGTGCCTTAATCACGCTCGTATTTGTCAATTTTGTATTCCTGTTGGACCATGATTACAAAATATTTTTAAATACAGGAATTTTTATCAATGGTGTTCTTTCTTTCTGTTTTCTGTTCTTTTATAGAATAGTCGTAAAGCAGACTTTTGAAAAATATCTTAGTATTTCAAGAAAAGAAGGGCAGATGCGCGCATTGATTTATGGTTTTGATAATAATGCAATAGCAGTGGCAAATGCCTTGAGGTCAGAAAATCCAAGCCGATTCAAACTGCTCGGTTTTATTGATAAATTCAACCAGAATAGCTCAAAAAGAATTCTGGATCTGCCAATCTTACAGCTTAAGAGACGTGTGCCGGTTGTGATGCGCTCTGTGGGTGCCGAAGCACTTATTATTGCTGACAAATCGTTGACAAAAGAAGAAAGACTGGCTATCGTTGATGAGTGCCTGGAATATAACTATAAGGTATATACAATATCTCTGATTACCGATTGGGAAAATCAGGAAGAAATTTCCAAGAATATCAAGAGTTTCGAAATCCAGGATTTGCTGGAAAGAAAGCCTATTGTTCTTGATATGCATTCTATTTCTTCGCAATTGCGGGACAAGACAATTATGGTAACTGGTGCTGCCGGCTCAATAGGAAGTGAGATAGTAAGGCAGGTAATTGGATTTGAACCAAAAACTATTGTGATTCTCGATCAGGCAGAAACACCTTTGCATAACCTTTCGCTTGAAATTGCCAATTGCAATCCCAATATCAGGATACATAATATATTGGCGGATGTAAGGAACAAACAGGTATTGAAACAGGTATTTAAGCTTTATCAGCCACAGGTTGTATATCATGCTGCAGCATACAAACATGTGCCGTTAATGGAAGAAAATCCTTCCCAAGCCATATTTACTAATATTTTGGGAACAAAAATTCTGGCTGATTTGTCTCATAAACATAAAGTAGAGCGATTTGTTATGGTTTCTACAGATAAAGCCGTAAATCCAAGTAGCGTAATGGGAGCTAGTAAAAGGATAGCTGAAAAGTATGTTCAGTCTCTGAATTATAAATATAAGAATGATGCTGAATATAATAGCACAAAATTTATAACAACCCGATTTGGGAACGTTCTGGGGTCTAATGGTTCGGTAGTGCCGCTCTTTAAAAAGCAAATAGAAGAAGGTGGTCCGGTTACAATTACACATCCGGATATTATCCGTTATTTTATGACAATTCCAGAAGCATGCCAATTGGTTCTTGAGGCAGGAGCAATGGGTAATGGAGGTGAGATTTATATTTTTGATATGGGTGATCCGGTTAAGATTATCGATTTAGCAAGAAAAATGATCAAGTTGGCAGGATTTGCGCCAGACAAACAGATAAAGATAAAAATAGTTGGCCTTCGTCCGGGTGAAAAACTCTATGAAGAATTGCTAAACGATACCGCCAAGACATTGCCAACACATCATGAAAAAATAATGATTGCAGAAGAAATATTTGATGATTATGAAGCGGTTACTATGGCCATTCATGACCTTATCGAAATTTCAGAAATTACTTCAAATGAGGAAATTGTGGCAAAAATGAAGCTGATTGTTCCAGAATTTAAAAGTATGAACTCTATTTTTGAAACTTTAGACAATAATCATGTAAGTCAAATTTAGTTTTCTTTAGCCTGTTAATTGTTAAATAGTATCTTTGCATTAAAAACCATATGAAAAAGTTGAATTATTTTAGGCCTGTAATCTTACTCTTTTTATCCCTTTTCATATTCTCATGCGCTTCGAGAAAGAATGTAGCTTATTATCAGAATATTGACCAGCTTCCTAATCTTGAAAGCTCCTCCTCATACGAAACGATACTACAACCTGACGATTTGTTAATGATCGTTGTCATGGCTGAAAATCCCGAAGTAGCTGCACCTTTTAATTTACCATCTGTCATCATGCAATCAACTACGGAGCTTGAAAATCAGCAAATGCGGATGAATAGTTATTTGATAGATTCTAAAGGATTTATCCAATTCCCGGTATTGGGATCTATCCAAATAGGTGGTCTTACCAGAACACAAGCGATAGCCAAAATAACCAATGAGCTTGAAAAATACATCAAAAAACCTTCTATAAATCTTAGAATATTAAATTATAAGGTTACTGTTCAGGGTGAAGTTACACAACCTGGAATTCACAACATTACAAGTGAACGAATTACACTGACTGAAGCATTGAGCATGTCAGGAGATCTGACTGTTTATGGTAAAAGAGATAATATTTTAGTTATCCGTGAAGTGGACGGAAAAAAACAAGCCACCAGAGTAGATATTACAAAAGCAGATTTTTTGAATTCTCCTTTTTATTACCTGAAGCAGAATGACGTAGTATATGTAGAACCAAACAAAACTAAAGTAAATTCTTCTGCAGTAGGCCCGAACACTGCAATTGTTCTTTCCTCAATTTCCATTCTTGTAACGATAATAGCCTTAACAATACGATAGTAACGATGAATAATAAACAAGAAATATCACAGGAAAACCACGAATCAGATTTTAATATAAGAGAACAGGTAGAAAAATACCTTGTTCATTGGAAATGGTTTGCGCTTTCAGTTATCGTAGTATTAGGTCTGGCTTTTTTGTACTTAAGATATAGTACCCCTTTATATAAAGCTACAGCTACTATTTTGGTAAAAGATGATAAGAAAGGTGGCCTGGCTTCTGAACTTTCAGTTTTGTCTGATCTTGGAGTAGGTACATCCAAAAGTAATGTCGATAACGAAGTTGAGATTCTAAAATCACGAACGCTAACGGAAAAAACCGTAAGCAAGCTGCATCTGAATATTCATTATTTGAGTCATGGCCGCGTTAAATCATCCGAATTGTATAAAGCATCGCCTATTGTAGTTGTCTATTCTCCTGCAAATGAGCAGTACAAAAAAGAAGTACATACCTTTACGATTGAATCAGTAAATGCCAATAAGTTTAAGCTTTTTAAAACGGAAGATAAAGAGTTGGGAACTTTTAGTTATGGAAGTCTTATCAAAATCCCAGAAGGTACTCTTTCAGTTACCAAAGTCGATATTGCAGATAAAAGTTCATTTTCAATAGATTGTAATATTTATCCTGTTGAAACGATGACGACTTATTACAGAGGAGCTTTAGGGATATCTCCTGTTGGAAAAAACACAAGTGTCATCGAACTGTCTGTAGTAGATCAAAACTCACAAAGAGCAGCAGATTTCTTAAATACTTTAGTAGAAATCTATAATGATGATGCTATTGAAGATAAAAACTTAGTTGCAGAAAAGACTTCGCAATTTATTTCTACACGTCTCGGACTTATAACCGAAGAACTTACAGATGTAGAAAAGGATGTAGAGGGTTTTAAAAAACAAAACAATCTTACTGATATTCCTACGGAAGCTACCATGTTTCTTGAAAATGCTTCTGAGTATGAAAAGAAACAGATAGAAACAGAAATC
The DNA here is from genome assembly GCF_001423985.1 of Flavobacterium sp. Leaf359. NCBI lineage: Bacteria > Pseudomonadati > Bacteroidota > Flavobacteriia > Flavobacteriales > Flavobacteriaceae > Flavobacterium > Flavobacterium sp. Leaf359. The sequence goes on along the minus strand of NZ_LMPW01000011.1, from coordinate 115,658 downwards.
CAATTGAATGTAGTGGCATCAATGCGTCAGTTTTTAAATTCAAGCGGACCTGGAGATCTTATTCCTAGTAATCTCCTTTCGACACAGTCTGAAGCATCAGAACTGATAATGGAGTACAATAGGCTTGTAATCGAGTATAATCGAATTGCTGCCGGTGCCACAGCTGAAAACCCGGTAGTGGTTAATGCTGCCAAGAAAATCCAGGCTATGAAGTCAAACATAAGTCAAAGCCTGGCCAGAATGCAATCTTCTTTAACTATTACCAAAAAGAATTTGGATCAGCAAGGATCGGTTTTAGGAAACAAAAAAGCAAGAGTGCCTCGCTTAGAAAGAGAATTCAGGATTATAGACAGGCAGCAAAAAGTAAAAGAGGCTTTATATCTATACCTACTTCAGAAAAGAGAAGAAACAGCTTTAACTTTAGCGGCAACCGAGCAAAGTGCTAAAGTTATAGATTCAAGTTATTTTTCAGGAATTCCTGTTTCTCCAAAAAAAAGCATGATTTATCTTATTGCTTTGGTAATAGGATTGGCTATACCTGCAGCTATTATCTATTTGCAAGAATTGCTCAACACCAAAATCAAAAGCAGACTGGATATCGAAAAACGTTTGGCAATTCCATTCCTGGGAGATGTTCCAAAATCAGATTCGCACGAAGAAATGATCAATACCAACAGCCGCTCTGGTTCTGCGGAAGCCATACGTATTGTCAGGACTAACTTGGAATTTATGCTAACTGGAACAAGCACTGAAAGAGGGAAGGTTATTTTTGTTACCTCGACAATTCCGGGAGAAGGAAAAACTTTTATTTCCGTAAATCTTGCAGGAACAATTGCTTTGTCCGGTAAAAAAGTATTACTGGTAGGAATGGATATCAGAAACCCAAAACTGGCAGAATATATTCCAATCCGATCCGAAGGAGTTACCAACTATCTTTCAAAACAGGATAAAGATCTGTCCAGCTATATAACCAGGTTGGATAATTTTGAAGATTTCCATGTATTGTCTTCAGGAGTCATACCTCCAAACCCTGTGGAACTTTTGATGAACGACAAGATAAACAAGATGTTTGCCGAACTTAAAGAGACTTACGACTACATAATCGTCGATACGGCTCCGGTAAGCGTGGTTACGGATACGTTACTTATTGCTAAGAATGCCGATGCGTTTATCTATGTAGTAAGGGCAAATTATCTTGACAAACGACTCCTGCATATACCGGAAATGTTCTACAACCAAAAAAAGCTGCCTAATATGTCTTTGGTGTTAAATGCAACAGAAGTAATGAATAAAGGTTATGGCTATGGTTACGGTTATGGCTATGGAGCTGATGTAGAAGTAAAACCGTGGTATAAAACCCTGTTTAAGAAATGAAAATAAAGAAGCCCTTTTTTAAAAAAAGGGCTTTCTTTTTAAAATTAGTGATATTAAACAGTGTGCTCATAAAATACACAGCATTTCAAAACTTGGCTCTGCGTCTTTGCGAGCAACTATTTCATACAAAGACACAGAATCGCTATGCATAAACGAATTTAAATTATACCCGGAAAAAATCGTTGCGTCTTATCGCTTCTTTTAAAGCGGCAGTGTCAGAAAAGGCAAGTTTTTTGTCAAAGCTTTTCAAGTGATTTTCATGATGCAGGTCAGATCCCGTAAAATCAATCATTCCTTTCTCAAGAAGCTTTTGAGCTACTTTAGCTACCGCTGAACCATAATATCCTACTGTCGACAACAGGTTCATTTGAAACATACAGCCCGCTTTTTTTAGCTTATTGTATTCCTCAAAATTGGTGTGATAAAAAATATAGCGTTCCGGATGCGCCAAAACAGGCTGATAACCGGCAATCCTGATGTCAAAAATAATATCATACAATTGCATTGGCGGATTGATATAGGACATTTCAACTAACAAATAATTGTCTTTAAGCGTAAGCAGTTTTTCCGATTCCATCAATTTTGAAAAGGAATCATCCATCATATATTCAGCTGCGGCCTTAAAAGGAAGATTTATATTTTCTTTAGAAAGCTTTTCTGTAGTAGAAGCACACAGTGTTTCTATACCGCTTCGTGAATTGTCCCAAATGTTTTTGATAATATGTGGAGTAGTTACAAACTGTTCAAATCCTACTTTCTGTAATGACTGTATAAGAGAAAGCGTGGTTTCGAAATTTTTGGAACCATCATCAATTCCCGGTAGCAGATGGGAATGGATATCTGTATAATTTTCAATCAGATCCCTAAGAATCGGTTTGTTTTTAGAAAAGAAAAGCAAAGTCGTGTGTTTAAAAATTCGCTTGCAAATTTATAACATATATTTAATAATTAGTTGTTTTTAAAACGGAATATAACAGGAAAAAATCATTTTGTAAAAATGCTTTTGGAACTCTTGTAGTCTGCAAATTAAATTACTTATTCCTATATTTGGCAAGCATATCAACATCGCAATATTTTAAGTCTCTACCACAAAATGGACAAAGAAATAATATTAAAAGCTGAAGGAATCTCAAAACAATACCGTTTGGGTAAAGTTGGGACAGGAACACTCAGCCATGATCTTAACCGTTGGTGGGCAAATGTTCGTGGAAAAGAAGACCCATATCTTAAAGTGGGTGATACCAACGACCGTACTTCAAAAGGCACATCAGAGTATGTATGGGCTTTGCAGGACATAAGCTTTGAAGTTCAGAAAGGCGAAGTTTTGGGCATAATAGGCAAAAACGGAGCCGGAAAATCAACACTGCTTAAAATTCTTTCAAGGGTTACTGCTCCTACCACAGGTGTCATAAAAACAAAAGGACGTATTGCCTCTTTGCTTGAAGTAGGAACGGGCTTTCATAGCGAAATGACCGGTCGTGAAAATATTTATCTTAATGGAGCCATTCTGGGAATGACCAAAAAGGAAATCAGGTCGAAAATAGATGAAATTATAGAATTCAGCGGATGTCAACGCTATATCGATACTCCGGTAAAAAGATACAGTTCAGGAATGACCGTGCGTTTGGCGTTTGCTGTAGCAGCATTCTTAGAACCGGAAATTTTGGTCGTAGACGAAGTACTTGCAGTTGGTGATGCAGAATTTCAGAAAAAGGCAATTGGTAAAATGCAGGATATTTCCAGAGGTGAGGGCAGAACAGTACTTTTTGTGAGCCACAATATGGCGGCAGTAAAGAGTTTATGCACCAGGGCTGTCCTGATAGATAATGGAAGATTTGTTTTTTCAGGCTCACCGGAAAGCACCATTGACGAATATTTAAAAGCCGAAAAAAGCTCCAATGTTTTAGAAAAAGTATGGCCTTTGGAAAAAGCCCCCGGAAATAATGTTTGCAAACTCATCAGCGTCAAAGCCAAAACAGAAGAAAAGTCAATATTTATTAGTAACGACCTGGAAATAGAGTTTGTAATTGAAAATCTTGGTGAAGTGCCCAAAAAACTGAACATAAGCATGGTCGTATATTCCAGTGCCGAAGTTCCTGTTTTTAATGTGGTTTCAGATTCCTATAATTGTGAAAAAGGCAAGTATGTCATCAGTACCATAATTCCAAAAAACCTGATGAATACAGATACCTATTCGGTTAGAGTTCTGCTTGTGGAAGATTCTTCTAAACCGCTATGCAACGAATATAACGTACTGAACATTTCTTACCTTGAAGAAAAAAGAGATGTTGCCTGGTATGGAAAATGGATTGGAGCCATTAGGCCTCAAAACCTGATTGATTGGGATTTCAAAAAAATATAAGATGAACATTCTTAGAAAAATTAAAAAAAAACTAACAGCTCCCAAAGGCAATTTTTCATGTTCCGTTTGCGGTAAGGATAACGTCAGACTGAATCCATTACCCGAGAAATATTTAAGGACATTTGCCAAAGAAGGATTTATCCATTCCATTTTTTTATTTGAAACCCTAAACCTTTTTGAATATTCGTGCGCCAATTGTGCTGCTTCAGACCGTTCGAGACTGTATGCCTTATATCTGAATGATTTCTTTTCAAAATCTAAAGAGGTCAAAGTTTTGGATATTGCCCCTACAGAACATTTGAAAAATTACCTTAACAGTAAGGTATTGGCACAAAATTACAGGTCGGCAGATTTATTTATGAAAGATGTTGATGACAATGTAGACATACAGGCAATGGATATTTATCCGGATGATTCATGGGATTTGGTTATATGTTCGCACGTTCTGGAACATGTTCCTGACGACATCAAGGCTTTGAGCGAAATCTACAGAGTGCTTAAAAAAGGCGGAGTTGCAATACTAATGGCACCAATAAACCTGGGACTCGAAAAAAGTTTTGAAGCAGAAAAGGATAAACACTATACCGTTTCTGAACGTTGGAAATACTTCGGACAGGATGACCACGAAAGACTATACAGTAAAAACGATTTTATCCAAAGAATTAAATCTGTCGGATTCAATCTGGAAGAATTGAATAAGGATTACTTTGGCGAATCGGTATTTAAAAAATACGGCATCACTTCAGGGAGTGTGCTTTATATCGGAAAGAAATAGAAAGATTGCAGTTTGAAATGCAGTAACTATCAAATCACTAATTCAGCACTATGAAAATTAGCGTTTGCATGATAACATACAATCACGAAAACTATATTCGTGAAGCGATAGAAGGTGTTTTGATGCAAAATATAGATTGTGATATGGAACTTATAATTTCCAATGACTGTTCTACTGATACTACTGATGCTGTCATAAAAGAAATTATACAATCACATCCAAAAGGCTCGCTCATTAAATATTTTTTTCATGAGCAAAATCTGGGAATGATGCCTAATTTTATATTTGCATTAAAACAATGTTCAGGCGAATATGTAGCATTGTGTGAAGGAGATGATTATTGGACAGATGAAAACAAGCTTCAAAAGCAGATTGCTTTTTTAGATAATAATAAAAAATATGCCGGCTGTTTCCACAATGTTCTTGTCATTAACGAAATGGTTTCGGACTTTAAGCCAAAACCCTGGCGGGAATATGACAAACATGATTTTACACAGCCAGACACATTCTCAAGACTGGCGCTGTTCCATACCTGTTCTTTTGTTTTCAGACAGCGTTTTTTAGAATTTCCAACGTGGTTTGAAAAAGTAAAAAGCGGAGATATGGCCCTGTTCTCCATTATTTCGGCAAAAGGAAAGCTAAGGCTTATTGATGGGATAATGGCAGTTTACAGAAAAAATGAAAGAGGAGTAACATCTGGTCAGAAAATTATAGACTATCATAAAAACCGGATACGGCTAATGCGTTTTTTTAAGGCCCATTTTGGTGTTTATCAGACCCATTTGAATGAGATTATAGCCCATCATCGCAAAGAAATTATAAAGACATATAAGAAAAAAGTACTTAGTATTTTTAAAATTAAATAACCATTGAAAAGCAGCAGTCCAAATATTGCCATAGTAACGCCTTCACAGAATGCCTATTCTGAAACATTCATTCAGGCTCATAAAAATTTGCTTGACGGAAACGTTAGTTATTATTATGGAACGGCTTCAAATATTAAATTAGAAGGAAAAGGTGAGGTGTTAGGCGGTGCCAAAAAACTAATTGGAAAGGCAATAGATGCCGTTTCTTCTAAAAAACTGCAGTCACAAAAAAAAGCCCTGCTCAATTCCTGGAAAAAAAACAGGATTGACGTATTATTTTTTGAATACGGAACAACGGCAGCCCAATTTATTGATGTCATAAAAGAATCCGGATTGCCCCTGATAATCCATTTTCACGGTTATGATGCTTCTGCCCATGCTACCCTAAAAGAATTTGAAAAGCAATATGCAGCCATGTTCAGTTATGCCGCCTATGTAATAGTGGTGTCAGAAGTCATGCATAAAAAGCTTTTAGAAATAGGCTGTCCAAAAGAAAAAATCGTAAAAAACATATACGGTCCAAACGACATATTTTTTGATTTGGAACCTGCTTTTTCAAAATCACAATTTCTCTCTGTTGGCAGATTTACCGGTAAAAAAGCACCCTATTATACCTTGCTGGCTTTTAATGAAGTGCTCAAAGAATTTCCGGAAGCCACTTTGGTATTATGCGGAGACGGCAATCTATTAGAAACCTGCGAAAACATTTGCCGCTATTATCAGATAGAAAAATCCGTAAAGTTTGCCGGAGCTGTAACTCCCGAACAAATTAAAAATTACCTGAAAGAATCTTTGGCTTTTGTACAGCATTCCATCACGGCAAAAAATGGTGATATGGAAGGAACTCCATTGGCTGTTCTGGAATCGAGTGCGGCCGGATTACCGGTTATAGCATCCAAACATGCCGGAATACCCGAAGTGATTATTGATGGTGAAACCGGACTACTGTTTGAAGAGCATGATGTTGAAACGATGGCAAAACACATGAAATCACTTTTAAAAGACAAACAGTTGGCAAAAGAAATGGGAGCAAAAGGGAGATTGAATATACGTTCCAACTTTTCAATGAAAAGGCATATTGATGTACTGAATGGTCTGATTCTAAAAGCATCCAATTCGTGAAGCCGCAAGTCTCCATACTGATTCCGGTTTACAATCGGGAACATCTCATTGCAGAAACCCTTGAAAGCATCCGTTTACAGAGTTTTTCAGATTGGGAATGTATTCTGGTGGACGACCATTCAACAGACAATTCCTTTGAGGTTGTATCAGCATTTATTAGCCAGGACCCAAGATTTAAATTATATAAAAGACCTTCAGATAGGTTAAAAGGAGCCAATGCCTGTCGTAATTATGGGTTTGAAATGGCGCAAGGAGAATTCATAAACTGGTTTGACAGCGATGATATTATGCATCCCGAATTTATCCATAAAAAAGGCATTGCCCTAAATACCAATAGCGGGCTCGATGGTATCATTTCTAAAACAATGATGTTTGAAAATAGCATAGAAAATATCACAGGAAGGGAAAACAGGACATTTCTGACCGAAACCACACTCGAAGATTTTTTAAAACTAAAGATTTCCTGGTATTTGCCGGATATTATGTGGAACAGGAATTTCCTGAAAGGAAAGCAACTTTTTGATGAAGAGCTTCTTGCCGGACAGGACAGCGATTTCTATGCTCGTATGCTCATTGAACAGCCCAAACTTGAAGTTATTGATGAGTATCTTACTTATTATAGGAAACATCCGCAAAATATAACATCACATATTGATAACCGAAAAAACGCAAGACTAAAAATCTCGCACCTGTATAGCGTTATCCGATTGGTAGCCTTGTTGGAAAAAAAAGGAAAGCTGTCAAAAGACCTGAAGCTGCATTTTTTTAAGGCAATGATGAAATATTTGCCCTATGTAATTTCAAGCAAACAGGATCTGAAAGCTTTGATGAAACTGCTGCGGAAACTGTCTTTTTTTGATTTTGGAATTTTTAAACGTTGGATTAAAATATTTTTAGCTTATTTTTCACTGAAAATTATTGGAAAAGGCGAGAAGCTTTTAAAATAACAACATGATAACCCTACTCTATCCATATCGAAACCGAGAAATACAGCGCATACAGCGTTCTATGGATTCGTTGGCACAACAAAAAGTACATAACTTCAATGTAGTGTTTATAGATTATGGTTCTGAAGATGTAATTGCAGCAGAAGCAAAAGCTCTGGTTGAAAAATATGATTTTGCTTCCTATGTTTATCTGTACGCCAAAAACCAACCCTGGAATAAATGCAAAGCCTTAAACTATGCCATAAAAAAACTGGAGGAAGGCTATTGTTTTGTTGCCGATGTCGATATGATTTTCCATCCTGAATTTACTTCAGTTTTAGAACAATGTTCAGATACAGCCTCAGCCACTTATTTTCAGGTAGGGTTTCTTTCAGAAAGCGAAACAAAAAAGAATGTGGCTTTTGAATCCTACCAGGTTAACTTCAAAACCAATGAAGAAGCTACAGGAATGACGCTCTTTCCGGTTTCCTGTCTTAAAAAAATAAACGGATTTGATGAGTTTTTCCATTTTTGGGGAGCCGAAGATACGGATGTTCACAATCGACTGAAAAATGCAGGATGCAAAGTAAATTTTTATAATAAAAAGCTATTGATGCTGCACCAATGGCACCCAAATTACCGTCAAAGGGAAACCAAAACGCTCAATAAGGAATTACAACTTTCCGGAATTGTAGAAATAAACCAGCAGCATCTGTTCCATAACCAAAAAGGAAACATAGTCCAGGTCAATCCAAAAGATTGGGGGCATATAATGGACAAGGGACAATGGGAAGAATTGCAGGCATTTCCTGTCACTTTGTTGTCGAATGAAAAGCAGCGGATTGATTATTTTCTTTATCAGCAATTACCTAATTCTATGAATGGGATTCTGGCAGTAGAGATAAAAGAAAACCCTGTTCAAAACAATTTCAAATACAGGCTTAAGAAAAAAATGGGCAAAAAAGTTCCGCAATTTTACAGCCTAAAAGAAATCAATGACCAAATCCTGTTGCATATCGTTTCATTTTACCATACAAAACCCTACATTTATCAGGTCAAAGAAGATTTGAAAACTATCATTTTTAAAATAAAAACCTAAACCGGTTCATGTCCCAAAACGGAAATATCAGGCTTTTTTGGTGGAGCGAAATCCAGCTCGCCGGTAAGAAAAAGGAAAACTACGGAGATTTAGTAGGCCATTATTTAGTCGAAAAAATTTCCGGTAGGAAAGCTGTTTGGACACATCCAAAAAAACGTCCATTTTTAGACCGATTTAAAACCGTGTATTTTACAGCGGGAAGTATTCTGACACAAGTGAGTGGAAAATGCGTGGTTTGGGGAAGTGGCATTATTTCAAAAGAATATAAAATAAAAAAAGCCGTATTTTTAGCCGTTCGAGGACCGCAAACACGCAAGCATCTGATAGCACAGGGATATGATGTTCCGGAAATTTATGGAGATCCGGCACTTTTAATACCACGATTTTATAATCCGGAAAGAGAAATAAGATATGATTTGGGAATAATTCCGCATTATGCCGATTACCAAATCGTTACAGAACTATATAAAGACCAAAAGAATGTTCTGATTATAGACCTGATGACCAATGATGTGGAAAGTGTGACCAACCAAATTTTGAAATGCAGAAAAATATTGTCTTCATCGCTACACGGAGTCATAGTAGCCCATGCCTATCAGATTCCGGCAGTTTGGGTAAAGTTTTCCGAAAATGTTTTTGGAGACGGAATCAAATATCAGGACTATTTCGAATCGGTTGGAATTGAAAATTATACACCGGAATTTCTGGCGCAAGCTCAGGACAATAACCAGACAGAATTACTTTTTAGCCAAACAGATTCACTTCCGAAAGCCGAAAAAATCAAAGAATTACAAAATAAGTTGATGGACGTATGTCCTTTTAAATAATAAGTATGTCCAAAGTAATCTTGATATCACAACTCCCATTGCCTTATCCTAAAATAGGAAGCTGGACTACTCTGTATCAGAATTACCTGAATGGCGACCATGCTATTGATTATATCATTTGCGAACAGCCCGACGAACAATTTCAGAATGTGGAATACGGTATCGTCAGTCAGACGCTTACGCTCAAGCTCAAGAAAAAATATCAGAAGAATAATTACATCGGTTATATCGAGGCTCTTGAGAAAATAGTAGTATCAGGAGAAAAGTATATCATCCAGATTGTCGATAATTTCGGAATAATCAAACCATTACAGGAATTTTTGGAATCCAAAGGGAAAAGAACCCAATGCTATATTCAATTTTTCTATCATGGTTTTGCTCCTTTTTATGGCAATTTCGAAAGCAGAAGTTTTTATGAGTTTATAGACGAAATGGTTCTTTTAACTCATGACAGCTATAAAGCACACAAAAATTATTACACCATATTGCCTTGCCGCTTTTCCGTATTGCATAACGGGATTGACGAGAACAAATTTTTCAAGGTTTCAACGGAACAGAAACAAAAGTTACGTGAAAAATTAGGACTGACATCAAAAACTGTTTTTATCTGGTGTTCACAAGACCGACCTAAAAAAGGATTAGACCTGATATTAGATGTCTGGAACCGAATTTATGAGAAACATACAGACTGTACTTTGTTGGTAATAGGTGCAAAACGAAATAAAACCTTTGCCGGAGTTTCTTTTTTAGGGAAAATCCCGAATGATGAATTACCCCAATATTATCAGGCAGCAGATGCCTATCTTTTTCCAACCTTATGGCATGAAGGCTTCGGACTAAGCCTGATTGAAGCACTCCATTGTGGCTGCTATAGTATTGCCTCTGCTTTGGGCGGTGTTCCGGAAGTTTTACAGCATGGTGATTTAGGAAGACTGATTGAAAACCCCCATTTTGTTGCCGAATGGGTAGATGCGATAGACGAATTTTTGTTGGAGAAGAAAGAATATCCTTCACTTCCTGAAGAACTCTATTCAAAAACAGCGTGGAATAAAGGCATGAACGAAAGAATTGCAGAAGCTAAAAAAAGTTTGGGAAGATGAAAACGATAGCTATAATTCCAGCCAGAGGCGGTTCAAAAAGACTACCCGGGAAGAACCTGATGTTACTCGACAGGCTTCCGTTGATAGCACACAGCATTTTATATGCAAAAGCAAATTCGGATAGTATTGATGCCGTTTTTGTAAGTACTGACGACCCTCAAATAAAAAAAACAGCTCTTGAGTACGGTGCAGAGGTAATTGACAGACCGGCACATTTGGCGGGTGACCATGAACCTACAGTAACAGCATTAAAACATGTTCTTGAATCTTTAGAAAAAAGACCCGAAACAGTAATCCTGCTACAGCCAACCAATCCGTTACGTCCGGAAAAATTGCTAAAGCAGGCTATTGAAATCTATAAAAATGAGAAATGCGAAAGCCTTTTTACGGTAACACGCAGTCACCATAAACTTGGAAAAATAAATAACAATAAATTTGTACCGTTTAATTATAAACCGGGACAACGAAGCCAGGATTTAGAACCGCTCTACTTTGAAAACGGACTGCTCTATATCTGCAAATCCGATTTGATTTTAGAAGATACAATTATCAGCGAAAACGCCTATCCGCTACAGGTAGAACATGTCTTTGCCCAAGTCGATATTGATACGGCTGATGATTTTGATTATGCCGAATACATCTACCAAAAAAATAAATAAAACAGAATACGATATAATGAACCCCTACATAGAAATCGCAGGAAGAAAAATAGGATTGGATTATCCGCCGTTGGTGATAGCCGAAATAGGAATCAATCACGAAGGCTCGCTTGCCGTTGCCAAAGAAATGGTTGATGCGGCACACAGGGCAGGAGCCGAAGTTGTAAAACACCAGACGCATATTGTTGAGGACGAAATGAGCGGAGCAGCCAAAAAGGTTGTTCCGGGAAATGCAACGGTTTCTATTTATGAAATCATGGAACGCTGTGCGCTGAATGAAGCCGAAGAACTGGAGTTAAAAGAATATGTAGAAAGCAAAGGCATGATTTTTATCTCAACGCCTTTTTCGCGGGCTGCGGCAGAACGCTTAAAGAAATTTGATATTCCGGCCTATAAGATAGGTTCGGGAGAATGTAATAATTATCCATTGCTGGAACATATTGCCGGTTTTGGAAAGCCGGTCATATTGAGTACCGGAATGAACACGATTGAAAGTGTCAGAAAAGCCGTTGCTATTTTTGACAGGTACAACATTCCCGTTGCGCTTTTGCATACCACTAATCTATATCCAACACCCATCCATTTGGTGCGTTTTGGAGCGATGACAGAACTGCATCAGGCTTTTCTGGATAAGGTTTTCGGGTTGAGTGACCATACACTAAATAATAACGCCTGCCTGGGTGCTGTGGCTTTGGGAGCTTCTATTTTAGAGCGGCATTTTACAGACCACATGAATCGTACAGGGCCGGATATTGTTTGCAGTATGGATGAAACAGCCTGCAAAGAATTGATTACAGGTAGCAATGAAATCTGGCAAATGCGGGGTGGAAGCAAAGAACCCGCAAAAGAGGAACAGGTTACGATTGATTTTGCTTTTGCGACAGTATGTTCTATCAAATCAATTGCAGCAGGAGAAGTTTTTACCAAAGAAAATATCTGGGTAAAACGTCCGGGAACCGGAAAAATACTCGCAGAACACTTTAATGATATTTTGGGTAAAAAAGCAACAAGAGCTATCGGGAACGATGAACAGCTAGTTTGGAATGATATTCAGTAAGCCGTGAAAAAAATACTTTTTCTTACAGGAACCCGGGCTGATTTCGGGAAGATAAAATCGTTAATCCAGATATTGGAAAAAGACCAGGATTTTGTGCCCTATATTGCCGTAACCGGAATGCACCTGCAAAAAGAATACGGTTATACGCTTATTGAAATAGAACGCTGCGGCTTTAAAAATATCCATACGTTTTCGAATCATACCCATGAAACAACGATGGATTTGACGCTGGCAAAAACAATAGAAGGTTTGTCTGCTTACGTCAAAGAATGCCAACCAGACCTGATTATTGTTCATGGCGATAGGGTAGAGACTTTGGCTGGAGCCATTGTAGGTTCGCTCAATAATATTCTGGTAGCACATATTGAAGGCGGAGAAATTTCAGGAACTGTCGATGAGCTGATTCGTCATAGCGTCAGCAAGCTGTGCCATATCCATTTTGTGTCTAACGAACAGGCTGCCAAAAGGCTGATTCAAATGGGAGAGTTGTCTTCTTCCATCTTTACCATCGGTTCTCCGGATGTAGATATTATGTTTTCTGAAAACCTTCCTGATTTGGAAACGGCAAAAAAATATTATGGTATTGAATTTGACAATTTTGCTATTGCCATGTTCCATCCCGTAACAACGGAAGCAAAATACATGATGGAATATGCGGCTAATTTCACACAGGCCTTGCTCAATGACAATCATAATTATGTGGTTATCTATCCAAATAATGACCTGGGAAGCAAAGCAATACGAGATTCCTATCAGCAATTAAAAGACAATCCGAGGTTCAGGATATTTCCTTCGCTTCGATTTGAATATTTCCTGACCTTGCTGAAAAATGCGCAATTCATTATAGGCAACAGTAGTGCGGGAATCCGGGAAGCTCCGTATTATGGCATTCCGATTATTAATATTGGAACGCGTCAGCAAAACAGGGCTGTACATTCTGAAATTATCAATGCAGATTATAGTGTTGAAGCTATAAATGATGCACTTAAAACTATCGACAGCCATACTGTCAATGCGGAAAAGGAAGATTTTGGTGCCGGAAACAGTGCCGGATTATTCCTCAATTCATTAAAAAATCAGGATATTTGGCAGCTGAATCATCAGAAGCAATTTAGGGATATTGATGTACAATAAAAAAATCTTCATATTACTGCCGGACGGCATTGGCCTACGCAATTTTGCGTATTCTCATTTCCATGAATTAGGACAAAAAGAAGGATTTGAACCGGTTTTCTGGAACAATACACCTTTTGATTTGAAAACATTGGGCTATGAAGAAGTGAAAATTCACAGGGCTAAAACACATCCGCTGACTGATATTTATAAAAATGCCCGAAAACACATTGAACTAAACCTGAACATCCAAAAAAGTGGTGATTCGGTTTACGATGCCTATCGTTTTCCATTTTCGTATAAAAACCTGAAAAGCTCTCTAAAGAGCATAGCCACTCGCGTAATTATTGCGTCCAAATCATCAGGAAAAGGATTGGAAAAAGTTCGGGAAAAGATTCAACAGCAGGAACGAAAGACTGATTTTTATCGGGATTCTTTAGCCACATTACAAAAGGAAAAACCGGCCATGGTTTTCTGTACGAATCAGCGTCCGGTTCTGGCTATTGCCCCACTTCTGGCAGCCCGTGATTTAGGAATCCCAACGGCTTCTTTTATTTTTTCATGGGACAATCTTCCAAAAGCGACTATGGTTGTTGAAACCGATTACTATTTTGTATGGAGTGACCATATGAAAAAGGAACTGCTTTATTATTATGACTACATACATCCGGAACAGGTTTTTGTAACGGGCACACCGCAATTTGAATCCCATGCCAACAAAGCGACTATTCAGTCAAAACAGGCTTTTTTTGAAGCAAATGGCTTGGATAGTGCCAAAAAATACATTTGCTTTTCGGGAGATGATATTACGACTTCTCCTGATGACCAGCAATATCTGGCAGACACGGCAAAAGCGGTCCGTGCATTAAATGCCAAAGGGTATAACTTAGGAATCCTGTTCCGTCGTTGCCCAGTCGATTTCTCTTCGCGTTATGATGCCGTTTTGGGAGCCAATAAAGATTTGATTGTCAGTTTGCCGCCTTTATGGAAAAAAATTGGTGAAGGCTGGAATACTATTTTACCTACCAAAGAAGATGTGGCCTTACAGCAGAATACCATCTTCCATACGGAAATGGTGGTCAATCTGGGTTCTTCTATGGTTTTTGATTATGTATCTTATGACAAACCTTGCTGTTTTGTCAACTATGATACAGAATGTACAGCAGACAGCAACTCATCAGTCAAAAAGATTTATAACTACGTCCATTTTCGTTCCATGCCACATAAAAATGCCGTAATCTGGCTCGATTCTCCTGAGGAAATAGCTGACCGTATTGAAACTGGCTTACTAAATCCGGAATCGAATGTCGCTGCGGCAAAAGAATGGTTTCAAGTAATTAACGAACAACCCATTCAGGATGCTTCGGTACGCATTTGGGAAGCCATACGTAACATAATCCGCTAGAATATGTTCTTCAATTCCCTGTCGTTTGCTGTCTTTCTTCCTGTAGTTTTTTGTCTTTATTGGTTTGTATTCAAAACATCCAAAAAGGCACAAAATGCATTGCTGATTATAGCGAGCTACTATTTTTATTCGTGTTGGGACTGGAGATTTTTATTCCTATTAATTTTTTCGACAGGACTGGATTATTTTACGGCATTAAAAATAGAAAACAGCCAATCTAAAGCGAGTAGAAAAACCTGGTTTTGGATTAGCGTTGGCGTAAACCTCGGATTTCTTGGCGTATTCAAATACTATGATTTTTTTGCAGTTTCCTTTTCAGAATTGTTGAAAGGATTTGGTTTGAACGCCAATCCGTTACTTCTCAAATTGGTTTTACCGGTTGGAATTTCATTTTATACTTTTCACGGGCTTTCGTATATCATCGATATCTATAAAGAACGCATTCGGGCCGAACGGAATTTTATTGACTATGCGCTTTTTGTAAGCTATTTTCCATTACTGGTAGCCGGACCAATTGAAAGGGCAACGCATCTTTTGCCCCAGGTAAAAGTCAAACGAAATTTTGACTATCAGCAGGCGAAGGAAGGACTGCATCAGATTTTATGGGGATTGGTCAAAAAAATAGTCATTGCAGATAGTTGTGCCCAATATGCCAACGCTGTTTTTGACAATTATGAAAGCATGAACAGCCTGTCGCTTATGCTGGGAGCAGTTTATTTTGCCTTTCAGATTTATGGTGACTTTTCGGGCTATTCTGATATTGCTTTGGGAACCTCTAAACTTTTTGGTATCAACTTGCTTAAAAATTTCGACTATCCGTATTTTTCACGGGATATTGCAGAATTCTGGCGGCGGTGGCATATTTCGCTTTCATCCTGGTTCCGGGATTATCTTTATATTCCATTAGGAGGTAGTAAAGGCGGAATAGGAATGAAAATCAGGAATACATTTATCATCTTTTTGGTAAGCGGCTTTTGGCATGGTGCCAACTGGACTTATCTGGTTTGGGGATTCTTAAATGCATTGTATTTCCTTCCGTTGCTCCTAAGTAAGAAAAACAGAATACATACCGGAAATATTGAAAATGTAAATGCGGTTCAAACACTCAAACTGATTCCTCAAATCGGACTGACGTTTCTATTAACGTGTTTTGCATGGATATTTTTTAGAGCACCAACAATCACCGAAGCATTCGGATATATACAGAGAATGTTTACCAACTTGAAATTCAAAAGCCAGTATTTTAGCATAGAGCGCTATAATTATGAACTGCTGCTCATGATTTTGTTGTTTGTTGGTTTTGAATGGTTCAACCGCTATAAAGTCGAACCAATTTCCGGACGATACGGCTATCTGAAAATTGCTTTAGCCATTGCGGTTTTATTGTTGTTTGGAGTTTACAGCGAGTATAAAAGTTTTATTTATTTCCAATTCTGATGAAAAGATTTCTGCTCTATCTGCTTAAGGTTTTTGTCGGTTTTATAGCCGTAATCTATCTGTTGGATTATGCTTTCACGGCTGGATATGTAAATAGCAAACCCAGAAATAAAATAGCATTGGCCTATACCGGAAAATCTCAGGACTACGATGTGATTTTCTTAGGTTCATCCAGAGCCAACAACCATTTTGTTCCGCAATTGTTTATCGATAAAGGCTATTCGGCTTATAATTTTGGAATGAGTGGCTCCCGATTGGAAGAGAGTGCTTTGTTACTGGAACTTTTATTGGCAAAAGGAACAAAAATTAAAAATCTTGTCGTTGAGGTAGACCTGAATATCAATTCCAACGGGTTTTCTGAAGGTACCCGGGCTTATTTTTATCCTTATTTGAAAGAGTCGGTTCAGATTAGAGACTATTATAAAAATATAGAAGATTTTGACCAATTGTATTACCTGCCATTTTACCGCTATCTAAAATATGATGCTAAAATAGGAAGCAGGGAATTGTTTTTTACGATAGCGGAAAGACCATCAAAATCCTTGCAACGTCATGGTTTTTATCCATTAAAAGGCGAAGGAAAAAACATGAAGTATGACCTTTCAAAATACAGTCCGAAGCGAAATACGGCGTATGAAAAGATTAAAAAAATCTGCAGGGAAAATAACATACGATTGATTGCGGTTACAACACCCATGTGCGAAAATGTAAAAAATGCTGCATATTTTGAAGATGTTGTCAAATTATATCCGGAAGTTCATAATTTTGAAGCTGTAATAACCAGCGATGATTATTTTTCTTCCTGCGGACATATGAATGAAAAAGGAGCTACTATCTTTACGCAGTTTCTTTTGGATAAATTTTTTCAATAATGCACATTGCTTTTCTAACACCCGAATATCCTCATGAGAAGGTTCGACATGCTGCCGGAATCGGAACCAGCATCAAAAATCTTGTTTTGGCTTTGCATAAGGAGGGAATTAAGGTTTCGGTTTTTGTGTATTCCCAAAAAACAGATGAAATTCTGGAAGAAGACGGCATAAAAATTCATCTGATACAACATAAAAAATATAAAGCTTTTGGTTGGTATTTTTATAGAAAACACCTCCAGAATTATCTTAATCGTCACATTACAAAAGATAAGATTGATTTGGTAGAAGCTCCGGACTGGACAGGAATTACAGCCTTTATGAATCTGAATGCGCCTTTGGTCATCCGTTTTCATGGCAGCGATGCCTATTTCTGCCATTTGGAAAACCGAAAGCAGAAACGTAAGAACTTTTGGTTTGAAAAACTCGGATTGGAAAAGGCAAAAGCTTATATAGCACCGACACAATTTGCGGGCAATCTTACAAAAGAGATTTTTAAAATTAAGGGCAAACTTATTCAAACTTTGCATTACGGAATCCAGCTTTCAGACTTTTCAAATGAAACGCCTGCGGATTTTGAACCCGGTCTGATTTTATATATCGGGACTATTATCAGGAAAAAAGGCGTGTTGGAACTTCCTGCCATTCTGGAAAAAGTTGTTGTAAAAAATCCGGAAGCACATCTTTTATTAATCGGTTCTGATTCGTATGATTTGCAAACGCAATCATCATCAACCTGGCAATTGTTGCATTCCATGTTAAATGAAACGCTAAAAGAAAAAGTCAGTTATTTGGGAAGAGTGCCTTATAATGAGATTCAGGAACATATCCAAAAGGCCAATGTATGCGTATTCCCGACTTTTGCCGAAACTTTGGGCATGGTAACGATAGAATGTATGGCCATGCAAAAGGCTGTTGTGAATAGTAATATCGGCTGGGCAAAAGAACTGATTATTGATGGAGAAAGCGGTTTTTTGGTACATCCAAAAGACCATACAGTATATGCTGAAAAAATAAACGAACTGATTACCGATAAAAATCAGGTGTTGCAACTTGGCAAAAATGCCAGGACACGTGTGGAGCATGTTTTTGACATACGAAAAACAGTCCTGCAAAATATTGAATTCTATAAGCAGCAGTTATGATTATTCTCTACCACCAAAATAATGCAGTAACACAGGTCTGGAACGATACTTTAAAGGAAGACGTTCCGGTTCGTCTGGCTTCCATTGCAGATACACTGTTTGAAGTAGCGCATGCGTTTCCTGAATCGCTGTTGTTTTGGTGTCATGAATCACAACGCAATTATTTTAATAAGGATAATGATAGTATTGCTGCTGTTTTCCATCATAAAAAAATAATGGCTTTTTACAATCCGGCAAAAGAAAACTATTTTCCGGATACTATCGGATATGTAGACGAAAGCCTTTTTGCCAATCCAAACAAGAATGAAAAGTTCGCAACCTGGTTTGCCAGTGCTGCCATTGGCGGAATAGCTGGTGAAGTGCTTTTGCGTTTGGAAAAAGAAATTGTGCATGATAAGGATTTCGATTATTTCCTGCATTCTTTAGCGAAGCTATGGATGCCACACGGGCTTTTGTGTTACTCGGAACCCCGATTGCTTTTGCATTCCAACACAGACTATAAAACTTCAAAAGCGACTACAAAAACTGTTTTCAAATTTGTACGCCAGCATTACAAGTTCCGATGGTTGTTTCTTTTACGGCTTAATTACGTCTTGTACCAAAAAGCGGGTCATTCAAAAGCATTTTATCAAAGCTTATTTTATAGTAAAAGAAAAACAGACGGCAAGGCTTTGGATACTCTTGTGGTTCAATCTTCCAGAAAAATTATAAACAAAGCAACGGTTGATGTTGTGATACCAACTATTGGAAGGGAACAATATCTGCATACGTTTCTATCTGATTTGGCAGTTCAAACCCAATTGCCCCAAAAAGTTATTATTGTAGAGCAGAACCCTGCTGAAGGAAGCCAAAGCAATCTGGATTTTTTGAAAAATACTTCCTGGCCTTTTGCCATTTCGCATACGTTCACCCATCAGGCAGGAGCCTGCAATGCCCGTAATATGGCCCTGACGCAAATTGAAAGTAAATGGGTTTTCTTTGCGGATGATGACATCCGTATTGGTGAAGACTTTTTGGAAACGGCTTTCAGTCAGATTACCAAATACGGAAATGAAGCCAATACGCTTAGCTGTTTGCAGCTAAATGAGAAAACCGTATTCGATACTGTGTTTCAATGGAAAACATTTGGTTCCGGTTGCAGTATCGTAAAAGCCGAAATGCTAAAGGGACTCCAATTTGACCTCAGTTTTGAATTTGGTTTTGGTGAAGATGCCGATTTCGGAATGCAACTTCGAAATAAAGGATATGATGTATTGTACTTTCCTTTTCCCCAAATATTACACTTAAAAGCTCCGATAGGCGGTTTTCGTACCAAACCTGAATTGGCTTGGAAACATGAGAAATTACAGCCAAAACCATCGCCTACAGTGATGCTTTACAGATTATTGCATCAATCAAAAACACAACTGCAAGGTTATAAAACGGTTTCTTTTTTTAAATTTTACAAACATCAGCCTATCCGGAATCCATTTCGCTATTATAAAAACTTCAAAGCAAAGTGGGCAGTAAGCCTTTTTTGGGCTAATAAAATTAAAAACAGTTAAGTTGTTTACCTGATTTATTCTGGAAAATCGACCCTTAAACATATCTCTAAGAGTTATAGAGAAATAATTTAGAGTAGAATAGGTCTTTGTTATATAAAAAAATAATATCTTTGCGACTAAGATATTTAGTTTCTAAGATAAAGTAATATGAACGATTTACTCCAACAATTCAGACTGGCGAGCCGACAATATTCTGACGCTTCGATTTTTATGCATGAAGCAATTGCCCGAAAAGCAGGCTTGGCTGGCTCTGATCATAAATACCTGGGACTTATTCTACAACATAAAGAATTGACGGCAGGTGAACTTTCTAAATTGACAGGATTGACTACCGGTGCTGTTACCGGATTAATTGACCGATTGGAGAAAAAAAAGCTCCTAAAAAGAAAATTTAGCAGAGACGATAGGAGAAAAGTAATCATCGTACCTGATGAAGAAAATGCCATGAAATTATTACAGCCACTTTTTGTGGAACTGCAGCAAAAAACAGCGATACTGATTGCTTCCTTTTCATCATCAGAGATGGAAGCCATAAAACGGTATTTTTCAGAAGCCACTATCATAATGAAAGAAGTAACCGATTCGATGAATCCTAAATCAGACGATTAAAATGGAAAATATTACGACAAGCTACCTGTCAAGAGCAGAGCTATGGCTCTGTATTACAACCCTTGTTTATTTTATGATGAACGGGGCACAAATTTTTGAAACATTACTTTTTGTTCCAAAATGGACATTTTCGCCACCGGATAATTTTAAACTCTTATTAGACGGACAGGGGAGCAGTCTGAAAATTTTCTGGATAGTGTTCCATTCCCTGCATGAAATTACTTTTTTGCTGGCGTTGTATTTCTGTTGGAAAATCGACCCGATACGGAATTGGCTTTTAGTTTTGCTTGCCATCCACATCGCTGTCAGGATTTGGACGCTTTCTTATTTTGCACCTGCTATTATCGATTTCCAAAAAATGGCAATTGCATCTAATGGAGCAAAAGGTTTGCTCAGCAGGGTCAAATTTTGGCAGACGCTCAATTATATACGGGTTTTTATTTTTGTAGCGGTTTCGTTGGGAATGATACCGTTATGTATTCGATTGTTTAATATGCGGCATTAAATAGCATTGTTTCCTATGCAACGATAACAATCGATGTATAAAGGCTATGTACTTCCCAGCCTAACGATTCATATAATTGCTTGCCGTCTTCTGTAGCTACCAGTATGCTTTTGGTAATGCCTTTAGAATGTGCTATTTTTTCGAGCTCTTTTATGATTATAGTGGCAAGACCTTTTCTTCTGTGGTTGCTCTCCGTTATGATTCGGTCATATACGGCTATATCATCAACCAATACAACACGTCCAATAGCAACCTCTTCATTATTTTGTGTCAGGATTCTTACTACAAAGGTCGATTTATAGTGGTCAAATTCGAATTTGTACTCAGTATCAAGATGATGATTCGGAAAAACCATTAGCTCTGAACACACCATAAAATAGCCTTGCGGTTGGAAGGTCCACTTTTCAGAAACACGACTCTTTATTTCTTCAGAAGAGGCAAACGTTTTTAGAAAAATCCAGGGTTCGTTGATTGTATTAGAAAGTTGGATGAAATCTTCATTCAGTTCTGGAAATACATACCTTTCTTTTTGTTTCGTATCGCCGACTTCAACTTTAAAACCAGATTTGAATGCAATTGGCAATGGCAATTCTCTTGATAACGACCAGGCAGTAAGCCATTTTTTGAGGATGTCTGGAGAGATTTGGTTTTTCATGACTTTTTTATTGAAATAGACATTATCCTACATAGATGTTTTTTTAATTAATTGAAATGAAGTTTTTAAAATAACAATGTTTATTTTCTTTGTTAGTTAAATTGATTTCATAAATTGCTTCATAGGTTCGTACTCCAGATATATTGACATTACCTTTATTTTTTAATAGTTCACAATTATTGTTCATATAATTGTTAAAAATAAAAAGCGCAAATTTATCACTCAGATTATCTTTTTTTTCAATCAGGTCAATTTTTTTCTTATAAGAATCATTGTTTTCTAAGGAGTAATAAACCTTATTATCAACATCATAAATTGTAAACCAGAATTTGTTTGATGAAAAGGAAGAATCAGGCGAATAATAATATAGGATGTGATTAGTGTTTTTAAGTTCATTCCTCATTTTTTTGAAAACCAGCTTATTTATATCATATCCTTTTATTCGGACTTCATTCGGCGTATTACCTTCAGCTTTATCTATATCATCTCGTATTTCCTTTTGCATCCTAGCAATTTCAGTATAGAATTTAGGTGTGCTACACCCAATAAAAGACATTGATAATAAGAGGATGTATAGTATTTTTGTCATTTTACTTTTCATCAATAATTTCATCATAATCGTATATATCATCCGTATTATATATTTTTCCCATATAATGCGTTGCTCCGTGTTTTCTTCTGATTCTTTCTGCATAAACTATTCCCAGAATAATTCCAATAATAGAGATTAAGACAGAAATCCAAAGTAATTCTTCATTAGAAAAATAAATGGCTAAGGCAATAAAAAGAAAAATGATAAAGGGTGAAAGAAAAATTTTTACCCAATAGATTATTTCAAATAGTTTATTCATGAGTTTGATTGTTAAATATCTGATTTTAATGTTTATCGTGATTGTGCTCAAAATGGTATTTCATTAGGAATAATTATAAAAATACCAAGCAGTACCACTATACATTATTAGATTAAAAAGTAAATAAAAAAAATTAAGCTTTGAACCAAATAACCTATTCAAAATCATCAGCATAATAAAGAAATGTAAAAAGAGAGTTGCAAGGTAAAAAATCCATATTTCTTTTTGATAATTGGAGCTACTTGCATATCCGAGCATAAAACAGATAACAAACCAGATAGTTAGCATAATAAGAAATGTTACTATGCTTATTGAGATAAATTTTATTTTTTCCATTTTTCCATACCAGATTACAGTACATACTATGTTTGTTACAAACCTAGGCGTTTTCTAAAATCTTTCTTTACAGAAATCTGTAAAAATTGTTAAAATTTTTAAACCAACTGAATTTAGGATTGTTTTTAAGATGACTACATCAGTTTATTATTTGAATGGAAATAAATGACTCCTAAATTTCTATATTTGTTCTGTCTCAACCACATCTTATGAAATTCTCGCTGATTATCTGTACTTATAAAAGAGCCACTCCTTTGCGGACTCTTTTGGAATCCGTGCAGCTACAAACGGTGTACCCTGATGAGATTTTGGTTGTGGACGGCAGTCCGGATGATTTTACGAAAGCAGTTTTAGAAGAAAAACATTTGAAAGGACTTTCTTATTTTAAAGTCAGTGAAGAAGACCGCGGACTTACCCGACAACGAAATTTCGGAATTAATAGGCTAATGCAGGAAACTGAAATCGTTTGTTTTTTAGACGATGATACCGTTTTGGAGCCTACCTATTTCGCAGAAATTCTATCGGTTTATAAACTACATCCTCAAGCTTTGGGCGTGGGTGGCTACATCACTAACGAAACAACATGGCAACAAATTCCGGCTGGATATAAAGCGAACACTAATGAATTTGTGTATGATGGCTGGAAGCGCAAAGACGGCTCCCGTTTTGTAGCCCGGAAGAAATTAGGGCTTGACAGTAATGTAGCGCCCGGTTTTGCCCCGGAATATTCTCATGGCAGAAGCATAGGCTTTTTGCCACCATCAGGAAAGATTTATGAAGTACAGCAACTAATGGGCGGTGTTTCATCGTTCAGAAAAAAGGTTTTTGACAGGCTTCGGTTTTCTACTTATTTTGAAGGTTATGGTTTATACGAAGATGCCGATTTTACGTTGCGGCTTTCCAATTTAGGAAAGCTATATGTCAACACGAACGCCAGATTAGCGCATTATCACGATGCGTCAGGACGGCCAAATAAATATGCTTATGGGAAAATGGTAGTGCGTAACGGCTGGTATGTATGGCGGTCTAAATACCCGAAACCGTCTGGTAAAGCCAAATTAAAATGGCATAGCATTACACTGTTGCTAACCCTGATCCGATATGGCAACGTATTTACTTCCTCGCAAAAAAAGCAAGCCTTTACAGAAGCATTGGGAAGAACGGTAGGCTGGTGGAGCCTGTTTTTTAGCAAACCTAAACAGAAACTGTCATGAAGTTTGCCATCATCACCCACGTACCGCACATAAAAAAAAATAGCAAGCTTTATGCCTATGCGCCCTATGTGCGGGAAATGAATCTGTGGATAGACAATGTAGATGAAGTGCTTTTGGTAGCACCAATAGTAGATTTACAGCCAAATGCTATTCACTTGCCCTACGATCGTGAAGTCCGGCTTATGGAAATTCCGGGTTTTAATGCCATTGGATTGAAGGCAAAAATTTCAGCATTGCTTAAAATGCCCAAACTGATAGCCGTTATTTATAAAGTGATGCGTGAAGCCGACCATATCCATCTTAGATGTCCGGGCAATGTAGGCTTGTTGGGTTGTTTTGTACAGATTCTTTTTCCAAAGAAACCCAAAACTGCAAAATACGCCGGCAATTGGGATCCTGAATCAAAACAGCCGTTTAGCTATAAATTCCAACGATGGATTTTAAGCAATACATTTCTGACCAGAAACATGCAGGTGTTGGTGTATGGAAACTGGCCCAATCAGACAAAAAATATCCGACCTTTTTTTACGGCTACTTATAGTGAACAGGATAAAAAAGACGTGTCATTACGGACTTTAGATGGAAAAATAAAATTACTTTTTGCCGGAACATTAGCCCAAGGCAAAAGGCCCCTTTATGCCATACAACTGGCAGAAAATTTAATCAATAAAGGATTTGATATACAACTGGAACTTTTTGGAGATGGTCCGGAAAGAGATAAATTACAGGAATATATCATTAAAAATAATCTTCAAAACCCGGTTTTGCTGAAAGGCAACCAAACCAAAGAAAGTTTACAACAGGCCTATGAAGAAAGTCATTTTTTAGTGTTACCTTCCAAAAGTGAAGGCTGGCCAAAAGTAGTGGCAGAAGCTATGTTCTGGGGTTGCGTTCCGGTTTCTAGCCGGGTTTCCTGCGTTCCGGATATGCTTGAGTATGGCACAAGAGGAGTATTGTTAGAAATGAATTTGGAACAGGATAGTGAAAATATAGCTGCTTTACTAAAAGCGCCGGAAGAATATAAAAACAAAGCCGAAAAAGCGATGCTTTGGTCCAGAAGGTATACGTTGGATTATTTTGAAAGTGAAATTAAAAGTTTTTTAAAAAATAAATGAGAGTCCTGCAACTAATCGATTCGTTAGAAGCCGGTGGAGCCGAACGCATGGCGGTTAACTATGCCAATGGTCTCGCCAACAGGATAGCATTTTCGGCACTTGCCGTTACACGCAAGCAAGGCATTTTGAAAGAACAGTTAGATAAAGCTGTTTTGTATACTTTTTTGGAAAGGAAACGGACTATTGATTTCAAGGCTGTTTCCAGATTAAAACGCTTTGTAAAAGATAATAGTATAGACATCATACATGCTCATGGCACTTCCTATTTTATAGCGGTAATGCTCAAGATAGCCTATCCGAAAATAAAAATTGTATGGCACGACCACCACGGCGGAAGAAGTACTCAAAAAGGATATAAGAATGCTGTTTTGAAAATGGCTTCCCGCTTTTTTGATACTGTAATGGTCGTGAATCAGGAATTAAAAGCCTGGGCCGATCGTAATCTGGCAGTGGCTAAAGTAATATATCTTCCAAATTTTGCTGTGCGTGACAAGGTTGAGGAAAAGCAAACCACATTAAAAGGAACTGACGGTAAAAGAATCGTCTGCCTGTCAAATCTGAGGTATCCAAAAAACCATGCTTTGCTTTTGGAAGCTTTTCGGGATTCCGGACTCCATAAAAAAGAATGGTCCCTGCATCTTATTGGAAAAGACGCACATGATGATTATTCCTCACATTTGAAACGTTTTATAAGCGACAATCTTCTCGACGATAGTATTTTTATTTACGGCAGCTGTTCGGATATCAGCAATGTATTGGAACAGGGAACTATAGGTGTCCTGGCCTCTGTCTTTGAAGGTTTTCCTGTGACATTACTGGAATATGGAATGGCAGGTTTGGCAGTAGTTTCTACCAATGTTGGTTATTGTGGCGAAATCATACAAAACGAAAAAACAGGACTTTCTTTTACTCCATCAGATGTGGAAATGCTGACTGCACAACTGCAACGAATGACAGACGAACAGTTGAGAAAATCCGTGTCGGAAGCCTTAAAAACAACAATAAGAGAAAGCTATTCTGAAGAAATTGTGACGAATGCCTTAATATTGCAATATCAAAACATTTTAAATGCAAAACAAAAGTAGACAGATTACCTATATCGGGCTTGTCTTATTGCATATTGCGATTGGCTTTGCAATATACTTGTTTCCGTTACTATCCAAGGTATACGGTTTGCTTACGTTGCTGATTGGTGTTGGCATTGTGATGAAGACTTCAAATAAGCACAATGAAGTATTATATATTTCGGCTTATATAGCCGGAAGCGAGGTTTTACTGCGAATGACAGGAGGAAATTTCCTGAATGAATTTTCCAAATATGGCGTAATGCTGTTTATGCTTATGGGAATTTTTTACAGTAGTTTTTCCAAAAATTCTATTCCGTATTGGATATACCTTTTGCTTTTGGTTCCCGGTGTGGTAATTTCTACCGTAACCCTGGATATCAGTACCGATGTAAGAAAGGCGATAACTTTTAATATTGTAGGGCCGGTTTGTCTGGGCTTGTGTTCAATTTATGCCTACAGGCGGAAAATTTCGTTTGCCGAACTCTCCAATGTTTTGCTGGCTGCGGTTTTGCCCATCTTGTCTACGGCCTGTTACCTGTTTATTTATTCTCCGGATGTTAAGGATGTAGTGACCGGTACATCCTCCAACTTTGAAACTTCCGGAGGTTTTGGACCTAATCAGGTTTCTACTATTCTCGGACTTGGATTTTTTATCTTTTTTTCGAGGATGCTCCTCAATTCTTCCAACAAGAGATACCTGTTAATAAATTTGTTTTTTGCACTTGTGCTCACTTTTAGGGCTATAGTTACTTTTTCCAGAGGAGGAGTAATTACGGGGCTGGTCATGATTGTTGTGCTTTTTGGAGCATTGTATACGATGGCCAATTTGCAGACCAAAATGAAATTGAATGTAGTGGTTATCCTGACTGTTCTGGCAGGAATCGGGGTTTGGGGCTATAGTTCCTTACAGACGAGCGGATTGATTGAGAAACGCTATGCCAATCAGGATGCAGCCGGACGTGAAAAGGAAGACCGATTGGGAGGAAGGGAACAAATTGCATCAACCGAACTGCAGATGTTTCTTGAAAATCCGATATTGGGAATCGGGGTTGGGAAAAACAAGGAATACCGGGAAGAAATTACAGGTATTCGTGCAGCATCGCATAACGAACTGACCCGTATGTTGGCGGAACATGGCACATTGGGTATTTTTTCAATACTGATTTTATTTTTTACGCCACTGGTTTTGTATGTAGACAACAGGCATCATTTCTACCTGCTGTCGTTTTTTGTGTTTTGGTTCCTGACCATTAACCATGCTGCCATGCGACTCGTGGCTCCTGCTTTTATTTATTCGCTAACCTTACTCAAAGTATATTCTATTGAAAAACCTGCTGTACATAGGGAATAAATTATCACAACATGGTTTTTCGGTGACTTCAATCGAAACTTTGGGACCGCTTTTGGAAGGTGAGGGCTATACGCTTTTTTATGCTTCTTCCAAAAAGAATAAGGCATTACGGCTGTTCGATATGGTATGGAGCACACTACGGTTAAGGAATAAAATTGACTATCTGCTCATTGATACCTACAGTACCTCCAATTTTTGGTATGCCTTTTTGGTCAGTCAGTTGGCTCGATTATTAAAGATAAAGTATATTCCGATGTTGCGGGGTGGTGACTTGCCTGGCAGGCTATCCAAAAATCCGGCATTATGTGCTATGATTTTTAATCATGCCTATAAAAATAGTGCTCCTTCGGGCTATCTTTTGGAACATTTCCAGAAAAAAGGCATCCAAAACATGAGCTATATTCCCAATACGCTCGATATGAGCAAGTATAATTTTCTGAAACGGGAAATAACACAGCCCAAACTTTTATGGGTAAGGTCATTTGCAGCCATTTATAATCCGTTTATGGCTGTTGAGGTATTCCTTGAAATTAAAAAACAATTTCCTGAAGCATCGCTCTGCATGGTTGGGCCTGAAAAGGATGGAATGCTGGCAAAAACCAAAGAATTGGCGTTGAAATACAACCTGGACGTGAATTTCACAGGGAAACTTTCCAAAACCGACTGGATTCGTTTATCTGAGAATTACAATATTTTTATCAATACCACCCATTTTGACAATACACCGGTGAGTGTAATGGAAGCTATGGCTTTAGGTTTGCCTGTGGTGAGTACAAACGTTGGAGGAATTCCTTTTCTGCTGGATGACAAAAAAACAGCTCTTTTAGTAGATGACGGAAATACGGAAGCCATGATTAAAGCAGTAAAAAAGATAACTGAAAATAAGAACCTTGCAGAAGATTTGGCGCAAAACGCCAGAGCAAAAGCCGAAAGTTTTGACTGGCAGCAGGTGAAGTCACTATGGAATAAAATTTTGTGTTAGCGATAGATTTGATATTACTAAAATAATGTTAAATTGCAATGCCCAAATCTACCATAGATGTTCTCATTTAAGAAAATACATTTTGAAATCTCGGAGCGCAAATTGCTTTTGCGGTTATTTGATGTATTGACGGTTATTTTGGCATTATACATAGTAGGACTGCTTTTCAAATTTGATTATTTCAGTATTTCCAAAGCTAATTTTTACTGGACGATTGTTTTAGGAATTTACCTGAATATTCTGGGAACCGTCTTTGAAATGTATAATCTGCAGACAGCCAGTAATCAGTATCAGATTATCAAAAGTATACTGCTCACTTCTTCCACGACAGTATTATTCTTTCTTCTGACACCTATTTTTACGCCGGTACTTCCATCCAACAGATTACAAATCATTTATTTTTTCCTGGCAATTACATTGGCCTTATTTGCATGGCGTATTTTTTATCAGGCATTTCTGGCTTCTCATCGTTTTTTGAAGCGGGTCGTTATGGTGTGCGACAAAAACCAGTTGGAAGAATTGGTAGCCTCGTTAGAAAAAGTAGACCCGCACTATAAAATACTGGGTTTTATCAATACAGATTCCAAAGGTGATACTGTGTCGAACCACGCTGGCGTGGCCAATATAGAAATTGCCGACCTGAATGGTTTTATAAGAAAAAATGGCGTGTCGGAAATCGTTATTGCCTCGCAAAAAACAGACGGTATAACGGTTGATTTATATAACCGTCTTTTGGCTCTTTTGGAGCAGGGATTTGTAATTCGTGAATATACGCAGGTTTATGAAAATATTACACAGCGTATTCCGGTTCAATATGTAGACAGGGATTTTTACAGGTATTTTCCGTTTAGCCGAAGCAATCATAACAAACTTTACCTATTGCTGGCCCGACTTATTGAAATCCTGATTTCATTAGTTGGAATAGCTATTGGATTGTATCTGTTGCCGTTTATTTACGTCGCTAATTTTATCGGAAACAAAGGTCCGCTGTTTTATGTTCAGGAAAGAGTAGGGAAGAACGGAAAGATATTCCGGATTTATAAATTCAGGACAATGGTAAAAAATGCAGAGACAGATAAGGCTGTTTTTGCTACACAAAATGATAACAGGATTACCTTTTTCGGCAAATTTTTAAGGAAGTCAAGAATAGATGAATTTCCGCAGTTTATCAATGTGCTCAAAGGCGACATGGCAGTTATCGGGCCAAGACCGGAACGTCCGTTTTTTGTAGAACAGATAGCCAACCAAATGCCGTTTTATCAAACCCGCCACGTCATCAAACCCGGACTAACGGGTTGGGCGCAGGTTAATTATTCCTATGGCGATTCCATCAAGGACAGTCTCATTAAGCTGCAATATGACCTGTATTATATCAAACACAGAAGTATTTTTCTGGACATCAACATTACCATCAAAACCATCAGCACGATTCTGTTCTATCGTGGGCAATAGCTAAGCTTTAGCAATTTTTGTCTTTTTGTTTTTTCTGGCAAGTTTCGCAAGAATTACTGTAGAAGTAATCAATATAGGCATAAATAACAGCAGTTGTGCCTTGTTGAAAATAACAATCAGATAAATAGCAATACAGGCTAAATTGAACAGGGCAAGATTGGATATCCACTTGCGGTTTTTCTTTTTGAAAAAGTAAACCAAAAACAGCAACGACGGATTAAACAAAAGCACATTATAATTCCAACGGACTTCTTCGTGTAGCGAATAAAAACCTACTGATGAAAGGAATAAACCTAATAATCCCAAAATAGTAAAATAAGTAAGATAAACGGTATTATTTTTTAATACGATTACCAAAAGTACCAAAGCTGAAAAAACGTAGATATTATTCCAGTAGGAAACTGTCTTTACAGGCTTGGCTTCAAAAATGGTCTTGGTTTCTGTAACCAAAGGCTTGCCATTATAAACAGTAGTTTTCAAAACATCCATTAATTCCAGTGGAAGAAACAAAACTTCGGCTTTTTTATCGGTTTTTGGTCCAAAAATGATATTAACACCTAGTTTCTGGAAAAAGTTGCTGCTCAAATAAGGATTGAGTATTTCCCTGTAAGTTACAGTCACCGGTTTTTTTGTAGTAATGATTTTGCCGCCAAGCACATCATTTACCTTGTCAATAACCATAGTGGTACAGTTCTTATCGATGAATTTATAGGTATAAAAACGTTCGTCAGAATAAAGATTCTTATTCAGCTCATCAAGCAATTTCTGTTTCTGGATTTTGCTCAGATTGAGTTCCTGCTCATAAATAGAACGGTTTTCTTCTCTGTAATTATATTCAAAGTCACGATATTGGTTGGTAGCAACAAAATATTGCAAGTCGCCTTTTACAAATTTCGCCAAAAAATAAGGCGTATTGAAATCAAAATAGCCAAAATTATAAACCACATCCAATCCGCGCTGTTCGTCTAAAACACGTAAGCCGGTATGTCCGTAAAGAGTGTGTGATTCGTTGGCAGTGCCTATGGTCAGGATGCTTACTTTTGAAGAATCGGATAAGATGGCACTTTGTGAAAAGCTTTTAGATAGCGGAAACGCCAGCAATAACAAAAGAAGTAAGAGTCTGAATCTTGACATAGGATGAAATTAAAGCACAAATATCCGTAAAACTACTAAATATTTTCATGCCGGAACTATGCTAAAATTATCTCCTGAAGATACCCAGGTCAACTTTTACCGAAAAGATATTAGAATACAAAGCCACACTCTGGTCGCCAATGTCTGTTAACGCATAATCTACCTGAATGCCTTTGTATTTGAATCCAAGTCCGATGTTAGGCTGGAAACCTACTTTTTCGCTTCCGTCCAGCTGTTTTACGTTTTGGAAATTTCCGACACCGGCCCTTAAAAAGACCAAATCAGTATATCCGAATTCAAAACCAACAGCCGGGTCAATGCTCACTACATCTGTAGAAATAATATCATTGGTACGGGCAAAGCTCATATTCAGGTTGGCTGCTGCCAGAATGCTGTAGTCGTAACGGATGATGAATTTTTTGGCAATTCCTAATTGTGCTTTTGGAAGCGTGATTTCAGAATCTTCCGGCAGTTCCTGGTTTTCGCCCGGAATGGCATCTTTGATTTTATTATAAGCCTCTTCGTCAATGTTCCAGATATTGTAGGTGGTAGTGACATCACGTACCATCAATCCGAATTTCCAATCATTTCTTTCGAATTGTACTCCAATATCAAAACCAAATCCCCAGGAATTGGCAAAGTCTCCAATAACACGTCGAATTACTTTGGCATTGACTCCGTACTGGAACCCCGGAATCTTTAATTTTCGGGCATAGGAAAAAGTCACGCCATAATCGGCTGTAGAAAACAGGCTGATTCGGTTGTAATCGATATTTCCTTCGCTGTCAATTAATTCGGTTGTATTTAAGATGTCATCAACCCCAAAACGGATTACAGATAATCCCCACGCACTTTCGTTATCAATTGGCATGGCAAAACCCGCATAATCATATTGCGCAATATTGGCAAAATAGCTGGCATGCATTAAAGCCGCCTGTTTGTCTTCAAGGTAAATAAGCCCCGCCGGATTCCAATATCCGGAATTGACGTCGTTAGTGCTGGCCGTCACGGCATTTGACATACCCAATGCGGCCGCATCGACACCAATATTCATAAATTCATTGGAATATTTCCTGACCGCTTGGCTGTAAGCAAAAGAGCATACCAGAAGAAAAGAAGCTATAAGGGGTTTTTTCAAAGCAAATTGTTTTTACAAGCCGAAATCTGATTGTTAATTATCGTCCAAAAATATAAATTTTTATCGAGCTTCCTTCTTTGCCTTATAACAATAAATAATACTGAGGAATATCAAGTTAAAAATCTGTTATAAGAAACGCGCTGCACTATAAACTTATTGTGCTAAATTTGCGGTCACGCCAATTAAAAAAATAACACGATATGGGAATCAAGGCTCAAGTTCCGAATACTATTACATTGCTTAACCTCTTTTCAGGATGCATTGCATTAATCTTTGCTTTCCATCAGGATTTTAAGCTGGCCTTTCTGTTTGTGTGTCTTGGTATTTTTCTTGACTTTTTTGATGGCTTTTTTGCAAGGCTTTTTAAAGTTTCCAGTCCGCTTGGATTGCAACTCGATTCTTTGGCTGATATGGTAACCAGTGGCGTAGTTCCGGGTGTTGCTATGTACTATTTGATGAATCAGGCTTTAGGATTTCCTTCTTCAGGATGGCAGCTGTTTTTTCCTTATCTGGGTTTTATCATTACGTTAGGTTCCTGTTATCGTCTGGCTAATTTTAATATTGATACCCGTCAGACCGATTCTTTTATAGGTTTGCCAACTCCGGCAAATGCTCTATTTATCTTAAGCCTTCCGCTTATTTTGCTTGATAACCAATATGGGTTTATTTCGCAAGCTTTGAGCAATCCGTGGATATTGCTTGTCATTTCCCTTTTCAGCGCTTTTATGCTCAATGTCGAAATTCCTCTTTTTTCATTAAAAGTAAAAAGTGCAAGTTTTGCCAAAAACAAACTTCAGATTATATTTTTGACGGTATCTGTATTGCTTTTAGTGTTTTTTAAAGCTTTGGGAATTCCGTTATTGATTCTTTTTTATATAGCGTTGTCGGTTTTGACGAATAAGAAAAGTAGTTAAGATTGTAGATTTAAGATTTAAGATTTAAGATTTTTGCTGCTGATTATGCAGATTTTACCGAATTGTTTAGGATTTATTGAATCGTTTTAATCATTTAATCTGTGGCATTAAAAAGCTATAATGTTGAATCTTTTTTGA
>NZ_LMPW01000011.1:82384-82460 GCF_001423985.1 Flavobacterium sp. Leaf359 | reverse complement strand
GTTTAGGATTAGATTAAATCATTTTAATCATTTGATCTGTGGCATTAAAAAGCTATAATGTTGAATCTTTTTTGCC
>NZ_LMPW01000011.1:70168-82328 GCF_001423985.1 Flavobacterium sp. Leaf359 | reverse complement strand
GTTTAGGATTAGATTAAATCATTTTAATCATTTGATCTGTGGCATTAAAAAGCTATAATGTTGGGTCTTTTTTGCCACTGATTTCGCAGATTTTCACAGATGTGTTTAGGGTTTAATTGAATCATTTTAATCATTTAATCTGTGGCATTTGAAAAAAGTAACAATTCGCTTAATTCGGCGTTTTTATAATTTTAAGTTCCGGATATAACTTTTCCTCCAAAACATTTATTTTTACCGAATGAAGAAATCGGCTCCAAGACGAAAACCTGCAGTGCGAAAATCCAAAAAGAAGAATAATTTCTTCTCCGGAAACGTATTGAAATTTTCATTGTGGACATTTTTTATCCTTTTGATTGCGGGGACTGCCTATCATTATCGTGAAGGATTGGCTTATTATTTCAGTTTTAAAACAGATAAAAAGCTCGCAGAAGAAAAGCGTATTGCCGATGTCAGGATTTATCAGGTTTTAAGCAAACATGAGAATAAAGTATACGGTTTTGATGTGTCCGAATACCAGGGCGATGTAGATTGGGAAAAAGCAAATGCTATTGAAGAAAAATTTCCATTGGGATTTGTTTTTATACGTGCCACAGCAGGGAAAAATAGGGTAGATGCTACCTTTAAAGACAATTGGAAAGAAGCGAAAAAACATAAGCTGATTCGGGGTGCTTATCATTATTACCGTCCGAATGAAAATTCTATTGAACAGGCTGATAATTTTATCAAAACCGTAAAACTTCACAAAGGCGATTTGCCTCCGGTTCTGGATATTGAAAAATTACCCAAAGAACAATCTATCGACAGTCTTAAAGTCGGATTAAAGCGATGGCTGAAAAAAGTAGAAAAACACTATAACGTAAAACCGATCATCTATTCGGGAGAAAGCTATTATAATGATTTCCTTAAAGAAGAATTTAAAGGCTATACGTTTTGGATTGCCAACTACAATTTTTTTGAAGAAACCATCAAAGACGAATGGCTGTTTTGGCAATTCACAGAAAAAGCCACCGTACCCGGCATCAAAGGAACCGTTGATGTCAATATCTATAACGGCACACCAAAACAACTCCAGTACTTCACCATCAACTAAAAACAAAAAAACCGAAAAGCACCAACTTCCCGGTTTCATGTCTATTCTCTATCATCTATTTTCTACAATCAAAAATCCCAAATCATAAATCAAAAATCCCAAATCTAAAACTCCAATTTCTTCTTACGCAACTCAAAGTTTTGTCCCAAATAAACCCTTCTCACCATTTCGTCCTGAACCAGTTCTTCCGGAACACCAGCCTTTAAGATGCCACCTTCAAACATCAGATAGGTCTTATCCGTAATAGCAAGTGTTTCCTGTACGTTGTGGTCAGTAATAAGGATTCCGATATTTTTATTTTTTAACTGGGCTACAATTCTTTGAATGTCTTCTACTGCCACCGGGTCAACTCCGGCAAATGGTTCGTCCAATAAAATAAATTTAGGGTCGGTTGCCAAAGCGCGTGCAATTTCCGTACGGCGTCTTTCACCTCCGGAAAGCAGGTCGCCTCGGTTGGTGCGGATATGCCCTAAGCTGAATTCGGCAATAAGGCTTTCCATTTTGGCTTCCTGTTCCTGTTTGGAAAGATTGGTTAGTTGAAGCACGCTCATAATATTGTCTTCAATGCTCAGTTTTCTAAAAACGGAAGCTTCCTGTGCCAGATAACCGATTCCGTTTTGTGCTCTTTTATACATCGGATAATCTGTGATTTCGGTATTGTCAAGATAGATTTTACCGCTATTTGGCTTTACCAAACCTACAATCATATAGAAGGAAGTCGTTTTTCCGGCACCATTAGGTCCCAGAAGACCTACGATTTCTCCTTGATTTACTTCAACAGAAATACCTTTTACGACACTTCTTCCTTTGTATGTTTTGACCAGATTGTCAGCTCTTAGAATCATATTCCGATTTTTTAATCTTTATAAAATTGCCGAACAAATAAACGACTATTCAGAAAAATGCGGTTACTAATTAACAATTATTTATTTTCTTCCAGGGCTTCCCAAAATTCGTAAGCTCTTCTCAAATGCGGGATTACGATAGTACCGCCGACTAAAGTAGCAATACTCATGGCTTCCATCATTTCTGCTTTTGTGATACCTTCCTTGTAGCAGGTTTCCAAATGATATTTTACGCAATCATCGCAACGCAAAACGGCAGAAGCTACCAATCCAAGCAGTTCTTTGGTCTTTACATTTAGTGCGCCTTCCATATAGGCGTTAGTATCAAGGTTGAAAATCCTTTTGATGACTTTGTTGTCGTCATTCAGCAGTTTTTCATTCATTACCTGACGGTAATCGTTGAATTCTTTAACTAGATTGCTCATTTTTCAGCTTATTTTTTAGTACCCAGCCCGAAATAAAAATACTGAGTTCGTATAATATTAATAATGGAATTGTCACGATAATCTGGCTCACCACATCAGGAGGTGTCACAATAGCCGCAATAATAAGGATAATAACAATGGCATATTTTCTGTATTTCCTTAAAAATGTAGGTGTTATCAATCCTAATTTGGAAAGGAAAAACATAACAATTGGCAATTCGAAAACCAAACCACACGACAGCGTAGTGCTTCGTATTAGCGAGATATAGGAATCCAAATCAATATCGTTATGGATTTGCGTACTCACCTGATATCCGGCCAGGAAGTTGATGGAAAGCGGCGTAATGATAAAATAGCCAAACAAAACCCCAAGGAAAAACAGGAAAGAAGCCACGGCCAGGAACAGCTTGGCATTTTTCTTTTCCTTATCGTATAATGCCGGGCTGATAAATTTCCAGCATTCCCACAAAATAAAAGGAAAGGCAAGAATAAAACCGGCGGTTATAGAGGTCCAGATGTGCGCATTGAACTGTCCGGACATGACACGGCTCTGTACGTCGAAATTAATTTTATAATCACAAAAACCTTCTCCCGTACTTCCGAAGAATTTACTCACTTCGCAAAACCAACGGTAAGTGATGAAATTAGGGTCTTTTGGCCCGAATATAATTTTGTCAAAAATAAAATCACTGAAGAAGAATGCAACAGTGGAAGCGATGACTATAGCTAATGTACTTCTGATTAACAACCATCGGAGTTCTTCCAGATGGTCCAGAAACGACATTTCGTTTACGTTTTTCTTTTTAGCCATAATTTATACGATTCCTTCTTTTAAAATATCATGGAGGTGGATTACACCTAAATAATTGCCTTCATCCACTACAACCAGCTGTGTTATGGAGAAATCTTCCAGGATGTTTAACGCATCAACAACCATATCGCTGGATTTAATCATCTTCGGATTTTTGGTCATAATGTCTTTTGCAGTCAGGTCGTTAAAAGTATCACGGTCGTTAAGCATTCTTCGGATATCTCCGTCAGTAATGATGCCTATTACCTTGTCGTTTTCTACCACGGCTGTAACACCCAGTCTTTTTTCAGAAATTTCCACAATAACTTTTTTGATGCTCGAATCCGGAGCTACGACAGGTCTGTGAGTCGTGTCGAGCATATCTTTTACGCGAAGCAACAATTTTTTTCCTAACGCACCACCCGGATGGTATTTGGCAAAATCTTCGCTCTTAAAATCGCGAAGTTCCATCAAAGCCACAGCCAGGGCATCGCCAATAACGAGTTGGGCCGTTGTGCTGTTGGTAGGGGCAAGGTTAATTGGGTCACATTCTGACTCAACATACGCATTTAAGACATGATCGGATTCTTTTCCAAGAAAAGAAGTTAAATTTCCGGTAATCGCAATTAAAATGTTTCCAAAACGTTTTAGTAGCGGAACCAGCACTTTGATTTCCGGACTGTTACCGCTTTTTGAAATGCAGATAACGACATCGTCTTGCTGTACCATTCCCAAATCGCCATGAATGGCTTCTGAAGCATGCAGGAACATGGACGGAGTTCCGGTTGAATTGAGCGTCGCCACAATTTTTTGGGCAATGATTGCGCTTTTTCCTATTCCGGTAACAATCAGGCGACCTTTTGACTTGAAAATGATTTCTACGGCTTCGGCAAAATCGTTGGTGAGAAGTTCTGAAAGATTTGCAATTGCTTTACTTTCAGCTAATATTGTTTTTTTGGCAGACGCCAATATTGCTTCTTTTTCTATCAAAACAGATTTTTTATAAAATTTGTGGTTATAAAAGAAAGTTGTATCTTTATGTTGTGCAAATTTATGTAAAATACCATTAAAAAAGAATGAATTCAAACGAAATTGACATCCACAAAGAATTAAAAAAATATTTTGGCTTTAGCCAATTTAAGGGATTGCAAGAACAAGTTGTCAAGAGTATCATAAACAGAAATAATACATTCGTTATTATGCCTACCGGTGGTGGAAAATCCCTCTGCTACCAACTTCCGGCCCTAATCAAGGAAGGTACAGCAATTGTAGTTTCTCCGCTGATTGCCCTTATGAAAAATCAGGTGGATGCCATCCGAAGCCTTTCTTCAGAAAATGGAATCGCCCACGTTTTAAATTCATCACTTACAAAAACCGAAATAGCCCAGGTAAAAAAAGATATCGTTTCCGGAATCACAAAATTATTATACGTAGCACCGGAATCGCTTACCAAAGAAGAATACATACAGTTTCTCAAAAGTGTGCCGCTTTCTTTTGTGGCAATTGATGAAGCACACTGTATTTCGGAATGGGGACACGATTTCCGCCCGGAATACCGAAACCTCCGTACCATCATCAAACAACTGGGAGATATTCCCGTAATCGGACTCACGGCTACGGCCACGCCAAAAGTACAGGAAGACATTCTGAAGAACCTGGATATGGTCAATGCCAAGACTTTCAAGGCATCGTTCAACCGTCCGAATTTGTTTTATGAAGTACGCACAAAAACTAAAAATATTGAATCGGACATCATCCGGTTCATCAAACAGCATAAAGGAAAATCAGGAATCATCTATTGCCTTAGCCGTAAAAAGGTAGAGGAAATAGCACAGGTTTTGCAGGTAAACGGAATCAGTGCGGTTCCGTATCATGCAGGACTTGATGCCAAGACACGTGCCAAGCATCAGGACATGTTCCTGATGGAAGATGTTGATGTGGTAGTAGCAACTATTGCTTTTGGAATGGGAATTGACAAGCCGGATGTTCGTTTTGTCATTCACCATGATATTCCAAAATCATTGGAAAGCTATTATCAGGAAACCGGTAGGGCAGGGCGTGACGGCGGCGAAGGTCATTGCCTGGCTTATTATTCGTATAAAGATGTAGAAAAGCTGGAAAAATTTATGGCCGGAAAACCGGTGGCCGAACAGGAAATTGGTTTTGCACTTTTGCAGGAAGTGGTTGCCTATGCAGAAACTTCCATGTCGAGAAGGAAATTCTTATTGCACTATTTTGGAGAAGAATTTGACAGCGAAACAGGCGAAGGTGCCGATATGGACGACAACGTAAGGAACCCGAAGAAAAAAGTGGAGGCAAAAGACCAGGTGGTTAAATTACTGAAGATTGTTCGCGATACCAAACATCTATACAAATCAAAAGAAATTATTTTCACCCTGATTGGCAAAATCAACGCTACCATCAAAGCGCATAAAACCGATGCGCAGAGTTTCTTTGGCAGCGGTGCCGATTTTGATGAGCGTTACTGGATGGCTTTAATCCGTCAGGTTTTGGTAGATGGTTATCTGTCAAAAGATATTGAAACCTACGGCATATTAAAACTTACAGAAAAAGGAGCGGATTTTATCAAAAACCCGACTTCCTTTATGATGTCTGAAGACCATGATTATAACGAATCAGAGGACGAGGCTATCGTTACAGCAGCCAAATCTTCGGGTACGGCCGATGAGGTTTTGATGGGCATGCTGCGCGATTTGCGTAAAAAAGTAGCTAAAAAACTGGGCGTACCGCCATTTGTGGTATTCCAGGATCCGTCATTGGAAGATATGGCCTTGAAATATCCGGTTTCTATTGAAGAATTAGGTAGCGTTCACGGTGTTGGAGAAGGAAAAGCCAAGAAATACGGTAAAGATTTTGTTGAGCTGATTGGACGTTATGTGGAAGATAATGACATCATCCGTCCGGATGATTTGGTTGTAAAATCGACAGGAGCGAATTCGGCTTTGAAATTATACATCATCCAAAACGTGGACAGGAAACTCTCCCTAAATGATATTGCTAAAGCCAAAGGATTGGATATGGACGTTTTGCTAAAAGAAATGGAGCAGATTGTCTATTCCGGTACCAAACTGAATATCAAATACTGGATTGACGATATTTTAGACGAAGACCAACAGGAAGAAATCCATGAATATTTTATGGAATCCGATTCCGATAATATAAAAGACGCCCTTAAGGAATTTGATGGCGATTATGACATCGAAGAACTTCGTTTGATGCGCATTAAGTTTATTAGCGAAGTAGCGAATTAGGGATTTAGGATTTGAGATTTAAGACTTTAGATTTAAGATTTCAGGAAGCAGTAAAATTGTTTTCTGGAATCTTATTTTTTTATACCCACTCCTATACTATCGACTATCCACTAAACACTATCCACTTTTTTGATTTAAGATTTCAGAGGGCAGTATATATGTTTTCTGAAATCTTATTTTTTTGCACTCACTCCCAACTATCGACTATCCACTAAACACTATCCACTTTTTTGATTTAAGATTTCAGAGGGCAGCATTGTTTTCTGAAATTTTATTTTTTTTTTGACTCACTTCCAAAACTATCCACTAAACACTATCCATTCTCCACTATTTTCATTATCCACTTCTAAATCAAAAATCTTAAATCACAAATCAAAAATTATTCTTCCCAGATTTCCCCTCTATGCGGTTTCAAAGCATCCCTAACCGCAATCATATTCTCTTCTTCCACAACCATAAAAGCAATGGCGTGCATTTCGTGTAAGGTTTCGAATCCGGTGATGTTAAGCGGAAGCTTTTCGGCTTCGATAAATTCTTTAAGGTGGATTTCATGATGTTCAGCGGTTTTGGTGCCGGCAGGTCCCCTGAAATCCCATATAAGTTTAATTCTTCTGGACATTCTTTATTGTTTTTTAAAATGCAAATCTACGAACTTATAATCGCCTGTTCTTTTTTTGCATAGAATTAGTCTCAAAAGTTCAAATCACTAACATGAAACTTTGCGGCTTAGCGTCTTTGCGTGAAATAGTTGCTCGCAAAGGCGCAAAGACGCAAAACTTATTGAAATTTGTTTTTGGTATACGTTTCAGATAGTCAATAAAGTTTATATTTGGGAAAAGATGTATCATGAAAATATCCCACTATCTCTTTCTTTTTTGTTTTCAATTCAGTTTTTCACAGGAACTGACTTTAGAAAAAGCAAACCATCTCGCTACCTTACCCATCAAATGCCTGCAACAGGAATATCCTAACAAATTAGGACAATTATTACAGGACGCTACAGAACTACAATCGCCTAAAAAATTGCATCCGGCATTTTATGGCTGTTTTGACTGGCATTCCTCCGTTCACGGACACTGGAGTTTAGTCTATCTCCTAAAGCGATTTCCGAACCTGGACAAGCGTGATGAAATCATACAGAAATTAAAGGTAAACCTTTCCAAAGAAAACATACAACAGGAGGTAGCCTATCTTTCCAAAGAACATGAAAAATCGTTTGAACGAACTTATGGCTGGGCATGGTTGCTAAAACTGCAATTGGAACTGGAAACCTCAAACGAGCCGTATGCAAAAGAACTGGCCGATAATTTGAAACCGCTGTCGGATATAATCATAACCAGATATATCGAATTTTTGCCAAAGCTATTATATCCGGTACGGGCAGGAACGCATGCCAATACAGCTTTCGGATTGAATTTTGCGTGGGATTATGCCGTACATTCCAACAACCAGGCGCTACAAAAAAGTATTTGGGTAAATGCGATGCGCTTATTTCAAAACGATAAAGACTGCCCTTTTGCATGGGAACCCAGCGGAACCGATTTTCTTTCGCCTTGCCTGGAAGAAATGGGTATTATGCAGCGTATTCTGCCCCGTGAAGAATTCCTGAAATGGATGAAAAGCTTTGCGCCATCACTTTTTAATAAAAGGTTTACATGGGAAGTAGCAAAGGTTTCTGACAGAACAGACGGACATTTGGTACACTTAGACGGATTGAACTTTAGCCGTGCCTGGAACTTATATTCCTTAATTAATCAATATCCGAAAGAGTTTTGGTATTTAAAGGATGCCGCAGACAAACATCTGGATTTTTCCCTGCCTTCTGTAGTCGATGGAAACTACGAAGGCGAGCATTGGCTGGCTTCTTTTGCGTTACGGGCCTATGAAGAAAAACAAGAATAACTCATAAAAGGCGGACTGTTTGGCTGAAAAATAATTCTGAAATTATTTTCTACCTTTGCCCCATGCCAAGAGAATTTCAAATACAAGTAGCGCCCGAAGTGGCTGCCAATTCACAATTATTGACGGAACATGTTGCCAGACTGATGCAGGTAAATCCTGCCGGAATCAGGCATATTGCCATATTGAAACGTTCTATTGACGCCCGGCAAAAAGCCATCAAAATTAATCTGAAGATTCAGGCGTATTGGAAAGAAGATTTTCAGGAAACCAAAATTGCGCTTCCTGAATATAAAGACGTGTCCGGCAAGCAAGAGGTAATTGTTATTGGTGCAGGACCTGCGGGGCTTTTTGCAGCCTTGCAGTTGATTGAATTGGGACTAAAGCCTATTGTATTGGAACGTGGCAAAGACGTGCAGGAAAGACGCCGGGATTTAAAAGCCATCAACAGAGATCATATCGTAAACGAGGATTCCAACTATTGTTATGGTGAAGGCGGAGCCGGAACTTATTCCGATGGTAAATTGTATACCCGTTCTAAAAAGCGTGGCGATGTAGACCGTATT
Organism: Flavobacterium sp. Leaf359; assembly: GCF_001423985.1. Classification (NCBI taxonomy): domain Bacteria; kingdom Pseudomonadati; phylum Bacteroidota; class Flavobacteriia; order Flavobacteriales; family Flavobacteriaceae; genus Flavobacterium; species Flavobacterium sp. Leaf359. The sequence continues at coordinate 73,441 of NZ_LMPW01000011.1, read as the reverse complement.
TTGGAATTGTTTGTTGGGTTTGGAGCTTCGGAAGAAATTCTGGTAGAAGCGCATCCACATATCGGGACAAACAAATTGCCGAAAATCATCAAGGCCATGCGGGAAAAAATTATCGAGTTTGGCGGTGTCGTTTTGTTTGATACACGTGTGACTGATATTTTAGTAAAAAACAACGAAGTAGAAGGAGTCGAAACCCAAAAGGGCGACATCATAAAAGCTTCAAAAATAATATTGGCTACAGGCCATTCGGCAAGGGATATTTTTGAATTGCTTGACCGAAAAAAATTTTTTATCGAGGCCAAACCTTTTGCCTTGGGTGTTCGTGCCGAGCATCCGCAAACGCTGATTGACAGCATACAGTACAGTTGCGATTTCCGTGGCGATTATCTTCCACCAGCGCCATACTCTATCGTAAAACAGGTCAACGGCAGGGGAATGTATTCGTTCTGTATGTGTCCGGGTGGCGTAATTGCGCCTTGTGCTACAAGTCCGGGTGAAGTAGTAACCAACGGTTGGTCGCCATCCAAACGCGACCAGGAAACGGCCAACTCAGGAATTGTAGTTGAACTCAAACTGGAAGATTTTAAACCGTTTGCCAGGTTTGGCGCTTTGGCAGGAATGGAGTTCCAAAAAAGCATCGAACAGCGTGCCTGGCATTTGGCGGGCGAAACCCAACGGGTTCCGGCACAGCGTATGGTTGATTTTACGCAAAGCAAGGTTTCTGCCGATATTCCAAAAACATCTTATGTTCCGGGAACGACTCCGGTAGAACTGGGACAGGTTTTTCCGGGCTTTTTAACGCAGATTATGCGTGAAGGATTTGTACAATTTGGCAAATCCATGCGAGGTTATATGACCAACGAAGCTATTTTGCATGCACCGGAATCCAGAACATCTTCACCGGTGCGTATTCCAAGAGATAACTTTTCGTTAGAGCATGTGCAAATCAAAGGACTCTATCCGTGTGGAGAAGGCGCAGGTTATGCCGGAGGAATTATTTCGGCAGCTATTGATGGTGAAAAATGTGCGTTAAAGATTGGGGAAAGTTTGGGAGTTATGGCTTCTTAAATTAGTAAATGATATTGTTTTGTAATTATCCGTATATAAATGATTACAAACGGCTAAGTGTTTAAATATGATGTATGTTTGTAATGCAAACTTTATTAATTTATGACACATTATTCACAAATCCATTTTGAAATGTACCTTGGGAGAGGCAAACGGGTGAAAGTCCCGAGACCGATTAATGTAAAAATTAATAGAGTTTGCAGTGACCTCTCCTTTTTTTATGAACTTATAATCCATACAAAATGCAAACTTCTAAAGGTCAAGGTGACGAGCTGAATCCTTCAGCCGACACAGCGGGTGATACACGAAACGTATCAAAGGTAAAAGTGTGGCTTACACCGTCTCAATCTGAATTTATTGAATTTGTTTTGTTTTATGGCGCTTCGGAATTATCGAAGTCGCTAAAATTGGTACATGATATGGCTTTATATCATTCTGATATTTCTATAAATGCTGACGAAAAGCGTGCGCTTTTTGGTGTGAAGTGTTTGTGGGAAGGAGTTGAGGAAATATAGAAAAACCGCTGGGAAGCGGTTTTTTTATCAATTTATTTGAAAGATGATGTGCAAAAAAAATATGAGAGCTGGAATTTCTATTAAATTATATAAAATATTAACCCCTTAGAATTGTATTTTAAAGTATTAAAATTTTAGTATGTCTCTTACTTTTCTCACAGTATAAATTATTTTACAATATTTCTTTTATTCTAGCTAAGTCAATTTGTGAAAAATATACCCAAATTCCATTATTTTTAGAAAATTCTTTATTGTCTAATCTAGGTTGATATAGTTGTTCAAATAAACTTCTCATGTCATTAGAAGATTTGATTTTACTGAGGGAGGCATCTGTCACGATTATTTTGCCACAAGGATTATGGTAATAGTTCTTGTATTTCAAGATTTCATTATCTAATGAGCCAATTACAAATTCTCGAATATTTGGACACTTTAAAATTGTACAACCAAAATCATTAAATGATTTTGTCAATTCACTTATTGTCCATTGATTTCTATTTGGATTTATTATTTCTAATGAGCCAATTAAGAAAGGAATTGTTAGTCCGTTTTGTATATAGCCTTTCAATTCAAAATGCTTAAGCAGTTGATGCCAATATGGAGGAGATAACTCTTTGTTCATATCGCTTTGTAGTCATAGCAAACTACAATTTCATCATTGCTTAACTTCTTGTAATCTAAATGTTGTATCAAATAATTTTCTATTTCTTCTACTGTTGGAGTATCATCGGAATTGGAAAAGTTCTTGTTTGGGAAACACCCTTGATGCGCTCGTGCCCAATTTTTTGGTGTTGTTGAGCTAATCACACCACCATTATTAAAGATAATGAAATGTTTTTTATTTATTCTTTTTGCCATATTAGATTGTTTTAAAATTTTTATGAGAAATAAATCAATATGAAATAATCGTATGCTTTTATTTTTCTCCTCTAGATGAAACCACTTTAGTGTTTATATTAAAAAGGTGGAATGCAACATTTGCCTTGTTTCTTGTACGTCTATCATCTGAAACAAAATAATCACAAGAAGAGGCATAATAGGCATGATTTGAATCCCATAATCGAGCATAGTTTGATTTTTCATTATATTTATCTTTCCAATAACCTACTAAATCCAATAATTCAAAAACACCGGCAAATTTATTATGCAGCCCAAAATCTTCATTATTGGGAAATTGAGCAATTGCATGGTCAATTAAATCAAGTAATGAGAATCCACCAAAAACATCTTTTTTTTCATTTATCTGTTCAACAACTTCAACAGGATTATAATTATTTAACTTGGTTATGTCTAAATTTAATTGACTTCTAAATAAGGCTTTTTGTTCTTCACTAACATTATTTACCATGCCTTTCATTGTACTTTGTCCAAATTTCACCTCTGTAATTGTTTGATAAACAACTGATGGTATTTGAATTTGCTTATGCACGATTTTAGTTTTTAGCTCATGAAATAAATAGTTGTTGTCTGTTGTTTCTGTAATAGTATTAAATCGTTTTTTTAAGCGCTCCTTAATTTCTTCAGTACTTCCTTTAATTTCATGAGCTTCTTGTAAGTGAGCTGAAGAATAAAAAAAGCGATTAATGTTGACATCAATATTATTTATTATAGTTTCTTTAGAAATATTATTTTGTTCTATGTCAATTAATATGTTATTGTCTAGATATGCGTGCATGTTATTTTTGTTTTA
>NZ_LMPW01000011.1:69991-70124 GCF_001423985.1 Flavobacterium sp. Leaf359 | reverse complement strand
GAAAAAGATCCTGCCAAGTGTTATTCATGAATGTTTTGGGCAAGTTTAAGATTTAATTTTTTTGTTTTTATTTGATGCTTTTTCGGATAAGGTTTCTTTTTTAGCTACATCTAATAATTTTTCAATGGCAACT
>NZ_LMPW01000011.1:12313-69956 GCF_001423985.1 Flavobacterium sp. Leaf359 | reverse complement strand
TCTTTTTCGGTTTTATGTGTCATTGGTTTTTTATTTCTAAAATTTTCACTAGGCCAGATCTTATCTAATTCTACCTCTAATACTTCAGTTAATTGTAAATACTGTTCATAGGACATTAAAAAATATTGAATGAAATAATAGATGAAGTAACAGAAGTAAAAATCTTCTCATATTGGGGGATTTAAGATGTTGCTTATTTCAAATATATACTTTGTAGTTATATTTTAGTCTTGTTTTTGAGAATACTAGACAAAATGCGCGTATTTTCCGATGAAATAATCGCAATTTATATAAAGTGTTGAAACGTAGAGAGATTGTGTTATTCTGTAAACATCCCAGCCTTTTTTCCTTCTTCTTTTTCAATCGCTTTCCACTTATTGTAATTGGCTTCGTCTTTTGCCTGTAAATAAGATGCCGCAACTATGCCGGCTTGTACATAGGTTTGCATTTGGTCGCCGCCATTTTTTGCAATTTCATATTGCTGTTCTGCATCCAAAGCTACTTGGTTTTCGATTTTCTGCATTTCATTAGTAGCATGCTTTTCCAATCCGCCACCAAAGAAATACCAGAGTATGCCAATAAAAATTATTACACTGAAGATTGTTTTTGATTTGTTGGTGTTTGTTTCCATAAATTTAGTTTTGAGTTACTCGGCTTTTATGCCGTTTATTTACCAAAACTAGATTTTTGTGTTTTGTCTTTTTTAAGGTTTCCCTTAAAACATATTTTAACAATAAAAATGTTTTCATGAATTTAATAGAAATAACAAAACCGCCCATTAGGCGGCTTAGCTGTTTTAAAAATAATTACAATTAATAACTATTTTATTATTGCATTTCAATTACTTTCCATTGTCCGTTTTCTTTCTCCAAGTAGACATTTACATGCATATCATTTGTGTTTCCTAACACTTTGATTTCAAGTTGGGCTTGTCCTGCATTGTTAGATACACTAATGTTTCCTGTTGGCATTATTCCGTAGCCTTTAATACCTCCGGTTTGGATTCGTATTTCTTCACTTTTTTCGATTTCGGTTATTGCAGTTTTATAGGCATCTGAATTTTTCATCGTACTACCTATAAAAACGATAAAGAATATAAAAAAGACAATTCCAACGCCAATAAGCATTAAAATTCGAGGAAGTTGTGCTGGCTTATCAGGGTTTTTGACTACAATTGTTTTGGCAATCTTATCACCCAATCTTTTCTTTTGATCGCTTGTTGCCAATACGATAAATTCAACAGGCCAGATTATAAACGGCAAATTCCGCAAAAATAAACGACCCATTGACGGTATTTGGGTTGGGTTATTTTCGTCACGAACCATAATTCCCATTGCCCATTTTCCAATACTAATTCCTTTTATACTGTCTTTTAATAAGTATATAAGAAATCCTAAAGACATAATTAGCGGCATGGATATTATTTTACCTGTACTGGCTTTATCTATAAAATCCGGACCAAGTGCGAGAAAGCAAAGAGAGACTATTAAGAAACTTAATACGAAATGGTCGATTATAAATGCTACAAATCGTCTTTTTCGGCTTGATTTAAGTAATGTTGTTGTTTGTTCTGTCATAGTTGTTTAAATTGGCTTTGTTATTTGGGGGATTTTGCAGTTACCTTTCTCTATTTTGGCTTATCAAGGTTTTATTGTCTTTTTATTCAAAAAAACAACCAGACTATTTTGTCCATACTTTTATAATTGGTTCCCTGTATTCTTCGTCTTTTTCGTGTATTTCAATTTCTTTTTTCTGCGTATTTATATTGAGATATAGCTCTGAGTATAAGTTTTCATCATCCTCTCCAAAGAATAGTTTTAGTTTATAATATCCGTTTTTGTCAAGATTGACAGGTGTCTCGTTAAGTGAAAATGCGGTTGTTGAAATTGTCTCCTTTGTAAATCCTTTGTTTGTTGGAAAGCCGTATAATTCAGCCAATGCTTTTACTAATTCATCACTTTCTTGCCCGATAGACGTTAGTTTGACAGCATTAGATACAAAGCCAGAATCTCCTTCAAGTTCACCATTGATTATGCCTGCGCCAATTTCTGAACTTATCTCAATTTGTACGCCAACGGTTTTATTGAAGTAAAGTCCTTTGGCAATATAAATATGTGATGAGTCTGTTTTGATATCGGAAGTTATTTTGAGAAAAATATCCTGCCACCCTTCTTCCGGATCAAGTCGGGCTGTAATGTTTTCCAATTTAACCTGAGTGTTTGTTTGCTGTGTTTTATCTGTGTTCTTGCAGCCAAATAAAAAAGAAAAAAGTCCCATAAGAAGTATCGTTTTTAGGTGTATTGTCATATAGCTTATGTTTTTAATTAATATCCGCTATTTGTACTAATCTAATTCAAAGTATAATTTTTTTCAAGAAAATAATACTAACAGTCATTCAGTTGTTTCTGCTTTTGCCGTTTTCTCTTGTATTTCAGTTTCTTCATACCTGTATGCTATCTCGGTTTAAGTTTTCTTAATCAAAAAAATAACTCGTAACTCCATTTACTTCTTTTTTTGAGTTCAGCAATTCTTTTAACTCAATTTCTTTATAGTAGGTACAGCCGCCACAGATTGGAACTTTTTCTGCTGATTTATATAACTCGTCAATTCTTTCCATTTCGGATTTCGTTAACGTGATATTCTTTTTATCGGCTAATTTTTTACTGATAACTACTGCGAGAAAATTTTCTACAGGAATTTTAGAGTATAATAATGTCTTAATTGATTTGTATTTTTTTTCATACAGAAGACCGCCAAACTTTATAATTACTGAGGTTGGCTCACCTGAATATCCGCAAGAATATCCCAGAATTTCTTTTTCACTTTTTTGTTGAGAAAAAGTTGGAATTGAAACCAATATTAAAAGTATTAGATATATTTTCTTCATAAATATTAATTCAACTGAATATTATGCTCCTTAGCAATCTTTTTAAACAAATCTTCTTTGTTTTCTTCCTGTAGTTTTTGGTAAATGGCACCTATAACGACTTCAGAGTCTTTTGCGTATTTGGAGTTTTCTTCGGTATAGATGCGGTGTGCTGTGAATATATTGTTTAGTGCTTTTTCGTAATTCTTTACTAAAAGATAGTTTTTTCCGGCTCCAAAATAACCTTCGGCATTTTCCGGATAAAACTGTATGAGTTTTTCATAATATTGGATAGCCGTTTTAAAATCAGATTTTAAAGAATAGACAACGGCAATGTTCATTAGGGCAAAGTCGCCTTCTGGATAAATTTCGAGTGATTTTTTATAATACTTTATGGCATCGTTATACTTTTCAAGTTGTCTGTAACAGACGGCCAAATCATCATAAGCCAGGACAAATTTTTCGTCATTTTTAATTGCTGTCAAAAAGTTTTCAATGGCAGGTTTGTATTGGTTCTTACTCATAAAATCTTTCGCAATGATATAAGCATTTTGTGCGCTTTCAATTTTTGAATCAGAATAGAACAGCTTTCTTTTTTCGTCTGTTTTTTGTCCTTTTGCCTTATCGCAAATTTCAGGCAAAAGACTTTTGACTTTTGGGAGCAGTGCCATGAGTCCTTCAACTGTGTTTACTTCTTCCCGGGTTTTGGGATCTTCTTCTGTAGCAATGGCTTCTTTTACTATATCGGCAATACAGCTCCTGTAAGCCTCTTCGCCAATTTTAGTTTTTTGTTCTTCACATTCGCATGCTTTTTTAGCTATTTTTTCTTCTATGCTTTGTGCGTTGGATAGAAATGAAATAAGGATAAAGATTGGGAGTAGTGTTTTTTTCATTGGTTATAAATTTATGGAGTTCCGCGCCGAGGCAAAAGAGGTTTTTGTGATTGGTAATAAACTGTTCGTTGGATATATAGTAATGTCTCGCCAGATTCCAGTTTGGCATAAACATCGTAAGCAGTAGGCCCCAAAGATAAAGTGTCCATTTCAAGGCTAAAATTTCCGTTTAGTGAACTTTCAGATGATGTTAATTTCATTCTTAATTTGTTATCTAAGTCTTTTTTAATTGTAAAATTAGCACGGATTGTGTCCTGATTGCAGATGTATAAGGAATTTGTCCAATCATCTATTATAATGTCAAAGGCATTTGCTTGCATAAGACTATCAGATTTCACAGGATATAATGTCTTACCATCCAAGACTATTTCTTTTGATGTCCAAATACCTCCAATGTTAATTTTTTCTGTCTTATAAAAAATTAAAAAAGTTATCAAAGCAATTACTATACCTATGATTACTATTCTAATTGTTTTCATTCTTAAAGATTTTGGAGAATTTAATTGAACTCCTCATATTGCCGATTGTTTATTTTTTCAATTCCTCTTTCATTGCTTCTACATATACCTTGAGATTTTTATCATTCAATAAATAACAACCTGATTCTGCCAGCCAATTATTAAAGTTGGCGATGTCTTTTTTCATAAAATAGGCTTGTAATATATTAAAGGCAATTTCTGCATTGAATGTTTTGTCGGGACAATCCCTGACCATTTTTCGGCAGATGTTTTTGGCTTCTTTAAGGTTTCCGCTTTTGGCATAGGCATAAATCAATTCCTTATTTGTGTAAGCATCCAGCGGTGCATCTTTTACGGCTTTTTTCAGAATTTCGATAGCATCAGAATATCTTTCTAAACAGTTATAGGAGTAGGCGAGTTCCACCCTAAGGCCTTTGTATTCGATATCCGTTTTTTTAGCTTTTTCAAGAAATTCCAAAGCTTTTTCGCATTCGCCCCAGGCATTGTAACGATAGCCTTTCTTGTATAATTGTTCAACAGAGTTTTCACCTTCTTTATAAATACTGAGCCAATCCGGAATTTTCTTAATCTGGAGTTCGGAGAATTTAGATTCCGGAATAAACGCCACAAGAACGTTTTGTTTTGGATCTAAACGGTATTTCATTATTCTGGTAGGTACTTTTTCTTCCGGGATAAATTTTCCGTTACTGTCTATTGTAAAGCTACTTTCATAATTGAATGTGAGTCCGGCTTCAGAATCAATATAAATAAATCCAAAAGGATAAGAACCCAGAGTGTCTGCCGGAAAGACTACCCATTGGTCTTCGCTCTGAACATATCTTTTGTCAAAATTTAGTTTTTCCTGGGCAAAGATGCCTGATGTGGAAATAGCGATAAGGAGTGTAATAATCTGTTTCATCTTGTAATTGTTTGGCGGTTCATAATTGTTTGAAACCAAATATATTAAAATGTTTTATACTATCGTAAAATTCTTATAAAACAAGTATTTAGGAATTCAGGAAAATAAAACTTTGCGTCTTTCTGCCTTTGCGTGAAACAGTTGCTCGCAAAGGCAGAAAGACGCAAAACAGGAACCGAATAGGGAATATTATTTTAACAATAACTTACAGACATTTAATTAATTTTTAAATTGCATCTGATTTTAAACTAAACCAGAAATCGCAATTTAATCCTTAACTTTTATGAAACTTACTCTCCAAAAAATTTCGTTGTTTTCCTTTTTACTTTTTGCAGCTTTTACCGCAAAAGCCCAGACAACCTGCGACTGTTCCGAAACTTTTAAATGGGTAAAAGAAACCTTTGAAAAAAACGATGCGGGTTTTGATTATGCCATCCAGCAAAAAGGAATGGATATGTATGAAAAACACAATGCTGTTTTTTTACAAAAAGTAAAGACGATAACAGAAAGCCATGAATGTGCGGAGGTGCTGAATGAATGGTTGAAGTTTTTCAGGAAAGGACACTTTGGAGTTATGGCTTTGGCAACAGCAACTACGCAACAGTCGGCTAATGTCAAGCAATGGCCTGTACTGGCTGTTAAGGAAAAAGAATTGCGAAGCAAACCAACAAAAGACGCTAAGGATTTAGTGGGAATCTGGAAAGTAGGGTCATATAAAATTGGTATTGTTAAAAAAGATAAAGGCTATAAAGGAGTTATTCTGGAATCGGGCAACGTGGCATGGAAACCACAGCAGGTAAAAATGGAAATAAATGAAGATGGTTCCGGTGTTTTTTATATGGGAGATTTTTCGCCTTTGAAATTCAAAAAGATGGATTGGATTGGTAAAAATGCTATAAAATTGGCCCCTGCGATTCAGTTGCAACGAGAATATCCTACGTTTCCTGAAAATGCAGACATACAACTGTATGCAAAAGCAATGAGTATGGGCAAGCCTTTTATGGAAAAGCTTTCTGAGGAAACCTTATACTTGCGAATTCCTTCTTTTGGCGGTGAACAAAAGAAAGTAATTGATAGTGTGCTTTTGGCTCATGAAAAGGAAATCAAGAGTACTAAAAACCTGATAATCGATATTCGTAACGGAACCGGTGGCGATGACGATAGTTATGCGAATATTATCCCTTATTTGTATACCAATCCGATACGCATTGTAGGTATGGAGCTTTTGTCTACACCGTTAAACAACAAAAGGATGGAAAGCTACTTGTCTATGCCGGACTTGTCTGAAAAAAGCAGAATGCAGGTAAACGCTGCACTTACTTTACTTAACGACAATCTTGGAAAATTTGTGAATCTGAACGGAGGTGACAAAGTGCATATACAGAAGATGGATGCTGTATTGCCTTTTCCGCAACAGGTAGCTATCATTGCCAATGAGGCTAACGGAAGTACAGACGAACAGTTTTTAATGGCGGCCAAACAAAGCAAAAAGGTAAAGCTTTTTGGAACAAGTACTTTTGGAGTACTGGATATTTCAAATATGAATTTTGTAAAATCACCGGATGAGAAATTCCAATTGGGCTATTGCCTTTCTAAGAGCTATAGAATACCGGGCATGGCCATTGACGGTATAGGAATACAGCCAGATTATTTTATTGATAGCACCATCCCAAATGAACTTTGGATAAAATACGCCACTTCTGTTTTGGAAGACAAAGAGTTTCAGCCGTAATAGTAAGCCCAAATAATTTATTGTTTTGCGGTTCTGCGTCTTTGCGTGAAATAGTTGCTCGCAAAGACGCAGAGCCGCAAAGTTTTTGAAAAGCTAACTTTCGGTAGATATAACTTCCATAAATCAGCTATCCTGAAGAATACGGTCATGAGTGATTACGAATTTCATCCATAAAGTCACAAGAATTATCAACAGGTTAAGAATAGTTAGGATTGTATAATAATTCCCCTGAAAGTTATTATGCTTGTCGCTGTTTTTCTTAGCATACCGCTTTGAACCAATTGCAATCAGCATCAAAAGAAATAAGATAATAAAACCCGGATACATTTCGGAAATCACAACACCAATAAAGCCAAGCACTACTGCTATGAAAGTTACTGTCACAGATAGGGTAGTAATAACAGTAAATGATTTCGTTGCCATTTTGATTTTAATTTAAGGTTGTTTTAGTGGGTCGAATCATGAATTAGTTCCAATACGTACCGTTTAATCCTAATACCATACCCATCCAAAGGGCGATGATAAAAGCAATAGCACCAATTAAGAAAGCTGCGATTCTTGTCCAGATTTTCTCACCACCGATAAACTGATTGGCATAATGGAATAATCCGCCACCAAAAGCACCTGCCAATGGGACAATTATAAGCGGTTTAATTCTCCAGAATTTTCCCCATTCCGGATTGGGTTCGCCTGCGGTTATCAGGAAAAAAAGTATTAAGGCAGTGGCGATTCCTGCTCCAATTAAAATTCTTCTTTTTAAGGCCGAAGAATCTGTGTGAGATGATACATTGTTCATAAAGAGAGATTTTAGATTTTAGATTTGACTTTTGACTTTTGACTTTTATAAAGTACTTTGTAATTCAAAGTAAATACATATTTTAGAACTGTGCAATAAATAGTTGCGAAAAAATTATAGGAAATAGTGAAAAAAGTTGTGAAGGGTTGCTTTTGCTGGAGAAAGCAATTATGTAAAATTCAGTTTTTGTTAAACTCTTTTTTGCTGTTCGCTTTCGTGGATTGCTTTTTCAAGTCGGGATTGTCTGGTCTTTTCCTGTTTGGCATTCATAATCCAATGAATGGTTAGTTTTTTATAGGATGGAGCTTGTTTCATAAAAAAATCCCAGGCGGCAGCGTTTTTTCTAAATTGATTTTCATATTCGGCAGCCAGAATTACGGGTTCATTTTCATAGGAATAAATCTTTGACCTGCTTTCTTTTCTTTCAATGAAAGCATTTTGACCTGCTTCGGTCATCAATCCCGCTTTGGTAAGTTCCTCCATCTTTTTGATGTTGATGGCGCTCCAGTTGCTGGTTTTTTTTCGTGGTGTAAAACGGATAGAGTAACTTTCTTTGTCGATAGACCTGCGTACTCCGTCTATCCATCCAAAACAGAGTGCCTGGTCAACAGATTCTGACCAGGTCATGGATGGCTTTCCACTGTCTAATTTATAGAAACCGACCAGAAGCTCGGTTTCGTTTTTATGGTGCTTTTCGAGCCATTTTCTAAATTCAGCCTGTGTTGCAAAAAAAGTTGCTGCCATTGTGTTTTAATTTTCGATTGGATATAGAAGTAATAAATATAATAAAAAGGAAACGGCTTATTGTTTCATCAGTTCTTTGTGTTTTCTTCCCCAATCTTCGAGTTCTCCAATTATAGTGTGTAGCTGATAGCCAATAGCAGTTAACTCATATTCAACCCGTGGCGGAACTTCTGCATAAACAGTGCGGGTAATGATTTTATTCTTTTCGAGTTTGCGCAATTGCAAGGTCAGCATACGTTCTGTGATGGTTGGCATGCATTTTTTTAATTCGCCGAATCGTAGTTTTCCCTTAATCAGGTAACAGCATATTGCTAAAGTCCATTGTCCTCCAATGATTCCGGAAGCATATACTTCCAGACACTCGTCTTGCAATAGCTTTTTGTTTTCGAAGTTGGTTGAAGTTTCCTTTATTTTAGTCATTACTTACCTTTTTGATAGTATCCTACAATGGGTTGCTAATATACAGAATTAAGTGTAGTGCTTTATTTTTGTGTCAGTTTTACAACTCAGGAAATATAAAAATGAAAACATTAGTCGTAGTCATACATCCAAACCTAAAAGAATCTGTTATCAATAAAAGATGGATTGAAGAATTAGAAAAATATCCCGACCACTATTTTATACATCGTTTGTATGATGCTTATCCTGATGAAAAAATTGATGTTGCCAAAGAGCAAAAACTGATAGAATCCTATGATAAAATCGTATTTCAGTTTCCGTTTTATTGGTTCAATTGTCCGCCGTTGTTTAAAAAATGGTTGGATGAAGTGCTGACGCATGGTTGGGCCTATGGAAGTAAAAGCGGTTATAAGATGGGTGGTAAGAAAATAGCAATGGTGCTATCTGTAGGAGTAGACGAAGAAGAATATAGAGCCGACGGCAAATACAAATATACTTTGCGAGAGCTGACGGCTCCTTTTGAACTGACTTTTGAATACATCAAAGCAGATTACCGCTACTTTTTTGCCTATTACGGAATAGAACTCAATGCTACTGACGAGTGGATTGAAAAGAGCGTACCTGATTACAGGAAGTTTTTAGAGAGCCTGTAAAGAAATATCAGGCATTTTGCCGTTTTGTTAACTCGGTTGGCGAATAGCCAAACTGTTTTTTAAAGGCATGCGAAAAATGCGACAGATTCTCAAAACCGACTTCATAGCACACATCGATAGGCTTTTTTTTCTTTTCGATGAATTGGTAATGTGCCAGTTCCAATCGCTTTTGCGTAAGCCAACGTTGTGGCGTGGTATGGAATGCTTTGCTAAAATCACGTTTGAAAGTAGTCAGGCTGCGACCGGTCAGGTATCCGAATTTTTCTAACGGAAGATTAAACATGAAATTCTTTTCCATATAACCGGCCAGGTCAATTTTTCCGGGCTCTTCAAAGTTGGCAAGTACATCATCAATTCCTTTATCTATTGTGCGTAATATGCTTATGGCTTCCTTGATTTTTAATGAAGCAATATCTTCGGGTAGTGTTTCCATGCTAAAATAAGGAAGTAGCGAGGCCAGACAGCTTTCAAGTAGCGGATGATTGCTGTAACTGTGTATTTTTTGCGATGCTACCGCTTTTGGCTGAATAGGCAGTCCGGTATAAAAATCACGCAGCTTTTCGTTAGACAAATGCATAACCACAGTTTTGTGCGGCTGTCCGTCTTTTGGATAATTGATAATGGTGGCCAGCTGATTTCTTGGAATTAGAAAGATATCGCCTTTTTTGAAATAATAAGTCGCATCAGCCTGTACGATTTTGGTTTCGCCGGAGATAAACCAAACCAGCATATGATGGTCAAACATAATATCCGATTTGAAAAACTTATCCTCATAACAGGAAAGTTTGATATCGTCTGTAATGTATTTTGCCTGATATTCCATAGGAAGCCGTATTGCCTGTGATGGCGATGTTGTACAAAAATAAAAAGAATTGTGCATTTTATAACGTAATTAGGACTGTTACTCTGCTGTATTGAAAAGAATGCCGGTCATCGTTTCGCTGAGTTTCCATAATCGTTTGGCATTGAATTCATCAACAGAATAAGGTTTGACACCTTTGGTTACTCCTTCTTCCAGAACTAAATCTGCTATATCGCAATCTTCACAATATACGCCTCCAATTGTGTTGAGCATTGGGCTTGTAGCACACCAAACGGTTGTGGCTGCTCCTTGTGGAATGGTTTTTAATGCTGCGGCTACTTCGGGAAATAGGACTCCGTTGGCATCACAATAACCTAGTTTCTGGAATAATTCTAAGGGTGCTTCTCTAGCCAATTCTGTTCCGTTTATGGAACCCGGATGGAGCGAATAGGCTCTTATGCCAAATGCTTTGCCGCGTTCATCGAGTTCCAGTGCAAATAAATTACTGGCTGTTTTGGATTGCCCATAACTTAGCAGGGTTTCATATTCACGATTTAAAAAATTTGGGTCGTCAAAATCAAAAGTTCCGAATTGGTGACCTTGTGAAGAAACATTTACAACCCGGGCACCATGCGCTTTTTTAAGAGCTGGCCAAAGTCTGGCCGTCAATTGAAATTGGGCGAGATAGTTGGTAGCCAGTTGCGATTCATAGCCGCGATTGTCCCAACGCAGCGGTACCCACATGATTCCTGCATTATGGATAAGCAAGTGTAATGGCCTTCCGGAAGCCAAAAATCTTTCGGCAAAAGCATCAATAGAAGTGGTATCCATCAAATCCATTGCTTCCATCTCTATATTCGATATTCCTTCCAGATTTCTTTTTGCTTTTTCAATATCTCTTGCCGGGATAATTACGGTGGCTCCTGCGCCAGCCAGTACTTTTGCAGTTTCAAGTCCAATGCCTGTGTTGCCGCCTGTTACGATTGCGATTTTTCCTGTAAGGTCGATACCTTTGATAACTTCGGATGCTGTAGAGGTTACGCCAAACCCTGAACCGATTGGCTGTTGCAATGCTCCCTGATAATTGTTCTGTCTCATTTTTATAAAATTTAATGATTTATGTTGAGACAAAATTAGGACGGTTAGTGCAGGAGAACTTTGTTCAAACGTCCGAACTTACTTTGTTTAAACGTCCGGTTTATCAGGCAATAAAAAAGCCAAAGTGTTGGCTTCGGCTTTGTGGTTTCTTATTTGCTATTGGGTATCTGTTCTACCAATATTTCATTTCCGGTTTTGTCATAATAACTACAGGACATTTTCTGCGTATCGACCACCCATTTTTTCAATACCGCACTTTGCACTCATGGCTATAAAAGCATTGTAATCGGTTTGGCCTTGTTGGTGTGATTTTAAGCCTGCTTTAAAGGATATTGTATCGCAGCTGTCTGCTACAAACAGATTTTCATATTTTGCTGTAGTTGTAATTTCATACTCATTGGCTCCATGATATTCGGAATGACCGTCTGCAACATATACATCATAAGAGGTTACGCCCAGGGATATGATTTCTTGTATGTAGGCAGGGAAGTCTGCCCCTGATTTTACTTTGCTATGGGCATGTTTGATTTGCGCTTCTGTAAACATATTTTTGATGTTTTAAGCTGGAAGATTTTGTTCTGTCTGTCTCAGGTGGTGAATAGCATGGTAGGCCATGAGATAAAACATTTCGCGAACGGTCATAATACCCAATAAAGGATGCGGCATAACAATCGTATCCAGTTCTTCTTCAGAATACCCGCTTAATTGTTGTTGGATGGAATCCAAAATCTGCCGCAGTTCTTCAGTTAATTCTTTTTTGGCTTCCGGCTGTACGGCTTCCGGCAGGAATTTTTCTGGAGCTTTTCCGCCATTGGCAAGAGCTACTTTGTAATTGGCCAGTACGGTATCATAGTCCCAAAGCGGACGTTCGATTTTTCCAAATTTTTGGATAAGGAATTCTTTTGAAGCCAATGCCTTTGAAATAGGCAACAGGCAAAGATAGACATGGCTAAGCTGCTGTCCGGCTGTCCATTTGCCATTTTTGCTATAGAGAAATTGGTCGTCCGGTAGTGCATTCACATAATTAGCCAATTCAATATGGTTATTGTGAAATAGGGTAATAAGTTCTGATGTATTCATTGTTCTTGTTTTATGTTGGTAGAAACAAAAATTCTGGTTTTAACGAAGTTATAAAATATTTTGCTGAGGTACCAACCCAACTTTATCAAAACAAATTTTTATACCTTTAAACACCCCCTGAATCCTCTGGCTGCATAATACGATTCGGCACCATTATGATAGAGAAAAACGGTATCGTAGCGTCTGTCACAAAAGAGAGCGCCGCCACGTTTTCTGATTTCTGTAGGCGTTTTTACCCAGCTTGATGTTTTGAGGTCAAACTCTCCCAGTTTTTGAAGTTCGCGATATTGTTCTTCTGTAAGTATTTCGATTCCCATAGCATCTGCCATAGCTATGGCGCTGTCTTTGGGTTTGTGTTCTTTTCTGGATTCTAAAGCTTGCGGGTCATAGCAAATGCTTCGGCGGCCTTTTGGACTTTCCGGTGTGCAGTCATAAAAAATATATTCGCCGGTTTTTTTATCAAATCCCACTACATCGGGTTCGCCACCGGTTTCTTCCATTTCGTCTAACGACCAAAGTTTCTCAGGATTGGCTTCTAATTTTGCCTGTATGTCGGACCATTTCAAACCTTTGTGGCGGTTTGCGTTTTTCTCAAAACGGGTTCTTAATATACCCATTAGTGTCTCGCTTTGTGATGCTGATAATTTCTTTTTATCCATATCTTGATTTTTTACGATGTGACGGTAATTGTTTTTCTATTGGACGGCCTAAAGTACCAGGATACTAAGGTGAGTACCAGTAACAATAAAGCAGGAAGAATATCTTTTACTGGGTCATGAGCCGCAAGGTGAGAAAAGATTGCTCCCGACATGGCGAAAAAGAAACCTGCATAGGCCCATTCCTTTAGTGTTGTAAATTTAGGAATAAGTACGGCAATGACGCCCAAAATTTTCCAGACGCCTATGATGGTCAAAAAGTAAGCAGGATAACCCAGATGTGCCATCATTTCAGTTTCTTCCTTTACGCCTGATAATTGTACAATTCCGGTAGAAACCATTCCTAATGCCAGCCATAGTGTCGAAATCCAGTAAATAATTTTATTTCTCTTTTCCATGTTCTGTTATTTTAAATTGGAAACTACGTCTTGAAGTCGGTTATGAGCCATATTGATACCCTGTGCAAAAGGAAGCTGCAATATCTGATTTCTTACAGCCACAGATTTGTAGATGACATGCATAGTAAGTTTACTGGTAGTATCAGTCAGTTTTTCAAATTCCAGGTATTCAAGTTGTACAGGGAAAGGGGTATTTTCCATTTCAAAGGTGCGGGTAATTTTCTGATTCGGAATGAATTCATGGATAGTTCCATTAGACCGAAAGACTACATTTCCTTGAGCGTCTGATGTTTCGAACTGGTAGCTGCCATGTTTTTTGTTTTCAAGCTTGACTACTTTCGTTCCCATCCACTGTGCTACGATATCTTCTTCTTCATAGGCTTTGAAAAGCAGTTCCAGAGGCAGGTCAAATTCCCGGATAATCTGTAATTCCTGTTTGTCTTCTTCGGCATTGATTTTTGTTTTTCGTTCCATTTCTTATTTTTTTGATTGGTAGGTTTTCATGATGTTTTCCAGTTTGTTGAATCTGTCATCCCACATTTTCTGGAACGGTTCGATAAAGTCGGCTATTTCTTTTAGCTTGTTCGGATTAAGGTGGTAATACATTTCCCTACCATTTTGTTCCTGCTGAAGCAGTTCGCATTCCGTAAGTATCTGTAAATGTTTTGATACTGTTGGTCGTGCCGTATCAAAATTAGAAGCTATTGCCCCGGCGGTCATGGATTGGGTCGATAATAGTAGCAGTATTGCCCTTCGGGTGGGGTCTGCTATGGCCTGAAAAACGTCTCGTCTTAAATTCATTATGAAGTTATTTGACTACAAATATATATGAAGTCATTTAACTACGCAAATTTTTATGAGAGAATAAAACCAAAGGAAGTTATAATAGGCAATCTTAGTCTTGATTGATAGTCATTAAGATAACGGGATTATATTTTGTGTATTAGGGAGCGAACAATAGATATGGAAAAAACAACTATCGATAGCATGCCAAAAACAATTGAAATTTCATTTTGTTTTATGAAGTTTAAGACAACAGCAAGCAGTATACTGCTTAGATAGAGTAGTGATAATTTTTTTTGGGTTTGATAACGTAATAATGATAAAATGGAATATCCTATAAAAGAGAGTAGTAATGAAACGAGGCATATGATTTTGGCAGTACTATCAATGCCATACGCCATACCAACTGTTTTATTTAATCCTAAGGAATGAAAATCGATAGTAAGACAGAAGATTGCTAAAATAATAGCAATTATAAGATAAAGTTTCTGATTGAATATGTTCACAATTGCATAAAGTTTTATTCTGGTTTTGCTGTAATTCCTTATTTGCTATTTAAAATCCGTATCATTGAAAAATCATCAGTTGGCTTTAATCCAAAATCATTCTTTAAAATTTTGAGTTTCAGATTTAGCATGTCTTCGGTTTCATTGCCCTCTCGGTTTTGTGCTAAAAAATCGATTACATCAATTTCCTCATTTGAAGTTTTATGAACTTTCGTGAATGAAAAAATTCCATCGGTAGCGATGCTTATATCGTTTATCGTATCAAATACAATTTTTTGATTTTGCAGGCTATAAAATTTTTCAAAGTCTTCAGAAATATGAAATCCTAAATAATCAGGCTTGTTGTCTTGCTCATATTCGGTTATTTTTCCGTTGATATTTACAAAACCGTCGCCAATAGTGAGAACAATTCCTGTATTTAAAGTTTTGTCTACTATCATGATTATCAATGTAGTTAAAAGCTCTTTAATATCTAATAATAATTGATTTTTGATAGACTTGAGTTCTGAAAACAAATCTTTTAAGATGGATTTTAAATGCTGTTCTAAAGTCAGGGTTGATTCATTTTTATCGACCAGGTCTTTATAGCCTTTCTCAATTATAATTTTCTTTAGTATTTTTCCAACCAGTAGCGATGCAAACTGGCTGTCTATAGCTGTGGTACAGCCATCCATAACCGCACAGATAATTTTGTCTTTTCCGAATTTGCCTAGGTAAAGGGAATCTTCACAATTGTTGGAGTGATAATCTCCAATTTGTATTGCCGAATAAATTTTCATGGCGGCAATTTACTGTTTTATCCGCATAATTTATCTTTCCCTTCACAATCACATTTTATCCTTTACCAAAAAAACAGAAGCCAAAGCAAATTCTTCAAGTTCATCCAGTTCTTCCTGCCTTACAAACCCTTCAGATTCAAAAAAAGCAATGAGAGGATTTTCTTTATATTCATGAATCCAAAGTCCGTCATACGATTTGCTGATAGTGAGACATTTTTCGAGGAGTGACTGCCTGACAGCCGAATCATTATATTTTTCGAGTATTCCAAAATCGGCAATCCGCATCATTCGCACATTTTCCATGTTTTTTGGTTTTTTTCCATTGGAAGTAATATAAGCATATCCGGCAGGAATATCACCTTTATAAACGACCAGCCATTGGTTGGACATGCTGTTCATTTCTGCAATGAGGTTTTTGTCATCGAACTTTTTTGCGATATAGTCTTCGAGTTGTTGCGGCTCTAATAATGACGCGAATTTTTCTGTTGCTATTTCTTTTGCTAAAGCAGCTAACAGGTTTCTGCCTTGTTCTGTCGCGATAATAAACTTTGTTGTAATTTCCATTCTTTTTTCTGTTTGTGGACTTACAAAGTTAGAGATGATGTAAAATTTATATCAGTACACAATCGGAAATAATCAGGAGTACAGATGTTAACGGGAGAGTTGTCCGGCCTGTTTGATGGCTTCTATTCGTTTAGGCGTATAGGCATCAGCAAATACGACCCTGAAATAGTTGGAAAAAGTATCCGAAAACGAAAAGGTATAGCCGGGTGTAAACCGGATTCCGATTTTTTCACATTGGGCATAAAAATAATCCATGTTTGTGGCTTCCGGCATTTTTATCCAGATAGAATAACCACCGGCAGGAACCGTTATTGAAGTACCTTCCGGAAAATTATCATAAAGCAGGTCTAAAGTTAATGCAGCATTTTCAGACAACTGTTTTCGAAATGCTTTTAGGTGGCGCTCATAGCTGCTTGCAGACAGCAAACGATTAACCGTTTCCTGATAAATAGGAGAGACAGTACTGCCCAGAGAAAATTTAATCTGCTCGGCTTTTTGGATAAATTTTCCCGGTGACAGCCAGCCGAGCCTGATGCCGGGAGCAAGAGTCTTGGCATAGGAAGAATAGGTCATGACAAGGCCACTGTCATCAAAACTTTTAATTGTGGTTGGCCGTATTCCGTTAAAGTTAAGGTCGCCATAAATGTCATTTTCGATAACTGCAATTTCATAATCCTGCGCCACAGAAAGTACCGCCTTTTTTTTCTCATCTGTCAGCAGGATACCTGTAGGATTATGGAAATTAGGCGTTAGCAGTATGGCGCTTACCTTGTTTTTTGCACATGCTTTTCTAAGAAAGTTTACGTCAAAACCACTATCTCTGTCTATTGGAATTTCTATAACTTTTAGGTGGAGTACCCGGATTACTTCCAATATAGAAAAGACACATGGGCTTTCCACTGCAACTACATCGCCGGCAGTACATACAGAAGCCAACGCAATATACAGTGCCTGTAATGCGCCGTCTGTAACAATCAATTCATCAGGATTGAGAAGGGTTTGGTATCCGGCAGCACGCCTTGTAATTGCGTCTTTTAAATCTGGCAGTCCGTTTGAAGGATAATATCGTAACAGATTTGCTCCCTGTTCTCTTACGACCTGCTGCATAGTGCGCAATAGTAGTTTTTGTGGAATCAGGAGGTCACCAGGAGCGGCAACATTAAATTCTGAAAGTTTTCGTCCTTTCCGTAAAGATGTAATGGAGGCAAGGCTGTTTTCAAATAAAGCATCCCTGATTATGGGCGAACGGTTTGTTTTAACAGGCTCGTGAGATTTGCCAAATTGACGGTTCACATAATATCCTGATTTGGGCACGCTTTCAACCAATCCCTGAATGATAAGGTGTTCGTAACCGTTTTGAACAGAATTTGTGCTTAGCCGGTATTTGTTTTTTAATTCACGTACCGAAGGTATGCTTTGCCTGTCCTTTATTAAACGTTTTTTTTAATCTGTTTCTGCTTTAGTATCTGTGAGCGAACATTGAACCAAAGATACAAAAAGCCTTATTTTATTAGAAATGGTAGTTCTTCAATAGCTTAGTTTTTATCAAAGAAAAACTCAAATGGTAAACATACAGATAATCTAATGGTCCATATTGATTTCACAAGGACGTTTCTTTTTTGTATTTTTGTAAAGTACACAAAATTATGACAGAAGAAAAAGTAATATTGGTTAATGAGCGCGATGAGCAGATTGGATTGATGCCAAAGCTGGAAGCTCATGAAAAGGCAGAACTTCACAGGGCCTTTTCAATTTTTATACTGAATTCAAAAAATGAGGTAATGCTCCAACAGCGTGCTTCTCAGAAATACCATTCGCCATTGCTGTGGACCAACACCTGTTGCAGCCATCAACGTGAAGGTGAAAGCAATATCCAGGCAGGAAACCGCCGGCTTATGGAGGAAATGGGCTTTTCAACAGAATTGAAAGAACTGTTTCATTTTATCTATAAAGCGCCTTTTGATAATGGATTGACGGAACATGAATTGGATCATGTAATGGTTGGCTATTTTGATGGTGAACCAGTCATCAATCCGGAAGAAGTAGAAAATTGGAAATGGATGGATATTGATGCAATCAAAGAAGATATGCAGGTGCATCCTGAAAAATATACGGTATGGTTCAAGATTATTTTTGATGAATTTTATCACTTTTTAGAAGAGCATAAGTTGTGAAGGTGAAAGTCTTAAAGTCGAAAGTCTTAAAGTCGAAAGTTTTAAAGTCGAAAGTTGAAAGTTGAAAATCAAAAATCACAAATCAAAAATGAGAGTAACTGTCAGTAGAAAAGCCCATTTTAATGCCGCGCACCGCCTGTATCGCAAAGACTGGTCGGATGAGAAAAACGATTCGGTTTTTGGGAAATGCAACAATCCTAATTTTCATGGGCATAATTATGAATTGATTGTTAGCGTGACAGGAAAAATCAATCCTGATACGGGCTATGTGATTGACATTAAGGATTTAGCCGATATCATTCTCGAAGAGGTTGAAAGACCTTTTGACCATAAAAACCTAAACCTGGATGTGCCTGAATTTTCAGATTTGAATCCGACAGCCGAAAATATTGCGGTTATAATATGGAATAAAATCAGGAAAAGAATTGATGCCGATAAGGATTTGGAAGTTGTTCTTTATGAAACGCCGCGAAATTTTGTGAGTTATAAAGGAGAATAGCACCAACTAAAAATCATATAAGTTATTTCAGAAATAATAGTACAAGCCAGATTGTAAATTTCTGTAATTTGTTCAAAAAAAATATGAGTCTACAACTATACCCGCTGGTTTTCGAACCAATACTAAAAGAACGAATCTGGGGCGGGACAAAACTTAAAACCGTTTTTAATAAGCCAATACAGTCAGACAGTACCGGCGAAAGTTGGGAATTATCCACAGTGCCGGGAGACATCAGCTGCATTGCAGAAGGAGAATATCAGGGAAAATTACTTTCAGAATTGATTTCACAGTTTCCGGAAGAAATTCTGGGTGAGGCAGTGCATAAGAAATTCGGGACAGAATTCCCTTTACTGTTTAAATTTATTGATGCCAAAGAAGACCTTTCAATTCAGGTGCATCCCAATGATGAGCTTGCCAAAAAGCGCCATAATTCTTTCGGAAAAACAGAAATGTGGTATGTGATGCAGGCAGATGATAATGCCAGGATTGTTGTAGGTTTTAAAGAGAAGTCAAGTAGGGAAGAGTATTTGAAAAATCTGGAAGATAAGACGCTATTGTCAATCTTACAGGAAGTCCCAGTAAAAAAAGGAGATGTCTTTTTCTTAGAAACAGGAACAATCCACGCCATTGGAGCCGGAATTGTGATTGCGGAAATCCAGCAAACTTCCGACATTACCTATAGAGTATACGATTGGGATAGGGTTGATGCCGAAGGAAAATCAAGAGAGCTTCACATAGACCTGGCGCTTGATGCCATCAATTATAATACGACAGATACGGAAAGAACTTATACTAAGGAAAAAAATAAAAGTAATCCGGTAGTAACATGTCCTTATTTTATTACCAATTACTTTCCGCTTGATGGTGAGGTGGAAATAAAGAAGCAGCACGAATCGTTTACTGTGTATATGTGTATGGAAGGTAATTTTACGATAAAATACAATGGAATGGAATGGAATTATAAAAAAGGAAATACAGTATTATTGCCAGCCGCAATGCAGGAATATAATTTAGAAGGTGAGGCGGTACTTTTAGAAATTTATATTTAATAGCCTCAAATAGAAAGATTATGCTTAATTTTGCAGACGCAAATTAAAATTTAAAAAAATGGCAAACGTTAGGAATTTAAAGAAAGACATCAATTACGTATTGGGAGACATTATTGAAGCAGTATACATCTGGGAAATGTCTACAACAGGAAAACCAACTGAAGCTTCTGAAGCTTTGATTGATGAGGCAATTGTTGCTTTTGATTCTTTGATCGCAAAAGTGAATGCTAAAAATGTAGAAAACAAAAAAGCACATTTCAAGCAAATCAATGCAGAATTAGAACAAACTGCTAATCAATTGGTTGCTAAAATAAACGCTTTATAGTCTAAAAAAAGATAAAAAAAGTGCAGATTTTTTTTGGAAAATTAAAATTCAGAACTATATTTGCACCCGTATTGAGATGCCGGTGTAGCTCAGCTGGCTAGAGCAGCTGATTTGTAATCAGCAGGTCGTGGGTTCGAGTCCCTCTATCGGCTCAATTAGAAAAACCATCCGAAAGGATGGTTTTTTGTTTTTATAAAGATTTGGAATTATCATAAAAAAACGCCTTGAATTTTCAAGGCGTTTTTTTATTACTGCTTCTGTTCTGCCTGTTTTCTGTCGGCTACAAATTTCGTAAGCATTTTTCCGTATTTGGATTGAGCTACTTTTGGTGACATGGATTTGTCAATAGTGTCCAGATATTTAATATTGGCATTATAAATGTCGGCTAAGGCAATATAAGGAGCTATATCATGGTCTTTATTGTTCAAGGCAAAGTTGATGGCCATCAGATATTTTCTTTTCAGGTTATCGCTGTTTTTCTTGTCAAAATCAGAAGATACATCTCTGTTGAATTGTAGGGCTCTTAACTTCTCTTCTGTAAGGCTCAATTGCGTGTTTTTGTATCTTGACATAATTTTTCGATACTCTTCAAACAGTTTTTGATTTTCAGAACCTGTTATTTTTGCGGCAGCAAAAAAAGAATCCAGCCTGGTGTCAATTGTCATATTTCCGGGTTCGGCAAAAAACATCAGATTGTTATCGATACTGTTGGTTTCGCCTCTGTCCAAAAACAGGTAAAGCATTTCCGGAGAATCGATAGTCAGATGGCTTTCAAAGTTCGAATTTCCTTTGATAACAATCGTATCAACAGCAACTAATGCCGTATCTACAATTTTTTGAATGTAGAGCGTACCTTGTTTCAGACCTTCCACATTTCCTTTGATATGAAGATTTCCTTCTTTCTTTTCTTCCTTACAGGAAATCATTGCTAATGCTGCAAAAGCAAACACTATTTTTCTCATAATTGTTGCTGGTGTTTTTGCGGGCGGTTTCAATTATCTGACAGCCCCTGATTTTAATTCGCGGCAAAATAATAAAAAAATCCCCAATTTAGATTTTAAATTGGGGATTAGTTTTATGGAATACTGATTATCCTTTCAGCCAGGCTTCTCTTAGTTTGGCCTTGCTTGCATCAGTAGCCTGATATCCTTCGATTTCTTCACTTGGAAGTTTTATAACTCCTTTTAATTGGATTTCCTTTCCGTTGCGTTTTACTTTTGCCGTGATAGGGTCATTTTCTTTCCATGTCAGACTGCCCATAATCATGTCATACACATTGTCAAGGTTGTATTTTGTGCCGTTGATTTCAAGAAGTATATCGCCATCTTTTATGCCAAGGCTCTTATAGAAATCAATATTTCCGCTGCCTGGCAGTATAAAAATTTCTTTTGTAGCCGGATTGATTGAAAAATTAGGTTCCATTCCTTTTAGAAAAGCATTTCCTGCAACCGTAGTCTTTCCTTTTGTGACACCCATTTTTGCAAAATAAACATCATAAGGAATTGGAGTTGGCCCGGCAACATAAGTGTCAAGAAACCTTCTTACTGTTGGAGAAGTCAGGGATTCAATTTTGTCAAAAAGTTCGGAATCGTCGAAAGCTTTTTTAGTGCCATATTCATTTGAGAGCTTCTGCATCAGGTCAAGAATGCCTCTTTGTCCGTTACTGTCTTCGCGAATCTGTATGTCAAGGCACATGGCTATCAGGGCGCCTTTTTCATAAACGTTTTGGTATTGGTCTTTGTATGGTTTTTGTAAGACCATTGAACTCATTTTTGTGAATGGCATCGTGTCATCCATAGTTGAAGCGTTAGCTATTTTGGTAGCCATTCTTTCGTAGAATTCGTCTTCCGTAATTAAATCCTGGTTGACCTGGAAAAGATTTGCAAAATATTCCGTTACGCCTTCATACATCCATAAATGTTCAGACATCTTTGGTTTGTTGTAATCAAAGAATTGGATTTCTTTAGAATGGATGGTGAGTGGTGTTACAATGTGGAAGAACTCATGCGAAACAACGTCCTTAAACTGTTCAGCCAACTGTTCTTTTGGCATAGCTTCCGGCATTACTACCGTTGTTGCTGTTGGATGTTCCAAAGCTCCAAAGCCTTTGGCATCATTTCGGGATGTGTCAGACAGATAGATAAGAACACTGTATTTTTTTGTCGAGTTGAATTTGCCTAAGAAATTCTTTTGGGCAGTCATCATGGTTTTCATCTCCGGGGTAATGCTTTCAGCGGTAACGATGCCGTTTGGAGAATAAACAGCAATCAGTATTTCCATCCCGTTTACGGTAAAAGTAGTATAATCCGGTTTGGAATACATAATCGGGTTTTCAACCAATTCGGAATATTTAGAGACGGTGAAAGTGTCTTTCGTATCTGAAGCATCCGTATCTGTCATAGATGTTGCTCCCCAAAGTGTCGCAGGATGCGCGATATTTACCTGATATGGCGTGTCAAGAAATTCTTTGAAATAGCCCACAAAGGCATGAGTATTCAGCATGATGTTTTTTCCCGCTTCAATATTGCTGCCTGCCGGAGAAAAAATATCGTGTGTTCCTTCAACATCATAAGTGTCGTTTACCCAATAGGTAAGTTTTGCAAGTTTTTTTGCATCACTGATAGTCCATGAATTGTCGTCTATTTTAGCAACTACCAATGAATTGCCTTTGGCGTCATAGGCTTTTACGTTTTCTAAAAATTTACCGTAATCGTCTTCAGAATAAGTTCCCGGGATTATTTTAGGGATATGGTACGTTATTTTTTCGGATTTAATCGCTGGCGGTAAAACCGTAACCATTACTTTATCGTCTTTGATACCGTTAAGGTCGATTTCTACCTGTACTTCATTTTTTGCAGTTACTGATACTACATTTTCGGAAGGTTTGCAACTCCATAACAATGCTGCAAATGCCAGTGAATAAATTATTTTTCTCATTATTTTTTTGTTTTATCCCAATAGGTTCGCCGAACTGATTTTTTGTTACAGACTCCCCGTTTTTTTTAAGAAAGAATTATATTTTTTTGAGAAAGGTAGTAATTTTTTCGATAAGTTCCGGCATTACCGGCAGGTTCGGATTGGTATAGGTAGCCATGTTTTCGGCATCGTCTCCTTTAATTTCTTTGAAAATGTGATTCATGTTTTGGATAAGAACTAATTCTGATTTGGGATTGGCTTTGTGTAGCAATTCAGCATCCTGTGTCGAAATTTGTATGTCTTTTGTACCGTTGACAATAAGAATCGGTATTTGCAGTTTTTTGATTTCTTCCTGCGGATTGTGTTTCAGCCATGAAATTATATAAGGTTGGACGCTTGCTCTGAAAAGACTTGCCAGCATTGGGTTTTTTAGCTCAAAGGTTTGTCCTTTTTTGAGAGATTCAAGGCCTTTGGCAGTTTCTTCTTTCAGCATGGGCGCTCTGCTGCCAATCTGTTCTATCAAAATTTCATCAATAGGTCTGCCGGCTCCCGCCAGCGAAATAAAGGCGTTTGCATCCGGCAGGGCCGCATTCATGCCAATTAAAGAACCTTCACTGTGTCCGGCAATAACAATTTTGTTGAATTGTTTTTTTGCTTTGAAATAGCTAACGATATCTTTTACATCCTGTATTAAAATGTCAAAGCTTAATTTGGATTCGTCTATTTCTCCGGAGCGCATTTCAACAACAGGCCTTTTGTCATAATTGTAAACAGCGTAATTATTTTTGGCCAGTCCTTCTGCCAAAAATTTTAAACTGTTGTTGGAAACTCCCGGCTGGTTGCCATTTCTGTCTGTAGGTCCCGAGCCTGCAATCAGGATGATGAGGTCTGTTTTTTTAGAGGTATTTGGAGTATAAAGAGTTCCTGGGATAAGAGCATTTACATTTATTTCTTCTGTAGAAAATTTGCTTTCCTGAGAAAAAGTGACCATTGTTGAAAATAAGACAAAGCTTAGGAAGATTATTTTTTTTATCATGATGTTAATAGTTTAGAAATGAAATAAGAATTCCGGAAATGATTTCTGCCACTAAAATGGCAAGTGCGAAATATAGTTTGTGCATGCCCGTCTTACTGTTGGTTGCTATTTTGAATCCGTTATAGAGAAGAATTACAAACCATATTAGGCAGAGTATGCTTATTATGGCGAAAAAACCAAGCACTATCATACTGATGGGAGACAGGTTCATTTCGCTGGGCATTGCTTTTGGATTGAAATTTTCAAGCAGGCTGGCCGAGATATCTGAAATATAATTTCTGAAGTTGGAAAAAGTCAGCAGGTAAAAAGGAATCCGGCAGATAAGAATTGGATTTACAATATCGATTATCCTGGTTTTGGAATTGATGAGCTTTCCCACAAAAAAAAGTGTCGCAAACAAGCAAACAATATTAATCAGGTTGTCAATAAATGGCTGAGCAAGTGTCACACTTTTTGTAAAATGTAAATCTATAACGCCGTCATATCTTCCGTTAAAAAGATAGGCCAGATAACTTCCTATTGCTGTGACTGCCAGCCCAAAAATAAAAAGTCTGGTTTCAGGATTTTTTTCAAAAGGGTTGAGTAGGAGTTTCTTCATTGGTTTCCGGATTTGAGTTTTTTTATTTTTTCGATAATATCGTCCAGTTTGTTCCTGACAGTTGGGTAGCTATTGCCCATCTGAACGGCCATTTCTTTAAGGCTGCCGCTGCTAAGAAAAAATTGAAGAATAAAATTCTGCTCCTCTTCAGAAAGCTGAAGATAAAAGGGTAGTGAATAGTTACCGGAAACGGTAGTCTGGCAGTTTCCGCACTTCAACTGTGATACGGAAAGTGAGTCACTGCAACTGGGGCAATGGATTGGGAGTTTTGGTGTCATAAACTAAAATTAATTTAATTAAATATTAATAAAGTTTATGCAAACTTAAATAAAATTAATTTTAGTTTTTGTTTTATTGTGAGAAAAGGCAAAAAAAAATATTCCACGAAGGAATATTTTTAAGTATTTATGTTAATCAAATTTATTCTTGATGTAGTATTTTCCGTCCAAATCTTCATCAAAATCATCAATCTTTGGCGGTTTTGGTTTTGGCTTGCTGGCCATTGCTTTTTTCTTCCACAGCTCAAATTTATCTGCGGTAAGTCTTTTCTTCATTATTTCGATTACATCCTTTTCGGCTAATCCTAACTCTTTTTTAATAATCTCAAAAGGATTTCTTTCTTCCAAAGCCAAGGTAACAAGCTTTTCATTTTCCTCTCGAGTCAGCTCAATGTTTTTGCCTTTTTTCATTACATGAAAATTAATTCAGATAAATAGTAATTGTACGTTTTTTAATTGTTACTCAATATTAATAAAAAAAATAATTACTTTTTCAAGCGGTCTTAAATTTTTTCTTCGGGAAGAATCTGGGGTGACCGGTGTTTTTGAAAAGGGATAGCTACTAAATTAGACAATCGGTTGTTTTCAGAAGCTTCCATGTGAGTGTCAACACCATAAACAATTTTTTCTTTCGGGAGTGTCAAAAATGTACCAAAAAGCCTGTCCCATATAGAGAAGATATTGCCATAATTAGAGTCAGTATAAGGCAACACATAATGATGGTGTACTTTATGCATATTAGGAGAAACGATAATGTAGCTGATGTATTTGTCAAGTTTTTCTGGAAGCGAAATATTGGCATGATTGAATTGGGAAAACACAACTGAGAGTGATTGGTATAAAAAGGCAAGCCACATTGGAGCGCCTGTTATTAGTACGGCTGCTGCCGTAAATACAAAACGGACAACACTTTCTCCCGGATGGTGCCTGTTTGCGGTAGTTGTGTCTACCCAGGTATCTGTATGATGAATGAGGTGAAAATGCCAGAGCCAACGGGTTTTATGCTGCACAAGATGTGCCAGATAAGCCCCTATCAGGTCAAGAAGCAATAATCCTATTAACGTGTAAAGCCATAAGGGAAGTTCCGGCAGCCATTCAAGGACTCCGAAATTATTTTTCAATGCCCATTCCGAAGCCAGAAGCAGGATAAAAGCCAAAATGAAATTTACGATTACGGTAGTCAGGGTGAAAAAGATATTGATTCCCGCATGATTCCATTTTTTATAATTAAACCGGAATAATGGAAATGCATTTTCAATCATCCAAAAGATTGCAATGCCACCAACCAATATAAGTCCTCTATGGAGTGAAGGAATGGTTGAGAAATAATTGACAATATCATTCATATCCTGCAATTTTAGTTTATGTTCCAAACATGACCGTAAATGTGGTCCCGATATTGACTTCGCTGGCTACAGAAATTTTTCCTTTCATGCTTTCAATTTGTGTTTTCGTCATAAAAAGCCCGATGCCCTTGGCTTCCGGGTGATTATGGAAAATCTGGTTCATGCCAAAAATCTTGTGACCGTTTTTGTTCAGGTCGATTCCAAGTCCGTTATCGATAACATAAAGATAAACAATATTATTTTTCCTTTCAGAACGAATTGTAATTTCCGGTGTTCTTTCCAGCGCCCTGTATTTTAAAGCATTGCTGATAAGGTTATGGAAAATGCTTTCCAGATAAATTCTGGAATAGGCTATTTCCGCTACTTCTTTAAAATCGGCCTTAATAATTGCGCCGGATTTTAGTATTTCACCTTGCAGAGATTCAATTGTCTTGGAATAAATCTGTTGGAAGGACAATAGTTCTTTTTCAACTTTATTCTTTTTGATATGTAGTACTTCCATCAATTGGTTTAGCGAGTCGTTCAGGTTCTGCGCAACTTTTCTAAGCATTTCAAAAATCGTCTTATATTCTTCAATTGGGCTGTCCTTTTCAATAGTGGCAATCAAAGCTGTAATGTTTGAAGCCGGCGAACGAAGATTGTGTGAAGTAATGTTGGCGAAATCATTAAGCTGTTGGTTTTGTATGGTAAGCTCATCCATCAGATTTTCCTGAATGATTTTATCCAATAGTAGGCGTTTGGTGTTTTGCCTGATTTTTATATATGCAAAAATCAGTATTCCAAAGGTGACAAAAATAAACAAGAAGAAACGGTTGTTTCGTGCCTGTACATTTTCTTCTGTCTGGGCAAGATTGTCTGATAAGATGAGTACAGCCTGTTTTTGATAATCACGGATTGACCTTCTTATGGAGTCCATAACTTCTTTACCGCGGCCTTTTTTAATCAAAGCGGCGGCTTCTTCCATGCCATATTCCCTTCGTGTCTTGATTACCATAGCGCTCACTTTTTGCTTTGATTCGATTAGCTTTTCTAACGTATCAAGTTTTTTGCTCTGGTATTCATCGGTTTCGTTCATAGAACGAAGTGAGTCAATCCAGATTTCAAGATTTTTATGGCCGTGGTTGTATACTTCCAGATAGTTTTCATCTCCGGTAATCGTATAGCCGCGTGCTCCTGTTTCGATATCGATAGTGCTGGAAAGCACTTTTTCAAGAACGCTGTTGATGTTGCTCGTATGGTTGACAATCATCCTGTTTTGCTTTACAGATTGTGAGCGGCTGTGAATGGAGTAGGCAAGAATTGCAAAAGAAGCGACAATAACAATGAAGGTTATGTCAATAGTGGTTTTTAGAGATATTTTTCCCATTAGTATTTTGCGGTATTATTTGTTTTGGGGCGCCTTTTCAGGACAATGCAAAGTAATGCAATTATTTTTTTGTATACGTTTAAAAATAAAGCAAGGTTTTTGGAATGCAGGAAATCTGATAAACAATAAAAAAAAACTGCCCGAAATCCGGGCAGTTCTTATTAGTGTAAAAAAAATTAAGATTCTTGTTTCCTGAATTTGACATTCATAATGACAATGGCCAGGATAATAAGTACAATGCCCACCCATTGCAGAAATACGACTTCTTCATGAAGCAGAAAGAAGGCCATAAGCACGGAAACAGGAAGTTCGAGTGAAGAAACAATACTACCTAATCCAATGCCAGTAAGCGGAAATCCTGCATTTAAAAGCATTGGAGGTATGATAGTTCCAAATAGGGAAAGTACGATTCCCCATTTTAAGAAAATGCTCGTGTCAAAAGGTGTGTTTTGGGTAATCAGTGCAAACGTAAGTACAATGATTCCGCCTCCTAAAAGCATATAAAGGCTTCTTTGTGCCGATGAAATTCCAACAGCAATTCTGTTAGCCGTAAACATAGTAGTTGTAAAAGATGCCGCAGCCATCAATCCCCAGGCAATTCCGCGCCAGTCTAAGTCTGCTTCAGTATTGATAAGGTTTGTGGCCAAAGCTGTACCAATCAATACAATAACAACCGCAACAATCTTTGTAGCAGAAGGAAGCTTTTTTTCAAGAAACATTTCTAAAAGAACACCCATCCAGACGGTCTGCATAAGCAATACGATTCCTATAGAAACAGGAATGTAACGAACAGCAAGATAATAAAAGATACTGGTCAACCCGGTAGATGTACCGGCAATCATCAAATGGGTGATGTTCTTTTTGGAGGCTTTAATCACCACATTGTCTTTTCTCGATTTTTGAAAAGCATTGATGAGAAGTATCCCTATAATTCCGAACAAAAACTGCGATGAAGTGACTTCGGCTGTTGTATAGCCTTCGCCATAAGCCATCTTTACAAAAGTGGCCAGCATTCCATAACTTGTAGCGCCTAAGCCTACAAGAAGAACTCCTTTTAGTACTCTATTTCCTAACATTTTTTCATTTTTAAAAAGCGGGCAAAGATAAGGCATAGTTTTTTTGCAAATGCTTTTTTGTCATTAAATAATACTATTTTAACAGGATTATAGTTAATAAGTAATAGCCAATAGCTGTATTAAAATCCATTAGAATAGTATGATTCAAAGAACCCTCCTGTTTGTGTCCTTATACTTAATTAGTTGTGGTGAAGGACCTGCTGCTATTAAGAACAATAAAAAGCGCGATTATGCGACATTCCACAAAGAAGCAAAGGCATTTTGTAAAAAAGAGAAATTTAACGAAGACTATTATTTTCTGGTCGACCTGAGTGTTCATTCCGGTAAAAACAGATTTTACATTTATGATTTCAAAACCGGTAAAATTAGTGATGAAAAACTTGTGACACATGGAAGTTGTGATGTTGAGCAGTCAAATGATACGAAATGGGAGAAGGCGAAATTCAGCAATATAGAAGACAGCCATTGCTCATCAAAAGGAAAATACAAGATAGGGAAGAGAGATTCCAGCACCTGGGGCATCAAGATAAAATATTGGTTGCATGGATTGGAAGAAACAAACAGCAATGCAGTAGACAGAATAATTGTGCTGCATTCCTGGAGTGCCATTTCCAATACGGAAATCTTTCCGAAATATACACCCCTGAGTTGGGGCTGTCCGGCGGTATCGGATGATTTTATGAAAGTTCTTGATAAAAAGCTTCAAAAGACAGAGAAGCCGGTATTGTTATGGATTATTGATTGATTGATAGGGAATTAATAAAAAAACCTGCAAAAATCTCGCAGGTTTTTTTAAAGTTAGGTAGCAGGTGGAAGATGGCAGATAGCAGATAGCAGGTGGCAGATGATAGAGAAGAGACAATAGATGATAGAAAATTCAGAGAAACAGAAATCTGCAGTCTTAAATCTTAAATCCACAATCTTAAATCTGCAATCTCAAATCCACAATCTTAAATCTCAAATCTTAAATCTGCAATCTCAAATCTCAAATCTTACTTAATCAACTCAAAGCTTCTCTTTACAAAAGCGGTCAGTTCTTCTCCTTTTAGCAGGTTTTGAGACAGTTTTGCCAAATCAAGTGCTTGTTTGACCAAGGCTTCCTGATGTGACTTGTCTTTAGAATTCAATATGTTGGAAGCCAATTCATGGTTGGTGTTAACCACCAGATTGTACATTTCCGGCATGTTGCCCATTCCAAACATACCGCCACCTCCGGTCTGGCTCATTTCTTTCATACGGCGAAGAAATTCAGGTTGTGTAATCACAAATGGCGCCGACTGGCTGTCTAACGCTTCCAATTGGATAGAATATTTCTTATCCGAAATAACGCCCTCCAGTTCGGTTTTAAGCTTTTCTTTTTCCTCATCAGAAAGTTTGGAAATCGTTTCTTCTTCTTTCTTGATTAGGTTATTAATATGGTCGGCATCAACACGCGCAAATGTCAGCTTTTCATTGTCGGCCTCCAATTTTTGGATAAGGTGTGAAATGATTGGCGAATCCAAAAGCAATACTTCATAGCCTTTAGCCTGAGCTTCGGCTATATAACTGTGCTGTGCGTCTGTGTTAGAAGCATATAAAATGATAAGATTACCGTTTTTGTCAGTTTGCGTTTCTTTAGTTTTCTCTTTTAATTCCTCCAGCGTATAATATTTGCCGTCAACGGTTGGATATAACGCAAATGCGCCTGCTTTTTCGTAAAACTTAGGCTCAGACAGCATTCCGTATTCCAATACGATTTTGATATCGTTCCATTTTTGCTCAAAATCTTCACGGTTTTCAGTGAAAAGTGATTTTAGCTTGTCGGCTACTTTTCGGGTAATGTAATTGGAAATCTTTTTCACGGCACCATCAGCTTGCAGGTACGAACGTGAAACGTTTAACGGGATATCCGGAGAATCGATAACTCCTTTCAGCATGGTCAGGAATTCAGGCACGATTCCTTCTACATTGTCGGTTACGAAAACCTGATTCTGATACAGTTGGATTTTGTCTTTTTGTATCTGCAGGTCGCCTGTCATTTTTGGGAAATAGAGAATACCGGTCAGGTTAAAAGGATAATCAACATTCAAGTGGATATTGAAAAGCGGTTCTTCAAACTGCATCGGATACAATTCTCTGTAGAAATTCTTATAATCTTCATCCGTAAGGTCAGACGGTTGTTTGGTCCATGCCGGATTCGGATTATTGATGATGTTATCCACTTCAACAGTTTCGGCTACATAATCATCCGGAGCATTTTCCGGTTTTGGAAGCGTTTCAGTTTTTGTTCCGAATTTGATTGGAACAGGCATAAATTTGTTGTATTTCTGCAACAATCCTGAAATTCTTCCTTCTTCAAGAAATTCGAGAGAATCTTCTGCAATATGCAGTATGATTTCGGTTCCGCGTGAAGTTTTGTCAGATGGTTCCAATGTAAATTCAGGACTTCCGTCACACGTCCAATGAGCTGCCGGTTCGTCTTTATAGGATTTAGTAATGATTTCAACTTTTTCTGCTACCATAAATGCAGAATAGAAACCAAGACCAAAATGTCCAATAATTCCTGAATCTTTGGCAGAATCTTTATATTTTTCAAGAAATTCTTCCGCCCCGGAGAAAGCCACCTGGTTGATGTACTTTTCTACTTCTTCTGCCGTCATACCCAAGCCCTGGTCAATAATATGGATTTTCTTGCCATCCTTGTCAACCTTTACCTCGATAATCGGATTTCCATATTCCACTTTTGCCTCGCCAATATTAGCAAGATGCTTTAGTTTTAAAGTAGCGTCTGTAGCATTGGAAACCAACTCACGTAAGAAAATTTCATGGTCGCTGTATAAGAACTTTTTGATAAGCGGGAAAATGTTTTCTACCGAAACATTAATTTTTCCTGTTGTCATAAACTATTGATATTAATATTGTTAATTATTTTCGGTATTTTTATTTTCAAATAGAATACCAAATATTATTAAAATGACAAATTGGCTGAATTGTTAATTTTAAGATAATAAAATTGAAATTTTAACATTTCAAAATCAATCCATTGTATATTTGTAGTGTAAATAAACTTTAAAAATACCAATCTATGAAAAAATTAATCTTATTTGGAGTTTTTGCATTACTATTTGCATCGTGTAAAACTTCATCAATAACTAACACAAAGACGGATAGGTCTTCACAGGTTGCAATTAAAGGAAACTGGGTTATCAGTTCTGTTAGTTATCCCGGTTCTGAATACATTAAGGTAAATTCCTTTCAGCTTGCTGATTCGCAATGTTTTGTAGGAAGTACGTGGAAATTCATTTCAAACAATAACAAGGGAGAAATGGCATTGACCAAAATGGGATGTCCTGCATTTAGCTCACCAATTACGTGGTTTGTCAACAAAGACGGACAATTTGTCCTAAAAGTTCTTGATGCGGGTGAAAAAGCAAAAAGAGTTAGAGATGGTTATGTATTAGGCGTAGCTAACCAGTCAGAAAACTCATTCCAGTTGATTGACAAAATTGACGTAGGAGGAAAACTGACAGATGTTGTATATCAATTCACAAAAGTAAACTAATCCAAAAACAATAATCGATATGAAAAGAATTGGAATATATTCATTAGCATGTTTATTTGCTATAGGTACGTTTTTTACAGGCTGTGAGTCTGCAAAAAATATGAATAATACTCAAAAAGGAGCCGGGATTGGTGCTGCTGCAGGTGCTGTAATTGGTGGTATTTTGGGTAACAATATAGGTAAAGGCGGTAATACTGCTTTAGGAGCTGTTCTTGGAGGTGTTGTTGGTGGAACCGTTGGAGGTGTTATTGGGAACAAGATGGACAAACAGGCCAGAGAAATTGATAATGCGCTTCCGGGAGCCGAAGTAGAAAGAGTAGGAGAAGGAATCAAATTGACATTAAATGAAAATGCGGTGCGTTTTGATACTAATAAATCAACTCTGACAGCTACGGCTAAAGCGAATCTGGATAAACTGGTTACTGTGTTTAATTCTTATCCTGATACTAACATTCAGATATACGGATATACAGACAGTACTGGTCCGGCTGACTATAACCTGAAATTATCTGGTGAAAGAGCAGCTTCTGTAAAGAATTATTTGGTTAGCAAAGGTATCAATGCTTCCCGATTCAATACTACAGGTTTAGGAATTGCTGACCCAATCGCTACAAACGATACACCTGAAGGAAGGTCTCAAAACCGTCGTGTTGAATTTGCAATTACGGCAAATGAGAAAATGGTACAGGATGCCCAAAAAGAAGTGAAAAACTAAATTATACAATAATATAGTTGCTAAGGCCGTCTGAAAAGATGGCCTTTTTTTGTGCCTATAAATAAAGTTTAAATCGGTGATTTTCTTAGCGTTTTGGCGTAAAAATAATTGCTCGCAAAGCCGCAAAGCCGCAGTTTTGGATGCTCTTTCGCTATACATAAACTTCTGTAATCTGTGTAATCACTCTAATCTGCGGCTAAATAAAAAAACAACCGAAATTCACTTTTTCAAATTGACACAAAATTCTCAATAGTGATTTCTAGAGTTTTAGTTCAAATTTTTTGAAAGATATTTAACAGATGTTTATATGTTTCAGAAATAATTGAAATGTACCTTTACAGTACAATCTAAAAAAGAGGTTTATCATGGCAACAGCAAAGAATTCAAAGTCAAAAAAACAGCTAATTGATGACGACCAGCTAATTGAAATGTATATGAATACTGTTCTCGAAAAAAATGAAGCTCCCAAAAACGTCTATCTTTTTTGCAAAGAAAACTCCGTTGAAGAAGCTGATTTTTATTCCTTCTTTAATTCACTGGATGCACTGAAAGAAACAATCTGGGTCAAATTTTTTGAAAATACTATAAATACCTTACATAAGGATACAAATTATGCAGGTTATGAAAACAGAAACAAGCTATTGTCGCTGTATTTTACATTCTTTGAAATCTTAACCTTAAACAGGACGTATGTCTATTATGCCCTGAAGGATAATAAAGAAGGGCTTCGTAATCTCAAACAATTGACATCGCTACGAAACCATTTTAAGGATTATATCGTAGATATATTAAAATCTGCTGAAACCGAAAAAGACAGCAAGATTAAAAAAGTCACGACACCTTTGTTTTCTGAAGGAGCCTGGCTTCAGTTCTTATTCATATTGAAGTTTTGGCTGGACGACAGGTCAAAGGGATTTGAGAAAACGGATATTATGATTGAGAAAGCCGTAAAGGCCACTTTTGATATTTTGGATACCACACCGTTGGAAAGCCTGTTTGACCTGGGCAAGTTCATTTGGAAAGAAAGAGTATAAGTTGAGGACGAGATGAAGACATTAGATAAAATACCCGTAAATAAAATTGAAAGAGCAGGCCAGCTGGTAAAGACCGGAATTAAGGTGGGAGGTAATTATATAGCCTATTATGGTGAAAAAATTGTCAATCCGTCCCTGACAAAAGAAAAGCTGAATGAAAATAATGCCGAAGATATCTATGACGGATTGAAAAACTTAAAAGGCAGTGCTTTAAAAGTAGCCCAAATGCTAAGCATGGATAAAAATATTATGCCTCGGGCTTATGTAGAAAAATTTTCACTGGCACAATTTTCAGTTCCGCCCTTGTCAGCACCCTTGGTCAGAAAGACGTTCAAAAAATACCTGGGCATGTTTCCTGAAGAAATATACGATTCCTTTACGGCCGATTCTGTAAATGCAGCAAGCATTGGACAAGTCCATAAAGCAACCAAAAACGGGAAAAATTTGGCTGTAAAAATCCAGTATCCGGGCGTAGCAGACAGCATTAGCTCTGATTTGGCTATAGTCAAGCCTTTTGCTATCAAGATGTTTAACCTTCAGGGTAAGGATTCCGAACGCTATTTTAAGGAAGTCGAAAACAAGCTGTTGGAAGAGACCGATTATGAACTGGAATTAAAACAGGGTGTTGCCATAGCAGAGGCGTGTAGCGGGATTGCCAATCTGAAATTCCCGAAATACTATCCGGAATTGTCTTCTAAAAAGATTATTACGATGGATTGGATGGACGGTGAACACTTGTCTGAATTTGTAGCCCACAATGAAAACAGAGCAAAAGGCGATAGCATTGGCCAGGCTTTATGGGACTTTTATATGTTCCAGATGCATCAGTTAAGACAGGTTCATGCAGACCCGCACCCGGGTAATTTTTTAATTGATAAGGAAGGAAACCTGATAGCGATTGATTTTGGTTGCATAAAACAGGTTCCGGAAGATTTTTATATACCGTATTTTGAATTGGCCCGACCTGAAATTATGGATAATCAAAAGCTTTTCCTTGAGAAATTATATGAGCTGGAGATTTTGCGCAAAGATGATACGGATGAAGAAGTAGCCTATTTTTCAGAACTATTCAACAGGCTTTTACGTTTGTTTACAAAACCTTATCAAACGGATGCTTTTGATTTCTCTGACGAAGCCTTTTTTGGTGAGATGGCGCAGCTTAGCGAAGAATACAGTAAAGATTCAAAGCTTAGAAAAATGAATGGCAATCGTGGGTCAAAACACTTTTTGTACATCAACAGGACTTTCTTCGGATTGTACAGCCTGTTGCATGATTTGAAAGCAAGAATCAGTACAGAAAATTATAAAAAATACATGAAAGATTAATTTTTGTTTTTAATGGTTGGTTAGGTTGTAAGAGCGGTTTTCATACGTGAAAATCGCTCTTATTTTTTATTAAAAATATAACTTTTTATTGCTCTATTGTGTTGATTGGATGATTTTATTATTAAAAAGTAGGATTAAGATTACTTTTTTTAGTTGTTTTTTACTTAAAAATTAAAAAAACTTATCAACACAAGGAACCAAATATTGTAGTTCGACGATACGGAAATGTAGTTAGTCGTCATTATTCATAAAATACTTTTCGTAGTCTGAATTTATGTTAAAACAATTTGGTTTTATCATAAATTTCGATGTTAAACCCCTAGACTATGAAAAATAATTACAAAAATTTATCAATTGATGAATTTGGAAGCATTCCCCGTGCAAAAATTCTTCAGCTGGTTTTGATGCTGTTTGTCTTCCTGACAGCATATGAAAGTTTTGGACAGGTTAGTGCTTATACTTTTTCCCAATCGTCCGGCACTTATACTTCTCTACCAACATCAACTGTAGTGCATGCTTCAGGTTGGGATGATAATGTAGCTTCCGTAACTATTCCATTTACTTTTACATTTAACGGAACTGGCTATACTTCATGTTCTGTAAATTCAAACGGTTATGTGACTTTTGGAGGAACGGCATCCGGAACGACAGATTATAATCCTATTTCACAGGGAAATGCCTATTCAGGAGCTGTTAGCGCCTTAGGAGGAGATTTAACATCCAACAGTTCAACCATTGTTTATGGAACTACCGGTTCGAGCCCAAACAGGGTATTTGTAGTTCAATGGAATAATACGAGGCGATACAGTGCTGGTATAATAAATGGAGATTTTAATTTTCAGATACGATTGTATGAAACCACCAACGTTGTTGAAATGAGATATGGCAACTGTACTCCCGCGACCAATACTAATTTTAATGTTCAGGTTGGATTGAGAGGTGCAACCAATGGCGATTTCAATAACAGGCTTTTACAGACAAATGGCCTCGATTGGTATAATAATACGACAGCTGGAACACTAAACACGCATGCTTGCAGAACCAGAAATAATACTTATCCATCATTAGGGACAACTTTCACATGGACACCACCACCGGTATGTTCTGGTACCCCTGCAGCTTCAACAACTGTAAGCTCTGCAAATCCGGTTTGTTCTGGTACTAATTTTACACTGTCCCTTGGAACTACCTATACTGGAACAGGAATAACCTATCAATGGCAAAGTGCAGATAATGCTTCGTTTACTACAGGGTTGACAAATCTTGGTACATCCAGTACACAGATAGCTAGCCAGACTTCCAATAAATATTATAGGGCAAGAATAACTTGTAGCGGCAATACTACGATTTCAACACCGCTTTCAGTGTCTACTACACTTTGTTATTGCCCAACCATATCCACAAGCAACAATGAATATATTTCCAGGGTTGTTTCAGGCGGATTTTCAAATACGAGTACGCAGTCAAACTATGCTAATTATACAGGGTTGGGTTCAATTGCTTCTGTAATGCAGGGAACAGCTACCTCGACCATTAGAGTGACAACTGCTAACGGACATGTTAATGATGGTATTTATCTTTTTGCCGATTGGAATCAGGATGGCGATTTTGGTGATACGGGTGAAGTTGTGACAGGCCCGATTGCCGCATCTGGAAGCGGTACTTACACTCTGACCGTTACAGTACCGGCCGGTGCAACTCTTGGTACAACCCGAATCAGAATAAAATTATCTCGTAATGCAAATAATAATCCTTGCCAGGCTACATTCGCCAATGGCGAAGTAGAAGATTATCTAATTACCGTAATTCAGTCATGTTCGCATACGGTTAC
The DNA here is from genome assembly GCF_001423985.1 of Flavobacterium sp. Leaf359. Lineage (NCBI taxonomy): Bacteria > Pseudomonadati > Bacteroidota > Flavobacteriia > Flavobacteriales > Flavobacteriaceae > Flavobacterium > Flavobacterium sp. Leaf359. The sequence continues at coordinate 32,720 of NZ_LMPW01000011.1, read as the reverse complement.
GGCTACTCCGGGAAGAAGCTGCGGACCGGGAACAGTAACCTTAACAGCTACAGGTGGAGCCGGAACTACAGAATACAGGTGGTATGAATACATTAGCAGCGGAAGCCCGGTTGCGGTTACACCGACAGGCTCGTTTGTGACACCATCATTAAGTGTTACAAAAACCTATTATGTAACAGCCTATAACGGCGTTTGTGAAAGTCCGAGATTTCCTGTCAACGCTTTTGTATATCCTGCTCCTTCATCATCTGTAACCCCGGCTGCCGCGAGTTTGTGCGATGGGGTAATTGAACTGGTAGCAACAGGAAGCAATTCCGGAACTACAGATACGCTTTTCTACGAAGACTTTGAAGTGTCAACATCCACGTTAATGATGTTACAGGATTATGGTTCCTCTGCTAACGGATACTGGTATATTGAGGAAAGTCCAAGTCAATACATCAGTTACGAAACGATAAGTTCTGGAAGCAATTTCGGAGCAATTGACTCTGCTTATGATTTAAATGGTTTTTCAAATAATGCACTAACTATGAGTGCGGCAATCAGTACTTATAATTATACCTCATTGGCCCTCACTTTCAGACATTATTATGACTATGATAATTATCAGGCTCCGGACCAGGCTATTATTGAAGTCAATACGGATGGTGATTTAGATGGAGTCTGGACAGCAATACAAACCTATACCAGCGACCAGGGAAGTCCGACAAATTTTGCCACAGTAACGATTAACCTTTCGGCCTATATCAATCAGCCTAACCTTAGAGTCCGCTTCAGGTATTATTCTGGCTGGAATTATGGCTGGAATGTTGACGATATCAGAATTACAGGAACTTCAGTTCCTTCCCCTGTAGCATGGACTCCAATTGCCGGACTGTATACTGATTCCGCTTTAACAATTCCTTACACAGGTGGAAATATTGCAACGGTGTATGCCTATCCGGATGCAGCCCAAACCTTTACAGCCACTGTAACAAACGGTTCAGGATGTCAGGCAACCGATACGGCAGTTATTTCCGGAAGTTCTAACATTTGGAACGGGACATCCTGGAGTTCGGGAACAGCACCGGTAGCCGGAACCGAAAAGATAATCTTTAACGGAAATTATAGCTCAACAGGCGATATTTCAGGATGCCTGCTTCAGGTAAACAGCGGGAATGTGGTAATTAATGCAGACAATACGGTTACTGTTGCAAATCAGGTGAGAATAAATCCTGCGGCTACATTCACATTGGAAGATACGGCCAGCCTTCTGCAAACTGCGGGGACAACCAATACCAATATTGGCATCATCAGGTCAAAACGCAGAACGCAACCGGTAAAAAGACTTGATTTTACATATTGGTCTTCTCCTGTTGCCGGACAAACATTGCATAATTTGTCGCCAGCAACAATGGCAGATAAATATTACAGCTGGAATCCGGTCAGCCAGGCATGGGTGACGCACATGAATGGAAATGTAACCATGACAGATGCAAAAGGTTATATTGTAAGAGCGCCACAGAGTTTTTCTACTACATCGGCAGTACAATACGAGGCCATTTTTCAAGGAGTGCCGAATAATGGCGATATCAGTATTCCGGTTTATGGAAACACCAGCACTTTGCCGGCAGATTATAAGTGGAATCTGATAGGTAATCCGTATCCGTCAGCAGTAGATTTGGACGAATTTCTTTCTTATGCAAACAATGTTGCTGCATTGGATGGAACAATCTATTTGTGGACGCACAATTCAGCGCCAAGTAATGCCGTTCCGGGTGATCAAACCTATAATTATACGGCAAATGACTATGCAACTTACAATTTGTCCGGAGGTGTGGCCACATCACCGGCAACTCCTGACCCTTTAAATCCTGAAATCAGCGATAACTTCAACGGAGCTATACCAACGAAACATTTGGCTTCAGGACAGGCATTTTTTGTGAGAGGTCTTGGAAATCTTCCCGCAAGATTTACCAATGATATGCGAATTCAGGATGAAAACAACCGATTCTTCAGAAATATGAATCCTGTTAAACGGAATGCTGCCAATTCAGGAATTGAAAAAAACAGGTTCTGGCTCAATCTTAGAAATAATCAGGGTGCTTTTAACCAGACACTGGTTGGATATATAGAAGGTGCTACCAATGGTTTGGACAGAGGTTTTGACGGTAGTCTTTTTGGAGGTAATCATGTTACTATTTATTCTATAAACGATTCACAAAAACTGGCAATACAGGGACGTGCACTTCCTTTTGATAATTCAGATGTGGTTAATTTGGGAATCAAAACTACCATTGCCGGAGCCTTTACCATCAGCCTGGATATGCTGGACGGACTGTTTGTCAATCAGGATATTTACTTGAAAGATAATCTTCAGAACGCAATCCATAATCTCAAATCAGGGCCTTACAGCTTTACGACAGGGATAGGAACATTTGAAAACCGATTCCAGATAGTTTACAGAAATGAGGCTTTGGGAATTCCGGAATTTAATCCGGAAAGTATCGTAATCTATAAAAAAGATAAGGATGTTGTTGTTACCTCCGGAACGGCAACCATAGAAGGAGTAAAAGTTTTTGACATTCAGGGAAGATTATTGTTTGACGGACAGAAAATCAATGCTTCTGAAAAAGTAATCAAAAGCCTGCCTCCAACAGACCAGGTATTGATTGTTCAGGTTGTTACAACAGAGGGAATACGAATTTCCCGAAAAATACTTTATTAGAACTGTACCCGCATTCAAAAGAAACAGCCTTTGAGAAATTTTCCCAAAGGCTGTTTTGTTTGTAATTTGAGTCAGATTAAAATTTAAATCCTAAACCAACCTGGAATACGGAATTTTTTGCATCGGTATCCTTTATAACCTCATTAAAACTATGGTTGTATCTACCGTTGATGAATAGACCTCCGTCAAACTGGAAGGTAAGCCCGGCTGCCAAACTCATGTCAAAATCATTGACCTCGTCTAGCTCTTCTCCGGCGTTTCCATCGTTATTGTCCAGGTCGATTTTTTCGTTAATCTTAAATCCGAACTGCGGACCGGCTTCGATACTAAATCCTTTCACAATATAAAGCTTTGCCAATATAGGAACATTAATATAGTCCAATTGGTACTCAGCAGTATAATTGTTTCCTAAAAAGGAATAATCCCTTTCAAAACCTTGTCGCGAATAAATCACCTCCGGCTGGATAGAGAAGGAATCATCAATAAGCGGAATTTCGGCTATGGCACCCACATAAAAACTGGTTCTTGCGTCAGGGCCTTCGTCAAAATCACCTTTTGTAACTGTAGAATAATTTAAACCGGCTTTTACTCCAAATCCTGCCTCATTAAATGAACCTGAAGATTGTGTAGTTTGCGCATAAGTTGCCATCCCGGCAAGTAATAACACATTAGTCGAAATAATTTTTAATAGCTTCATAATTAAATTATTTTTGTTAGTTCTTATGTTAAATTACGACATTTATTATGCCAGCATAGTACTATTAACATAACTTTGACACATGGCAAATTGGGCGACATACATTAAAAATTTCCAGTCTTTCCTGAAAATTGAAAGAGGATTGTCACAGAATACGATTGACAATTATACTTTTGATATTGAAAAAATGGTTTTGTATTTATCTGAAAAACAGATAAATGAAAGTCCTGTTTCGATTTCTGATGAAACGATACAGCAATTTATTTATGAAGTTTCCAAAACCATAAATCCCCGTTCGCAAGCCAGGATAATTTCCGGATTAAGGAGTTTTTTCAATTATATGATTTTTGAAGATTACAGAAATGATAATCCGATGGAACTTGTGGAAATCCCCAAAATAGGACGAAAACTCCCCGATACTTTGTCTACAGATGAAATAGATAAAATCATTGGTGCCATTGAACTCAATACAGACCAGGGCGAAAGAAACCGCGCCATGTTGGAAACCCTGTATGGCTGTGGTCTTAGGGTTTCAGAATTGATATCGCTGCGTATTTCCGATTTGTTCTTTGAAGAAGGATTTATAAAAGTAAAAGGAAAAGGGGACAAGCAGCGTTTCGTGCCTATTGGAAATCTTACACAAAAATATATCGACATATACAAAACGACTGTACGGTCACATCTCGATATTCAAAAAGGACATGAAGACACGCTGTTTCTTAACAGGAGAGGTAAACAGCTTACCCGGGCGATGGTTTTTACGATAATCAAAGACCTGGCGGTAAAAATAAATCTTAAAAAGACAATCAGTCCGCATACCTTCAGGCATTCTTTTGCCACACATCTTCTTGAAAATGGAGCTGACCTGCGTTCCATTCAACTCATGCTCGGACATGAATCAATTACCACAACAGAAATCTATGTCCACCTCGACAGAAGGCATCTTACCGATGTTATGAATGCATTTCATCCAAGAAAATAACCGTTAAACGATTTTGTGTTTTTCTAAGGAAGATTTGACATTTTGGTGTATACTTTTGTTGCACCTAACCAATATGTTAACCCTTAATGGCGTTCGAGAATTACGTTAATTCAAATGAATCGTACACTTCGAATCAATTTTATGAAAAACTTCTGAGAGAAATCCCGGATTTGATTTTTCAGTTTAAAATTGAGAAAGACAACACTTACAGCATGCCGTTTGTAAGTCATTCCGCCATGGAAATTTATGGTTTTGACAAAGACTTTCTGGAGCACGATGCCGGTCCGATCATTACGGAACGCATTCTTAAAGAGGATGTGAAAGGATTTTTAAAATCAGTACTTAAATCAAGGGATACATTAACAAGATGGAACCATGAATACAGGGTTCAGCTTCCAAAAAAAGGAGTCCGTTGGCTGAAAGGTTCAGCCAAACCGGAAGCCATGAAAGATGGAAGCGTTGTGTTTTATGGCCGCATTACCGATATAACGGCAAATAAGGAACAGGAGTTGAGGTTAGTATTATCAGAAAAACGCTTTGAATTTGCACTGGAAGCTTCTATGGGAGGTGTCTGGGATTGGAATCTGGTAAACAATACTGTTTTCTATTCCGAACAATCCATGAAGATTTTGGATTTGGATGAAGCCGAAGGAATTAATTCTTTTGAAAATTGCATTTCTAAAGTACATCCTGACGACCAGAAAGAATATCTGACCGATATCGACATGCACCTGAAAGGAATAACAGATGTATACGAAAACCTGCATAGGGTTAAAGGCAGAAAAGGAACCTATAAATGGATTCTTGACCGTGGTAAAGTGATTGAACGCGACAAATCAGGCAAGCCGTTAAGAATTATAGGGACGCATACGGATATTTCTTCACAGAAGGAGAGGGAAGACGAGCTGAAAAAGACACTGGATATTGTGAGTGAACAAAACAGCAGGCTCTTGAATTTTGCCCATATCGTTTCGCATAACCTGCGCTCGCATGCCGGAAACTTTACCATGCTTTTGGATTTGGTAGATGATATTCAGGATTCCGGTGAAAGGGAAGAAACCTTACAGCATTTAAGGACTATTTCTAACGATTTGACCCAAACAATCGAACATTTGAATGAATTGGTCAACATACACACCGAAATAAAAATTGCTCGCGAAAACTTAAATCTTTATGAGTTTTTTCAACGAACTTTAAATGTTTTGAGCGAGAAGATAAACAAACATGACGTAAAAATTATCAGTCTGATTCCGGATGATGTTCAAATCAATTACAATCCGGCTTATCTGGAAAGCATACTTTTGAATTTTACAACCAATGCAATAAAATATTCCCATCCGGACAGGAGATTGGAAATTACCTACCAGCTTACTTATGAAAAAGGTAAAAAGGTATTGACGATTTCTGACAACGGGCTTGGTATTGATTTAGAAAAATATAAAGATTCGCTTTTTGGAATGTATAAAACATTTCACCAGCATCCGGATTCCAGAGGAATTGGCCTTTTCATTACAAAAAATCAGGTCGAGGCTATGGGAGGTAAAATAGAAGTTAAGAGTAAAGTGGGAGAAGGTACCGCATTTAAAATATATTTTAATGAAAAAGTTTAATGATGTTTTTGTAGTTGATGATGATAAAGTTTATCATTTTATATTAAAAAATTTACTGAAGAGAAATAATATTGAAGTCAACTCAAGATTTTTCGAAAACGGGCACGATGCGATAGAAGGCCTGAAGGAAAATTCTAAAAACGGTACTACACTCCCGGATTTGATTCTTTTGGATATCAATATGCCGGTTATGGACGGATGGCAGTTTCTGGAAGAGTTTCGAAAAATAAAAGGTTCGCTGAATAAAGAAACCGTAATCTATATGGTGAGTTCCTCCAACAGTCCTTTTGATTTGGATAAGGCAAAAGATTTTCCTAATGAAATAAAAGACTATTTCCTGAAGCCTGTCTGTCTGGAAGACATCTGCAGAATATTCTTAAACTAAATACTATAAAAAAAGCTCCTCAAATGAGGAGCTTTTTTTATGTCTGATTGTATTTATTTTGCAATATTTACGGCTCTGGTTTCTCTGATAACCGTAATTTTTACTTGTCCCGGATAGGTCATTTCTGTCTGAATCTTTTGCGAGATGTCGAAAGACAGGTTGGCTGCATTATCGTCAGAAACTTTTTCGCTTTCTACAATAACACGAAGTTCTCTACCAGCCTGAATGGCATAAGCACTCTTTACTCCCTGGAAACCGTAAGCAATATCTTCAAGGTCTTTCAATCTCTGGATGTAGGAATCAAGAACCTGTCTTCTTGCTCCAGGTCTGGCTCCTGAAATAGCGTCACAAACCTGAACGATAGGAGATAGAAGCGATTTCATCTCGATTTCATCGTGGTGGGCTCCAATAGCATTGCATACTTCTTCTTTCTCGCCATATTTTTCAGCCCACTGCATACCCAATAAAGCGTGTGGAAGGTCGCTTTCCGTATCCGGCACTTTCCCTATATCGTGTAATAATCCGGCTCTTTTTGCCAGTTTTACGTTCAAGCCCAATTCTGCTGCCATGATTCCACAAAGTTTGGAAACCTCGCGGGAGTGTTGCAACAGGTTTTGACCGTAAGAAGAACGGTATTTCATTCTACCTACAACTTTAATCAATTCAGGGTGCAATCCGTGGATTCCTAAGTCAATTACGGTACGTTTACCAACTTCAATAATTTCATCGTCAATCTGTTTGGCTGTTTTAGCAACAACTTCTTCGATTCTTGCCGGGTGAATACGGCCGTCGGTTACTAATTTATGTAATGCCAAACGGGCAATTTCTCTACGAACAGGGTCAAAGCAGGAAAGGATGATGGCTTCTGGAGTATCGTCAACAATAATTTCAACTCCGGTAGCAGCTTCCAAAGCCCTGATGTTTCTACCTTCACGGCCAATAATTCTACCTTTTACGTCATCAGACTCAATGTTGAAGACAGAAACGCAGTTTTCCACCGCTTCTTCTGTACCCACTCTTTGGATAGTATTAATAATGATTTTTTTAGCTTCCTGCTGTGCGGTAAGCTTAGCCTCTTCAAGGGTTTCCTGAATATAAGACATGGCACCACTTTTGGCTTCTGCTCTAAGGCTTTCAACCAATTGGTTTTTGGCTTCTTCGGCAGATAATCCGGAAATAACTTCCAATTGCTCTACCTGGCTTTTGTGCAGACGGTCTACTTCGGCCTGTCTCTTCTCAAGCGTCTCGATTCTGTTAGAATAATCGTTGATTTTTGCCTCAAGGTCTTCTGTCGCTTTTTTAGTTTTTGCCAACTCGTTAGAAACCTGAGATTCCTTGTCTCTTGTTCTTTTTTCTGCTTCTGCTATTTTCTTGTCTCTTGCCAGAATCACCTGTTCGTGCTCTGCCTTAAGTTCAATAAATTTTTCTTTTGCTTGCAGTATTTTGTGCTGTTTGTTGGTTTCTGCTTCTGCTTTGGCATCCTTTAAAATAGATGCGGCTTCTTTTTTGGCATTTTTTATTAAGTTGGAAACGTTGCTCCTCTCCATGATTTTTGCAACTGCAAAACCTACCGCGATGCCTACGATTCCTGAAATAATTATAACTAATGTACTGTCCATGTTTGTTGAATGTTTATATATAAAAAAAGCCTACATTAGGTTGCTTGTATAAACTCGTTAAGACAAGTTTTGAGCTAACTCGCTGTTCAAGGATCTGCTCGGGGCAGCTTGCTTTAGTAGCGACGATTTGCTCATTCTAATTTGTTAGTGTTGAGTTTATCAAATATGAACTAATGTAGGCAGTATTTTTAGTCTATGTTAAAGAACGTCTTTTTATTTATTTGTCGAGATAACTTGCTAGCAGGTCATTAATCTTTTTCAGTCTTTCATTGGCCTCAACATTGTCTGCTGAAGAATCAATCTGTTTTTGCTCCAATTGCGATGCGAATTGCAGGGCACACATGGCCAAAACATCCTGTTTGTCACGAACAGCATAATTTTCTTCGAATTGCTTTATCATCATATCAATCTTTTTAGAAGCGCTTCGCAGTCCTTCTTCCTGTGACATGTCTACTGTTAAAGGATAGACCCTGTCTGCGATTGATATTTTAATTTTAAGCTTTTCGTCCATAATTATTAATCAGAAAGCTGTGCTATACAGTAATCAATTTCACGGATTAATGAATTTATCTTAAGCTTTGTATCTCTTTTATTTTCTTCACTGCCTAGTAATGAATTCGCCATTCTGAGCGTCTCCTGCTGCGTTTTTAATGTCTCAATCTCTTTCGATTGCTTCTGCATCACGACTGCGGCTCTATCCAATTCCTGCTGCAATTCACGCGATGTTTTTTCCAAACCCTCAATTTTTGCGATAAGTTTTTCAAGCCTGCTTTCAAGAGTATCAATGATTTGCGCAATTTCACTCATCGGGGTCAATATTCATTACATAATTTACAAAGTTACTATTCCTAATTAAATATTGCAATATTTTTCCTTAAATTCTCTTTTTTACTGTAGCTTTTCATGTAATAATTTGTGAAGTAGGGAGTTATAATTTTCGGTTTTTCTTCCCGGTTTAATTAGTCTTTTTTTTATATTAGCAAAAACCTTTACTATGCGATTTAGCCTGTTATTTTTACTGTTTACAATTTCGATTTTTGGCCAGAATGACTATCCAAAAGATTATTTCCGTTCGCCTTTGGACATACCGCTTTATTTATCCGGGACTTTTGGAGAATTAAGAGGAAATCACTTTCATACGGGTCTTGATTTTAAAACACAGCAAAAAGAAGGATTGAATGTATATGCGGCGGCAGACGGGTACGTATCGCGTATTAAAATCTCTACCTGGGGCTACGGGAAAGCAATATATATCACACATCCTAATGGCTATACCACGGTTTACGGGCATCTTCAAAAAGCGTCTCCTGTAATTGAAGCCTATATCAAAAAGAAGCAGTATGAACAAAAATCGTTTGAAGTAGAAATGTTTCCTGCAGAAAATGAGCTTGTGGTGAAAAAAGGTGATATAATTGCATTGTCCGGAAATTCCGGTGGCTCTGGTGGGCCGCACCTGCATTTTGAATTTCGGGATTCCAAAACCGAAAAAATAATCAATCCGATGCTTTTTGGATTTGATATACAGATAAAAGATACAAAACCGCCGGTTATCAACAGCCTGGTCGTTTATCCTATTGGCGACAGTTCCAGTGTTAACCAGATACAAAAACCTATCGAAATCAACCTTTCGCAACAAAAAGACGGAAGTTATATTGCCGAGAAGCTTATGGCTAAAGGAAAAATAGGATTTGGTGTCAATACTTATGACCTTTTTGATAACAGCTATAACAAAAATGGCGTATTTAAAGTGGAAGGTTTGTGCAATGGAAAACCTTTCTTCGGCTATCAGTTTGATACTTTTGCTTTTGACGAAGGTCGTTACATTAACGCGCTGATTGATTATCCAAGATACAAGAGAACCGGACAGCGCGTACAGAAGCTCTTTATGGTAGAACCTTATCTTTTAAGTATTATTACTTCTAACAATACCTATGGGATGATTGATGTTGTTCCAAACCTGTATCAGAATTTTCAGGTGGAAGTTTCAGATTTTAATAAAAACAAAAGCGTCATCAATATCCCGATTGAATATTCTGCATTGCCGGTAAAAGTAGCTAAAGAAGAAAAACGTTCCGGGTTTCTTTTAAAGTCAAGAAAAGACAACAGCTATACTAAGGATAATGTAACGGTTTTTATTCCTGCCGGTACTTTCTATGAAGATTTTTATATTGATTTTGATGTAAAAGATTCCATACTGTACCTTCACAACGAAACCGTTCCGGTACATAACAATATGACCATTACGTTTGAGGATAAGGTTTCATCCGAAGCTGATAAGTCAAAGATGTTTATAGCGTCAAAACAAGGCAAACGACTCGGGTTTAATAAAACCACAAGAAAAGGAAATGTTTTTACAACATATACTAAAGATTTAGGGCAATTCGTTTTAGCAAAGGACACGATTGCTCCCAAAATCAGCAATCCTAATTTTGTTGAAGGAAAATGGATTAGTAAGCAGCCATTTTTGGAAATCTATATTTCGGATAATATGTCCGGTATAGCAGAATATAACGGATATCTGAACGGAAAATGGATTCTGTTGGAATACGATTACAAAACCAGAAAACTTTCCTATAATTTTGAAGACAATATTTCTGACGAAGGAAGAAATGATTTAAAAATAGTTGTGTCTGATAATATGGGAAATTCTGCTACCTTTGAGTCGCATTTTTTTAGAAGTCAACAACAATAAAAAAGTATAATTTGAAAACAAAAAATTTAGCTGCAGTTCTTTTTTTCTTTATAAGCGTCGCCGCATTTGCACAAACTGCCAGAATTAAGGGTGTTATTTTAGATGAAAACAACCAACCGGTTGAGGATGCGGATATCAGCTATAAGAATACATCTGCTACTTCTAATAAAAATGGATTTTATATTCTGACCGTCCCGGCCAATCAAAAAATTACAATTATTTTCTCCCACCTTTCAAACAAAAGTGCCTCTTTGGATATTGAGCTGAAGCCTAATGAAGATTTTGAATTCAATCCGGTATTGAGCAAAAAAATCGAAATGATTGGTGTTGTTGAAATCTATGATAACCGAAAAAGAATTGAAGGAATTACCAATATTTCTCCAAGAGACATCAAATTAATTCCCGGTGCCAACGCAGGTGTGGAAAACCTTTTGAAAACACTTCCCGGAGTAAACAACAACAGCGATTTGAGTAGTGGCTACAACGTAAGAGGAGGAAACTATGATGAAAACCTGGTGTATGTAAATGAGGTGGAAGTGTACCGTCCGTTTTTGATACGTTCAGGTCAGCAGGAAGGTTTGAGTTTTACGAATACCGACATGATTCAGAATGTTGACTTTTCTGCCGGAGGATTTCAGGCCAAGTATGGAGATAAATTATCTTCTGTATTGGATATTACCTACAGAAGACCAAAAAGTTTTGGAGCTTCTCTTGAAGCAAGTTTATTGGGTGGAAGTTTAATGGTAGAAACGGCTTCTAAAAATCAAAAATGGGCTGCCATTACCGGAGTGCGATACAGAGACAACAGCCTTTTGGTAAACAGCCAGGAAACGGAAACGAATTTCAGACCTACTTTTGCCGATATACAAACCAATGTGACATTCAATCCAAATAACAAATGGGAATGGAGTTTTCTTGGAAATATCTCGCAGAACCGTTATAACTATGAACCTCTGACCAGACAGACCAATTTCGGAACGATTGATGACCCGAAAGCATTGCTGGTTTTTTATGAAGGACAGGAAAAGGACAGATATGAAACCTATTTCGGGGCTTTAAAAACAACCTACAAGGCAAGCGAAGATTTTACGTTGAAATTTATCGCATCGGCCTATCTGACACAGGAGCAGGAATATTTTGATATTAAGGCTGATTACAGCTTTGGAGAATTGGATACTAACATTGGTTCCGGAAGTCTTGGAAATATCGTATATACGCAGGAAATAGGTTCGCAGTTAAACCATGCCAGAAATGACCTGGATGCCCTGATTGTGAATGCAGAAGTAAAAGGATTCCACAATATCAAAGAAAATAAAATAGAATGGGGTTTCAAATATACCCGTGAAGACATTCGTGACAGAATAGTAGAATGGGAAGTGATTGACTCGGCAGGATTTTCATTAAATCCGCCGGTTATTGACCTGCCAATCCGTGACCAGCCTTATACTCCGTATACAGGTCCATTGGTTCCATATCAAAACGTAAGGGCATTGAACTTTACAAAAATCGACAGGCTTTCCGGATATGTACAATGGAGCAAAAAGAGCCTTATCGGAAGCCATGATGTATGGTATAATTTTGGGGTAAGAGCCCATAACTGGCAAGTGTCTGGTGATAATCTGGATGGAAAAAACCAAACAACTTTCAGTCCTAGAGGTCAGTTTGCCATCAAGCCGGATTGGGATAGCGATATGGTGTTCCGTCTTTCCGGAGGGTTGTACCACCAGCCGCCATTTTACAGAGAGCTTCGCGGTGCTGACGGAAAAGTAAATCCGGACGTTAAGGCACAGCAGTCCATCCATGTTGTATTGAGCAACGACTATAGCTTTCAGATGTGGCAACGACCGTTTAAATTGGTTACAGAGGCCTATTATAAATCGATGTCGGATGTAAATACCTATACGCTTGATAACGTAAGGATTCGTTATAGTGCAAATAATGATGCCAAAGCCTATGCAGCCGGTTTTGATGCTCGATTGAATGGAGAGTTTGTTCCGGGCACAGAATCCTGGTTCAGCTTCGGATATATGAAAACGGAAGAAAACATCAACAACCGGGGTTATATTGCCAGGCCAACAGACCAGAGATTGAAGTTTGGGATACTGTTCCAGGATTATGTAAAAAATATTCCTAACCTCAAGTTATATCTGAATTTGGTGTACAACACAGGTCTGCCGGGTGGTTCACCTTCGTATGCTGACCCGTATGTATACCAGAGCCGCCTTCGTGATTACCGCAGGGCAGATGTAGGATTTTCTTATGTTTTCACAGAAAAAAATGAGTTAAGACCTGACGGGCACTGGTTAAAACGCTTTAAGGACTTGTCGCTTGGTTTTGAAATATTCAACATGTTTAATAACCAAAACGCGATAACAAATACCTGGGTGAGAGATGTTTATACTAAGGTTCAGTACGGAATTCCGAACTATATGACAACGAGGGTTTTCAATGTTAAGCTTACTGCAAGATTATAAATTGAAATTCTGAAGTTTTATCTTTATATTTGAATGACTTTTAAGCTGATGAAATGAGAAAATTTCAAACCTATATACTCGTAGCGGCAGTGGCCTGTTTGGCCAGTTGTAAAGAAAAGGAGGAAACTCCAAAGGTAATTTATGACTCAAAGCCGGAAAAAGTGGTGACCAAGCCGGATTCTTCGCAAATAAAAATTGCCGACCTTCCAATTCACATGGAGGGCACAAAATACCTTATTCATGCTATTGGCGATGTGCGAGTGTATGACGGGAACTCAAGGACGTATGGTTCAAGCAAGACCAATTCAGTGAGCTATGCCATTTCCAATTACAATAGGTTTGAGCTTACGGGATATTTTGAAAACCTGAAATTCCAGCATATCGATTCTACAGCGCTGAAACCGCTAACGGATAAAAAAATACAGATGCAGACCGTGACTTTCCTGAACACGATTTCTGATAAAACCAAAAAGCAGATTCTGGTGTATTCGTTAGTCGATATGGATACGAATAAGGATGGAAAATTAGATGCAAACGATATCAAATGTCTTTACATCAGCGAAATTAACGGCAAGCATTTCCAGAAACTTTCTGAAGATTACCAGGAACTGATTGATTGGAATATAGTTGAAGCCCAGAACAGGCTTTATTACAGAACCATAGAAGATATTAATAAGAACGGAGCCTTTGATAAGAACGATGCAGTACATTACTATTATGTAGAGCTGCTTTCTCCGGACTGGAAAACCGAAAAATACGATCCGATAGGAAACGGAAACGGAGCCTAAAAAAATCCCCGGAATTGTCCGGGGATTTTTTTTAGATTAATATGTCGCTTTCCAAATCGGATTTTTCAATAGTAAAATCAAAGCCAAGCTGGCCTACCAATTGGATGACAAGATTTTTATACCAGTTTTCGGACTTCGGGTGAATGTATATCTTTTCAATCATTTTATTGATGTCTATATCAATCTTTACACCTTCATTTATAGTCAGGTTGTGGGAAGAAAGATTGGAAATAATCCGAACTTCTCTTTCGTATTGGAAACTTTTTCGCTTGAAGAGAAAAGGGAAGAAGTCATCGTTAAAAGGAATGTATTCTTTTTTGTAATCAATGTAATTGACTTCCCCGATATGCTGAACATATTGTTTCTCTAAATGCAAAGATTCCTGTATTCTTCGAATAGTAGATTGTATTGCAAGTCCTTCACTGTTTTGGGTGAAAATCTGCCACATGGCAAAAGACTCGTATTCATTGATATGCCAGCTGCTAATGACCACATTCTTTCGCTGTGTTTTGTAGGCATCCAAAAACTCCGGATTGTTCTCTGAAATCTTCCGGATTTCTTCAAAAGTTGGTTCGCTGAATGTACCTTCATACTGGTCTTCAAATTTATCCGACCGTGACATGAAGAGCTTTCTCGATAAAAGAAGGTCGAGGAATTTTGACAAATCCAAATATTTCCAGACTACGGTGTCGAGATTTTCCGGAAGACTGATATTTGGATTGTTCTGATACATGTTTTTGGCTTTTTATTCGAATGATTGCATCATTACGAGTTTTTTATACACTCCGTTTCTGGCAAGCAATTCGTCGTGGTTTCCCTGTTCTACGATTTCACCTTTTTGCATTACCACAATTTTGTCTGCTTTTTGGATGGTTGACAATCTATGGGCAATAACAATCGATGTCCTGTTCTGCATCATATTTTCCAGGGCTACCTGAACCAGTCTTTCGCTTTCTGTATCCAAAGCAGAAGTTGCTTCGTCCAGAATCATGATTGGCGGATTTTTCAGGACAGCACGTGCTATGCTCAATCGTTGTTTTTGTCCGCCAGACAATTTGTTACCGCTGTCTCCCACGTTTGTATTGATGCCGTTTGGCAGGTCTTTTACGAATTCGTAGGCATTGGCAATTTTCAGGGCGGTGATGATTTCTTCATCAGTAGCGTCCTGTTTGCCTAACAGGATGTTGTTTTTTATAGTATCGTTAAATAAGATGCTGTCCTGAGTCACCAGGCCCATCAGGCCTCTTAAAGAATTTAATTTTAAATCTTTGATGTTGGTGTCGTCAATTTTTATTTCACCTTCCTGAACATCATAGAAACGTGTCAGAAGATTGGCAATCGTACTTTTTCCGCTGCCGGATTGCCCGACCAAAGCTACGGTTTGCCCTTTTTGTACCTCTAAAGAAAAGTTTTTCAGAACGTTTTCTTCTTCATACCTGAAGTTGATATTTTTTATATCGATATGTTCTTCAAAGGATTCTTTTTCTACTGCATTCGGAATGTCCGTAATTGTATTTTCCTGTTCCAGGATTTCCATAACACGTTCGGCTGCCGCATTTCCTCGTTTGATGCTGTAGGAAGCTTTAGAAATGGCTTTTGCAGGTGTAAGGATGTTGTATGCCAATCCCATATAAGCAATAAAAGCTGCGCCTTCTAATGTTTTGTCAATAAGCACCATGTTTCCGCCATACCATAACAAAACGGCAATTACTGTAATCCCCATAAATTCACTTACAGGAGATGCCAGATTTTGCCTGTTACCTATATTGTTGGACAGATTAAAAAACCGGGAAGTTGATTTCTGAAAAACATTATTAAAGTATTTCTCTGCATTATAGCCTTTCACGACTTTTAATCCTCCTAATGTTTCTTCTACCGTAGAAAGAAACACGCCTTGTTCTTCCTGTGCACGGGTAGATTTTTTCTTGAGCTGTTTACCAATAATTGAAATGATATAGCCTGAAATAGGGATGAAAACAAATACGAATATTGTAAGCTTGGTGCTTATTGTGAACATGGCCACAATCGTAAAAACTATCGTAAGAGGTTCTTTAACGATGAGTTCCAATATGGATAGGAAAGAAGTCTGTACTTCATAAACATCGCCCGAAATTCTTGAAATTACGTCTCCTTTACGTTTTTCGGAGAAAAAAGAAAGTGGCAGTTCAAGTGTTTTTTTATACATGGCATTCCTTATGTCCTTTAAAATCCCGTTTCTTAGGAAAGTGATGAAAAACATGGCCAGATAATCAAACAGGTTTTTCAGCAGGAATATGGAGATGATAATTGCTACCATAAAAGCAAGCGTAGTCTGCACGCCATGATTGTCTGTCAATGTTGTGATTTTATAGCTCATGTAGCTTTCAAGGTAGTCGGTTATTTTGAAAATGCTTTCAAATTCCGGCTTGGTTGTATTTCTCTTTGTCTGGTCAAAAAGTACCTGCATCATCGGAATCAGTGAGATAAATGACAGTGTGCTGAAAAGGGCGTATAGAATATTAAAAAATATGTTCAGATAGGCATATTTTTTATAAGGCAGGACAAAGGGAATTATTTTTTTAAAATTGCTCATCGAATTGGATTTGCTTGAAATTATTGCAATTGCATTTCAGCAACAATATTTTTTATTTTTTGGTCAAGATTTTTTTCGACTTCTTTGGCGTGTTCAACAGCATCCAAAGGCTCGTTTACGCTGAAATAGAATTTTATTTTAGGCTCCGTACCGCTTGGTCTGGCACATATTTTTGTTCCGTCTTCCAGATAATAAATCAAAACGTTTGATTTCGGGACTTTTAATTCTTCGGTTTCGCCCGTAAATAAATTTAAAGCGGTTGAATTCTGGTAATCTTCAACCATCAGCACTCTTTGGCCGTTGATTTCTTTTAAAGGATTTTGTCGTAATTCAAACATCATGGTCTGGATTTCTGCCGCACCTTCAATTCCTTTTTTGGTGATGGAAATCAGGTATTCTTTATAAAACCCGAAGTCTACATACAGGTTTAGTAATTCTTTATAAAGTGAACTTCCATTGACTTTTGCCTGTGCTGCAATTTCGCAAACCAATAATGTGGCTGCAACAGCATCTTTATCACGAACGGCATCGCCCACCATAAATCCGAAACTTTCTTCACCGCCACCAATAAATTTCTGGTTCGGGAAGTCCTTAATCATTTTGGCTATCCATTTGAATCCGGTTAATCCTACTTTGCATTCTACATTATAGGCAGAAGCCAGTTCCAGCATCATTGGAGTAGAAACAATAGTAGAGCCAATAAATTCTTTTCCGGTAATCTTACCTGCCTTTTCCCATTGTTGTAACAGATAGGCAGTCATCAGTACCATAGTCTGGTTTCCGTTCAAAAGAACCATTTTGCCATCATTGTCACGAACAGCAACACCAAGGCGGTCAGAATCAGGGTCGGTTCCCACAACAATATCAGCATTCAGCTTGTCAGCCAAAGCCAAAGCCATGGTCAATGCTTCCGGTTCTTCCGGGTTTGGAGACTTTACGGTAGGGAAGTTTCCGTCTGGAACGGCCTGTTCCGGAACAATATTGACATTAGTATAGCCTGCTTTTGATAAAACTTCAGGAATCAATTTTATGGAAGTCCCATGTAATGAAGTATAGACAACATTCAGGTTCTTTTTAGCTTCGGCAGGCGTATTGAAACTGGCATTTTCAATGGTTGAATGGATAAAAGCCTCGTCAATTTTTTTATCGACATATTCAATCAGCTTTTCGTTAGCCTGGAAATTAATCTGGTCATAACCCAGGTCTTCAATAACCTGTATGATTTCAGCATCTTGAGGCGGAACCAATTGGCCGCCGTCTTGCCAGTATACTTTGTAGCCGTTGTATTCAGGCGGGTTATGAGAAGCCGTAAGGACAATACCGGCATGGCACTTCAGGTGTTTTACGGCGAAAGACAATTCAGGCGTAGGGCGTAATTCTGAAAACAGGTATACTTTGATTCCGTTAGCAGAAAAAACATCGGCTACAACTTTTGCAAGCGTGTCGCTATTATGGCGGCAATCGTAAGCAATGGCTACTTTAAGGTGTTCACCGGGAAATACTTTTTTCATGTAATCCGAAATTCCCTGAGTGTTTTTTCCAAGTGTGTATTTGTTGATACGATTGGTTCCCACACCCATAATTCCTCTCATGCCTCCGGTTCCGAATTCGAGATTCTTATAGAAACTTTCTTCCAGTTCTTTTGGGGAAGAAGTCATCATTTCGGTAATTTCCTTATGTGTCTTTTCGTCAAAAATTGGCGATAGCCAAACATTTACTTTGTCTAATATATGCTGTTCGATGTGCATTTCGGATTTAAAATTTAAATTGAACTTTAAATTTAAAGATTTATTTCTTTAGAAACTTTATATCGTTCTTCGTTATTTTTAGTTCTGAGGATGATTTCTCCCAAAAAACCGGCAAGGAACAACTGGGTTCCTATAATCATGGTCGTCAGGGCGATATAAAACCACGGGTTGTCTGTAACTAATATGGTGGTCTGTTTGTCATATAATCTGTAAAGCTTCATGAATCCGATGTAGCCGGCAGATAAGAACCCGATGATAAACATTAGGACGCCCCAGGCGCCAAACAGGTGCATTGGTCTTTTTCCAAAGCGGGAAAGAAACCAGATAGTAATCAAATCCAGGAAACCGTTAATGAACCGCTCCATTCCAAATTTTGTAGAGCCGTATTTTCGGGCCTGGTGTACTACGATTTTCTCTCCAATTTTCGCAAACCCGGCGTTTTTCGCCAATACCGGGATATAGCGGTGCATTTCGCCGGAGACCTCTATGTTTTTGACAACTACATTTTTGTAGGCCTTTAACCCGCAATTAAAATCGTTTAGCTGAACTCCGGAAGTTTTCCGTGCGGCCCAATTGAATAATTTTGACGGTAGGTTTTTAGATACGACTGAGTCAAAGCGTTTTTTCTTCCAGCCCGAAACCAGGTCGTATTTCTGGTTAACAATCATGGAGTACAATTCCGGAATTTCATCCGGACTGTCTTGTAAATCGGCATCCATAGTTATGATAACATCGCCCTGAGCTTTGGCAAAGCCGGCATGCAATGCCTGAGATTTTCCGTAGTTTCTCAAAAAACGGATTCCCTTTATGTTTGGATTTTGTTGTGACAGTCCTTCAATAATTGACCAGGAATTATCGGTACTGCCATCATCTATGAATATGACTTCATAGGAAAAATTATTGGCAGTCATGACTTTTTCAATCCACTGCTGTAATTCTTTTAAGGACTCTTCTTCGTTGAGAAGAGGTATAATAATGGATAGATTCATTTATTAATAACCTTGCGGTCTATCGTTTTTTAAAATGGCACCAATAATTAGTGAATATATAAACCCTACAAAAGAATAAAAGGCCAATGTAAAAGGAACCACTATAAATGGGCTTGAGAATTTTTCTGACCATGATAAAGCCATATCCAGCTGTTCTTGTGACATGTTTGGATTTGTTTCTGTCATCATTGTTCTTGTCTTTTCCAGCATTTCCTGTGTGAATTCCGGAAAAATAAGATTAAAGATAACCGTAAAAATGGCATAAATTAATGCTGCAATGAAAGCAGTTGTTACTCCGGCTTTTAGACATTGGCTAAAAGAAATAACTCCGTTGTTTATGTTTTTCTTGAAATTATTGCAGGCAAGAGTAATGAACAGAATAGGCAATACGAAAAAATTAAGCAGGTTGATTACAATCCCGACCGCTGGATTTGTTATAGTATCTATCCCGATTATGTACAGGATGACAAATTCTAAAACCATAATTACTCCAAAAAATACTCCATATTGAACTGCTGACTTGGCAGGAGATGTAATTTCGCCCATTTTATCTGTTTTTAAGAATTAATCTACAAATATAAGAAATCCGTAATTACAGTGGGATAAAAATCAATGTGGAATGCCGGAAAAAAAAGAGCAATAAAGATTTGCAGATTAAAAAATAATTGTAAATTTGCAGACTCAAAACAATAAAAGTTTAAAAATTAAAAAGTTATAAGAGGTTTATACCTTTTCAATACGAAAAGCTTCAGAACAGCTTATAGCCAATTGAATAAAAAATCAAATAAGATGAAAAAAGGAATTCACCCAGAGAATTACAGATTAGTTGCTTTCAAAGACATGTCAAATGACGATGTTTTCATTACTAAATCTACAGCAGAAACAAAAGAAACAATCATTCACGAAGGAGTTGAATATCCGGTTGTAAAAATGGAGATTTCAAGAACATCTCACCCTTTCTACACAGGTAAGTCTAAATTGATTGATACTGCAGGACGTATCGACAAATTCAAAACGAAATACGCTAAACACGCAAAATAATTTTTGCAGGTTCAAGATAACAGAAAAGCCTTCCAGATTTTGGAGGGCTTTTTTATTTGGAAGGTATTCTTTTTATACTTTTACTTTGTAACTTTGGGATGTT
>NZ_LMPW01000011.1:7345-12282 GCF_001423985.1 Flavobacterium sp. Leaf359 | reverse complement strand
AGGTTCTAAGGTTCTAAGGTTCTAAGGTTCTAAGGTTCTAAGGTTCTAAGGTTCTAAGGTTCTGAGGTTCTTGAATTTCTAGGTCAAAATCATAAATCTAAAATCATAAATCCAAAGTCTAAAGTCTAAAGTCTAAAGCCTAAATCATAAATCTAAAATCATAAATCCACAATCCAAAACTATCAACTATCAACTATCAACTATCAATTATAAACTAAACAAGATGAACTATATACTTTTTGACGGAACCGTCCGGAATGCCTTATTACCTTTTACATTTACCAGACCAGTGGCAGATATTCGTGTGGGGATTCTTACTATCCGCGAAAAGTGGGAAAAATATCTGGGTTATACAACCACGAGCCTGACGGAAGAATACCTTATGGAAAAATTTCCCATGGTAGAAATGCCTGAAAATATTATGATTAATGCTTCTTTTTTACCAAATGAAGTATTGGCTGAAATGGTGAAGTCACTGGAGCAAAATCAGGCTATTTTCAAAGGAGAAGAAGTAATTGCTTTTTTCTCTGAAGAAAGCCAGGAAGAAGTCGATTTCGAAAACTATGAAATTCTGGAATACAACGACGATTGTATTACAATTGAACATACATGGGATATTTTTCAAAAAAATGATGCAGCCCTCCGTGAAGATTTTGAACTTTTGACAGAAGACAGGGTTTCACAACCAATTCCTAAAAGTGTCAATGTCATTGCTCCCGAAAATATTTTTATCGAAGAAGGCGCTAAGCTGGAATTCGTAACCCTGAATGCTTCAACAGGTCCTATTTATATTGGGAAAAATTCTGAAATTATGGAAGGTTCCGTAATCAGGGGACCTTTTGCACTTTGTGAAGGAGCACAGGTAAAACTGGCGGCTAAAATATATGGTGCTACAACAGTTGGTCCTTTTTCAAGAGTAGGAGGAGAAGTCAGTAATTCTGTACTTTTCGCCTATTCCAATAAAGGACACGACGGGTTTTTAGGAAATTCCGTTTTGGGTGAATGGTGTAATATTGGAGCTGACAGTAATAATTCAAACCTGAAAAATAATTATGAAGAAGTGAAATTGTGGAGCTATGAAACCGAAAGTTTTGCTAAAACCGGCCTGCAATTTTGCGGTTTGATGATGGGAGACCATAGCAAATGTGGTATCAACACTATGTTTAATACCGGAACAGTAGTTGGAGTTAGTACGAATATTTTTGGAAGCGGATTCCCTCGTAATTTTGTACCAAGTTTTTCATGGGGCGGAGCGGCAGGATTTACAACCTATGTCACCAAAAAGGCTTTTGAAACAGCCAGGATAGTCATGTCCAGAAGAAATGTCGAATTTGATGAAAAAGAGGCCCGCATATTGGAACATGTTTTTGAGGAAACTAAAAAATGGAGAAAAGATTAAAGAAAACCGCCAGACAATCTGGCGGTTTTTTTATATTAATTTCACGGTAAATGTATTATTCTATAGGTATATTTCTTAAAATACAAGAAAAGGGGATATATTTGTAAAAACAGTTTTTTTACGGAAAACCATAATTTAGAATTACCAAAAAAATGAAACCCTGTCGCCATTATATATGTTGGTTAATTCTCATGGCAGTTTGCTTATTGAAAAGCCCTGCTTATGGGCAATCTGCAACTCCCAACGAGTCACTGCTGGTCAAGGCCTATGAACTTGTACGCTCAAATCCTGATGAAGCGGTAAAAATCGGCCAATATTTGCTAAAGAATAATCCGTCAGATACTCAGAAAACAAAATTTTACCTGTTGCTGGCAGAAAGTTATTGGGCAAAAGGCGATTACAATAATTCTGTTATTAATGTTTTTGAGGCAGGAAAGTTTGCCGATGGTGCCAAAGAGGAAGAAAAAATAAAAATTCTGCTTCTCAAATCACAGCTTTTCAGGGCTATATATTTGGACAATCAGTCAAAAAGATGCCTTGAAGATGCGGCCGCCAAAATTTCGGAACTCAAATCGAAAGAAGACCAGAACTTCTTTGAAGCCAAAATCTTAATCGGTAATTCGGGCATGTATCTGGACAGGCAGAATTATCAAAAGGCTTTTGAGCTATTACAAAACGCGGATAAAAAATATGAACCTGCTTTTAGCAAAAATGCCTTGCTCCGTCAAGAATTTTATATTACCAAAGCCAGAGCATTAGTTGGTCTTGCAAAAATTGACTCTGCAAATTATTATTTGGCAAAGGCGCAAAAACTCACCAAAAACCAGAAAAATTTTGATTTTCTCAATGAAATAGCACTTTTAAATGAGTTAAGTGCCGTCTATTTTCATGAAAAGCAACATACCAGGGCCATTGATACTTTACTGGTATCTATGAAAATGGCTACCCGACTTAAAAATGAAGCGCTTTTAAAAGTAATCAACAAGCAGTTGGGAATCAATTATCTTGCCTTGAACGACAAGAAAAACTACCAATTGTTTGATAATAAGTTTCTTAAGGCCTATGACACGGTTGAGGAATCAGAGCAGGATGCGGTTAATTCAGCTTATAATTTAATCAGCCAGGAACAGGAGGCCGATTTCCAGAAAGCAAAAACGCGTTATGCCGATTATTTTTATGTGGCTGTTGGGGTATTGTTTTTCGTGCTGGTTGCGGGTTTTTTGCTTTGGCTGAAAAATTACCTGAAGAAAAAACGTTTGAAAGAAATCATCAGCTATCTGGAAATAAGAACCAATAATCCTGTAAGGTTACAACCTGAAAAACGGGAAACCCATAAAAAAATAGCAATTCCGGCAGAAACAGAACAGGTGATACTTGCCAAATTGAAACGTTTTGAAAACTCGACCCGATTTACCAATAAAGAAATGTCGCTGGCAGTCTTGGCAGGGCAATTTGATACCAATACGAAATACCTGTCCGAAATAATAAACAAGCATTATCAGGATAATTTTAATACCTATATCAACAAACTGCGTATTACCTTTATTATAGGGAAATTGAAAGAAGACCCGAATTATATGCACTATAAAATCAGCTATCTGGCTGAAAAGAGCGGTTTTTCATCCCATAGTAGCTTTGCTACGGTTTTCAAATCGATAACAGGAATTGCGCCGGGTACATTTATTGACCTGCTGAAAGAAGAAACGGAAGCCCTTAAACAAGAAAAAGTGAACAGCCATGCAGTATAATCGCTATTTTTTCTCAGCTTTTTTAGGTTTTGTCATGCTCTTCGGCAATGCCTCTTTTGCGCAATCCATGAAGAAGGCGGATAGCATTATCAGGGCCAGCGGTATGGAAATTTATGAAAAGCCTGAAAAAGCAATAGAGGCGGGCAAGTATATTATTGCCAACGCTAAGGATGATGCCCAGATTAAAATTAGGGGGCTTATGCTTGTTGCTGATGCTTATTCAGTAAAAAGGGACTACCAAAAATCGCTGGAATATGTCATCATGGCCAATAAGCTCTCCAACCATATAGATGACCCGATTCTGAAGATTAAGATTGCCAATAAAATGGGAATCCAATACCAGCAGATGAAAATATATGATGAAGCCATACAATACCTTAATGAGGCAGAAAAACTCTGTATGGCCTATCCTGTAAAAGACTCTGTGATGTATCATTTGGGAAGGAATCATATAGTGAGGGGATTCATCTATAAGGAAAAATTAAACTGCGATATAGCAATCAATTTTTTTAACAAAGGAATAGCAGAACTCGCCAGAGTAGATAATAGCATGGTAAAGACCAATATAAGTATTGCACTTTATAATAAAGGCAATTGCTATATTCTTTTATCGGATTATGAATCGGCAAAGAAAAGTTTTTTTGAAGCCATCGAAATTACGAAAGGAATACATGCCAGCAGTCTTCAGGCATTTGCCCAAAAAGGTTTGGCAGAAGTTTATACGTTAGAAGGAAGATATCGTGACGCTATAAAAGAACTTGAAGAAGCATTGGCTGTTTCAAATAGTGTGGGCGATCTTGTTTTAAACCGAGGTATTTATAATGGTCTTTTAGAAAATTACCTGGCGGTGAATGATTGGAGCAATTATGAAAAATTTCATGCCCGCTTTTTGGAAACTCAATTGAAGGTAAAAGAGTCCGAAAGAAAATCAATCAATAACCTGATTAATGAGGGCTATAAAACTCAAAATAAAAATCTTAAAACCGAAATTTCTAAATACAATTATTACATCCTAACAACTTTAATCTTAATAATTGTGGTTGTTATATTTTTCTATGTATTAATTAAGAAAAGTGAAAAAAATATATTAAAATTAAATGATATTATTGAAAATCTCCAAAATAACAGAGAAAAATCCAATTGATTTTTTTTGTTTTATTTAAGAGATAATGGTTTGATTTTTAATATTTTAACATAATATTTAGATTTTCAAATTTCAGTAAATAGTAAAGGCATACTTTAAAAAAGGTTAGTAGTAGTTTCTATTTTTATGACGAAACACTAACTGAAAAATGTATGACTTTATGAGAAAAGAATTACCATTTGCTTCGATAATGGGCAGGCTCTTACAGACCTGTTTTTATCGATTCTCAACAATTCATGACAGACTGATACCTAATTGTGTCAGGAAAAGAATTGTCATCCCCTTGTTTTTGCTTTTCATTTCCATCAGCGCCCATGCGCAAATGGCTTTGGAAACATTTGAAAGCGGCATTCCCGCTACATGGGCATCCTTTAGAAATAATGTTGGAACCCTGAACTGGGGAATTTCTCCTGACAGTTACAGAGGAACCGGTGCGGCTTTTTTGAATCCGAGTGCAGAAAACATCGGTGCCGGAAATACCGCACAGTATTTTCTGGCAACGCCTATAGTTCCGATTCCTCAGAATGGGGAAATCCGCTTTTATTCAAAACAGGCAACCAGTGCCAATAACGGGGCCATCTACCAAATCAGGCTGTCTACAGCAGGACAGACAGACCCGGCCGGATATACCGTAATATTAAAGTCC
>NZ_LMPW01000011.1:268-7329 GCF_001423985.1 Flavobacterium sp. Leaf359 | reverse complement strand
TGGACAGAAGCAGACCTTAATGTGGGTTCGCAGACGGCCTATGAAGAAAAGATAGTCCCTATCCCTTCAAACATTCCAGTTGGACTGAATGTCCATATCGCGTTTGTGGTCATCAACACCCAAGCCGGTGCATCGCCAAGCGGAGATGCCTGGTTTCTGGACAACATCAGGGTTATGGAATCCTGCCAGAAAGTAAGTCAGACTAATTTTTCAGCAAACAATATCACGTCAAGTGGTGCCAACCTAGCCTGGACGCACCCAACGGCATTTGATTTTCAGATTCAGGTTGTAACGCAGGGAACGGCACCGGCAGCTACCGGCATCAGCGTACAGAATTCTTATGCAGCGGGTTCGCTTGATGCGGATACCGCTTATGACGTATATATCAAAACGGTATGTGACGCCGATACGGCGAGTGAATGGGCAGGACCCTTTCCATTCAGGACAAAAAAAATGGGATTGTCATGTGCTTCTCCAATCGTAATTCCGGTGACTACGACACCTTATGTTCTGTCGAGCAACCTTAACCTTTTTGCAGACAACCCGACGAGCTATACGACCCAGGGTTCGGGGTGTCTCCCAGCCGGAGTTACAGGTAATTTTCTTAATGGAGCAAAAGCCTTTTTCTCCTATACGCCTACACAAAACGGATTGCTGAATATCAAACAGATGACGCTTCCGTCTTCACCGGGTTCCGGATGTTTTGGTAATGCCATTACTGGCGTATTCGTTTATGACAATTGTAGTACTGTAGGGGTGAGTTGCCTTGCAGGATTAAATACAACAGCTACAAGTGTGCCGAAATACATAACTAATTTATATGTACAGGCTGGTCATACTTACATTATCGTAATTTCTTCAACATTAGCAGCATCAACAAGTATCTGCTTTAATTTTGAATTGAGTTTTTCAAGCTGTGGGGCACCGGGTGTATTCACCTATAAAAACCTACTTCAGAATAGTGTTACATTTTCCTGGGATAATGTGGCCAATCTGGCAAGCTCATGGGAATATGTGGTACAGCCTGCAGGAGCGGGTGTTCCAACAGGTCCCGGAACAATTACCAATACCAATATTGATAATTTAATCAATACAGGATTGGCAGCCGGTCAATCGTATGACCTGTATGTTCGATCCGTATGTGGAGCTACAACAGGAGAATGGGGAATACCGTATCGGTTTACGACACAATGCGCCGTTTTTAATACGCCTTACTCTACAGCATTTAATGGAACATCGACAACAGTTTCAGAACCATGCTGGACAGCTATTGATGTGAACAGAGATGGACAAAGATGGTCTTATTTGGCAGGTTATGCTACTATGCAGACAAATACCTTCCAAAATAATAATAATGATATGTTTGTTTCTCCTCAGATTAATTTCAACGGGACACAGAAACGACTACGATACAAACATCAGGTTGTAGGTGGAGTTGCCAGTTATGGAATTAGGATTTCGACTACAGGTGTAGGAGCAGATAACTTTACGACAGTACTGCTTCCGGATACGCCAATTACGAATACGGCCTGGCAAGAGAAAATAATCAATATTCCGGCGAACATAACAGGCAATGTAAATATTGCATGGGTTGTCGTTCCCGGCTCAGGGCATACTGCAACCAGAATCTCAATTGACGATGTGTTTATTGAAGACAAACCGGCATGTCCTGACCCGTTAGGACTTGCGGCGAACAATGTTACTACCTCGCAAGCCCAATTATCATGGACTGCAGGTGATACGGAATCGCAATGGCAGGTTGTAGTACAGCGCAAGGATACAGGCATCCCAACAGGAAGCGGAGTGCTTGTCAATACACCTCAATATACAGCAGACCAGCTAACCCATGCTACCCAATACGAATATTATGTACGAGCCTACTGCTCGTCCACACAGCAGAGCAATTGGGTAGGACCATTCTATTTTACAACGGTTTGTGGTGTTTTTGATACGCCTTTCCATGAGAATTTCGATACTGCAGATGTGAACAATCACAGATCGTGCTGGACTATTACGGATGCGAATGCTGATGGAACTACTTGGCGTTTAGATCCTACATTTGCGGCAATTCAGGGTAGAACTTTTCCTTTCCCTACGGCATCCTACAACGACTGGCTTATTTCACCAGCAATTAATGTTGTAGGAACAAAAACCTTAAAGTTCAAATATAGATCAGCTTTGGGACCCATGTTTCCAAATCCTAGATTTGGAGTAGAGGTTTTGATGTCGACTACAGATAGGAATCCGGCAAGCTTTAGCGTCATCATGCCGCTGATGGATTTTACCAATACCGATTTTATTGAGAAATCACTTTACATCAATGCCAACGGACCGGTTTATATTGCCTTTAGGGTACCGCCATCATTTTCGACAGCCGGAGGTACGTCCGTTTTACAGATTGATGATGTGAAGGTTGAAGATGCTCCGGCATGTCCAAATCCATCTGAACTTAAGGCTGCTAATATTACGCAAACCTCGGCCGTATTGTCCTGGACTAAAGGATATCTGGAAACACAATGGCAGGTTGTGGTACAGAATGCAGGTTCGGGAATCCCTACCGGAAATGGTCAGCTGACAAGCACCAATACGGCTTATGCTACAGGGACAACGCTACAACCAAACACGCAATACGAATATTATGTAAGAGCCTATTGCAGTGCTTCAGAACAGAGCCAATGGGTAGGGCCTTTCAAATTTACCACACTATGTAATGCCTTTACGACACCGTTTGTTGAGACATTCGATCCCGGATCGGTATCAGAAGAATGCTGGCGGGTAGTGAACGGCAATGCCGATACTTTTGCATGGAACCTGAATAACACGCTAAACCCATATGAAGGGGAGCATGCGGCAATGATATTTACAGGTTCTAACGGTAATAATGACGACTGGTTGATTTCACCAACCATAACCGTAAGGCCTGGCCAGCGCCTGCGCTACTACTACAGGGTACTTTGGGGCGAAGATTTCAAGGAAGATCTTACAGTAAAATTGTCTACAAACGGAAATGAACTTAGTCAATTCACAACTATATTATATGATGTCAGTTATGAAAGTGTACCGCCTTTGAACAATTCGGAATGGAAGGAAAAAGTAATCAACCTTCCTGCAGGTGTTACAGGAGATATCAATATAGCTTGGCATATCCCACAAAAAACTCCTAATGCATGGGGCTATAGAGGACAATTATTGGTGATAGATAAGGTAGTCATAGAAGACATACCAACATGTCCTGTTCCTAATAATCTTGCAGTAACTGATATTATCGATACATCGGCCAAAATTTCATGGGATGCAAACGGAACAGAAACTTCATGGGACGTTTACGTACAGCCGGCAGAATTGCCTGCTCCTGTTGGAGATGGCGATGCGCAATACCTGCACAATACGACAACGAATCCATACACCGTGACAGGTCTTACGCCTGCCGTACGATACGAATACTATGTAAGAGCGGTATGTAGCGCTTCACAAGACAGCGAATGGGTAGGACCATTTGAATTCACTACAAGATGCAGTTTTGAAAACCTTTGTGAATATACCATTACCCTAAGTGGCGGTACTTCATCAGGAGTTGGTGGTGGAATAAATCTGGTACAGAATGGAGTTATAGTCCAAAGTATGGTCTTTCCATCCGGACCTTTTGGTCAGGTTCCCCCTCCGGTAGATTTTACAGTATTCTTATGTACGGGAGTGGAATTTTCGTTATGGAATGATGCAGGAAATGAATGGCAGTTTACTACTGCGCGTGTACAAATTAAGGATGACTCAGGAAATGAGGTTTGGATAGGAGGCATAGGACTATCTGACTCAAGAATTTATACGGGAGTAGCAACATGCGGACCGGTTACTTGTCCGCAACCAACCAACTTAACGGTAAACTCTACGGGAGTACTTTCCTGGACGGCAGGAGGCAGTGAAACCCAATGGGAAGTAGCCGTACAGCCAATGGATAACAATACCTTGCCACAAACCGGAACACTGGTAACCACTAATTCCTATACGCCCCAGACTTCTGATTTTGCAGATTTGAAAGCAGGAACTTATGAATTCTTTGTAAGGGCTGTCTGTGGCACGAATAACACCAGCTACTGGTCGGGACCTCACAAATTTGTAAGAAACGATGATGCTTCCAAAGCAGTGGTGGTACCTGTAAATGCAGGCACATCCTGTGAGCAGTCTGCTATCAAGGCAAGTTTTATAGGAAGTACAGCCTCATCGGAACCAATGGCATGTACAGGCGTGAACAACGGAGATGTCTGGTTTGAATTTGTTGCCGCTTCAAAAGTACACGTACTGGAATTGGGTAACTTCTCTGCAAAAGGAAGGTATCAGCAAGGCTACACACCGGATGTGGTGGCACCAAAAATTACCCTGACACTATACAAAGTCAATGGAACATCTTTAGAACAACTAGCCTGTACATACAATAATGCCATCGTAATGTCGTATAGGGCAGAAGTAGAACCGGGAGCTACCTACAAGGTAAGAATGACCCTGAACGATACGGCTCCTAATATCTGTACATTCGATGTATGTATCACAACACCTCAGGACCTTTGTAATTTAGATATTGTGAACGGCGGTTTTGAAAGACCGGAAGCTAATTTCGGATTGGGGAACTTCATTCCTCAGAATATAGTTCCGGGATGGAGAACCAATGCCATAGAAGACCCAACATCATCGCTTTATAACGAATTTTTCTTTGGCAATGCCAGTGGAATAGACGGCTATATGCCTTATGAAGGAGGTCAGGTTATCCAAACGCTTTCACCAGACCCGGCACCAACCACGCTTGACAATGTGAGAGGCGTTTATCAGGACCTTGACAGTTCAGAGATTACACAGTTCAAATACAGCTATGCCCATGCAACAAGGGGCAGCAACGTTACGTTAGAACTATTGGCAGGCCCACCTTCGGGACCATTCGTATTGCTTGAACAACATCCGGGTATACTTACATGGAACTTCTATGAAGGAACCTATAATGTCCCTGCAGGACAGAACGTAACCCGTTTTGTTTTCAGATCGAAAGACAATGCTGGAGGTAATCTTTTGGATGCGGTATCTATTGTCGCCAATACGGCCATAAACACAGAACCTGTTACACTTGCATGCCATGAAACGGCTACACAGCTTGAAGCAGAAGGTGTTGGAACATGGGTGGCTGACGAAAACAACCCGGCACAAGTGATTATTGCGAGTCCAAATAGCAAATCCACAGCAATTTCAGGATTCAATACACCAGGGGTATACACTTTCAAATGGAAAACAAGATACTGTGAGAAAAGCGTAACAGTTACTTACAACGGATTCAGTGATGTACCAACAGTTGTCACTCCTGTGGAATACTGTCGTAACGCAGTAGCACAACCTTTGGCAGCTACACCAACAGAAAACTATACGTTAAAATGGTATACAGACGAAGTAGGCGGAACAGGAACAACAACAGCTCCAACTCCGGAAACAACTACAGTAGGAACAACAACATACTACGTAAGCAATGTTGATGTAAACGGCTGTGAAGGACCTAGAGTAGCAATAACCGTAACAGTAAATGAAAGAACTACTGCAGAAGTAGGCTTCAGTTATGATAATGGTACTTACTGTACTTTAGGAACGAACCCGGTAATCACAAAAAATCCTGGCTTTGCAGCAGGAGGAACTTTTGAGGCGACGCCAAACGGACTAGGAATTGATACGACAACAGGAGAAATTGACCTAAGTGCGAGTACAGCAGGAACTTATATAGTGAAATATGTTGTAGGGAATGTTGGATGTATAGATGGCGGAAACCATGAGGTGACCATCACAATTAATTCAGGCACGGCACCAACGGTAGGTTTTACCTACGAAACTCCTGTATGTTCGAACAATGCCAATCTTTTACCGCAATTGCCTTCTGGCTTTACTACTGGCGGTGAATTTTCATCAGGAACTCTTTCTGTAAATGCACAGACTGGAGAAATAGATATGGCAACGGCAACAGTCGGGCTTCATACAATAACCTACAATCTGGACGCAGATGCAACTGCATGTATAAATGCAGGAAGTCAGACTTTCCAGATTCAGATAGACCAGAATATTGTGCCTGTAACAGGATTTACTTATCAGACTTCGTATTGTAAGGCTGAAGTTAATCCATTGCCAACACTGGCTCAGGACTTCTACACAGGAGGTACTTTTGAAGCAACCGGAGGTTTAATTATTAATGCAACAACCGGAGAAATTGATTTGGCGAATAGCCCGGCCGGAGAATATGATATTACATATACTGTTACGCAATCAGGCTGTAATGTAGGAGGAACCCATACAGAAAGCATTACAATCAATGCTTTGCAAACTCCGCAAGTAGCATTTAGCTATACTAATGCCTGTACAAATTCAGGTACGAATCCTTTGCCAGTATTGCCGGCAGGATTTACTTCCGGAGGATCATTTGCTTCTAATACACTTACAGTAAACCCTACAACAGGAGAGATTAACCTTGCTGGAGTTACTCCAGGCACTCATCAAATTACGTATACGTTAGTTGGTGATAACATAACTTGTACTGATGATGGACAATTTACTGCAACTATTGTATTAGAAAATGGAATCAATCCGGTAACAGGATTTACTTACCAGCCTTCTTATTGCAAAGCAGGAACAAATCCATTACCTACATTGGCTCAGGACTTCTATACGGGAGGTACTTTTGAAGCAACCGGAGGTTTGGTTATTAATGCAACAACCGGAGAAATTAATTTGGCGAGCAGCCCGGCCGGAGTTTATACGATTACGTATAAGGTTGAACAATCAGGTTGTAACTCAGGTGGAATCCATACCGAAAATGTTACAATCAATGCTTTGCAAACTCCACAAGTAACATTTAGTTATACGAATGTTTGTGCAAATTCAGGTACGAATCCTTTACCGGTATTGCCGGCAGGATTCACCCAGGGAGGTACTTTTACTTCTGCTACGATTACGGTAAATCCAACAACTGGAGAAATTAATCTGGCCGGAGCCACTGTAGGAACACACCAGATTAAATATACCTTGACGCAAAACATAGGTAC
>NZ_LMPW01000011.1:0-209 GCF_001423985.1 Flavobacterium sp. Leaf359 | reverse complement strand
GGTCTGCCAGAACGAAGCGAACCTGTTGCCGGACCTAGCGGCAGGCTTCACCCCAGGAGGGCGCTTCGGCGCGCCTGCCGGACTGTCCATCAATACGGCCACGGGAGAGATTTCCGTTTCGCAGAGCACCCCCGGGACCTACCAGATCACCTACGAGCTGGACGGGAACACTGCAACGTGCAGCCTTGGCGGCAGCGGCAGCTTCGCGG
>NZ_LMPW01000010.1:572853-572985 GCF_001423985.1 Flavobacterium sp. Leaf359 | reverse complement strand
AGGAAAAAGCTCATTTTATTACAGCCACAGTAGTAGATTGGATTGATGTTTTTACTAGAAAAACTATCGGGATTGTATTATTGACTGTTTGGGTTTCTGCATTAAAAATAAGGGCATGACTGTATACGGTTC
>NZ_LMPW01000010.1:541702-572790 GCF_001423985.1 Flavobacterium sp. Leaf359 | reverse complement strand
TCTAAAGATGGAAAATTGTCCGATTTAATAAGGGATTTTAAGAAGTTTACTGCTAAAACAATTTTAGAAAAAATCCAAGCAGAACCTGAAAGTCGAAGGGAATGGATGCTGGAACGATTCAAAACAGCCACAGAATCTCATAGCCGTAACAAAAATTATCAGTTCTGGCAATATGGAAATCATGCTGAAGAAATTTATTCAGAAAAATTTATGTGGTCAAAATTGAATTATATCCATTTGAACCCTGTTCATGCTGGTCTTGTTGTAAAAGCTTCAGATTATATTTATTCGAGTGCGAGTAATTATGCAAACGGCGAAGGTATTTTGACTATCGAAAAAGCTGATAATCCTGTTATCGATGTGTTAAGAAACAGTTCTTTTGATAATTATAATAGTTATTAATTGCTCAAAGTCAGGAGACTTTGCGCAGCGGGGAATATGTTCGACCACCTTTAGAAGAAGAAAAGTAAACAAAAATATCGCATTTCAGTAGTTTAGCAAATTAGTACACAGACTAAGCTAAAAAAAAATAAACTATTGAAAACAGCATTTAGAATAACAATCAAATGCTGTTTATATGGGTTACTTGGTCATCAGAGTTTTGATAATAATTAAGAAAAAACAACCTTATTCTAATTACATTAATAAAAACGTTGGGAAAATCTAGATGGATGAAAATCTTCGAAAAGGTTATTATAAAAATGCTCATATAGAAATTGAAGATAAAAAAGGTTTGCTTAAAATTGAGCTTGAAAAATTAAGTCCTGTTTTTTTCGATGGCAAATCAAATTAAAGACCCTATACAGTTACAAGTCAAACAGAAAGAAATGGTAAAAATAATATTTGATGGATGGGAAGTTGGTATGAAAAAAATACCATTCGTAAAACTTTTAAACGAGAGAGCTAGTTTGTCGTTAACAGATGCTAAAAAACTAAAAGACAGATTAGTTGATGACAATGAAATTGTCGAAATAAAAGTTATAAATGAAAATTTGGCTAAAGAGATTTTGAAAGAAGCTCAAAAATTAAAAGTAAAAGGTAAGATATTATTTGATTAATCAAAGAATCTAAGAAAGACAGCAAAAAGAGTGTTTCGGTAAAATCTATACTAGCTATAAATCAGTTCCAATCACCATTACAAATTAATACTGAACACCTTAGGATTTTACATTCTAATTTAACTACTTTTGCAGCCGATAAAAAAGGAAGTACTATTACTATGAAAAGAATTGTTGAGCACAGAAAGCTTTTGGGAGTTGACAAAACCGTAACGCTAAAAGAATTAAAAACCATTTACAGAAATACTATGAAGGATTCTCATCCGGATAAGTTTGTAGATGATGAAGCCGGAAGATTGGAAGCAGAGGAAAAGAGCAAATCGGTTATTGAAGCCTATCACTTTTTGGTGAGTATCAATCCGGAAACCCAGGAGCGTTACCGTGAGGAATATGAAGAAACTACTTCCAAGTCTAATATCCATGATTTTTATTATGAGAAGCAGATTTTGGTAATCCAGCATTTGGATGGGAATTCATACGAATATATTGGCGTACCAAGAAACACTTATATCAAAATGGTTAATGCAGAATCGCCAAGCCGTTTTGCCAGAAGACATATTTACGGCAGCTTCATTTACAGAAAAGCAGGCGTTATGGCAGAAGATTAATCTGCATACTACAATAAAAAAGCTCTTGAAATCAAGGGCTTTTTTATTTCAATTTAATTATACCTATGGTGTTTCTTCACAGGCAAAATAGGTGGTATACCACTCTACCTGCGCCCTTAGTCCGTCTTCGAAAGAAGTTGCGGGATTATATCCTAGCAATTTTCTTGCCTTACCAATTACGGCATGTGTACGAATCTGGTCACCGGGACGTGGTGCCACGGTTTCAATCCTTATTTTTTTTCCAGTAATTTTTTCTATAGCATCAATGCCTTGCTGCGTAGTATGTTCTTCCTCAGTACCAATATTGATAATCTGGCTGTCTACCTGAGACTCTTTTCCTATGACACTGACAATACCATCAATAATATCCTGAACATAGGTAAAACTTCTCAAATGCGAACCGCTGCCTTCATACAGCGGAAATACTTCTCCGGAAAAAGCAGCTGCTATAAGTTTGCTATACAATTTTTCAGGTCTTTCTCTTGGTCCGTATACGGAATAAAGCCGCAAGGAGCAGGCCTTAATCTTGTGTTCCCTGCTTGCCGCCAAAACCAGTTCTTCCGCTGCCAGTTTTGTAACGCCATAAAAAGAAACGGGTTCCGGTACTTTTTCTTCATCAAAAGAAGCCTGTAATCCATAGATGGAAGATGTAGCTATATTCACAAAAAGTTTCAGGTTTTTACAACGCAGTGCAAAATCAATCACATTTTTAGTTGCGACAAAATTATTGGAAAGATAATCTTCAAAAGTACAATCGGTTGAAATGCCCGGCTGCGCTGCCAGATGGAAAATGTAGTCAAAGTCCGGTGTCCTATCAGCTAATGCGTTACTATCCCTAAGGTCTAAGGTATGCACGACTATCCCTTTGTCTTGAAGTATTCCCGCATTCAGCTCTTTCAGTTCGGGAGCATAATAGCTTGAAAAATTATCAAAACCTATCGTTTCATGACCCAGACCTTGCAATCTTTCGGCCAAATGTGATCCGATGAAGCCTGCGGCTCCTGTAACGAGCATTCGCATGATTTGGTTGTTTTTTTGTTTACTATAAATTTAAGAAACCCTCTGCGAAATGCTTTCCTTCTTAGATTAACTTTAAGGAAAATTTATGTTAAGCCGACTTCTATTTCATTGATTTTGAAGTAAATTTGAGAGAAAAACCACTAAAATGGACTTTGAGCTTACAATTATAATCCCTGTTTATAATGAAGAAGACAATCTTTTGAGAGTACAACAGGAGCTGTCCGGTTTCATGCTACACGCCCGGAAAAAAGCAAAAGTACTTTTCGTTAACGACGGCTCTAAAGACAATAGTCAAAAAATAATAGAAGAGATTTGTTCCAATATGGATGCTTTTGAATTTATTTCTTTTGATAAAAATTATGGCCTTAGCGCAGCCATAAAGGCCGGATTTGACACGGCCAATACTCCCTGGGTAGGTTATATTGATGCCGACCTGCAAACTGACCCTATGGATTTCAATATTCTTTTGGAATATGCAGACAGTTACGAGCTGGTGACCGGTGTGCGTGCTAACCGCAAAGATTCTTTTGTCAAAAATCTTTCGTCTAAAATCGCCAATGGAATACGTCGTGCTTTCACACATGATGGTATGGACGACACGGGTTGTCCTCTAAAAATTATCCGTACGGATGTAGCCAAAAAAATCCCTATGTTCAATGGTCTGCATCGGTTCCTGCCGGCTATGGTATTATTACAAGGCGGCAGAATCAGGCAAGTGCCCGTCAAACATTTTCCCAGAATAGCCGGTGTATCCAAATTTCATCTTTGGAACAGATTAATAGGTCCCTTACAAGATTGTTTTGCCTATTTGTGGATGAAGAAAAAATACCTCAACTACACTATAAACCGTAAAGGATGAATTCGTGGCTGATATATGCTATTGGATTTACGGCGCAGATTCTTTTTTCGAGCCGGCTGGTTCTCCAATGGATTATTTCTGAAAAACACAAACGCATCCTCACGCCTATATTGTTCTGGCAAATTAGCCTCTTGGCCGCTTTCCTGCTATTTGTTTACGGTTATTTGAGAGATGATTTTTCAATTATGCTCGGACAGGCTATTACCTATTATATCTATATTCGGAACCTTCAGCTTCAGGGAGAATGGAAAAAACTGCACAAAGCTTTCCGCATCTTTATCCTCCTTTTTCCTGTCCTGCTAATTGGTTATGGATATAACAATAATTCCTATGACCTTGACCGACTATTAAAAAATGAAAACATTCCGATTTGGCTGTTATGGCTTGGAATCATCTCCCAAATACTTTTTACGTTCCGGTTTGTCTATCAATGGCTTTATTCCGAAAAAAGAAAAGAATCGTCTTTGCCTTTGGGTTTCTGGACAATTAGTTTTTTTGGCTCATTACTGATTCTTACTTATGCCATTATCCGAAAAGACCCCGTTCTTTTTGCAGGGCATTTCTTAGGCATTATTATTTATTCCAGAAGTATTCTAATTATCCTGAAAAATGAAAAAACTGCTACCTCATAAATATCCGCTCCTATTATTGGCTGTTAGCCTGACATTATTACTTCCGCATCTTGATATTATTTATGTCAACATTATGGAAGCCCGAAATTTTATTACGGCTCGCGAAATGGTTTCTAACAACAACTGGCTGCTTACCACAATTAACAATCTGCCACGTTATGAAAAACCGCCTTTACCTACCTGGCTGACAGCTCTGGCGGGAATCTTATTCGGATTTGACAGTCTTTTTGGTTTACGGCTGCCTGTAGTGTTTGCGACAGTATTTCTGGTATTAATGTCGTATAAATTCTCCAAAAATCTGGAACTGACTAAAAAACAGAGTTTTCAAAACGGACTGCTTCTTATTACTTCTTTTTATATCTTTTTTGGAGGCAGGGATAACCAATGGGATATGTATACGCATAGCTTTATGATGGCTTCACTTTATTTTTTATGGAATCTATTGCAGGAAGACTCCACAAAAGCCAAAAATGCAATACTATCCGGATTATTCTTCGGCTTGTCTTTTCTTAGCAAAGGACCTATTTCGTTATATGCACTATTTCTTCCTTTTCTTATTGCCTATGGATTTACGTATGGATTTAAAGTAAGAAGCCGATGGCATTATGGTATTTTGGTATTGGCATTAGGTACAGCCATAGGACTTTCCTGGCCCTTGTATGTACGGTTTGCTGACCCTGAATCATTTTTAGAAACAACCACAAGAGAAGCATCACGTTGGGCGAGCTATAACACACGCCCGTTTTTCTATTACTGGAGCTTTTTTACACAAAGTGGCATCTGGACCATCCCAAGCCTTATTGCCCTGCTCTATCCTTACATGAAAACCCGTGTTACCAATCTAAAGGCTTACCGATTTACTCTATTGTGGACATTGGCATCCGTAATATTATTATCGCTTATTCCTGAAAAAAAATCAAGATACCTGCTTCCGGTACTGATTCCAATGGCTTTGAATACCGGATTTTATATAGAATATTTTTTTGAAAAATTTAAAACACTGGCCAAAAATGAGAAACGGATGGCTTATTTTGCTTTCGGTCTGATTGGAATCATAGCTGTAGTATTGCCTTTTATTTTACCTTTTGTATTAAAAACCCTGAATGGATTCTGGTTATGGTATGTTTTAGTAGCCATTGCTTCTCTAATTTGCGGTATTATCATCATACGGTCACTGCTAAAAAACAATTTTGGCAAAGTCTTTTACAGCATTATCGCTTTCCAAATTTGCATTATGTTTTTTGGCCTGCCGTTGATTGGCGCATTTTTAGGAAATCCGGATTATTATTCGCCTCAAAAACTTCATGCTGTCAAAGCGAAAGAGCGTATTAAGATTTATGACCTGCAAAATTATTGTCCTGAAATGATTTGGGAATATGGAGAGCCGATTCCTTTAATAATAAACAATGGTAAAATTAAAATTCCAAAGGAAAATCGGTTTGGATTGCTCGTCAACATAGATGATACCACCAGGCTTCGGGAAACATTTAAGGACTATAAAATTGAAAAACTGCTCACCGTTGACATGAATCCGGTTCCAAAATCAAAAAAGAGCCATAAAAAACGTTTAGAACGTGATTTTTATATTGTTTCACGATAATCTGCCGCATCAAACAGTACTGTGGCTGTTGTACCTTTACCCAAATCACTTTGGATATTTAATTCTGCATTGAGTAGAATGCACAATCTCTTTACAATAGACAAACCAAGTCCCGTACCTTTAATGGCCTGACGCTGGCTTTCGGCACGGAAAAATTCGTTATAAATTTTCTGGAGGTCTTCCGGAGCAATTCCAACACCGCTATCGGCAATCAGACAGGCTATTTTACCCTCTGATTCGTGAAGCGTAATGACAATCCTGCCTTTTTCTTTGGTATATTTTACAGCATTTGAAATCAGGTTTTCAATGATAACCGATACTAAATAAGCATCGGAGCGTATTTTATAATGGTCGCTGAATTCGAAACTCAAAGCAATGTTCTTAGCTGCAATTCTTGAGGAATAGCGTTCCAAAACCTGAAGTATGATTTCATCCAATTCAATATTTTCTATCTGCACCGCCGCTTTCTGGTTTTCGAATCGGGCCAGCAGTAATAATTGGTCTGCCAAATCATTCAGGCGATTTACCTCACTGATACAGTATTGTATTTTTTCTTCGTATTCTGAACTATTTCGCGGTTTTCTTATCAGCACTTCCAGAGTTCCCTGTATGACAGCCAAAGGCGTTCGCAATTCATGGGAAGCATCAGAAGTAAATTTGCGCTCCCGTGCCACCGCGTCCTCTATACGGTCGAGCAATTGATTTATGGAAGTTGCCAATTCAAAAAGTTCGTCTTTGTTTTTAGGAAGTTCTATTCTTTGACCCAGATTGTTATTTGTAATCTTGCTGGCCGTATTGATAATATCTACCGCCGGCCTGATACTTTTACCAGCAATAAAGCGTGTAATAAAAAACAAGGCCATCAATACGGCAAAGAAGGCAATAAGAAGCACATTACTTAAATTGTCCAGAAGCCTGAGTTCCTGTTCCATTGACATGGCTATAATAACATAGCCCACTGTATGCCCATGGCTTATCAAAGGTGCCTGCACTTGTCTTATGGGAATATCCGCCAAAAAAGTATCTACCGTATAGGGTTCTTCTTCACCTAACTTTAACTCCAGGGTTTCATCTTTGAGGTTTCGGGATTTTTCATAAAAACGGCCCTTGCTGTCAAAAATCTGCACAAATACAGGATTGACATTAATTTCATTGTGCTCGCTTTCCTCCCATTCGCTGGGCTCAACGAGCATGAGGTGATTAATTGGCTGGCTTTCTACAAATTCCTGATGGTAATGGATTTCTGTTTCGAGATCGTGATTGATGTCATAATTGACTGAAAGCCGAACTACAGAATAGACTATTCCAAAAACAACGGCAATAAGTGCTGCCGCGCTGATAAGGTTGTATACAGCTATTCTGTTTCTGAAAGACAAGGACATAATTGGCTAGATTTCATTTGCAATATAGCCAATTCCACGCACAGTTTTGATATAGTCTTCTTCTTTTCGCAACCCAAGTTTTTTCCGTATGGAATTGATAAATACATCTATAACTCCCGATTCATAATCAAAATGTATGTTCCACACTTCTTTGATAATCTGGCTTCTGCTGCATACGGTGCCTTTATTTTTGATGAGGTATTCTAAAAGTGAAAATTCTTTCTGTGTGAGGTAGACTTCTTCATTATGGATAAAAACCTGATGTTTTTCTTTATCCAAATGGATAGGCCCTAACACATAATTATTTTCTGCAACAGCAGAACGAAACTGCACTTTTATACGTTCCAGAAGCTCTTCAAAACTGAATGGTTTTTTGATATAATCATTGGCGCCTGCCTTAAGTCCTTCGATAGTTTCCTGTACGGTATCTTTGGCTGTCAGAAATAATATGGGGGCTGTCCTGCCGGTTTTGCGGAATGATTTGCAAACTTCTATTCCTGATAATTTGGGAAGCATCCAATCCAGTAACAATAAGTCAAAAGGTTGTGAAAGGGCAAGTCGCAGTGCTTTTTCGCCATCGGAGGCCACAGTCACCGTATAATTTTCTTCTTCAAGCCCTTGCTTGAGGAAGTTTGAAATACCTATTTCATCTTCAGCTACCAGGATATTCATATGCTACAGTTTGATAAAAGTCAATCATTATGCTACCAATACGTTGAGGGATTTCGGCAAAATATCTACCTGTACTTTATTGGTTTCCAACCTGTGATATTCGCCATCGATTTGTACATCAGTAAAAATTCTGTCCGGCAATTCAGCGCTTAAACTTTGAATCATGGCGTGTTCTGCTTTTTTGAATTTTTCACATTGTTTGGCTACAACCAATCCGCCAAAAAACATCTTTTCCAAAAAACCGATACGCGGCACATACAGCATGTCCAAATAGCCGTCAGAAAGACTGGCTTTTGGCGTAAGGCTCATGTTATAACCCATTTCATTGGAATTCGAAATAAAAAGCAAAAACGGGTCAACAAAATGCTCTTTACCATTATACCGCAATATTGCTTTTTGCGGCTTGTACTGGGAACTTGCTTTAAGAGAAGCATTCACATATGCCGAAAGTGTTCGTTTTTTTGTACTCTCGTATTTCTTGATAATCATGGCATCAATGCCAAGTCCCATATTACTGAAAAAGCAATGCTGGTTTACCCTGCCGGAATCAATCGCGACTGATTTTTGTTTCTTTATGATTTCGATAGCCTGCGTTATATTTTTCGGAATGTCAAGATTTGAAGCCAGGCCATTTCCGGAACCTACAGGAATAATTCCAAGTTTTATATTGCTATTGACCAACTGAGAAGCTATTTCGCTGATTGTTCCATCACCGCCACAGGCTACAATAATATCAGGTTTCTGACTTATTGCCTTTTTTGTTAAGTCTATTGCGTGTTTTTTATAGTTGGAATAGTCTATTTCAAGCCTAAAATCGGTTTCCGGAAAATAATGCTCCAGAAATTCTTTAGTGATGCTGTGTTTTCCTTTCCCGGAAATGGGATTAACTATAAAATGAATGTATGTCATTCTTTAAGCAATTTGTTTGTAAATAAATAATCGGCGGCCTGATAACCCGCAATGGTTTCTTCCAAAAACTTTTTGTCCATTGGAATAGGCTTAAGTTCATTGGTTTCTTTGTTCCAATCATAAAAAGCCTGTTTTTTCTGGTCGGATAAAATCATGGCTTTTTCCTTCTTCATATATACCAGCTTTCTGTAGGTTCCCACATAAGCCCGTTCTGTATATTCCTTATCATAAACATTTTTCCCAAAAAAATTAGAACGGTAATTCCAATGTAGTTTTGAAAATAAGGTCGGAAACAAGTCAATCTGCGAACATTGCTGCTGAATTTTTTCCGGTGTTTGGCCCGGCAAATTATAAATAAAAGCCGGAATATGATAATTTGCGACATCAATTTCATCTTTTCCTGCACTACTGGCGCAATGGTCGGCTATAATTACAAAAACGGTATTCTTAAACCATGGTTTACTTTTTGCCTTTTCCAGCATCTGCCCTAATGCAAAATCTGCATACTTCACAGCACCATCCCTATTCGTCCCTGAAGGAATATCGATTTTGTTCGCCGGATAGGTATATGGCCTATGGTTGGAAGTGGTCATGACAAAATTGAAGAACGGTTTTTGGGCAGCATAATGTTCATCTGCCACTTTCAGCATTTTGTCATAAATATTTTCATCACAGATTCCCCATGCATTTTCAAAAGTCACTTCGTTATCATCAATATTATATCGCCGGGTTTTGATTTTATCACTCAATACACTTCCTCTGCCGCGGTCGTATATAGTAAAACCATTTCCGCCAAAATAACTGTTCATATTGTCAAAATAGCCATCGCCACCATAAAAGAAGCTGTTTTGATAGCCTTTAGCTTTAAAAACATTAGAAACCGTATAAAGTCCCTGATTATCTGGCCGCTTTACAATACTCTGTCCGGGAGTAGGCGGTATGCAAAGCGTTACAGCTTCCATTCCGCGTACTGTTCGGGTTCCGGTAGCATAAAGATTGCTAAAGAAAATGCTTTCCTGTGCCAGTTTATCCATATAGGGCGTAATGCCTTTTTCATTGCCGAATTCTTTCATAAAACTGCCACTCATGCTTTCCATCAGTATAAAAACCACATTCGGTTTCGCATCAGAAGGCTGCACATCTGTTATATCTCTTCGGATAGTGGTGCCCTCCTTTAAAAAACGGCTATCAGATTGTTTGACCTGCTCTCTGGCAATTTCAAAAGCTTTTTTCGCATCAATAGAAGTATAGAACCGCGTATATTCCATCTGGTTATTGCGAAACTCTGCAAAAAACGAATAGATTCCTGCTTTGGAAATCTCATTATTATAACGGTTGGAGGACCATTCTGCCTGAGTATTTTTTATAAATCCGATATAAAATGTCAACAGCACAGCAGTAACAGCAAATACCGAAAGTTTTTCTTTTATACTGGCCTTTGCTGCAAATGTCCAGGCAAAAATGCCTTTCTTTTGAAACAAAAAGACAATCAAAAAGGTAATCAGCGCCACTCCCGAAATGAGATAGGGCAACGGATAGGATTCCTGTATGTTGCTGACAACTTCGTGCGTATAAATAAGGTAATCGACAGCAATAAAATTAAAACGGGTACGGAATTCTTCCCAGAAAGTAATTTCTGCAAAAAACACAAATACCAACAACAGCACTGTCAATGAAAAGAAAAAATAAATAAGAAATCTGTCCAATCGGGAACCAACATAACGATTTGGAAACAGTAACAGATAAAGGATTCCCGGCAAGGCCACAAAACCGACTACCCCTATGTCAAAAAACATTCCGGTAGCCAATGTCCTTATTACTGCTATTGGACTCCAGGATACTTCATTCATCTGCCAAAGCATAAATACAATGCGGAGCAGTAATGACAACAGCAGAAATCCTTTAAAAAAATTCCACAATAGCGAAAATCGCGATGAGGAAAATGCCAATCTAAACTTTGACTTGGGGGCCTCCATATTCATAGTGTTTGTTTTGCAAAGTTAACGGCGAACAGAATATTAAATTGGAGTGTTAAGTCAGTATTAAGCAAATCTTAAGAATAGGCAATTTATATTTCTTATCCTCGTTTTCTTATATTTACGTATTAAAATCTGCTTATGAAATCACTTACCTTTCTTCCTGTTTTTTCAATCTTATTTTCCTGTTCGGGAACATCGCAGGAAATACCTACCAATACGAAGAAGCTGCCTTTAAAAGAAGCTTCTGCCGTAGCCGTTTCAAAAGTTTCCAATCTGATTTGGGTAGCCGAAGACAGTGGTAATAAAAACAACATCTACGGACTTACTCCAGAAGGAAAGATTGCGCATGCCGTAACGCTTGAAAATGCAAAAAATGTAGATTGGGAAGATTTGACTGCTGATGAGGAAGGCAATTTATATGTAGGTGATTTTGGCAATAATGACAATATCCGTAAAGACCTTTGCATTTACAAAATCAATGCAGGAGACCTGAAAAATGAGACGGCAGTTTCGCCTTCTAAAGTGGAATTTTACTATCCTGAACAAAATCAGTTTCCTCCTAAGAAATCGGAGCTTTTTTATGATGCCGAATCTTTTTTTATCTACAAAGGGAACTTTTACATTTTCACCAAAAACAGAAGCAAAGGATTTGACGGCACGGTCATGCTCTATAAAGTGCCCAACCAAACCGGTCGTCACAAAGCCCAATTGTTAGGCAAATTTAAAGCTTGCAACAACTATCATAAATGTGCCAT
Organism: Flavobacterium sp. Leaf359; assembly: GCF_001423985.1. Lineage (NCBI taxonomy): Bacteria > Pseudomonadati > Bacteroidota > Flavobacteriia > Flavobacteriales > Flavobacteriaceae > Flavobacterium > Flavobacterium sp. Leaf359. The sequence continues at coordinate 561,316 of NZ_LMPW01000010.1, read as the reverse complement.
TACCAGTGCAGACATTAGTCCTGATGGTAAGAAAGTTGCATTGCTTAGCTCCAGTAAAGTATGGCTATTTTCTGATTTTAAGAGTGATGATTTCCTTAACGGAAAGACCGAAATGTTTGAACTCAATGACGTGACACAAAAAGAAGGCATTTGTTTTAAAGACAATGAGACCTTACTTATTGTAGACGAAAAAAGTAAAAAAACAGGCGGTAATCTTTATGAAATCAAGTTGTCTGACTTAAAATCCAAATCCTAATCCTGCCGAAACCCTAAGGCCATCTGCTGAATTAAAAAGTGACAGCTTGCCTGTAACCAGATTTACGCCATTAATCCAAATACCGCCGCCGTATGCCTGATGCCATTTGTCTGACTCTTCATTAGGCACCCATACACGGCCATAGTCAAAACCTCCAAATACACCATAACGCAGCGGTGCAACGCCATTATCTATTTTCCCGAGATTCCAGCGAAGGTCTGTACTTTGGTAGAATGACTGCTTGCCTGAAAAACGTTGGTTTCTGAAACCACGCAGGTCAGTATCGCCACCCACAGTAGCCGCCTGATAGAATTCGAAGTCATTATCAAACAGAGCTTTTCCTTTTAAAAGTGTAGCCAGCATCCAGTTGCCGCTTGTGGAAATTTTATAGGTAAATCCTAACGAGCCTTCTGCATAGGGAAATTTCCTGTCAGTTTCATTGATATTTATGGTATATCCTCCCATCAGTGAGAAAATCATTCCTAAGGTAGCATTTGATGGATTGTCATAGTTTTCAAAAGTATATTTGGCGCTGAGGTCGACAAAGTTTTTGTAGTCAAAAACATCCGGATTTAGAACTCCAGGCTGACTTACAAATCGCCCGGCAGTTCTGTCTACACTTATTCTTTCAAAACTTGCCTGTACAATTGCCGAACCTCCCATTTCACCCGTCCATTGCAAAGATGGCGTAGCTTTCAGCCTTCTTATCTTGACACGGTTATAGTCCATATTGATATCGTCATCCGGATTTTCTGTCTCATTTCCAATACCGAAATAGTTAACACTAAAGTTAGGGCTTGTGTAAAGCGCATCAATTACAAAATTCCATTTCCCTATCTGATGCGGAAAAACGCCTTTATAGAACAATTCATAACCACTGGTGGCGAAATAATAGTTCCCACCAACAACATGTCTTTGAGAATATGGGAATCTGTTGAATCCGTTTACGGTATAATTGACCCTGGCTCCTATTTTGACACCATCATCCGGGTTGAATCCGAGTAGCGGATAGCCGGCCATCACATTGTATTTTGGCTTTTCGTAGTCGTAGGTATTAATCAGATACGAATCTGAAAGCATTTTTTCTCCTTTTCCGGTATTGACAACCGTATTATCTTTTGTTGAAGAATCATAGATTCTTATTTTACGGCTACTCTCCACATCATAAGTATCGTGGTCTTGCCCTCCAAGGAGTCGTATTTTGAGTTTTCTCCTGCCTTCGCCTTTTACTTCAAAAATATCGTCATCATCCAGACCATACACCCATAATTCTCTGGTTTCCGGAGAATGATAGGTTTTCTGACGGATTAATTCTTCCCTGTCTTTCTTGATACGGTATACCTCAACCTTGGTTACATCTCCATCTCTTGTAATTACAAACCGGTCTTTTTTATCGGTACCGACAATAAGCACTGTCTTTTGCAATACTTTATAATATTGGTGTGCATATTTTTCCAGATGTTTCTTTCTGGCTTTCAGGTCGGATTTTATTTTTTCTATTGAAGCATCCTTAACCTCTTTTGGCAATTTTTCAAAAGCCTTGTCAATTTCAGAATTGGAAAGATTGTCTGTAATGTATTTCGCCTGTTGGCTCCACACTTTTTCATCAGATTTTGTAATAAAGGCCAAATCCAGAGCATAGGCTTCGCGGTTGAACCATTTTACATTATCGAGCTTGTCATCAAATGACCTCATATGACGCAAAGCCGGAAAGTTCATCAAAATAGACAATAATGTACCATCATATCTGGAAAATGCCTGGTCTCTGTCGCGCGGTATCGGTCGATAAATTACTTTGCCGTTTTCTTTATATTCGCCCCATCTCCATTGGTCTGCATGCCTGTCCCAATCGCCAATCAGCATATCGAATAATCTTGCCCTGATATAGCTTGGCTCATCAACTTCATATTTCTCATCAGCTCTGATATTTGCCAGGACATCATCTGTGCTGATAATTTTATCTGGTTTTCCGAAACTCTTGAGGTCTTTGAATGCACTCATAGGACGCTCCTCAATCATATACAACTCATCACCGTATTCTTCATTAAATAATGCCAACCTGTTTTGCTTTGGCACATAAAACAGTTTGGGATTGGAATGGCTTATACCTACTCTGTCTGCCAGTTCAGAAACAATGAATGGCGTGTATGGATGGGCAGTAGTATAAAAATCCATGATAAAATCTTCTGCATACGTATCGCGGAAATCTTTTTCAACTGACTGGTCCTTAAAAGCAACCGACTGCAGGAACCTAGTAGCACTTTTCTTTAAGGCTCTCATGACATATTCCTTACCATCTTTATCTACCAATCGGAGTGACTTTGACTGGTGACCTCCTCCGGAAATGGTAGGAGTCAGACCACCATACAAGGTGTCAAGGCTCACACTTCTGGCTTTTATTGGTGTGCTGTAAATCTTTCTGTAATGTTCTCCCCAAAGAAAACGATAGGCACCGCCTTTAGTCGTCATTTTTACCGTATAAACCGAGGTATCTTTTGATGTTGGGAAATTGTTTGGGTATTCTCTCAAATTTGGTTTTGGCCTCGGGAAAGTAGGTTGTTGTTTGTACAAAAGCCCCTCTTTACCTTTAGAATCAGCTCCGTAATAAGACACTTTTGAAGCGCCATTTCCTAATACTTCCAATACCGCATAACCATTATGTCCGAAGGAAAAATCATTCTCATTGATTGCTCTTGCCGCTTCTTCCTTTGAGCCCGCTCCACTGATAATCTGTTTGATATTATCCTTGTCGATATATTGTAAATTATGGTCATGTCCTGAAACTACTACCACATTATTCCGATTCTGTATGAGTGTCTTGACTCTTTTGACAAAAGCATTGTACTTTTTATTTTGCAGGTCTTGCGGACTGATACCGGAAGTTTTACGCAATAAGTTGATAATTGTACCAATTACCGGCATTGGTATTTTTTTCTCTATCGGGAAAAGGTGTTTTTTCAAAGAAAATTCTCCACCATGTGTTCCATTACTCATCAGTGGGTGATGGATAGCCAGAATTGTTGTTTTTTTCTGATTATCGTTCAGCCTGCTTTCCAGTTCGTCAAAAAACTGTTCCCGCGACTTGATATCACAATCGGTATTGATGGTAGGATGTTTGTCCCAATCTTCCAGATACCATTGGCTGTCGATTACAATTAATGCCACATTATCATTGATATTCAAGTGGTCTATTCCGCAATTCTTTCTTGGGAGGAATGATTTTTTTTCTTTAAGATATTCATTAACCAGCCTTTCCTGTTCTTTCAATCCTTCCACACCGTTATACCAATCGTGATTTCCCGGAATGAATATCGTTTTCCCTTTAAAATTCTTAGACAAAGCAAGCTGTATGTTTAATTTTTCTTCGGCAGTTTTTCTGTCAGGACTTTCTTTTGGCGGCATGCCCAACGGATAAATATTATCCCCTAAAAAAAGTAAAGTACTGTTTGTATCTGCTTTCTTCAACCTTTCTTCAAACAGCTTAAGAATTTGCTTTGCTTTGAGTTCATCAGCATTGCCCGCATCTCCTACCAAATAGAAAGTATGCGAAATTGTTTTCGGATTATCAAAATTATCTTTTATCGTAACAGGCTCCTTGCTTCCAAACTGGGAATGATTTGTAGCACAGGATTGTAAAAAAATTATCAAGCAGATATACTTGAAAGGGGTTATATTTCGTTTACGTGTTACATTAAGCCAAAATAATTTCATAATTTGGTAGTGGATTTAATTCAATTTATTTGATATGAATATTCTTCAAAAAGCTGAAAATTTTATATTTCAATTATTCAAAGATAACTTATCTTCCGATTATATTTACCATAATTTTAATCATACTTTAAGGGTTGTCGACAGCGTGCGCCAATTGATAAAAGGAGAAAAAGTTTCTGAAGAAGATGCTGAAATTCTTGAAATTGCGGCCTGGTTTCACGATGCAGGATATATCAATGGAGGTGAAAGACATGAAGAAAAAGGGGCACAGATTGCCGAAGATTTCCTAAAGGAAAATGGATTTCCTGACGACAAAATTTCCAAAGTTAAGGCACTCATAATAGCAACTGAAATCAAACGCACTCCTGAAAATCATTTGGAAATGATTATCCGCGATGCTGACTGCTCCCATTTCGGGCATAAAGAATATTCCAATTTTGCGGAACTGTTGCGTCAGGAATGGAAAATTGTTGCCAAAAAGGAATTTTCCAATTTAGAATGGGCTAAAGAAAACAGGACTGTTTTCCTCAAATACCATCGTTTTTATACCGATTTCGCGAAGGCAAACTGGCAACCTCAAAAAGACCTTAATCTTTCTGAATTGCAGGATAAGATTACGGATTGGGAAAAAGGAAAAAAGGAAAAGCCAAAAGACACCCTGAATAAAAAAAAGCTGGAACGATTAGAAACTCCTGAAAGGGGAATCGATACCATGTTTCGCGTGACATTGAACAATCACACCAAACTCAGCCAGATTGCAGACAGTAAAGCCAATATTCTTCTTTCTGTCAACGCCATCATCATTTCGATTGCCTTGTCTACCTTAATCCCTAAACTGGACAGCCCGACAAATGCGCATTTGATTGTTCCTACTTTCGTGATGCTGATGTTTAGTGTAATTTCTATCATTTTTGCCATACTTTCCACACGTCCAAAAGTAACAAGCGGACTTTTTACACGAAAAGATATTGAAGAAAAAAAGGTCAATCTGTTGTTCTTTGGAAATTTCCACAAAATGCCTCTTGATGAATATCAGTGGGCAATGAATGTGTTGATGAAAGACCGCGAATATCTTTACAACTCCATGATTAAGGACCTTTATTATCTGGGATTGGTATTGAACCGAAAATACAAACTGCTTCGCATTACATATACCGTATTTATGTTTGGAATCATCACCTCCGTAATTGCCTTCGTATGGGCATTCAAGACGGTCTAATTCTTAACCGACAGCTCTTTTACCAAATCCTGATAGGTATAGCCGTTTTCTGAGTCTTCAGGCTGGCTATACAGAATTTCTACACGCAACGCTTTTAGTCCGGTAACACCCTGCAGGTCTTCTACCTCAAAAGTTTCAATAGCGCCCAGCTTGTTTTTGTGCTGTAGGAGGCTGATATATCTTCTGTACTCCACTTCTTCCTGATGTTGTGAATAGACAATCGTAATCTTGCCTTTTTGAGTAATCCTTTCGTCTGTTCCCTTTATGTTCGATTTGTCGATTCTTTTTTTCACAACTTCATAACGGGCATTATAGGTACCGTCAACATCAAAACGTTTTTCGTCCATTCTGAAGCGTATTGAAATTGGCGTACTGAAAACAAGTATCAGTGAGGTCACATCCAAATCATATGCAAGCGAAGGACGCATATGGTAATATTCGTTTTCCATCTCACACAATACCTGAAGTTGCCATAAGCGCAAGTTGCTTAAATAAACATGGCTAAATGAAAGCTGCGGTGCAATGGAAGCACCAATATAAAGGTTATGTTCCACTCCATCCGTCTTAAACCGTTCGTAATAGTGTGGGAAAAAAGACTGGGCTTCTTCTTGTTTTTTATCAAGTAAAAAAGCCATTTTTTTATTGATAAGTGAAAGCGTCTCGTCAAAATCTTTACGCGCATCATAGACCATCATTATTTTAGGGTCCAACGATTTAAAATAGGTATCTACTTTTGCCCGAACAACTTCATTGGAGTCCTTAAAATGATGTAACATAGGATGCACTTCGTTGAGCACATAACTCTGAATAAGGGACTCCGTGTCGGCTTTCAAAGTTTCTTTGAGTTGTTTTTCCAAATCTTCCAGCTCAAAAATATTCTGGTAAATTACCGGAAGTTTCAGATTGTCACTTACAAAACGAAGCAATCTGAGAAGCCGTTCAATCTGGACTGTAAGGTCTTTTTCTATAGCTTCGTTTCGCGCTACAGAAGAACCTTTGATATCAATTTGTCCGTAGAGCGGATATACTTCTTTAAAAACAATTTCTTTAAAAGGCAAATCCCTGGCATTTTTATCAGTCGTATGCAAGGAAGCTTCCTCTCTGAATTTCCAGTAAACACTTGGGTGGATAGCCGTATATTCTTTTTGGATTATGGCATCAATTTGATTTTGCATGTCTGAAAAATACCGGTCAATAGTATCTACCAGAAAAGGCATAACCAAATCCAACTTGTTGGCATTGACACTATTCAGCTGTTTTGGCTCTGACGACACCAATTCAACGATTCCAAGAAATTTTTCATCTTTGATAACCGGTGCAAAAATACAGCTTTGCACATTCTGAGAAAGCAGGTGCTCTGCAAATCCTTTTTCTTCCGGGTTGGCAATCAGAAATTCTTTTACATCTGAAATGATAAAATACTTTTTCTGTCCTACCAGGGTTTCCAGCGAACATTCGCCTAAAGCATTACGGCACTCTTCCTCCATACCTGTCAATAAAAAGCTATGCATTTCTTCTTCAAAATCAGCTTTTTTTAATCGGGTACCATCACTGCTAAAGGCAGCAAAACCGGTTCTTAAATCGGGTATTTTATAGATAGACCTGAAGATAGTTTCGATTGTCTCCCTTTTTAATTCATTTCCTTTATCATTACTTAAAAGGTTACTTTTCAGATTAGAAATGGCGCTTTCAACCGAATTATCGTAAAGCGTCATAATCCCGAAACCTTTAAGTATCCAGCTACCCGGCGGAAATTTTTCTTTCCAAAGCGCCAGGTCATCATAATTGTCAATCAACAAATTGATGTCTTCCTGAGTAAGCGCAATTGATTTTTCAGTAGGAAATACTTCCAGAAAATCTGCATTATAGAGAATCCGATAATGTTTTATAATTCCATCCGCATTTGGAATGTCATAAAAAATAGGAGTACTGAAATCAATTTTACTACCATAATAGTAATTCAGGATAATCAGACAGTTCATGACATAAAACTGATGCTCGTCAAAATCCCTGATTATGATTTCAAAATCTTCACCAGCTTCACTTATAATCTTGTTAAGCCTTTCTGTAGTATTAAAAATATAATTGTCAAACGGAATCGTTACCGCCTTAATTTCGTTATGCGTCAAGGCCGTTGGAAACAGGTCTGACAAAAGATATTTGATACGCAGGTAGTGCTTTTCAATCTGCTGATACGATTCAATACCATCTCTTAGCTCCGGATAAGGTTCAATTTCCTTTAAAAGTCCCTTTGCATAAGCGGCACGATAATCTACATCTGAATCGGCTATTTCTTCCAAAACCTCAATCACTTTCGCAAAAGAAATCTTGACTTTAAAAGGACTGAGATTATCGTGAATATGGTTCATATTTCGAAGATTCAAATTGTAGGCAAATTTACGAAAATAAAAGATTCGCAAATCCAAAAGAAAACAAAAAAGCCGTCAGATAAACTGACGGCTTTTTCAAATAAAAATCTAAAAACTAAATACTATTTATTTTGAAAACAGTGAAACTGTTTTTGGTTTTCTTTTTAAATTTATTACTAAAGCTAATATAGAAAAATAATTCGCGTAAAAAAAAGAAAATCGATAAAACGCATGTTTATTTAACTTTCGGCATTAAACCTTTCTGTTGTTTTCCGGTCTTACTTTAAGATTATTTGAAAAATGTTAAAGTATAGTAAAGAAAGTCATTCGTTTAAATAATAAAATTTAGTTTTGTTCGATGCCTAAATCTGGCTTTTCTTAACTTAAAATTATAATTACCCTGTTCACATGAAAATAAAACATCTAGTTTACGCAATTCTACTTCTTGGTATTGGCGGTATGATTGCCTATCGGATTATTAATAATAAGAAATCAGAATCAGAAAACGGAAAAGGACAGGGAAATAAAAAACCATCAACAGTTAGCGGCGTTGTAGTAAAACCTCAAAATTTTGCCGATGTACTTTCACTTTCCGGCTCGATTGAAGCTAACGAACAGATTGATGTACGCAGTGAAGTTTCCGGAATTGTTGAAAGCATCAACTTCAATGAAGGTACAATGGTATCAAAAGGGCAGGTGCTTTTTAAAGTAAACGATATCGAATTAAGAGCCCAACTGGCACAAGCCAAAACAGCACAGGGATTGGCTTCCGAAAACGAAAGAAGGGCAAAACTGCTTTTGCAAAAAGAAGCGATTAGCCAGGAAGAATATGATATTGCCAGTGCCGATTTCAAATCTGCCAAGGCACAATCACAACTCATTAGTGCCCAAATTGCAAAAACTACGGTACGTGCTCCTTTTTCCGGAAAAATAGGACTTCGCTCGATTTCCGAAGGAACTTACGTGACGCCAACTACCATGATTGCAAAACTGGTAAACACCAGCCGGTTGAAAATTACTTTTTCTATCCCGGAAAAATACGCTTCCCAAATGAAAGTTAACGGTGAGTTTACATTTACTACTGCAGGTTCGCCGGAAAAATTCAAAGCCAAGATTTATGCCATCGAACCGGAAATTGAAGTAGCAACGCGAACACTCAGACTAAGAGCTATTGCCGAAAACCCTGAAGGTAAGCTCTATCCCGGAACCTTTGCAAACGTCATACTTCCATTAGACAATATTCCGGATGCCTTACTGGTTCCTACGCAGGCACTGATCCCTATCCAGAACGGAAAGAAACTGTTTATATCCCAAAACGGGAAAGCGAAAGAAATAATCGTTAAAACAGGAGCGCGAACAGATAAAGACATCCTGATTACTTCAGGCATCAAAGCAGGAGACACCGTATTGACTACAGGAGTGATGACACTAAAAGACGGAATGCCTGTCAAAGTCCAAATAAAAAACTAAACCCAAATGAGTTTATCTACCACGAGTATAAAAAGACCGGTTCTGACGATTGTCTTGAATCTCATGCTGATTCTTTTTGGAATTATTGGCTATACTTATCTGGGCGTACGTGAATTTCCCTCTATCGATCCGGCACAAATTTCCGTAAGGACGAGCTATACCGGAGCAAATGCCGACATTATCGAATCTCAGATTACCGAGCCTTTGGAAAAGGCCATCAATTCGATTGACGGTATCCGAAATATTACTTCCTCAAGTAATCAGGGAAGCAGCAACATTACGATCGAGTTCAACCTGGATAAAAATTTAGAAGAAGCCGCCAATGATGTGCGCGACAAAGTATCACAGGCCGTAAGAAGTCTTCCGCAGGACATTGATGCTCCTCCGGTAGTTTCAAAAGCCGATGCGGATTCCGAACCTATTATCACGATGACCGTACAGAGTGACAATAAAAATGTTCTGGAACTTTCGGATTATGCGGATAATGTCATCGCGCAGCGTCTGCAAACTATTCCGGGTGTCAGTAGCGTTCAAATCTGGGGACAGCGTAAATACGCGATGCGCTTATGGATGGATCCGATCAAAATGGCCTCTTATGGCGTAACTGTTTCCGACGTAAGATCTGCCCTGGCGAGCCAGAATGTAGAATTGCCATCCGGAAAATTGACCGGAGCCAATACAGAACTGACTGTCAAAACCGTAGGAAACCTTTCCACGGAAGAAGAATTCAATAACATTATCATCCTGGCACAAGGCGAAAAAATAGTCCGCTTTAGCGATATTGGTAATGCCGCTCTTGAAGCCGAAAACCTGGAAACCAAATTAAGCGATTCCGGACAGGAAATGGTCGGGATGGCAATTATTCCGCAACCCGGAACCAACTATCTGGACATTGCAAAAGCCTTTTACATTCAATACGACCAGCTAAAAAGAGATCTTCCTAAAGATTTCAAGTTAAATATAGCCATTGACAATACCGTATTTGTAAAAAAAGCGGTTGTAGAAGTAGCAGAAACTTTATTGATAGCCATTGTACTGGTAGTACTGATTATTTACCTGTTTTTCAGAAACTGGGCCATCGCATTCCGACCGCTGATTGATATTCCGGTTTCCCTGATTGCTACTTTTTTCATTATGTGGCTTTTCGGATTTTCCGTAAATGTACTTACGCTTCTGGCAATCGTACTCGCTACGGGTCTGGTCGTGGATGACGGTATCGTAGTTACTGAAAATATTTTCAAGAAAGTCGAAGAAGGAATGACACCCATTGAAGCGGCTATCAAAGGATCCAATGAGATTTTCTTTGCCGTTATCTCCATTTCGATTACCCTTGCCGCCGTATTCCTACCCGTAATATTCCTTGAAGGTTTCGTAGGAAGGCTCTTCCGGGAATTTGGTGTGGTGATTGGTGCGGCCGTTTTAATTTCTGCTTTTGTATCCCTGACCCTGACTCCAATGCTGAATGCCTATCTTATGAAAGGCGGTGAACAGAAAAGGTCTAAATTCTATGAATGGAGCGAGCCTTACTTTTTAAAAATGAACTCGGGTTATGCCGATGCGCTGGGTCGATTCATGAAGCGTAAATGGTTGAGCTTCCCTATCCTTATTATTTGTATCGGATTGATTGCTTTATTTTTCAGCACGCTGCAAAAAGAAACAGCTCCTTATGATGACAGAAGCTTTATTGGTGTAAACGTAACGGCACCAGAAGGAGCATCGTATGATTATATGGACCGTTTTATGACGGAACTGTCAGACTTAATCAACGATTCAATCCCTGAGAAAAAAGTGAGTTTGATTATTACTTCCCCGGGATTTGGTTCTGCATCAGTAAACAGCGGACGTGCCAGGATTGCTTTGGTAGAACCTGGCGAAAGAGAACGTTCGCAAAAAGAAATTGCAGAAGATCTTACCAAATGGACAAAAAAATATGCCGAGGCTAAGGTTTCCGTATCAGAACAGCCTACTATTTCCGTAAACCGACGTGGTGGACTTCCGATACAATATATCATTCAGGCGCAGAACTTTGAAAAACTAAGGGAAAAGATTCCTCAATTTATGGATGAGGCCGCGCAGGACCCTACTTTTTCGATTACCGATGTCAACCTGAAATTCAACAAGCCTGAAATTTATGTGACTATCGACAGGGAAAAGGCACAGAGTCTTGGCGTTTCCGTAATTGATATTGCCCAAACATTACAGCTTTCTTTGAGCGGACAACGTTTTGGCTATTACATGATGAATGGCAAGCAATATCAGGTTATGGGACAATTCGACAAAAAAGACCGCGAAGCGCCTATCGACCTTACTTCTATTTTCGTAAAAAATGCAGCAGGAGAGCTAATTCAATTGGACAACCTTGTTACTATTGAAGAAGAAAGCAGCCCGCCGCAATTGTACCATAACAACCGTTATATGTCTGCTACGGTTTCTGCCGGACTTGCTCCCGGAAAAAGTATCAGCGACGGTATCGATGCGATGGAACGCATCAAAGAAAAAGTCCTTGATGAAACTTTTACAACCGACCTTGGAGGTGAATCCCGTGATTTCGTAGAAAGTAATTCCAATACTGCTTTTGCCTTTGGATTGGCATTATTGCTTATTTACCTGATTTTGGCAGCGCAGTTTGAAAGCTTTATTGACCCGTTTATTATCATCCTGACAGTTCCTATGGCAGTTGCAGGAGCCTTATTCTCGCTTTGGCTGTTTGGCCAGACCTGGAACATTTTCAGCCAGATTGGAACTATTATGCTTATTGGACTGGTGACGAAGAATGGAATCCTGATTGTAGAATTTGCCAACCAACTCCGGGAACAGGGCAAGAACAAAATGGAAGCCATTATGGAAGCTGCAGAATCGCGTCTGCGCCCTATTCTGATGACCAGTTTGGCCATTGCTTTAGGAGCGCTTCCAATCGCATTGTCTTTGGGAGCAGCCTCAACCAGCCGTATTGGTATGGGAGTTGTTATTGTGGGCGGAACCTTATTCTCGTTGATACTGACATTATTTGTGATTCCTGCTATCTATTTTATGTGGTCCAGAGAAAAGAAACACAGGCCAGAATTTGACAACATAAAAGAATATGAAAAAGAATAATCGCATGACTTCTAAACTATTTTTTCAGATTGTTTTCTTTTTTGCCATTTCACTGGCAGCAAGAGCCCAGCAAATCTTAACGGTCGAAGATGCGGTAAAGATTGCGTTGGAAAACAATTACGAAATAAAAATTGCCAGCAATGAGCTAAAAATCGACCAGCAGAATGTTAGCCTTGCCAATGCAGGCGTATTACCACAGCTGAATGCCAATGTAACAGACAACAACAGCATCCAGAATACCACACAAACACAATCCGACGGCTCAGAGCGCAAGCTTAACAACGCCAGAAATATGAACCTTAATTATGGGGTGGCCTTAAACTGGACTATTTTTGACGGTATGGGGATGTTTGCGCGTTATGACCGGTTGAAAGAATTAGAAAAATTAGGCGATGCTGAGCTCAAACTTGCCATCTTTACAAAGGTTTCTGATGTCATCACGACTTACTATGACCTTGTACAGCAGCAACAGCAACTGAAAGCGCTTGATACGGCAATTGTAATTTCCAATCTGAGAATTACTACTGCCGACAATCGTTATAAAATTGGAAAAGCCTCGAAATTAGAAGTATTGAATGCACAGGTTGACCTCAATACGGACACTACTGCCCTGCTCCGACAAAAAGAACTGTATGCCAATACTAAAATTTTCCTGAACGAAATTTTGGGCAGGGATGTAAAAACAGAATTTGTTGTTGCCGACGAAATCGCCATTGATGGAACACTTTTGCTTCCGGAACTGATGGCATTGGCAGAAAAACAAAATCCGCAATTGCAGGCACAGATTATCAATAAACGGATTAGCGAATTACAGCTCAAACAAGTCAAGGCGAGCCGCTATCCAACTGTAAACATTACATCGGGTTATAATTTTTCACGCACAGAAGCTTCACTCGGCTTTATCACCCAGTCTTCAGGACAAGGATTTACGTATGGCTTTAATGCTTCCATGAATATTTTTAACGGCGGACTTCAAAACAGAAACGAAAAGGCGGCCAAACTTCAGGTAGAAAATTCCAAGATTGTTATCGAGCAGCAATTACAAACTTTACGTTCGCAGTTGTCGTCTGCTTACCAGACCTACCTGACCAATCTGGAACTGACCAAGCTTGAAGCCAAAAACGAAGAAATTGCGAAAGAAAATCTTGATATTACTTTGGCAAAGTTTAAAATCGGAACGATTGCACCTTTGGAATTCCGTGAAGCACAACTTAATTATGTTAATGCAAAAGTCCGAAACAGCAATGCACAATATGCCGCTAAAGTATCCGAAATTAACCTAAAAGAATTGGCGGGAAATTTATCACTTTCTCAAAATTAAGCCTTTCAATTAAACTATTCTCAGTTTAATGTTAATTCATTTACTTATCTTTGAATAACAAACACTTAAACAAAATCAATCATGGAAGTAAATTTTTTAGCATTGCTCGTTGCGGCGTTATCGACGCTGGTTGTCGGTTTTATATGGTATAACCCAAAAGTTTTCGGAACCGCCTGGATGAACTCGGCCGGACTTACGGAAGAAAAATTAAAAGGTGCCAACATGGCTAAAATTTTTGGTCTTAGCATTGTATTTGCCTTTTTAATGGCTTTTATTTTGCAATTTCTCGTCATACATCAATGGGGAGCTTTAGCGGCAACCGGCGGAGACCCTGACCAGGCTGGCCCTGCTTACCAGGCATTCATGGCAGAACACGGAACCAAATTCCGAACATTTAAACACGGTGCTTTGCACGGTTTTATGACCGGACTATTTTTTACATTTCCACTAATTGCCATCAACGCGATGTTTGAAAGAAAAAGCTGGAAATTTATCTTTATCAATTCCGGCTATTGGATTGTGAACCTGACTATTATGGGCGGAATTATTTGTGCCTGGATGTAAACATATAGTATTCTAAAGTCTCGTCCTGATTACTATCAGGACGGGATTTATTATTTTTTAGCAATTGGAAACTACTTTAAGCTTCAAGCTTTTTACTGCAACTTCTGAGCTTCCCAAAAATTGGGACAGCCTTACAACTGCTAACATCTTTCTTTCAAAATCCTATTTAAAAATACTCGAAACGGCTGCTCCGGATAATATGTCCTGCCATTTTATTGGTCTCTTTCGGGAAGAAAAGCTGATTGGGATCGCACTATCCCAATTTTTAGATCTGAGTAGGGTGAATTCTTACGGTGAAAGAGACAATTGCGCAAAAACTTCTATACGAAAATTTATATTCAAGAATTTTAGCTCTAAAGTTCTGATTATAGGTAACAACATGCTTACAGGCCAGAATGCTTATGAATTTGATTCCGGCCTGCCTTATTCTGATGGTTTGGTATTGTTGAAAAAGGCAGCAATCGAAATTGAAAGAAAATTACGGAAGAAAGGAACCAATACCCATATCACAGTATTCAAAGATTTTAAAAAAGAAGACCTCCATTACTTCAGGCTACGTGAATTTGATGAGTTTTATCAGTTCAGTACACAACCAAACATGGTCTTCACTATTCGGGATAACTGGAAAAATGAGGCTGATTATATAAACGCACTAAATAAAAAGTACCGTGACCAGTACAAAAGGGCACGAAAAAAATCAGAAGGCCTGACCAAAAAGAAACTTTCTTTGGAAGAGATTCAAAAACAGGAAAAAACGATTTATGATTTGTATTATTGTGTGGCTAAAAATGCTCCGTTTAATACTTTTTACCTTCCTGAAAATCATTTCTCCAGCTTCAAGAAACATCTCAAGGATAACTTTCTGTTTTATGGCTATTTTGAAGGCGAAAAAATGATTGGTTTTAACACCCTTATTAAAAATGGCGGTGCTGTAGACACTTATTTTTTAGGCTATGATGACAACTGCCAAAAGGAAAAGATGCTCTATCTCAACATGCTTTATGATATGATTTGCTATTCTATAAATAAGGGATTCCGGCAGATTATTTTTGCACGGACTGCATTGGAAATTAAAAGTTCTGTGGGTGCTGTTCCTGAAAAAATGTATGGGTTTATCAAACACCACAATTCTTTTATCAATCTTTTTATCTCCCGTATTTTTGGCTATTTAGAACCTGAATTGGCCTGGAAAGAACGAAATCCTTTTAAATAGTTATGGGGAAAGTTGATAACCCAATAAAAATACAATCTTGCACCTCAGAACCTTAGTGCCTTAGTGACTCTTATTTTTTTGGAACGCGGATTTTCACGGATTTAAATAATTACGCGAATTTAAGAAGCCTTAAACTTAGCACCTTAGAACCTTAGTCCCTTAGAACCTTAGCACCTTTTATTTTTTGAAACGCGGATTTTCACTGATTAAATAATTACGCGGATTCAAGATACCTTTAAACATAGCACCTCAAAACCTTAGAACCTTAATATCTTAGCCTCTCTCAAGGAACCGCCACCCGCATCTGATTAGGAAGAATTTCTACCTCTAAACGGGTCACTTCATCACAATATTCGCCATCTATTTGAAAACTTACCGGTGAATTCGTTGTGACAACTGCCTTATCTGTCGATATGATTTCAACGTCATCATTTTCAACAGGCATATTTCCAGACAGTATTTTACTGAAAACGATCAGGTCAAGGTTTTTGAGAATTACTATTTCAAATTTGCCATCGTTCATCACGCCATTCGGATTAATCGCAACACCGGTACCATATTTTTGGGAATTGGCCACAACTACCATTCTGGCTTCTGTTTCGATACGTCCGAGATGTGTTTCTATAATGGCATGAAAAGGAGGCTTGAGTCCGGCAAGCGTATTAAAAGCCTGTAAAGCATATCCCAATTTTCCACGGATACTGCTGTTTTCATAATTCTTTATCAATTCAGCGTTAATACCTATGTCGCTCAGATGGAGGCTTTTTTTCCCGTTGATGGAAATCATATCCATTTCCATATAATTGTTATTGAACGCAATTTCCAGATTCTCTTCCAGACTATCCGGAAGGTTGAGGTCTACAGAAAGTCCGTTAGCAGAACCTGCAGGCAGTATTCCCAAAATTACATCATGATTTTCCACAGCTTCTGCCACCATCTTAATAGTGCCATCACCGCCAGCGATTATTATTCTTTCCGCCTTATTTTTCTCCTGAAGTTTTTGGATTTCAGACTCATCGTTTTTTCCCGTTGTTTCATAAACAACCAAATGTATGTCCTGTTTAACTGCATATTCTTTTGCTTCACCAATAATTTCTGCCTTATCAATATCACCGGATATCGGGTTAACTACCAGAATATAATTCTTTTGCGTGCTCATGGCTTGTGTATGCTATATTTTTTTGTAATTTGTTATATCGTAATATAAATATAAAACATTTATGAAGCCAATCCTAAAGTTATATCGAGGTTATGCAAATGATCAGGAATTAATTGTGATGGGGCATATTTTCAGACCAACGACTAAAGAAGATTACGATTTTCAAAAGAAAAATTTCAAGAATGCCAAATCGGTTATCCGCATGTTCCGAATCAAAACGCAAAAAAATGCTTCGATTTATCTGGAACACCAGGGCATGAAAATCCACACGAAAAGCCTGGATGATGGCTATTTCAAATTTTGCATCCCATTGTCAAAGGATCTGGCTTATGGCTGGAACGAATATAAAGTCAGCACTTACCATAATAGTAAAGAAATTTCGAGCAAAGGCAGCTATATACGCCCTCATGAGGGCAACTGGGGATTCATATCGGATATTGATGATACCTTTTTGGTTTCCCATACCCGAAATCCTTTCAAAAAACTGTACATACTTCTTTTCAGGAACGTCAATGACCGTAAAATATTTGAAGATGTCGTACCCCATTATCAGGCTTTGAGTTCTGCCGGCAGAAACAGTGATACGGAGAAAAATGCTTTTTTTTATGTTTCCAGCAGCGAATGGAACCTCTACAGATTCATTACCCAATTCACGGAACTACACGGTCTTCCTAAAGCTGTATTGCTTTTAAAAGACATCAAAACCAGCCTTACTGATTTCTTTCTTACCGGCAGGGGCAATCATGATCACAAATTCGAAAAAATCAAGCATATTCTGGAATTTTATCCCCATCTGAAATATGTATTGTTGGGAGACGATTCGCAACAGGACCCGTTTTTATATGAAGATATCTGCAAGATTTTTCCGGTTACTGTCAAAGCGGTCTACATCAGGCAAACAGGCAAAAACAAAAAGAGCAAAGCCATTGAAGCTATGGCAAATATGGAAAGTATGGGAGTTGACACCTGTTATTTCAGGAACAGCAAGGAGGCGATTGAGCATTCAGAACGAATTGGTATTACATCACAGGATTTTCACGAAAAGCTATAAAAAAGCCGGAAACAAGTTCCGGCTGTATCTCTAAGCATTTTCAATTTCCATCTGAATCGCTTCCCATTCTTCCAAAAGATTATCCAGGTCTTTTTTCTTTTTATTATAGGCAATGAAAAAAGAAGCATCTTCTATATGTTTGTCATACTCGGACTCTAATAGCTTGTCGTCTTTCTGAATGTCAATTTCCAACTGTTTAATCTGGCTTTCCACCTTACTCAGTTTATTTTGAAGTGCTTTATTTTTTTTCTGTTCGTCATAAGACAACGACTTTTCTTTTGGGGTTTCTTTCTTAACGACATCTTTCTTTTCCACTTCACGCATATTTTCAAGATTGCGCTGCTCTAAGAAGAAATTAATGTCACCCAAATATTCCTTTATCTTCTGATTTTTGAACTCATACACTATATTTGACATTCCCTGAAGGAAATCCCTGTCGTGAGAAACCAACAGCAAAGTCCCTTCATATTGCTGCAATGCAGCTTTCAATACGTTTTTCGATTTGATATCCAAGTGGTTTGTAGGTTCGTCCATCACAAGCACATTTATAGGCTGCAATAACAATTTACAAAGCGCCAGACGGTTTCTTTCGCCCCCTGAGAGCACTTTTACCTTTTTTTCGACATCATCTCCCCTGAACAAAAAAGAACCCAGCATATCGCGTACTTTTGAACGATTGGTATCATTAGCGGCATCCTGCATGGTCTGAAGCAACGTTATCTCACCATCAAGATATTCTGCCTGGTTTTGGGCGAAATAACCCAACTGCACGTTGTGTCCTAATTTTATGGTGCCCGTATAGTCAATCTCGTTAACTATAGCTTTGATAAAAGTTGACTTTCCTTGTCCGTTCTGACCCACAAAAGCAATCTTACTGCCTCTTTCGACCAACAGCGAAATATCTTTCAGAATCGTCTTGTCGCCATATTTTTTAGTTACATTTTCCGCTTCAACAACTACCTTCCCGGGAGTTACCGAAACCGGAAATGAAATATTCATAACGGAATTATCGTCTTCATCGACTTCAATCCTTTCCACCTTATCCAGTTTTTTTATGAGCGACTGCGCCATCGAGGCTTTTGAGGCTTTTGCCCTAAACTTCTCGATTAATTTTTCGGTTTCCTCAATTTTCTTGGCCTGATTTTTCTGAGTAGCTAATTGCTTCTCACGGATTTCCTGTCGCAATTGCAAATATTGCGTGTACGGTTTATTAAAATCATACGCTTTGCCTAGTGAAATTTCAATGGTTCTGTTTGTTACGTTATCCAAAAACATCTTATCGTGCGAAACAATGACTACAACACCGGGGAAATTGCGTAAAAAACTCTCCAACCAAATAATCGATTCAATATCCAGGTGGTTCGTAGGCTCATCCAGCAACAATATGTCATTAGACTGCAAAAGTAATTTCGCCAGTTCGATACGCATTCTCCAACCTCCGGAAAAGGTTTCAGTCTGGTTATTGAAATCTTCTCTTTTAAAACCCAGTCCTAATAAAATCTTTTCTGTATCACCTACATAATTGTATCCGCCCAACAAATCAAAACGATGCGTATAGTCAGACAAATCTTCAATAATCTGGCTGTACTCTTCACTTTCGTAATCGGTTCGCTCAACTAACTGCTTATTGATTTCTTCCAGCTTTTTTTCAACGATTTTTATTTCTGTAAATGCTTCATAGGCTTCTTCCAAAACCGTCCTTCCTTGTTCGAAGTCGATATCCTGACGAAGAAATCCTATTTTGACTTCCTTTTCAGTAGCTATGCTTCCTGTATCAGGAGCAATATCACGCGCCAGGATTTTCAGCATAGTAGATTTTCCAGCACCGTTTTTACCAACAAGACCTACCCTGTCACCGGCACCCAATCTGAATGTAATTTCTTCAAAAAGATAAGTACCACCGAAAGAAACTGACAAATTATGTATATTAAGCATTTATTATATTTTTTTTGTAATTGTATGTGTAAATTTGTAATGCCAAATACGGCAATCAAAATTTTTTGCAAATGTTAAAAAAAGGATCCAAATTATATAGTATTTTAACAGGAACTTGTCCTAAATGCCAGAAAGAGAACATGTATGTGGACAGAAACCCCTATAATCTGCCTGCCGTTTTCAAAATGCATGAAAAATGCAGCCACTGTGGTCAAAAATACAAGATAGAACCTTCCTTTTTTTATGGGGC
>NZ_LMPW01000010.1:541550-541664 GCF_001423985.1 Flavobacterium sp. Leaf359 | reverse complement strand
AATGTATGTGAGCTATGCTGTAGGAATTGCTTTTGGAGTAGCTGCTTTTGTTATCTCTTATTTATTTTTGGGCACTAACCTTAAAGTTGCATTTGTTGCCATTATAGCCACACT
>NZ_LMPW01000010.1:442554-541509 GCF_001423985.1 Flavobacterium sp. Leaf359 | reverse complement strand
CATTATTTTTATGCCAATTATTATGAGGGTATCCCGAAATATCTGGATTAATATGTTTGTGGATTACGATAAGGACTGGGATAAAAAGTAAGTTACCATTTTACTTTTTTGAATCGCAGGATATCTGCAGAATTGTCTATCGGTTTTCCAAGTTCAATACTTTCAAATAATTGTTTTGCCATATCAGGCCCAATCATAACGCCCCTTGTGCCAAGCCCGTTCAGCAGGTGAAGGTTTGGATATTTTGGATGTGTTCCTACCAACGGCCTTCTGTCTGCCACTGTAGGCCTTATTCCGGCCAGATGTTCAACAATTTCAAAATCGCATTGCAGAATTTCTTTACTGTTCTCTAAAAGCTGCTTTTTGGCTTCTTCGGTCGGTTCATTGGTTTTATCCGCCCAATTGTATGTCGCACCTACTTTATACAAATCATTACCCAAAGGCAGCACAAATACCGATGCTTTGATTATGGCATCCAGATCTAAATTTTTAGCTTTAATAATCAGCAATTCACCTTTTGTTCCTTTTAAAGGTAAGTGTCCAAAATAAGGATTGGCTGTCATTCCATAACCTTCGGCAAAAACAATATTTTTGGCCGCAATATCCTTATATTGAATATAGCCTTCTTTAAATTCTATAGCCGAATAATCAAAAATTTCTTCCCTTAGCAAGTTATTTTCTTTCACATAATTGCGATAGCTTGACAATAGTATATCCGTATCGACATAGCCAGACTGCAAAACTTCGCCAAAATTAAATGGCGAATCAATTGCCTTATATTTTTTGGAAACCAATTTTGAAGAAAGAAAAGGTGTTAATCCAACCTTATCTGTTGCCAGAAACCAATCATTTTGTTCTTCTACAGAAAAGAATTTTCTGTAGACCGGAGTAGTGAAGTTAAATCGGGTATTCAGCTTTTTTTCCAGATTTCCATAAAAAACCTGAAGCAGGTCCAGTTGTTCCTGAGCCCTCCATACTCCGCTAAATCTTTTCAGAATAACCGGATTATACAATCCGCCTGCAACTTTAGAAGAACGTTGCGAATTATTCTCAAAAAACAAAATGGATTTATTATGCTGTGAGGCCGTTTCGCCAAACGCAATTCCGGCCAATCCGCAACCGACAATTAAATAATCAACCATGATGCAAAAATAAAAAACTCTTGCCTTTGAAAGGCAAGAGTTTTATTTGTATTGGAGAAATTTTTATTAATAATTCCACATATCCTGTTCGAAGTTGCGGATCTTATCTTTTACTCTTTCTGATTCTAACAATTGCATCTGTGCATTGTCTTTCATATATTCTTCAATCTTTCTGTCACCCATAACGTTTTCTTCCTGATAAATCACTCCATTAAAACGGCGCGAATTCAATAAGTGGTCAAATGTAATAGGAAGTGCAGAGTTTTTGTCGTTGAAAGCTTTTGCTTCATGAAGAACGTCACGTACTGCCGGGAAGTATACCCAAAACAATTCGATTGGATCTTCTTGCTCGGTTCCCATTGTATAAACGTCTGGAACTACAGGACAGATACCTTGCAAACGGTATTTCAATTCACCTTGACGCTTGTCAAAATACCAGTAACCTTTGATTTTGTAACCCATTACGTCAGCAGGCATAATATCTGTTTTAACGATATTATCTTCAGTAATTTTCTCACCTGCATTATATTGCTCACGACCTGCATCTGTTGTATCAATTTTTGACAATGATGATTCAATGTCTTTAAGTGATTTCTTAGTCGTAAAATAGCTGTCGTCATATACTTCGGCGATTTTTCCTGACTTCATATTATCCACAAGAACTGCATACAATGATTTTCTGTCTGGCCCAAGGTTACCCTCAACCGGAAAATACATTGGAAAATTGATTCTCTCATCAAGATCAATAAATTCCCAAACCATTTTGCCCATCAATACGTCACGATCGTGAACATATCCATAAGGTAGTGGTTTATCATTATCGGACTTAAGCTGAGCTTCTGTTTTCTTTCCGATTTCTTGAGGAGTTTTCGCATTCAAAAGATTAGACTGTGCAAAAGACACACCAGAAACTAAGCTTAATGCTACTACTAATGAAAAATTTCTCCAATTCATTTTCTTGTAATTTATTAGTTTGTTAAGTTTAAAAACTCAAACTTTCAATAATTATTGTGTTATTTCGTAAGCAACAGGTGCTGTTTTAGGAAGCATGATTGAACTACCTTCCAATTTAGTCTTAATTTCAGAAATAATGACTACATCACCTCTACCCGCTTTTTGGATTGCAGCTTTCGCTCTTCCATCCATTTTGTTACCAGAAACAACAATTGTAGGTTGTCCAGGAACTTTAATATTGAAACCAACTACATTCAAAGTAACATCAAAATCAAAGTCTTCAAGAATAGCATTAACAGTCTGAACTTCAAGGTTTGATTTAGGACCTTTAACAGTACCTGTTTCTCTTCCTCTCAAAGCACCTGTTGGCCCTGGAATATTTTTAATTCTGAATACTTTCTTAGAATTTACAGATGTTCCATCAGGTAATTTACCTGAAACATTGATAACCAATTCACGTCCAGCTCCAGGACTCATATTATAAGCACCAGCTTTACCAGCTTTTGTTAGACCAGGAGCAGATGCTGTAACATTATTATCAGATATACCAGCAAACGAAATTGTCATTGGGTTTACAACACCACGATAAACAACGTTCATTTTATCAGCAGAAATGGTAGCTTCGTTAGGTCTTGGAACTACAACGTAAGTACCTTTAAATGGTAAATTAATTTTCTTACCGTCTTCAATGAAGTTGAATGAACCTCCAATGTTTTGTTCACCAACTCCACCAGCAGTCAAATTAATTTTAGCCTGTCCGGTTGCATTATCTAAAACTGCACCTGTAACACTTTCAGGTTTTGTATTTTCGTCATAACGACCCAAAACTACTTTACCAGTAACTTTTTCACCTTGGAAATATGCATTTTTATCAAGAACAACAATCGCTTGGTAGTTGCTATATGAAGCTGCTTGTACAGCCGCTTTTCCTAAAGCAGCACTGTATACATCAGATTCCGCTTTTTTAACATCACTCTGCCATGCTGACAATTTAGCCAAAGAAGCGATTGCAGGAAAACCTTTAAAGTGGTAGTTCAAGAATTTATCTTTCAAACCATCTTTTGTAGTAACATCAGAAACATCAAATGATTTGTTTACCTGATTTAAGATAGCTGAGTATTTTTTCTCATTACCAAGTGCATTTTTCATCTCTGCCTTATAGGTTTCGATAGCACTCATAACTTCTTTACCTCTTTTAGTGTATCCATCACCAATAAACCAACTGTTATCAAGGTTATCACCTTTATCCATGGATTCATATGGTAACTTACCGTTTTCTGGCTGAACACCTTTAAGTGTTTCATTTTTCAAAGTACCGATAAAATCGTAAAATTTCTTCGTTGCAGCCTGAACTTTATGAGCTGTTTCTGCCGCTACAGCAAATTCTCCTTTAGCTTCAGCAGCTTTAGTATCTAATGATTGCAGCATCTGCTCGTTAGTTAATTTTGCCGCTTCGTTCGCTGTTTCAAATTTTTCATTCATTAGTCCAAAAGCAGATAAAACTTCTTTGGACATGTTTAGTGCCAACATCGCGATGAAAACCAGATACATCAGGTTAATCATCTTCTGTCTAGGGGTTAATTTTCCTCCTGCCATTTTTTCTAATTAGTTTATTTTTATTTTGTTAATGAAAAAATATAGTCTTAAACTAATTATCCTTTGTTACTCATTGCAGAAAGCATACCACCGTAAACATTGTTCAATGAAGCGATGTTTGCAGTCATAGATTGCATTTGTTCTTTTAATTTAGCAGCGTTGTCAGCGATTTCTTTGTTAGCCTCAGCATTTCTAGAAGCACTTTCCAATTGTACTTTGTACAAGCTGTTTAATGACTCCATTTGAGCTGCAGCCATAGATAATTCTTCGCTGTATTTTTTAGTAGCCGCAATTCCGTCAGCAGCCGGAGAAATTCCTTTAGCAGCAGATTCGAAATTTTTGATGCTGTTTCCTAAGCTAGCCATCAATTCACCATCGATTTTAGCTTCTTTCAACAGGTTATCTAATTTTTGAGACAATAGACCTTGAGCTTCTGTTGGGTTTTCTTTTTTAGCTTCTTTCTTTTTAGCTTCACCTCCTGCTAATTCAGGATATACAAGAGTCCAATCAATTTCGTTATCTACAGGCTCGAACGCAGACAAAGCAAAGATAATCGCTTCTGTTACAAGACCAATAGTTAACATTACGTTTCCTGTTAGTGGTCCTATTTCGAAGTGGATAATCTTAAATAATGCTCCTACGATTACAACTGCCGCTCCCATACCGTAAGCGAAATTCATTGCTTTTTTGCTTAAAATTGCCATAATAATAAATAGTTTTTAGTTAGTTAAGTAAATATAATAATTATAAAGTTGGTTAAATTTTCTTATTTAGGTGTGTTTCCTGTATTTTGAACACCCATGTAATCCTGTACGGTTCTGAAACCGATAAAGCTTCTTGCAGAATCAGCATATTCGAAGTCTCTTGTACTTACCTGCAAGAAATAAGCAACATCTTTCCAGGAACCTCCACGTGTTACTTTACGCTCATTTTTAGCATCCGGCACGTTAGGGTTCATTGTAGATACATATTCGTAAGATGATGCATCATAAGAAGAGTTTGTCCACTCCGCTACGTTACCTGACATATTATAAAGGTTATAATCGTTAGGCTCGTATGATTTCGCTTCTACAGTATACAAAGCTCCGTCAGCAGCGTAGTCACCACGGTTAGGCTTGAAGTTTGCCAGGAAACAACCTCTGTCGTTTTTAGCATAAGGACCACCCCAAGGGAAAGTTCCTGACTCAAGACCTCCTCTAGCAGCGTATTCCCACTCTGCCTCTGTTGGAAGACGGAAAGAGTTGATTTGGTTTCTTCCTTTTTTCTTCGCCTTGATGTATGCGTTTTTGTATAATGTTCTCCAAGCACAGAAAGCTTTAGCCTGTTTCCAGGTAACACCTACTACAGGATAATCATCATAAGCCTGGTGCCAGAAGTAATCATTATGCATTGGCTCATTATAAGAGTAAGCAAAGTCTTTAATCCATACTGTAGTATCAGGATAGATTTCAATTGGCTCCGTCTTTTTATAGAAATCTTTTCTTCCTTTTTTCTTAACCGCATCGTTTAGATTCGCTTCAGAGTAACGGAATTTCAATTTTGAAACATCAATAGTTCTTAATCCGTTGTATGATTCAGCAGCCGGCAAGTACATGGAGTCCATAACCTCAACATAATATTCATCCGGATATTTCTGAGGATCTGTAATCAATTTTACTTTTTTATTCAGCTTTCTTCCTGCATACGGATCATCTCCTGTACCAACACTATAGTAATTCTCATACATATATTTGTCATAAGGAGACATTGTAGCCGGATCTGTATCATCAAACGCAAACTCACCGATACCACCAGTTCCTTTGGTCTGACCTACTTCTTCAGCAAGAATAGCCAAACGCATTCTGATAGTTGAGTCTTTCACCCAATTCACAAATTGCTTGTACTCGCTATTCGTAATTTCTGTTTCATCCATATAAAAGGATCGAACGGTAACCGTTTTTGTCGGAGCGTCCTGTACGTTGGCTAAATCATCATCTGATTTACCCATAATAAAAGCACCACCTGGAACCAGAGTCATACCGTATGGTTTTTCTGGATGCCATTTTCTGCCTTTCACACCTACTAACTCCCCTTTATCGCTCGAACCACAGCTTGTCAATATTGATGCTAATGCTGCTAATGCAATGAACTTCTTCATATAAATTTGGGTTATGATATATTCTTATTTTTTAAGGGCGTAAACCTATTTATTATTTTTCTAAAAAACAATTTTTTTATTAAAAATCCTTAAATAAAGTATAACATTGACCTAAGGATGTGTTAAAAAAAATAGGAACGTGCCGTCTATACTATATTTTTCCTTTGTGCCTTCCACCATCTTTCCGGGATTTCGTTGGCACAAGCACCTAAATAATCTTCATAAGTGCAAGGTAATAACGTATTTCTTTTTAATTTATTATTAACATTTGAAATAAAAGGTATTTCTATCCACCAACGCTCTGTTTTGTGGCTTTTAAAAAATACCAGTTCCTCGTCTTCTAAAGGCACAATGTATTTTAAATAGTTATCTCTGCTTCCAAACGGATACTCGTTCGAACGATAATGATAACCTTCAATAAAATACCACACAATTTGGGCGATCAGAACTGCCTCCTGTTTTGAATTATTGTGATTAAAAATGCCAAAAATTGAAACTTTATCGCTGATTCCTGCATATCTTGATAAAGAACAGATTTCTTTCCCGTTAAATCCGTTGGGTGTAAAAGTAATAAAATTACCGGAATCAGAAGATTTCACACATGTTAAATCTACACTCACAATATCCGCATCTCTGAAAACCGGCTCGGCTATTGAGATATTATTGGAAACTTCACCCAAACGATAGGCATCAAAGAATAATTTTTCTATTAAATCAATCTCTTCCTGTGAGTTATAATAGGTTTGATAACCCAGGTTACTGTAATTAAAAAGATTGTTAGGTTCTTCAACAATCATTTTAGTAAGATAGGAATTTGCAGAAAGTGGTCTATCGGCTGCTCCAAAGTCAAATCTACTATCGATAGACGCAACATTTACCATTTGTTCCAATTCATCAAAGGCTCTGTATAGCGGATAAGTCAAATCCTGTGAACCGCCAATAACTATCGGAATGATTTTGTTTTTCAACAAATAGGCTGTCACTTTTTTTAAGGCGAAATAGGTATCTTCTATATCATTACCTGCCAAAATATTTCCCAGGTCTGCAATTGATGCTTCCCAGTTTCCCGGAAACAATCCATACAGTTCCTTACGGATATGCGACAGCTTTGTATTTTCAATTTCAATATGGGCACCTCTGTTTTCCTTCACTCCGACAATTGCGAGTCTGATTTTGCTTAAATCAGGAAAGTCTTCTCTGGTATGCAGTACTACCTTACTCCCTAAGTTCTGGGAAGACAGTCCGTTAATAAACTCCAGTATCTCTTCGTCTAAAGGAGTCAGAAAATCAAATTCCATATATTATTTCTTTTTTACAGTAGTTTTTTTAGCAGCCGGCTTTTTCGTAGCGGTTGTCTTTTTTGCCGCGGTCTTTTTTGCAGGAGCCTTCTTCTCAATCATATCTTTTACTTCGTCCAAAGTAAGCTTGGATGCATCAACATCTTTACTCAATTCTATCTTGACCTTTCCTTTGGTAATGACTGAACGTCCCCAACGCGCTTTTTCAACACGGATTCCGTCTTCTTTCCAATCATGGATTACCTTATCAATTTCTTTTTGAAGTTTATCCTCTATCAATTCAGTAATGTCGGATTGGGAAAGATTGTCGAAATTGTATTTTTTGCTGACATTAATAAACATGCCATTCCATTTGATAAAAGGTCCGAAACGACCCACTCCTTTTTGTACAGGCTCATTTTTATACGTTCCGATTGGAGCATCCGCCTGTTCTTTTTCGGCTATTAATTCTTTGGCACGGTCAAAAGTAACGTCCAAAGGATCTTCTCCTTTTGGAAGCGAAATGAACATTTTTCCAAATCGCACGTAAGGCCCGAAACGACCATTGTTAACTTCTACCTCTTCTCCTTTATAATCTCCTAATTTTTTAGGCAGCAGGAACAAATTCAAAGCTTCTTCCAGAGTGATATTTCCAATATTCTGGTCGGCCATCAGACTTGCAAATTGCTTTTCATCATCTTCTGCATCACCTATCTGGGCCATTGGACCAAATTTACCCAAACGAACACTTACAGGTTTTCCTGTTTTCGGGTCCGTTCCCAGAATTCTCTCTCCCGATTCTCTCTCTGCATTGGCTTCTACATCTTTTACATTAGGATGGAACTGGTCATAAAATTCCTGCATCATCTTTGCCCAGTTTACATTTCCTTCTGCAATTTCATCAAAATCCTGCTCAACTTTTGCAGTAAAATTATAATCTAATATTTTTTCAAAATTCTTTACTAAGAAATCGGTCACAATAACACCAATATCAGTTGGAACGAGTTTTCCTTTATCAGAACCTGTATTTTCCTTTAGTAGCTTTTCATCAACTTTTCCGGACTGTAAGGTCAATTGCGTATATTTTCTTTCCTGCCCGTCCAGATTTCCTTTTTCAACATAATTTCTATTAATAATTGTCGAAATGGTTGGAGCATAAGTCGACGGACGGCCAATTCCAAGCTCTTCCAGTTTTTTAACCAAAGAAGCTTCCGTATACCTTGCCGGCGGTCTGGAATAACGTTCTGTTGCAGTGATATAATTGTTCTGAAGTTTTTCATTCACTTTTAAAGCCGGAAGCATTCCTTCCTGTTCTTCGTCTTCATCATCATGCCCTTCCAGATATACTTTAAGAAATCCTTCAAAAAGCAAAACTTCTCCGGTTGCCGCAAACACCTCTGAATGGTTATTGGCTTCAATTTTTACATTGGTTCTTTCCAATTCGGCATCACTCATCTGCGAAGCCAATGTTCTTTTCCAAATCAGATCATAAAGTCGGGCCTGGTCTCTATCAATATTCACCGTATGTCTTGACATATCTGTCGGACGGATGGCCTCGTGTGCTTCCTGAGCACCTTTGCTCTTATTGGCAAAAGTTCTGGGCTTTGAAAACTCCTTACCATACGATTTGATGATTTCTGCCTCAGCAGCATTTATGGCTTCATTCGACAGATTGACACTGTCTGTTCTCATATAGGTAATCAATCCCGCTTCATAAAGCCTTTGGGCCAATTGCATCGTCACCCCAACCGGAAGGTATAATTTTCTTGCTGCTTCCTGTTGCAAAGTGGAAGTAGTGAAAGGCGCTGCCGGTGATTTTTTGGTAGGTTTCGTTTCTAAATCTGATACCTTATATGTAGAACCTATATTTTTATTCAGGAAATCTTCGGCTTCTTTTTTTGTATTGAAATTCTTTGGCAGTTTTGCCTTAAATGTTTTTCCGGCTTCATTTGAAAATTCTGCTACTATAGAGTATGAAGCTACGGCTTTAAAATTTTGGATTTCTCTTTCTCTTTCTACAATTAATCTTACCGAAACCGATTGCACTCTTCCGGCAGAAAGCCCGCCTTTTACTTTTCTCCATAAAACCGGAGAAAGCTCATAACCCACCAATCTGTCCAGGACTCTTCTTGCCTGCTGCGCATTTACCAAATCGTAATTAATTCCTCTTGGATTCTCAATCGCTTTTTGAATTGCCGTTTTGGTAATTTCATGAAAAACGATTCTTTTGGTTTTAGATGGCTCTAATTTCAATTCTTCTGACAAATGCCACGAAATGGCTTCTCCTTCACGATCCTCATCACTCGCCAGCCAAACCGTATCTGCTTTTTTAGAAAGATCCTTGAGTTTTTTCACCAATGCTTTTTTATCAGGAGAAACTTCATATTTTGGAAGAAAGCCATTTTCAACATCTACTCCTATTTCTTTAGAAGGCAAATCTGCTATATGTCCGTAACTGGACTCTACCTGATATTCGCTCCCTAAAAACTTCTCAATGGTTTTTGCCTTCGCAGGCGACTCAACGATCACTAAATTCTTTGCCATAATGCTTTTGTTTGTGTCGCAAAAGTATATGAATTTTTTAAATATTGCATTTCAGAAAATTTTAAAAGTAAAATTATTAACTCATAGCTGACTTCTGAAACAGAACAAAACACTGATTTTTAAAAGATTGAAAATACAATATGAATTTTAAGACTCCCTACCTTATATAGACATCCTTTACCTCCTATCGACATCCTTTTTATGTTAAACATTCGGATTTCATAACCGATTTTCATTTCTTATTTATAAATTTATGCAAACATATTACAAGATTTTTCCTACCATGAATCCAAACTAAAACGAAAACATCGTGATTTCAGTCCTTAAGAAATACCTAGAACAGAATCGGCATAGCAATCTGAATGAGGAATTTAAAGATATTTATCTCTCACACCCCAACTACCCAAGCTTGTTTTCCGTCACAGACACTTTGGAAGTATTGCGCATTGAAAACATGGCTGCCAATGTTCCTAAAAATCAGCTTGAAAATCTTCCGGAACATTTTATTGCAGCTATAGAAGTCAAGGATGCCCTAAACTTTGTCTTTGTCAGTAAGAACCATGACACTATTATTTATGAGACCGAAAACAATGAAAAACATACCGTAACCCTGGAAGAATTTCGGGAATTATGGAAAGGTTTGATTCTGGCAATTGAGAAAAACGAAAAACCATCTGATATAAAAAAATCAGAACACAAAATAGCCATTACTTTAGCACTATTGGCCACTGTTTATCTGGTTTCTAATTTTGCTTACGGATTTGAAATTTACGGCTTCCTGTTCAGAACCCTATCATTTATAGGATTGCTTGCCGGTATTTTTATACTTTTAGAAAAAAATGAGAACGGCAACGAACTCGTTTCTAAAATCTGTAGCTTTAATTCCAATACCTCCTGTGATTCTGTAATTAAGTCAAAAAACAGCCGGATTACCCAATGGCTTGATTTTACAGACTTGCCCATTTTATTTTTCTCCATCAATTTTATAGCCGGTTCATTAGCGGGGTTTGCTTTTGGCATTATCGGGTTACTTAGCCTGCTGTCATTACCAGTCTGTCTTTATTCAGTATACCTGCAACAGACAAAGCTTAA
Source organism: Flavobacterium sp. Leaf359 (assembly GCF_001423985.1). Classification (NCBI taxonomy): domain Bacteria; kingdom Pseudomonadati; phylum Bacteroidota; class Flavobacteriia; order Flavobacteriales; family Flavobacteriaceae; genus Flavobacterium; species Flavobacterium sp. Leaf359. The sequence continues at coordinate 530,767 of NZ_LMPW01000010.1, read as the reverse complement.
AAAATGGTGCATGCTCTGCCTTGTTGTGTCGTCTTTGGTTTTGGCACAATCATTATTGTACATTTTATACTTTGATAATTTCAAGATAAATCTAACAGCTGCCATCCATTACACTATTATAACTGTAATTTGTTCTGCCTTGTGGTTTCCGTTAAAAAAAATTATATCCGAAAGAAAAGACCTGGCAGACAAAAACAAGGAACTTTCCAGATTCAAAAGAAATTTCAAGCTATTCGAATTTCTTTCTTCAGATGTACAGGAGTTGCCGGAATTGACAAGCCTAAAACCTATTCTTTTTGGAAATCCGGAAGCTTCATTAACCTTAAGGCTTTTCCTTAGCCCTAGTTGTGGTCATTGCCATACAGCTTATCAAAAAGGGAAAGACTTTATGGAAAAATATCCCGAAAAAATCAGGTTGGCGGTTTATTTTAACCTGAATATAGACAATCTTGGAAATCCTTATGTGCCTGTCGCAACAAATCTGCAGCAGATCTATTTCAGCAATGGTAATATCAGGCAGGCTATTGAAGACTGGCATGTCCAAAATCTCAATATCGAAGACTGGTTAAAAAAATGGAAACAGCAAACCATCAGCGAGGAAGTAGCGACAGAACTCAATAGACAATACCAATGGTGTATCAAAAACGAATTCAATTATACGCCGGTAAAAATAGTAGACCATAAATTATTGCCTAAAGAATATGAATTGGAAGAAATAAAATATTTCCTGTCGGAACTGGAAGACCTAAAAGCCGCAATCGTTTAGACGTAAATTACAGACTAGTTGTTCATCCTAAGGAAATAAGAAATATATTTGACTAAATTCTGAAAAAATTAATGCAGAAATTCCCTTTTTTCAAACAAGCCGACCAAAAAGACTGTGGCCCTACCAGCTTGAAGATTATTGCCAAATACCATGGCAAAAATATCAACATACAAAAGCTTCGCAGTCTAAGCGAAACCACCAGAGAGGGAAGCAATTTGCTATCGCTAAGTGAAGCGGCAGAAAAAATAGGATTCCGGACACTGGGTGTACGGCTCAGTTTAGAAAAACTGGAAGAAGCCCCTTTACCGTGCATATTGCATTGGAATAACAATCACTATGTCGTACTGTATAAAATCAAAAAAGGAATTTATTATGTTTCTGACCCTGCCTTTGGGCTGCTCCAATACAATAAAGAGGATTTTTTAAAATCCTGGATTGGAAATAATGCAACCGAAGCAACCCAGGAAGGAATAGCCCTTCTTTTTGATACTACACCCAAATTCTACGAAAACGAATTTGAAAAAGAAAACAAAAGCGTTTTTGGTTTCGGACTGCTTTCAAGATATGTATTCCGGTACAAATCGTTTATTATTCAATTAGCGATTGGACTTCTGGCAAGCAGTTTATTACAACTGATTTTTCCATTCCTTACGCAAAGCATCGTCGATATTGGAATCCAAAACCAGAATATTCACTTCGTTTATCTGGTCTTGTTTGCCCAGCTTTTTTTGTTTGCCGGAAAAACAGCTTTGGAACTTATCAGAAGTTGGATATCACTCCATCTTTCGGCAAGAATAAACATTTCGCTTATTTCTGATTTCTTTATCAAACTGATGAACCTGCCAATTTCCTTTTTTGACGTCAGGATGACCGGAGACATCATGCAGCGAATCAACGACCATAACAGAATTGAGCGACTGTTAACAACCTCGTCTCTGGATGTGCTGTTCTCTATAATCAACATGATTATAATGGGAGGTGTTCTGGCCTATTATAATCTGAAAATCTTTTTGGTTTTCTTTGCCGGAAGCCTGCTCTATTTTCTTTGGATTATACTGTTTCTTAAACGAAGAGAAGCCTTGGATTACAAACGTTTTTCAGAAATCAGCCAGGAGCAAAGCAAGGTCATCGAACTCATAAACGGGATGCAGGAAATTAAGCTCCACAATGCCGAAAAGCAAAAACGCTGGAGCTGGGAATACATTCAGGCCCGCCTTTTTAAAGTTTCCATGAAAGGATTGGTATTGGAACAAACACAAAACATTGGTTCCTCAACCATCAACCAACTTAAAAACATCTTCATTATTTTCCTTTCTGCCAAATTGGTTATTGATGGAGAAATTACGCTGGGTATGATGATGGCAATTACCAGTATTGTAGGAAGTCTCGATGGCCCGATTACACAACTCATCCAATTCATCCGGGAAGTACAGGACGCAAAAATATCACTTTCCCGATTATCTGAAATCCATGAAAAAGAAGACGAAAGCCAACAGGAAGAAAATCAGATTCATGAATTTCCTGTTGATTCCGACATTGTGCTTAAAGACGTCAGCTTTAGATATACAGGAACAGACACTCCTGTTTTAGAAAATCTGAATCTTGTCATCCCTGCCAATAAGATAACGGCAATTGTAGGAACCAGCGGCAGTGGTAAGACAACGCTGATGAAGCTCCTGTTGAAATTTTACGATTGCGACAAAGGAGAAATTACGGTTGGAAACACGCTCCTTAAAAACATTGCCCAAAAAGCATGGCGTGCCAATATTGGCGCTGTGATGCAGGAAGGCTATATTTTTAATGATACAATAGCCAACAACATTGCGATTGGTGTTGACATTATAAACAAGGAAAGACTCGCCTATGCCAGCGATGTGGCAAATATCAAAGGATATATTTCAGGCTTGCCTTTGGGATATAACACCAAAATTGGCATGGAAGGCATTGGCATGAGTACCGGGCAAAAGCAACGATTATTGATTGCCAGGGCGGTTTACAAAAACCCGGAAATGTTGTTTTTTGACGAGGCTACATCGGCACTTGATGCCAACAATGAAAAAGAAATCATGGAAAAACTGGATGTTTTCTTCAAAAATAAAACTGTTGTGGTAATTGCACACCGACTAAGCACCGTGATGAACGCTGACCAGATAGTAGTTCTCGATAATGGAAAAATAATAGAACAGGGCAATCACGAAGCATTAGTAAAATTAAAAGGAAGCTACTACCAGCTTGTTAAAAACCAACTGCAACTCGGAACATAATATGCCAGACGATAAACACATAGAACTGCGAAGTGAAGAGGTTCAGGAAATCCTGACCAAAGTACCGCATTGGATGATACGATGGGGAAATGTGGTTATTTTAACCGTACTGTTATCCTTACTGGTCATGTCGTGGGTTGTAAAATATCCTGACATTGTCTCTTCAGAAATTACCATAACCACGCAAATCCCTCCACAAAGACTCATTACCAAAAGTTCGGGGCGTATTGAGAAAATTTTTATCAAAAACGGAGAAACTGTTTCGGCAAATACAGCTTTGGCCGTAATTGAAAACACGGCCCGATATCAGGATGTGTTTTTGCTAAAAAGCATTATCGACACCCTTAAAATAGATAAGGGTTTTATCCGGTTTCCGTTTGAATCGCTCCCTTCCATGCAGCTGGGTGAAATTGAAGGGCCGTTTGCCGTATTTGAAAAAGATTTTATTGCTTACAGCCTTAACAGAAAATTACAGCCTTATAAAGTAGAAGGCGCTGCACAAAATTATGAAGTCATTGAAATCAAAGAAAGGCTAAACCTTTTGCAACAGCAAAAACAAATAAGCGAAACAGAAATTCAACTTAAAAAGAAAGAGCTTGACCGTTATAAAAAACTTTATGATAAGGGCATTATATCCACACAGGAATGGGAAACTAAAAATTTAGATTATCTCCAGACAGAAAAAAACCTGCGTGGACTTAGTTCCTCTATTTCGCAAATGAAATCGTCGTTGAATGATTTGAACAAAAACAGCAAATCGACAAAAATTAACGAGACTAAAGACGATGTAAGTCTGTTCAGGAATGCCATCCAATCCTATAACCAGTTGAAAAAAGCCATTGCCGATTGGGAATTAGCCTATGTGCTCCGGTCATCAATTTCAGGCGAAGTCTCTTTCATGCAAGTATGGACAGAAAACCAAACCATTACGGCAGGCGATAATGTTTTTTCTATTATCCCGAAAGAATCTGACAATTACATCGGAAAGATAAAAGCCAAGGCTCAAAATTCAGGAAAAATCAAAATTGGCCAGAATGTAAATATCCGTCTCGCAAATTATCCTGACCGGGAATTTGGAGTCATCAGAGGGAAAATACAATCCATCTCTTTAACCCCTGATAAAGAAGGCAACATTCTTATTGATGTATCATTGCCAAACAAACTGGAAACTTCCTATCACAAAAAGATTGCATTTCGTCAGGAAATGAGCGGAACTGCCGATATTATCACCCAGGATTTGCGATTAATGGAGCGACTGCTTTACCAATTTCGGGATTTATTCCGAAGAACCTAAAAACGGTAAAAAACATTCCAAAAACATTGTTAAATCTAAATATGACATCTTGTCATATTACTTCAAATAATTGTATCTTTGCAAACTGATTAAATTTCTCTTTGGGAGACTATGGAAAAGATAATAGAAGAAAACAAGCAAGGAGAAAGCCTTGTATTAGAACATAAAACAGGAAACACCAAAAAGCTTTTTATTGAAAGTTATGGTTGTGCCATGAACTTTTCAGATAGTGAGGTTGTAGCCTCTATTTTATCTGAAAATGGTTTCAATACCACCCAAATTCTGGAAGAGGCCGATTTGGTATTGGTCAACACCTGTTCCATTCGGGACAAAGCAGAACAAACTGTACGAAAAAGACTGGAAAAATACAATGCTGTAAAACGCAGCGTGAATCCAAAAATGAAGGTGGGTGTATTGGGCTGCATGGCAGAACGCCTTAAAAGTCAGTTTTTAGAAGAAGAAAAAATTGTCGATTTGGTTGTCGGCCCGGATGCTTATAAAGACCTTCCAAATCTTTTGCAGGAAGTAGAAGCCGGAAACGATGCCATTAATGTTATTCTTTCCAAAGATGAAACTTATGGCGATATTTCTCCGGTTCGTTTGCACAGTAATGGCGTTACTGCATTTGTTTCCATAACAAGAGGATGCGACAATATGTGTACCTTTTGCGTAGTTCCTTTTACCCGTGGCCGTGAAAGAAGTCGTGAGCCGCAAAGCATTATGGAAGAAATCGCCGACTTGTCTAACAGAGGTTTTAAAGAAATTACTTTATTAGGACAGAATGTCGACAGCTATCTTTGGTATGGTGGTGGTTTGAAAAAAGATTTTGTCAAGGCAACCGAATTCCAAAAAGCTACGGCTGTTGATTTTGCCCAGTTACTGGAAATGGTCGCTACAGGATTTCCAAAAATGCGTATCCGTTTTTCAACATCGAATCCGCAGGACATGCACGAAAGCGTATTGCATGTTATTGCAAAATATCCAAACGTATGCAAACACATCCACCTTCCTGTACAATCCGGAAGTGACAGGATATTGGCAGCAATGAACCGACTGCATACCAGAGAAGAATATATCCAACTGATTGATAAGATAAACCGTATCATTCCGGGTTGTGGCATCACTCAGGATATGATTTCAGGATTTCCTACCGAAACGGAAGAAGACCACCAAGATACATTGAGCTTAATGGAACATGTCAAATACGGTTTCGGATATATGTATGCCTATTCTGAACGTCCGGGAACACTGGCCGGAAGGAAAATGGAAGATGATGTGCCGGAAGAAACAAAACTAAGAAGGCTTCAGGAAATAGTTGATTTACAAAGAAAACACAGCGCTTTCAGAACCCAGGAATTCTTAGGACAAACTGTAGAAGTGCTGATAGAAAAGACTTCAAAAAAATCTGAAGAGCAATTCTCAGGCAGAAATTCACAAAGCATAACAGTTGTTTTTCCTAGAGAAAATTATAAAATAGGTGATTTCGTAAATGTAAAAATCAATAGTTGTACCAGCGGCACTTTAATTGGAGAAGCCGTTGGGTATAGTGATATGAATTAATTTTTAGATTTATGATTTAAGATTGCAGATTTAAGATTGCAGATTTAAGATTGCAGATTTAAGATTTGAGAAGGCAGTTAAAAGAAAAAAAACATCATTTAAAATAATTTAAATGGAATCAGTTCAAGCCATAAAACAGCGATTTGAGATTATCGGGAATGACCCGAAACTGAATCGTGCAATAGAAAAAGCAATTCAGGTTGCACCGACAGACATTTCCGTCTTAGTGGCAGGAGAAAGTGGTGTCGGAAAAGAAAGCATTCCTAAAATCATCCACTCGCTTTCACACAGAAAGCATGGAAAATATATAGCCGTAAACTGCGGTGCGATTCCGGAAGGAACTATTGACAGTGAATTATTTGGCCACGAAAAAGGTGCTTTTACCGGAGCAACTTCAACCCGTGAAGGCTATTTTGAAGTCGCTGACGGAGGTACTATTTTCTTAGATGAAGTTGGTGAACTTCCTTTAACCACACAGGTACGTCTGTTACGTGTTTTGGAAAACGGAGAATTTATAAAAGTAGGTTCCTCTCAAGTCCAAAAAACAGATGTAAGGATTGTGGCGGCTACCAATGTCAATATGTTTGATGCCATCGAAAAAGGAAAATTCAGGGAAGACCTTTATTACAGATTAAGTACTGTCGATATTACGCTTCCGCCTTTAAGAGAAAGAAAAGATGATATCCACCTGCTGTTCCGGAAATTTGCAGCCGATTTTGCACACAAATATAAAATGCCTCCAATCAAGCTTGATGACAATGCAGTCCATTTCTTGTTGCAATTCCGTTGGAGCGGTAACATCCGTCAGCTTCGAAACGTGGCAGAGCAGATTTCTGTTTTGGAAACCAACAGGGATATTTCGGTGGCAACATTACAATCTTACCTTCCATCAGAAGGCAGTCAGTTACCGTCTGTAATCAAGGACAAAAAAAGCGAAAGTGATTTCAGTAACGAAAGGGAGATTTTATACAAAGTGCTTTTTGACATGAAAAGCGACCTGAATGACCTGAAAAAACTGACATTGGAATTGATGCAGAATGGAAATACAAAAGTTCAGGAAAACAACAAAAACCTGATTCAGAAAATTTACGGAAGCAACCCTTCAGACAGCGAAATTGCTTTTGAAGAACAGCCTAGTGTGGCCTTAATCACAAAGCCAAAAGCGGAAGAACATTTTGAAGAAAACGATGACAATTTCACATTTGCTGAAACCGTTGAAGAAGAAGAAATCCTGAAACTGGAAGAAAAGGAAATCGAACTTATCAAAAAATCATTGGAAAAAAACAAAGGAAAAAGAAAGGCAGCGGCAGATGAGCTTGGAATTTCCGAAAGGACACTATACCGAAAAATAAAGCAATTTGATTTGTAAAAACTGTCTATATTTGACAAACTAAAGCATGAAATACATTAAATACATCATCCTTCCGGTCTTATTCCTTGCCTTCAATGGCTGTTCTGTATATAATTTTACAGGAGCGAAACCCATTAACGCCAAGACCTTCCAGGTTAATTATTTTCAGAATAATGCCGACCTTATCGAACCCGGAATTGAACGTAAATTTACTCAGGATTTGCAAAACCTGATTCAAAACCAAACGAATCTGAGCCTGACAAATTCAGGAGGCGAATTGGTTTATGAAGGCGAAATTGTGGATTACAGGGTTTCTCCAATGACTGCCACGGCCGACCAAAGAGCTGCCCAAAACCGTTTGACAATCTCTGTAAACGTACGTTTTACAAATAAGAATAAAGAAGAAGATGATTTTGAAAAAAGATTTTCTTTCTTCTATGATTTCCCCGGAACAAGCCAGCTTGTAGGGTCACAACTGACTACTGCACTGGATGTAATTTTTGAAAGGATTACACAAGACATCTTTAACGAATCATTAGCCAAGTGGTAACAAAATAAACTATTGAATTTGAACCTTACTGAATTTACAACCTTACTAAGCCACCCAAATGCCGTCAGTGAAAGACAGGTATCTGCTTTGGAAAAAATAGTCGAAGAATTTCCCTATTTCCAAAGCGCAAGAGCTTTACGCCTAAAAGGATTGTACAATCAGGACAGTTTTAAATACAATGGCGAATTAAAAGTCACTGCCGCACATACAACAGACAGGAGCGTATTGTTCGAATACATCACCTCTGAAAATTTCATGGCCATCAACAAAGCTTTTTTTGCAGAAAAAGAAGCCCGAATCAATGCCATTAAAGTTCATGAGATTGAGATTCTGAATCCGGAGAAAAAAGAGGAGCCTGTGAAAATCGACCCTCTCGAACAATCTATTCTGACTTCAATACGCGAAGCTTCTGCCTCAAAACCGCAACAGGTTGAAGAAGAAAAAGCCATAGAAATTCCGCAGCAAGAAACAAAGCCGGAAATCCCGGAAGAAAGCATAGAAGAAAAACTGGAAATTGGGAAACCATTGGAATTTTCCCGTGGAGAGAAACATTCTTTTCAGGAATGGCTTCAATTATCGACTTTTAAGCCAATCCAGAGAGAAGAAACTCCAATCGAATCTGAAAAAACAGCTAATACGGAAGAAATTTCAGAAATAGATTCAGAAAAAAAGAAAAAATTAGAAATAATTGACCGGTTTATCGAAGCCAATCCAAAAATTTCTCCTGTTAAAAACACTACTCCTATTTCATTGGTTTCTGAGCGGAACTCCCAAGATAATTCATATCTGATGACAGAAACCCTGGCAAAAGTTTATCTCGAACAAAAGAAATATCAAAAGGCAATTCAAGCTTATGAAATATTAATTTTGAAATATCCAGAAAAAAGTCATTTCTTTGCAGACCGAATTTTGGATATTAAGACATTACAACAAAATAACAATAATTAAAACAATGAGCACATTTACAATTTTTTTGGTTTTAATCACAATCGTTTGTTTTCTACTAGTCGTAGTTATTATGGTACAAAACCCTAAAGGTGGCGGTTTGTCATCTACACTGGGCGGTGGCGGACAAATGGGTGGAGTTCAGAAAACTACTGATTTCTTAGACAAAAGTACCTGGACACTAGCCGGATTGTTAATTGTTTTGATTTTATTGTCTAGTTTGAGCTTCACAGGAACTTTTGGTGGCAATACATTAAAAACAATCGACCCAAAAGCAGCTCCGGCTCCAAAAACGGCTGCAGCTCCGGCAAAAACCAATGCAGCAGAAACTCCGGCTACAGCGCAACCAGCAGCTACAGCACAGGACACAGCAAAATAATTTTTTTGAAAAAATACATTCAAAATGCCAACACGTCAGATGTTGGCATTTTTTTTTGACCAAAATGTCATAAATAGCGATTGGCACAATTTCTGTCTAGTAGAAGAAAACTTCAAAAACACATATAAATATAAAATTTTATAATTATGGCTTTAAACATTAAACCTCTTGCAGACCGTGTATTGGTTGAACCGGCAGCAGCAGAAACAAAAACTGCTTCTGGAATTTTTATCCCTGACACAGCAAAAGAAAAACCTCAAAAAGGAACCGTTGTAGCTGTAGGAAACGGAACAAAAGACCACAATATGACCGTGAAAGTCGGTGATTCTGTACTTTACGGAAAATATGCCGGAACAGAATTAAAATTAGAAGGTAAAGACTACCTGATTATGAGAGAAGATGATATTCTTGCAATAATTTAAAGGCTATAAGCTATAAGCTATAGGCTGTAAGCCTTAAAAAACATATTCAATATACGCCAAAAAAACATGAGAGATTTTAAAAAGTATGATATTTGGCAATCAAGTCATTCTTTCACGTTAGAAGTTTATAAAATCACTTCACATTTTCCGAAAGAAGAAATTTATAATTTGACAAGCCAAATCCGAAGAGCTTCTTCTTCTATTCCAACTAATATCAGTGAAGGTTGTGGAAGAAATAGCGATAAGGAATTTAATCAATTTCTCAATATTGCATTGGGATCAGCTAATGAAACAGAATATCTTTTGATCTTGTCCAGAGATTTGCATTATATCAATACTGAAATTGCATTAGACTTTCTTGATAAAATCAATTCTATAAAAAGCAAAATATACAATTTAAAACAAAAATTAATTTCACCAACGGCCTAAAGCGTAAAGCTTAAAGCCTAAAAAACAAATACAAAAATGGCAAAAGAAATAAAATTTGATATCGAAGCACGCGACGGTTTAAGACGTGGTGTTGACGCTTTAGCAAATGCAGTAAAAGTAACCCTGGGACCTAAAGGACGTAATGTAATTATAGGGAAATCATTTGGCGGACCTACTGTCACTAAAGATGGTGTTTCTGTGGCCAAAGAAATAGAACTACAGGATACGCTTGAAAATATGGGAGCCCAAATGGTTAAAGAAGTAGCTTCTAAAACCAATGACCTTGCCGGTGACGGTACTACAACTGCAACGGTTTTGGCACAGGCTATCGTAAAAGAAGGCTTGAAAAACGTAGCTGCCGGAGCAAACCCGATGGACTTGAAAAGAGGTATCGATAAGGCTGTAGAAGCTATTGTAGCCGATTTGGCAAAACAAGCTACGGAAGTAGGTACAAATACAGACAAAATCAAACAGGTTGCCTCTATTTCGGCTAACAATGACGATGTAATAGGAGAATTGATTGCTACGGCATTCGGCAAAGTGGGTAAAGAAGGTGTAATTACTGTTGAAGAAGCTAAAGGAACAGACACTTATGTTGATGTAGTTGAAGGTATGCAATTTGACAGAGGTTATCTTTCTCCATATTTCGTAACGAACTCTGAAAAGATGGAAGCGGAATTGGAAAACCCTTACATCCTGCTTTACGATAAAAAAGTTTCTTCATTGAAAGAATTGCTTCCAATCCTGGAGCCAGTGGCACAATCCGGAAAACCATTACTGATTATTGCAGAAGATGTTGACGGTGAAGCATTATCTACTTTGGTTGTAAACAAACTAAGAGGTGCCCTGAGAATTGCTGCTGTAAAAGCACCTGGTTTTGGAGACAGAAGAAAAGCAATGTTAGAAGACATCGCAATCCTAACCGGAGGTACAGTCATTGCTGAAGAACAAGGCTATACTTTAGAAAATGCAACGCTTGAAATGCTTGGAACTGCAAAACGTGCAACTATTAATAAAGACAATACTACATTGGTTAGCGGAGCCGGTGACATCGAAATCATTAAAAACCGTGTCAACCAAATCAAGAGCCAGATGGAAACTACAACTTCTGACTATGACAGAGAAAAACTTCAGGAGCGTTTGGCTAAATTAGCCGGTGGTGTTGCTGTACTTTATGTAGGAGCTGCTTCAGAAGTAGAAATGAAAGAGAAAAAAGACAGAGTTGACGATGCTTTACACGCTACCCGTGCGGCAGTTGAAGAAGGAATCGTTGCTGGTGGAGGTGTTGCCCTTTTAAGAGCTAAAAGTGTTTTGAAAGACATCAAAGCTGACAATGCTGATGAAGCTACTGGAATCCAGATTGTTTCCCGTGCAATTGAATCTCCTTTGAGAACAATTGTTGAAAATGCCGGACTTGAAGGCTCTGTAGTTGTTGCTAAAGTAGCTGAAGGTTCAGGAGATTTTGGTTACAATGCTAAAACCGATGAATACGTTGACATGCTAAAAGCAGGAATCATCGACCCTAAAAAAGTAACCCGTGTTGCTTTGGAAAATGCGGCTTCAGTTTCAGGAATGATTCTGACTACAGAATGCGCTTTGGTTGAAATCAAAGAAGAAAATGCCGGAGCAAGCCCAATGGGTGGCGGCATGCCGGGAATGATGTAAAAATAAATTTTTTTTTTAAAAGGACGCTAAATAGCGTCCTTTTTTATTTCTGATAAACAAAATCATTAATTTAATACATATATTGCATCTATTAACTATTATACAACATTATTATGCAATCCATCTTTCGCCTCCATGTAGTTTTTATTTTTTTCGCTGCCACATTTTCCTGCTACTCCCAGGAAACAGATTCCCAAAAAAACTTTATTTCAAAAACCATTGAAGATTATTTCTTTTTGGAAAGAGAAAATATCCATCTTCAGCTTGACAAATCGGTGTTTCTTTCAGACGAAGACGTCTGGTTTAAAGGCTACGTATACCACAGAAAAGAAGAAGTTCCTTTTTTTACCACTACCAATGTCTATGCTTCCCTCTATGACGAAAACGGAAACAGGATAAAAGACAAATTATTATTCAGCAGCATGGGCAGCTTCTCCGGGAAATTTGAACTGGGAGATAGTTTCAAAAGCGGCAACTACTATATCCAGGTTTTTACCAACTGGATGAACAACTTCAAAGAAGACGAATCTTCTGTTTTTAAATTCAGTGTCATAAATAAAAACGACAGGACTGCCAGTATTAAAAGCTCACCCGATTATTCCAAAATAAACATTGAGTTTTTCCCCGAAGGCGGCTCTATCATTCAAGGCACTCAAAATACAGTAGGCATAAAAGTAAGCGATTGTCACGGTAATCCTTTGCCATCAATTGAAGGTGAGATTATCGGTCCGGAAGGCAAAAGCATTCAAAAAGTCAGCCTGAACAGATTCGGATTGGGGAAATTCCAGATTTTTGGTGATGGCAAAATCTCAAAAGCCTCTTTTCAGGTCAATGGCAAAAAAGTAGAAGAAAATCTGCCATTTGCAATACCAAATGGTCTGGCTCTTGAAATCAACAACTTTGCATTAAAGGATAAGACGATTGTCAAAATCAGAACCAACGAAAAAAACATTGCTTCCTTTAAATCAAAAAAACATTATCTGGTAGTACATCAGGACAACAAATCCACAATCTTCGACATCGATTTTAAGAACGCTTTCGAGCAGACTATCACTTTCACCAAAGACAACCTCTCCGAAGGCGTCAATACCGTCAGAATAATCGATTCTGATATGAAGCAACTTGCTGAAAGGTTTATTTTCAAATACCCCGAAGAATCCTTAAAGCTTGATATAAAGCTTTTGAAAAAAGGAAAAGATTCCATCCATTTTTCCGGAAACCTGAACTACGCCAACACTAGCATCAGTATTTCAGCCGTTCCGGAACAATCAATCGCAATAAACCAGGATTATTCAATCCGTGCTTCCTTTCTGCTAAATCCGTATTTATCTAAAAACCAGTCCAACACCAACTATTACTTTGAAGAAGTATCAAAAGCAAAAGAGTTTGAACTTGACCTTCTTCTTTTAACCCAAAGTGCCGGAAAATACAAATGGGAAAACATTGTGACTACACCTCCAAAAGACAACAACATCTTTGATTTTGGACTTACGATCAAAGGAACGATAAATCAGACCCTGGCTGACCGTAAAAAATTCAAGGTAAAGTTATTTTCATTACAATCCAGCATTAGCGAATCCACAGGAATCAATGATAAGAATGAATTTTATTTCAACAACATGGTTCTGGCCGATTCAACCTGGGTAAACTTCACACTAACCGACGACAAGAACAAGCCAATTGTTTTAAAATTATATCCGCAGATTTTAAACGGACGAAGAACATTCAACAAGCCCTTCAAAATAGAAAAAAAGGAATGTGCCTCCATTGAAGAAAAGGTAGAATATGAAACCCCAAGTTTTGTAAACGGAACAATTATGCTTGAAGACGTTGAAATTGCTGTAGAAAAGAAAAAGAAACTTAAATATTCGAATAGTTTAGGAAACGGAAATCTTAGAGGTTACAAAGTGGCAGAAAATGACCAGACAGACGTATTGAACTTTATTAGAAACAATGGCTTTGAAGTTCCAACGATTAACGGTTTTTCCAATACGGTAGAAATCTACAGCCGTTCCGTAACAACCATAAACGGGGCAAGAAGTACTCCGATACTTTTTATTGACGGACTTCAGCAAATGAGCTTTGATTTACTTCTGAATATGAGAATGAATGAAGTAGATGAAATTTACATCAATGCACACGCTATCGTTCCATCTGTAAACAACAATATCGGAATTATAAAAATTTACATGAAAAAAGGCGGTAGCGGTTTGCCACAAAAAAACAACGCTATTCCTTTTGAAATAAAAAATGCTTTTTCAAAGATTGAACCTTTTAAGAATAAGTTGTATACTTCAACTGAAAACAGAGGCTTTCAAAATTTTGGATTAATTCATTGGATTCCTGCCATATATACCCATGACAGCAAAGAATTTAAATTCCAGATTCCGAACATGGGACAAAAGAAGGTAAAACTACTTATTGAAGGTTTTTCTGCCGAGGGGCAATTAATTTCAGAAACCAGAACAATCACTTTGGAATAAAAAAATCCGAAGCCTAAACTTCGGATTTTACCAACTAAAAAAACCAACCAACTATTAAATAGAAACTTGATACTGTGCGATAAAAGCTCCTTTATGGTCTGTCAGATTACCCGATGTATTATATATCGGGCGATTCTGATAGGATACCGTAAACTTTGAAGTCTGTCCGTTTAACAGCCAATTCACGCCTATATCATAAAAACTCATATCCTTATTCAATCTTTCATAATGGGCATGCTGGATTGCAACATACGGCATCAGAGTTGTCATTCCAATCAGGTTATCTTTAAGTTTGTAGCCTAACTGTGCATACAAAACATTTCCGGTTCCATAGGCCGGGAAACCATTTCCGCTACCATTCAAAACAGTTGAATCACTACTTCCATTGGCAGGATTCATTGGCGCGGCATTACGGATGTAATTGGTTCCGAAATCATAATGCGTAAAATTTCCGTAGAAACTTATGGCTTCACCTCTTGAACCTATTGGCGCATCATAAAAAACATCTGCTGCCAAATGAAGCATATCTGTATAAATAGTATCATTGACCGCATTTCTATGCCACATGGCATCTTGCTGGTATACAATCCCGGCTCCTATATTGAAGACTTTCTTTTTCCCTAAATAACTTCCGGTAGCGTAAGGTGTCAGATTGGATTCCTGTTCCTTAAACTGGTACTGGAAATAACCATTGAATTGCATCTGTGGCGGCTTCGGAGAAAAATTAGATCTTTCACTTATTGCCGCAACATAGCCGGAACTTTTCTGTATGGCCAGTGGCTGTGCAAAAGCCATCCTATAGTCTAACTTACCCAGCTTGCCTTTTGCATAAAACGAAAGCTTTCTGACGAACTGGTCTGTTACATCGTTTGTTGATTCAAGAAATAACGGTATATCAATACCCATAATAGAACCTACGGAAGAAGCAGAAAATCTTGACAATCCTGTCCATGAAGACAAACCCGCTCCTAAAGACAGCTTTTCTTTATCAATGGCATATTCACCCAATGCATCATGAATAAAAAAACCCTGTTTCCTGTCGGAAACATTATTGAAGTTATTCTGGCCAATTTGCCCATAAAGAAAAACACGGTCTGCAACCTGTCCGTACATCTGAATCCTGAATCTTCGGATACCGATATCTGTTCCGGCCGTTTTAGGGGAATCAAAAATTGTAGTCCCCGGATTATACTCCTGATTTCTAATCCAAACCTGGGAAAGCATTGCAAACTTCAGATAGTTGGAACCGTCTTCATTCAGATATAATTTCTTATCGTGCCAAAATTCATGTTTCGGTTTTTCCGGTGCAGGCTGTTGTTCCTGTGCAATCGTTTTTTGCGACAGGAAAAGGACTGATAGTCCGCAAAAAGCCAGTGAATACTTCAATGATTTCATTCTATGTAATTATTTATTTCCAATCCTCAATATCTCAATCCCGACAACATTTTTCCAATCCGTCTGGCATTTGTTAATCCCACGTTATTTTGTCAGACCATTGATGTAAAAATACCTTGAAAAAATTCAAGGTATTTTTTTACTGTTTTTAGTTTCTTTCGTAAGCACAACAAGTATGAAGCTTGGCATAGTCTTCATCTGTCGCCTTTACTTTTTCAGTATCGTGCCCCACTTTGGCAATGGCTTTCTGCACTTCCTCTTCCGATGTTTTTTCTTCATTCAGAATAAGGTGTAGTTGCTTATCTCCAATATCCCAGCTGGCCGATTTTACACCTGCAACTGAAAAAGCAGCTTTTTCGATTCGTTTTTTACACATCTCGCAGTTGCCTTTAACTTCAACGGTATGTTTTGCATTTTTATTCTTTTTCTCTTGTGCCTGTACTGCAAATCCTATTAGGGAAACAAAAAGCACTATCATTAATTTTTTCATATTTTCTGTTTTTAATTATTTATCCTTAGTTTATTTTATCTTAAATCGCAATCCTGCATAATACATCTGTCCAAAAATTGGCGCATAGATTATGGAACTATCAAAATTTGGTCCAAACGGATTATCACTTCCTAAAATGGCCTTATCCTGTTTATAATTCCCTATGTTTTCACCACCAACATACACTTCAAAGGTAGAAGAAAAAGTTCTTGTGATTTGGGCATTCATCAGAGAAAAAGATGGCGAATAGTCTGGAAGCCTGTCAGATGCAGGATTTGATGCCGTATTTGGCAGCTGTTGTTTCCCAAGCCAATTGTATGTAAAATCGAATTTCCATTGCCGCCCTTTATCCGTGATATGTGTCTCATACTCTAAGTTACCAAAGAAACGATGCTTGGCCTGTAACGGTCTTTGTGCGCTTCCGCTTAGGTAATCGGTTTCAATTTCATAAAACTTATAAGCCGTTCTTAAATTAAAATGTGTTGCCAGTTCATAATTAAAATCAAGCTGTAAACTGTTGGCAAATGATTTTCCGTCCAGGTTATAAAACAAAGCCTGCTGTGGACTAGCATACAAATCTACAACAGCCTGATTTTGGAAATCAGTTCTGTAAAAATCAAAAGTAACTTCTGCCGGCCTGTTGAAAAGCGTAAAACCCTGCATAAAGCTGACTCCGTAATTCCATGCAATTTCCGCATCCAATCCGTAGATTTTGCCTCCCGTATTCAGAATATCAAAAACCCTTGAACTGGCAAAAAGCTGTTGGTTCTCTGCAAAAATATTCGCAGAACGTTTTCCTCTTCCTGCAGAAGCCCTCAATACTGCCCTATCCCACGGATTGTATCTTGCATGGATTCTTGGCGTAATAAAAGTTCCTAATCGGTTGTGATTATCAACTCTGGCACCGGCAACCAAACTGAAGTTTGTGGTATTATCATAAGTATATTCAAAAAAGGCACCAACAGAATTATCAATTCGGTTGAAGTCTCTTGCAATATTTGGTACGCCCACAAACTCATCGTATTTGTCATAGGTAAAATTCAACCCGGTTGCAAACTTATTCAGCGTATTGCTGATAATGGAATTAAAAATCAGGTTGGAATAAAAACTTTTCTGATTGATATCATACCTGTTCAGACCAAAATACGATTCCTGGTCATGACCATTAAAAGAAGTCTGGAACCCGATACTCTGGTAAGGCATATCAGGAAAAACATAACCCAATTTTGCCGAAACATCATAACGCTGTGTTTTGATTTCAGAACCCCAGTAATTTGTTGTGAATTTATCGCGGTCTTTATCAAAATCAACCTCTCCGGTCTGCTTTGCATCATTCATGTATCTGAAATTCAAAAAGCTTACCCAGCCTTTTTCCATGTCGGTATATTGCCATCTGTTCAATACGTTGATTTGTTTTGAAAGCGGATTATCCAAAAATCCGTCATCATTCATGTCGTTCTTTCCCAATCTGGCATTACCATGAAGAAATAAACTTGTACTCCATTTATCAGATACCTTTTTGTTGAAGTGGGTATTTAGTTCAAAACGGCTGTCTGTAGAACCATAGGCATTCAGGAAAAAAGGAATATCGTTTACAGGTTTGATAAGCTCTGTATTGATCTGTCCCGAAATACTTTCAAAACCGTTAACAACAGACCCCGCACCTTTTGTAATCTGGATGCTTTCCACCCAGGTTCCGGGCGTAAAAGAAAGGCCATAAGCCTGTGAAGCTCCTCTTACCGAAGGAAGATTTTCTTCCGTAATCATCAAATAAGGGCTTGTTAACCCTAACATCTTAATCTGCTTTGTTCCTGTCAAAGCATCAGAAAAGTTGACATCGATTGACGGATTCGTCTCAAAGCTTTCAGCCAGGTTACAGCAAGCCGCTTTCAGCAATTCTTTGCTGGACATTGTAGTAACGTTGGCCGTTTTCATATACGATTTCTGAAGGCTTTTTCGCTCTTTGTTAATCGTAACTTCTTCCAGCTCGTTATTCTGAACAAGGGAATGGTGAATAAAATTTGGAGAATTTACAGTAATCGTGTCTGTTGTGAATCCCACATAACTAATCACCAATTTTGTAAATTCCGGCTTATAAGAAATGGAAAAGTCTCCATTTACATCAGTAGTTGTACCTATCTGGGTGTTGAGCCATTGTATACTGGCTCCAATGATTGGCTGTCCTGTAGCAGTTCCTTCTGTTATTTTCCCTTTCAACTCTTGCGAAAAAGAAGCGGCAGAAACGATAAGACATAACAGCAGTATGAATTGTTTTTGCATAAAAAAAAGATTTAATAGTATAATTATAGTTAAGCCATCGAAGGCTTTACGGAATTATCTATCAAATCACGCGTAGAAAATATACTGGGAATATAGCTTGAATAAGGGCGGTGCATTCGCATCACAATAGTATTCAATATTTTCCTGCTTTGGAGCCTGAAGTGGCTTTCCAAAAACTTCCGGTTTCCAATCCTGGAATATAACAGCAGGTCCTGAATGAAATGAAAAGGTTTTTACAACAACCTGTTCTGATTTTTTCTTAAGTTCAACTTTCTTATCAGAGCAGCATTTTTTTCCTTCTTCTGCTTTTTTGGCACAACACTTCTTTTCAGTAGTTTCCTTTTTAGGCAGGGCACATACTTCAGAAGTTTTATAAGCCGCTGAAATGGAAGAAACTTTTCCGCCACAGAAATGCACATTGAAAGCAAATCCCATATTGGAAACCAACAGGAAAAGTGCTAAAATCAAACTTGTGCTTTTTCTTAAATTCATTAACTTATAAATTGTCTGGTGCAAAACTATTAAAATTGCCAACACAAAACTATTTAAGAATTGTTATTTTTTTTCGAAATCTTATTCTGATAAAAAAAGGCCGGAACAAATAACAACAAAAACAGCGGTTGGATTAAAAACCTTCGGACATAAAAAAGCAAAAGGTTGTTTTCCTGGTCGGAAAAATTGAGAATGGAAAAAAAGACCGCTATCAGCAGGATGAAAAAAACCAGATATAGTATACCTGCAAATTTTGACAACCCTAAATCTTTAAACAAAACCTGTATGATAGCAATTGAAATCAGACTATTTAATGCATATCTTAAAAAAAGGCTGAAAAACAACTTAAAGGAATCATACTGCGGAAAAGGCTTTTCCATATAATCACTTCTGAAATAAGCCAGAAACGGATCGTAAAAATATTCTTCAAACAGCCTGATTAAGGCCAGAAAAAAAACCAGCATTAGCGATAAAGCGATTTCTTTTTTATAATTAAGAAGCTTTTCCATGCAATGAAAATTTTTGAACCCACAATACCCAAAGACCAAATACTACTCCATAAATAAAGAGTGGAAAAACAACGCCGTGCAAAATATGCTCATATTCCGGATAATGATACAACGCAATGGCAAGCAATGCAATTCTAAGAATATTTAATATGTGGATAACCAGAATACTTATCAGGACAAACACTACTGTTTGCTTCATTCTCCCTTTAAAAGCAACAACAAATGCCACGAAAAGAATCATAACACTCATGGCATTGCAGCCTTCCACTACTCTTGCTATAAATTTGCCGTTAAGAAAAAGTTTTACAGAGGGCTGGGAGTCATGTGGAGCAATTGAAGTATCCTGCCCGAAAAGATGGAGTACATCATTAGTCTGTGAAGCTACAAGTTCTGTAAAACTGTCCGTTTCAAATTTTTCAGCATCAAAACTATTGAGATACAACTGATATGCAAACATCAGCACTCCATAAGTCAGAAAAAACTTTAGGAGAAATATAAAAAACGGCCGGTATTGGACGAAGTAACTTTTCAAAAAAATATTTTTAACAAAACTATACAATTTTAGCTTTCCGTAATTAAATACTTTTGTATAGTAAAAACCATCATTATGACTTTTGAAGAATTAAAACCTAAGGTTGAGGACATCCTCCACCACAAAGACATTTTAAGAGAAGACAAATTAATGCAGATTTGCCATCTCTTAAGAGACAACATTGACTATTATGACTGGGTTGGATTCTATTTCAGGAATGGTGATAAAGAAGAATTGATCTTGGGCCCTTATGCCGGCGAACCAACAGACCACACAGTTATTCCTTTCGGAAAAGGAATTTGCGGACAGGTGGCCGTTTCCAACCAAAACTTTGTAGTACCTGATGTAAAAGCACAGGACAATTACATTGCCTGCAGCTTTACGGTAAAATCTGAAATCGTAATTCCGCTTTTTGTCGAAGGAAAAAACATAGGCCAGATTGATATCGATTCCAACGTATTGGATCCTTTTACTGAAATGGACGAACGCTTCCTTGAATTTGTAAATGCTGAAGTAGCCAAATTATTTTAGGAACTCCAATCCCTAAGCAGATTCAAAAACAAGCTAACTGTCAGCCGTTTAAACAAAATAAACTCTACAAACCGTATTTTTTAAAATCTTTTTTCTGAAAATTATTTTTTCTGAAAATAAATATTACCTTTGCACTCGAATAAGAAAAACTTATTCATTACATAATAATCATTTAAACAAATATTGGCATGTACTTAACTAAAGAAGTTAAAGAGCAAATCTTCGCTAAACACGGAGGATCAGCTAAAAACACAGGTTCAGCTGAAGGACAAATCGCGTTATTCACGCACAGAATTGGTCACTTGACTGAACACTTGAAGAAAAATCGTCACGATTACAACACGGAGCGTTCGCTTGTCCTACTAGTAGGTAAAAGAAGAAGCTTGCTTGATTATCTTAAGAAAAAAGATATCAACAGATATCGTGAGATTATCAAAGAATTGAATATTAGAAAATAATTCAATAGAAAAGAGGTGCTCACGCGCCTCTTTTTGTTTTTACATATTGCCGAAAAAAAGTTTGGTTTTTCATTGGGTTTTAGATAACTACACACAACAACAACTACAACACAACTAAAACCCATTGTTTAATCAAAAGAGGAAAAATTTTATGATTCCAAAAGTTTCAAAAGAAATTATCGATTTAGGAGATGGAAGAAGCATCTCGATCGAAACAGGAAAACTGGCAAAGCAAGCCGACGGATCTGTAGTAGTAAGAATGGGAGATTCAATGTTGCTTGCTACCGTAGTATCTGCAAAAAAAGCAACTCCCGGAGTTGACTTTTTGCCTTTAACAGTTGACTATCGCGAAAAGTTCGCAGCTGCAGGTCGTTTCCCTGGCGGGTTTTTCAAACGTGAAGCACGTCCAAGCGACAGCGAAATTCTTACCATGAGATTAGTTGACCGCGTTTTGCGTCCGCTTTTCCCGGATGATTACCATGCAGAAACACAGGTAATGATCCAGTTGATGTCTCATGACGAAACCGTAATGCCTGATGCTTTGGCAGGTTTGGCTGCATCTGCAGCATTAGCCGTTTCAGACGTACCTTTCTCAACCCTGATTTCAGAAGTACGTGTGGCCCGAATCGACGGTAAACTCGTAATCAACCCAAGCCGTGCTCAATTGGAATTATCTGACATCGACATGATGATTGGAGCTTCAAAAGATTCTATCGCAATGGTAGAAGGTGAAATGAAGGAGATTTCAGAAAAAGAAATGGTTGAGGCTATCAAATTTGCACACGAAGCTATCAAAATCCAGATTGAAGCACAGGAAAGACTGCAAAATCTTGTTGGCAAAAAAGAGGTTCGTACTTATGAAGAAGAGCGCAATGATGAAGCTATCTACGAAAAAGTAAGAGAATTGGCTTATGACAGATGTTTTGCTATTGCTCAGGAAGGAACAGCCAAGCACGAGCGTTCTGAAAAATTTGCCGAAGTAAAAGAAGATGTAAAAGCTGCTTTTACTGAAGAAGAATTATTAGAAAACGGAGACCTGATCTCTAAATACTATTCAAAAGTTAATAAAGAAGCCGTTAGAGAAGTTATTCTTCAATTAGGATTGCGTCTTGACGGAAGAAAAACTACCGAAATCAGACCAATCTGGTGTGAAATCGACTATCTTCCATCTGTTCACGGATCTTCTTTGTTTACAAGAGGAGAAACTCAGGCGTTGGCCACTGTAACTTTGGGAACTTCAAGAGAATCCAACCAAATTGACACTCCATCAGAACAAGGTGAAGAGAAATTCTACCTGCACTATAACTTCCCTCCTTTCTCAACAGGTGAAGCAAAACCGCTAAGAGGAACTTCAAGAAGAGAGGTTGGACACGGAAACCTGGCGCAACGTGCCTTGAAAAATATGATTCCTGCAGACTGCCCATACACTGTAAGAGTAGTTTCAGAAGTTTTGGAATCTAACGGTTCTTCATCTATGGCTACCGTATGTGCCGGAACTCTGGCTTTAATGGATGCCGGTATCCAAATGACAAAACCTGTTTCAGGTATTGCAATGGGATTGATTTCTGATGATAAAACCGGAAGATGGGCTGTATTGTCTGACATCTTAGGTGATGAAGACCACCTGGGTGATATGGACTTTAAAGTTACCGGAACTGCTGACGGAATCACGGCTTGCCAAATGGACATCAAAATTGAAGGTCTTGCCTATGACATCATGGAAAAAGCCCTTGAACAGGCTCGCGACGGACGTTTGCATATTCTGGGAAAACTGACTGAAGTTATCGCTACTCCAAAAGCAGAAGTGAAGAAACATGCACCAAAAATCGTTACCAGAATCATTCCTGGCAACTTCATTGGAGCTTTGATCGGACCTGGTGGAAAAGTAATTCAGGAACTACAAAAAGCTACCGGCACAACTATCGTTATCAACGAGGTTGACGAGCAAGGCGTTGTAGAAATTCTTGGTACTGATCCGGACGGAATGGCAGCAGTATTGGCAAAAATCGATTCTATCGTTTTCAAACCTGAAGTAGGCGAAACATACGAAGTGAAAGTAATCAAGATGCTTGATTTTGGTGCGGTAGTAGAATATACTGCTGCTCCGGGTAATGAGGTATTGCTTCACGTATCCGAACTGGCATGGGAAAGAACTGAAAATGTTGCTGATGTGGTAAAAATGGGTGATGTATTCCAGGTAAAATACCTTGGGGTTGATCCTAAAACCAGAAAAGAAAAAGTTTCGAAAAAAGCTTTATTGCCAAGACCTCCTAGAGACGAAACAAAAAGACCTCCAAGAGAAGAGGATAAAAAATAATTAATTCTTATATAAGGTTAATTCAACTGAAGCCCCGTTTCATTTATTTGAAATGGGGCTTTTAAATTACTGATATTTTATTTCAAATGCCTCATACAGCAAACCCGACATCCCTAAGTGTGGGGTTTATTTTATAGCCATACCTCCTTTTTCTTGCTCCCATGACATGAATTCTCCTGCTCGTGCCTTTTCCTTCTAAAAAAAACCGGATTGCTTTTACTTTTACAAAGCAAAATAAGCAACAACGGCGGACACCGAAAAGCCATATGAGTAGGGACAACCACTAAATCTTAGAATCATGTCACAATTCAATTTAAAAATCGCATTTACACCGGAGCAATTAGGAATCCTATATGCAACAGGCACTAACGTTATCATTGCAAAACAATCTGAAGGGCGTTCCCCGGCTGTCGCATGGCAGGTTTTCAGGCCTATGCAATCAAACACTGTATCATGGAAAGAAGAATATGGAATTTATGCGTCAACTGCCGACATTAAAAATGGTGCAGTTTTACGCCAATTATCTAGCACTCCTACAGGAATCGAAACGGGAAAACAATACATACTTCAAAGTCATGGAGCAATATCCGGACCTCTGAATGGCGGATATCCAAATACATTTATTTTATCAAATCAATATTCAGGCAAACAATATATAGTAGCCGGACTCTATCAAAATGCTATTGTTAATGAAAACAGCGCTATTGGCAACGCGGTTTCAGCAACTCCTGTGCTCATGCAAAGCAATGCTTTTATGAATCCAAACACAACTATTCAAATCTGGCTGCAATCTCAAGTTATCAGCAATTCTATCGTTACGAATATAACATCGCCGGTAACTGAATTAAAATTTGGAGGTAGCGTCGCAGATATTTCCGTAATCTATGATTCGGCTAGTGGAAAATTTGTACCGGCAAAAAGCGGCGCCTTAAAAAGTTCTTCTGATCAACCCTTCAATTACATTGAGCCGTCTCTATAATTAAAAATCAAAAAAGTGGCTGCCGGGGCAGCCACTTTTAAATAAATTTATTCCTGATTAAAAATTCCAACTTCCGGACAAACCAATATTTAAGGAAGACCCTCCAAAATTTCGCTCTGCTTTTGAATTGAACAAACCGTAAGGTGCGTAATTATAATTGCAATGAACGCCAAATCCGTAGAACATGATTTTCACGCCTTGCGAGAAGGCAATTGTGTGAAGCGTAGGCTTAATATCCTTTTTGTCAAAATCTTCTCCTTCAGGCTTACTGTAATGCAGGTATTTCCAACCTATTCCGGAATTTGATTCAATGTGGAAATTTTCATTTGGAGATTGGTACAAAAACCATGTATATCTGAAACCTAATAAAAACGAAGATTTACTTCCTTACAGCGTTATATTTTCATTATTCCATTTATACGAAACACTTTTCCCTTTTACAATGCCGCTAAGTTCAGCACCAAAATCGATAAACTGGCGTCTTGCAATTTTTGTTCTCATATAATACGCCGTATTAATTGAACTTTCATATTTATCAGCCAAGTCACCTAGTGGAGTTCCGTAACTCACTTCCACAATATTTCTTTTATACAAGTCTACCTTTGGAAAAACAATAGTGTCTTGTGCACTCATCTGGAATGCAATCAAAACTAAAAAAAGCATTTTATTCATTTGGCAAAAGTTTAAATTTATTATCTGATCCGTGAGAGTTACCCCCTCCAAAAAACAGCACTGCTGCTTCATTTACACTGTACATTTCAAAGATTATTTCTTTGTCACCAGGCAAATAAATAGAATATTTTGTCATCTCTTTGGATATAAAAATGATTGGAAATGAAATCGTTTCATAGTTGGTATAAAAAACAAATTTGTTTTTATATCGCTTTCCATAAAATTTCAAGACATGCCGTTTTGCCTGGGCATCATCATAGCTTAAAAACAGCTCATTATCTTTTATATCGATCTGAATAGGCTTTGAATAATCGACATTACTAATATTGGATATCTTCTTCATCAAACTCGAGGTAGAAATCCGATTATCACACCGAACCTGAAGCGTATCCAATTGGCCATAGAATTTACCCGAAAATTTTGGGGGAATACTTTTATAACCATCTCTATTAATTTGGTTTTGTATCGAACAGGAAGTAATACAAAACACAAATAAAACTGGCCAATTTTGCTTCAAACAACTAAAGAGTCGTTTTTGGAAGCCGTAAAAATTTTCAATTCTTTTTTTCATGATTACACATTTTAATGATCCAAAATTCTTTTGTTTATCGCAAACAACATTGTGCTAAACAATATTTTGTACTTTAGCATTTGTGATAATCGCAAAAATTATGGACAACCAAACGATTTTATTAGGAAATATCAGGAAGCGTTTAGAGAAGAATTCTTCTCTGATTGAAGAAATAGCAGCAGTTTTACAAATAAGCTACGATGCTTCACACCGCAGGGTTTCTTCAAAAAGCAAATTTTCAATTGAAGAAACCGTAAAACTTTGCCAGCATTTTTCCATTTCTATGGATAAAATATTTGGCGGAAAAGAAAACCAGGTCATTGCAGAAAAGACAAAAGAAATACGCTCATCAGAAGATTTGGCACTTTATTTTAAACAGTCGGCACAAAACCTGAAATCATATGCCACCGACTCGAAAATGTATTATTCTTCGAAAGACATCCCTCTTTTTTATACTATTGGAGGAACATTGCTTTCAAAGTTTAAATTATACGTCTGGCTCAACTTACTTATAGGCATCGAAAATCAAGAACCTTTTGAAAAGTTTATTTTAGACCAGTCACTTTTGGCTTATAGTTCACAGCTTCAAAACGTATATGACAATACTGAAGTTCATGAGATATGGAACGACACAACTATCAACAGTACGCTGCAGCAGATCTTATACTTTTTTGAATCGGGATTGCTTTCTCAAACTAATGCGCAGCTACTGTATGAAGATGTGAGAAAGATTTTGCAGAAGGCAGAAGAAAAATCCAGCAAAAACACTTCAGGATATCATCTTTATTACAACGAGCTATTAATACTGAACAATAACGTGCTTTTATCTAATGCAGAAAAAAGATCATTGTTTATTCCTTACACTATGCTCGGGTATTTTATTACCGATGACGAATCGACTTGCCGCAATGCTTCTGAATATTTTCTACACCAAATCAAAAATTCAAAGTCTCTCAACCTTTCAGGAACCCGTGACCGAAAAATTTTCTTTGAAAAAGGACATCAAAAAATAGATTTTTATTTACAGAAAATCAATAAGTTAGACTTAGAAATATAACATCCCGATAAAAATAAAAATATTTTATTTACCTTTTTGTAACTTTTTTGCAACTCAATACGTATAACTACCTGAATACATAAATTAAGGAAAAACCAGAATGAGACAGCTCAAAATTACCAAGCAGGTAACTAACCGTGAAACTGCTTCCTTAGACAAATACCTACAAGAAATTGGAAAAGTTGACCTTATTACCGCTGATGAAGAGGTAGAATTGGCTCAGAAAATAAAAGCCGGAGACCAGAGAGCATTAGAAAAATTGACAAAAGCCAATTTGCGTTTCGTGGTTTCTGTAGCAAAACAATATCAAAACCAAGGACTTACACTTCCCGACTTAATTAACGAAGGAAATCTGGGTCTTATTAAAGCCGCACAACGTTTCGATGAAACACGTGGTTTTAAATTTATCTCTTATGCAGTTTGGTGGATTCGTCAATCTATCTTGCAGGCTTTGGCAGAACAGTCACGTATTGTTCGTCTGCCATTGAACAAAATCGGTTCTATCAATAAAATCAATAAGATGTATGCGTTATTGGAGCAATCTAATGAGCGCCCGCCATCTGCTGAAGAAATTGCAAAAGAGCTTGATATGACAGTAAACGACGTAAAGGAATCTATGAAAAATTCCGGACGTCACCTTTCAATGGATGCTCCTCTTGTTGAAGGAGAAGATTCTAACCTTTATGACGTTTTGCGTTCTGGCGAATCTCCAAATCCGGACAGAGAGCTAATTCATGAATCGTTGCGTACGGAAATCGAACGTTCATTAGAAACATTGACTCCAAGAGAAGCAGATGTTGTCCGTTTATACTTCGGTTTGGGCGACCAGCACCCTATGACTTTGGAAGAAATAGGTGAAACTTTTGACCTGACACGTGAGCGTGTTCGTCAAATTAAGGAGAAAGCAATCCGCAGGTTGAAACACACTTCGAGAAGCAAAATCCTGAAAACCTATCTGGGATAACAAATTGCAAAGTTTTCTAAAATCATTTTGATTCTTAGATTTTATTTGTATCTTGTTTTCCCAAAAAATTGACACCCTTATATTATAATATTTAACGTAACAACAGTTCAAAACTGTTCGTTTTTTGATTGATGATTGAAACTCCGGCTGATTACCGGAGTTTTGTTTTTTTATCAAACAAAA
Source organism: Flavobacterium sp. Leaf359 (assembly GCF_001423985.1). NCBI lineage: Bacteria > Pseudomonadati > Bacteroidota > Flavobacteriia > Flavobacteriales > Flavobacteriaceae > Flavobacterium > Flavobacterium sp. Leaf359. Next base: position 503,229 of record NZ_LMPW01000010.1, on the reverse strand, counting down.
CTGCCGGTCTGTTCGCTTCCGCTCGGGTTTCCGGAGTTTTGTTTTTTTATCAACCAAAACTGCCGGTCTGTTCGCTCCGCTCGGGTTTCCGGAGTTTTGTTTATATCTAACAAAGAACACAAAAAAACTATTTTTAATAGCTCTTTCACACAAAGTGCACAACCTTAACTACTCAGAACCCTAGAACCCCTTTACGCAGCCTTTGCTAAGATTCTCATTTTTAGCCACAGATTGAATGATTACACAGATTAAAAACAATTTCAATTACCCTCCATTCTTACACAAGAACAGAACCTTAGCACCTCAGAACCTTAATTCCTTAGCCCCATTAAAAAAATCTTGTATGCTTAGCTGTTTAACTGTACTTTTGCACAAAACAACACAACAACATGAAAAATACCCTGATTGCACCTTCTGTGCTGGCTGCTGACTTTGGAAACCTGCAGCGTGACCTTGAAATGATTAACAACAGTGATGCCGATTGGTTCCATGTCGATATTATGGACGGTGTTTTTGTACCTAATATTTCTTTTGGGATGCCTGTACTGGAAACAATACAGAAACATGCCAAAAAAACAATTGATGTACATTTGATGATTGTTGACCCTGATCGTTATATCAAGACTTTTGCTTCTCTTGGTGCTAACGTATTGAGCGTTCATTATGAAGCCTGCACGCACCTTCACAGAACGTTACAGACTATCAAAGCTGAAGGAATGAAAACCGGAGTTGCTTTGAATCCCCATACCAGTGTTACCGTATTGGAAGATATTATTAATGATATTGATGTGGTTTGTATCATGAGCGTGAATCCAGGTTTTGGAGGACAGTCATTTATTGAATCGACCTATAAAAAACTAAGACAATTAAAAGAAATTATTTCCCGCAATAAAGCGGAAACCCTGATTGAGGTAGACGGCGGTGTAACAGACAAGAATGCCAAACAACTGGCTGAAGCCGGTGCTGATGTTTTAGTAGCCGGAAACTATGTTTTCAAGTCTGCCAATCCAACCGAAACCATTTCCCATTTAAAGAAGACTGCCTCGCTTTAAAAGGCATTTCTATAACAAAAAACCTGTTCTGCGAACAGGTTTTTTTATGCAATTAATTCAGATATTCCTCTTTAAAATTAATCATCTTTTTTACCCTTTCATATAATTCAGGGTGTTCTTTCCTGAAAACCTGTGGAGACTCAAAAAAGTGTTCCAGCAATACGGCCAGGAACTCAAATTTATTTTCATACGCATATTCGCGAAAATAGCCTCTCTGAACCAATTCTAACGATAATGCGGCATCATCATAGTATTTTACAATTTCGTTGAACTCATCGTAAAATATGGACGCATTAGGGTCGCCATTTGTCTTTTTAGAATGGAAATGGAGTACATGCGCAAATTCGTGCAATCCTAAATTTACATTATCGTTTGTTGTATTGTGTCCTGAAAGAAAATCTTCCCAAGAAAAAACTACTGCTTTCAGCCGCAGGTTAAATTCCCCTTTATGGTTTTGCTGTGTTATGACAGACGTATATTGGCCAGGATAAATAATGATTTTTCTAAACAGCGGTGTAAGATAAAACCGCATTCCGAACGTCAGCATAACATAGGTTCCGGCAATCATGGCTTTCATTTCTTCTGTAACAGAAATGTCTTTGCCATGAAATTGGTAATTCATCAGGAATGACTTGACACGGTGCTCAAAATAGACTTTTCTCTTATCAGAAAGCTTTCTGTAAAAAGAAAATTCTCTTTCCAGAATCTGTCTTTGAAATGGTATTACTTTTTTAGGAACGGGATACCAATGAATATATAAAGGCTTATTAAAAATCAGCACGTAAGCCGGCTCAACAAATAGCCTTATAAAGCCTGCAATTACTAAAAGGATTACGATTGCCGCAAGCAAAAAAGTTAAAACAGTAAAAATGGCTTCACTCATGTCCTGAATTTATTTTTTGGAAATAAAAAAGGGACTAAATCAGTCCCTTTAAAAAATCTGTGACCCTGGAGGGGTTCGAACCCCCAACCCTCAGAGCCGAAATCTGATATTCTATCCAGTTGAACTACAGGGTCAGTTTAGATTTTAAGTTTTATGACAATAATTTCTTCACGATTGTAGAAATGGTCTTACCGTCAGCCTTGCCTGCCAATTCAGCAGAAGCCTGCCCCATAACCTTACCCATTGAAGCCATTCCTGAAGCACCTGTTTCAGCAATAATTTTAGCTACAACAGCCTCTACTTCTTCTTCGCTTAATTGGGCCGGAAGAAATTTCTCAATTACAGCAGCCTGCTGCAATTCCGGTTCTGCCAAATCAGGTCTGCCTTGCTCAGTAAAGATATTGGCACTGTCTTTTCTCTGTTTTACCAAACGTTGCAAAAGCTTGATTTCATCATCCTGAGTAATTTCTTTTGCTCCTGAGTCTGTTTGCAGAAGCAACAATGCAGACTTTACAGCTCTTAACGATTCAAGGCTTACTGTATCTTTGGCTCTCATCGCCGTTTTGATTTCTTCGTTGATTTTATCTTGTAAGCTCATTAGTATGATTCTTTTCTATTTACAAATTATCTAAAAATCAGGCAGATAAACTTTTCAGATTACAAAACATTATTATTTCACGCTCTAAATGCTTAAATGCTTCTTTTAAACTTGTTGCGAAGATAAAAAAAATAACCCGAAAATCAATTGAATTTTCGGGTTATCGGGTTTTGGTTTGAGTTAGTTAATCTACATTGTCGTGAAGAAAGGAGTTATTTGAACGCAATTGTAAATCGTCGTTACTGTCCGTTCCTAGTGACATCCTAGATTTGCTATTATCAGCCTGGGTATGATTCAAATCAATTCCCATTCTTTTGTAAGCTGGTTCTTTTTCGAACTCATCAACTCTTGATGGATTGTTATGGAATTTATAGTTAAATTCTTTCATCTTCAATCTTCTTTCATCAGCTCTCTTTTTCAAAGTCTGCTCGATAGTCATTTCAAGAGGCGATATTTCTTCAAAGGCAGTATTGTTGAATTTAGGCTCTTCTACCTTCATTTTCAAATCCAATTCTTTATCTACCGGCTCCTCAACTTTAGCTACCGGTTTTGACTGAATCAGTTCGTTTTCAACTTCCATATATTCTTCCAAAGAATATTTCACAATACCTTTTTCGTTCAATTCTGTTACAGGAACCACCTGAACCGGCTGGTTTACCTTAATATCCTTAGTCTCGTTTGACAATTCGAAAAGAATTCTGTCTTCTTTTGGCTCTTCTGCTTTTTTAATTGGCAGGTCAAAAGAGAAAGTAATCTGCTCTTCTTCTTTGTAGGCCACAAATTCCGGCTCACGAACTTCCATTTCTCTCACTTCCGGAGTCGTAATATAAAATTCATGCTCACTGATAGGTGATACTATTTGAAATTCAACATCGATATTTTTGATGAATTCAGTCGTTTTTATCAAATCAGAAACAATTTCCGGCTCTTCAACTTTTGCATCTGCTACTTCAAAATCTTCCAATGCAAAAACAATCTTTTCTTCAGTCTCTTTTTTTTCTTCTACTGGAGCCGGCGAAAAATTGAATGATGGCACTACTTGTTTTTGTGACAGGTCTCGCCCCATTTTTTGCTCATCCTCTAAAGCGTGGATAATTTTTTTTGGTTCCGTATTAACGATTTCGTTTTGCTGTTCTACATTAAATCCCGTAGCGATAATCGTTACAGCAATAGAATCTCCAAGTGCTTCATCTTCACCAACCCCCATAATTATGTTAGCATTAAAGCCTGCTTCCGTCTGGATATGGTCGTTGATTTCTCCGATTTCGTCAATAGTAATTTCATTGGTTCCAGAAACGATAAGCAACAATACGTTTTTGGCTCCGGTGATTTTATTATCATTCAACAATGGAGAATCTAAAGCCGCGATAATCGCTTCTTTGGCACGATTTTCACCAATTGCTGTAGCAGACCCCATAATTGCAGTACCGCTATTTGACAATACTGTTTTGGCATCTTTTAAGTCAATATTTTGAGTATAGTGGTGCGTAATTACTTCGGCAATACCTCTTGAGGCTGTTGCTAAAACTTCATCCGCTTTAGAGAAACCCGCTTTAAAGCCCAGGTTTCCGTATACTTCTCTTAATTTATTATTGTTGATTACGATAAGCGAATCTACTTGTTTTCTCAATCGTTCAACACCAACCAAAGCTTGTTCAGAACGGACTTTTCCTTCAAACTGGAACGGAATGGTAACGATTCCAACTGTAAGAATGTCTCTCTCTTTAGCCAACTGAGCAATTACCGGTGCGGCTCCTGTTCCGGTTCCGCCTCCCATACCAGCCGTGATGAAAACCATCTTGGTATTGCTGTCCAACATTTTTTCAATATCGGCAATACTTTCTATAGCTGACTGCTGCCCAACTTCAGGATTTGCCCCTGCTCCAAGACCTTCTGTAAGGTTCACACCTAACTGAATCTTGTTTGGAACGGCGCTATTTTGCAATGCTTGAGAATCTGTATTGCAAACGATAAAATCCACTCCTTTAATCCCTTGCTGAAACATGTGGTTGATTGCGTTGCTTCCGCCTCCTCCAACACCAATTACCTTAATTACATTTGATTGATTTTTAGGTAAATCAAATGAAATGCTTCCAAAATCTGAGTTGCTCATCATAATATTTGGTTTTAATTTCTTTTCCTTTTCTTTTTAATTTCTGTCTGGCAATTACGCCCTATTCTGCATTGTCTAAAAACTCTTTTATCTTGTCGATGTATTTGTCAAAGAATGACTTTTTCATCCTGCCTTCTGTAGAAACAGATTTGGCCTGTTCTACTTTTTTAGGCTGCTCTTCGATTACTTCTTCTTCATAATGGTTAGAAGTTTCTACAACCACTTCTTTATGAACCTGAACCGGAGGCGCTTTTTCAACTTCTACCTGATTCAACGGAACCGCGCTTCTGGTATTGTTTCTGATACTGTTCATCACCAATCCAACAGCAGTAGCATACAACGGACTTGAAATTTCCTCATCTGAATTTCCTGCCAGATGTTCATTTGGATAACCGATTCTTGTATCCATTCCGGTAATATATTCTACCAATTGCTTGATATGCTTTAATTGGGCTCCTCCACCTGTCAGAACGATTCCTGCTATTAGTTTCTTACGAGGGTCTTCGTGTCCGTAGGATTTGATTTCTGTAAAAACCTGGTCAATAATCTCCACCACACGGGCATGGATAATCTTTGATAAATTCTTCAAAGAGATTTCTTTCGGTTCTCTTCCTCTCAAGCCCGGAATCGAGACAATTTCATTGTCTTTATTTTCGCCCGGCCATGCTGAACCAAACTTCACTTTTAAAAGCTCTGCCTGTTTTTCTATAATGGAACATCCTTCTTTGATATCATCGGTAATTACATTTCCGCCAAAAGGAATTACTGCCGTGTGGCGAATAATTCCGTCTTTGAAAATAGCAAGATCTGTAGTTCCACCTCCAATATCAATCAGGGCAACGCCCGCTTCTTTTTCTTCCTGGCTCAATACCGCATCTGCAGAAGCCAATGGTTCTAATGTCAAACCTGACAAATCAAGACCTGAACTCTTAATGCAGCGCCCAACGTTTCTGATAGAAGAAGCCTGTCCAACCACAACATGGAAGCTCGATTCAAGTCTTCCTCCATACATTCCGATTGGTTCTTTGATTTCCGCCTGTCCGTCAATTTTAAATTCCTGCGGCAGGACATGGATGATTTCTTCACCCGGAAGCATAGCCAGCTTGTGAACCTGATTGATTAACAAATCAATATCATTTTCACTGATTACTTCTTCAGGATTGCTTCTGCTGATGTAGTCACTGTGCTGAATACTTCTGATGTGCTGGCCGGCTATACCCACCACCACATCTTTTATTTTATAACCCGAATCCACTTCAGCTTCATGCACAGCCTGTTGGATGGATTGAATTGTCTGTGTAATATTGTTAACAACACCTCTTGCAACACCCAGGCTCTTGGATTTTCCAACACCCAAAATTTCAAGTTTTCCGTATTCATTTTTCTTGCCAATCATAGCGACAATCTTGGTTGTCCCAATGTCTAAACCTACTGCAATGCTCTCTTTTTCCATATCCTAATTTTTGGTGCACACTACCTGTTGCGTAAACTTCAGATTTACTGTCTTGTATTTATTTATCAAACTGTCCTGAATTGCCTTTTGAAAAAAGGCTTTATAATTCTTGAACTTCCTATCTACATTGATGGTTCTTCCGAAATCGATAACATAATCAAAATTTCTGTTCATCATTTTCAGGCTTCCATTCGGCAAAACCTGTATGGCAATGATATTTTTATGCAAAAACTCATCGTCATAGATGTAACGAAAAACTTTGTTCAGTTCTTCTTTATTTTTACTGCTAATCACCCCCGTAACCATTGGAACTCTGGCAGTGAAATTATCAGATAACGGCATCTCATGTCCTTCATAATCAATATAAAAAGAACCGTTATCGTCAAACACCCGGGCTACCGGCGTCTTTTGTTTCACCACTGCTTTTAGGACACCATCAACACTCACAAATACGTCACACTTTTCGATCATATTGTGATTATTGAGGTTTTTCTCCAACTTATTCAAATCTAACTCATCTTTTTGAATGCTCGTAGGGGCTGCATTATTTTCTATTAACAATTTATTAACCGCTTCTTGTGTAATAAAAGGGCTGTTTTCATTGACAAATTCCACTACAGATTTTTTCAATTTTCGCTGTTCATTTCTCTTCGAAGTAAATGAATACAGAAAAATTACCAATGCGAACATCAGCACCAATTTAATGTTTGTCCAGTTAAACTTTTTCATGCAAAGCCTGCTTAATTGGTTTCACTAATTCTCCTATATCACCTGCTCCTATTGTAACAACAACACGGGCATCACTTTTCAAAATTTCCGAAATCAGGCTGTCTTTTGACACCAGTTTTTTATTCGGATTGTCAATCTTCCCCAGCAACCATGCTGAATTTACTCCTTCTACCGGAAGTTCTCTTGCGGGATAAATATCCAACAGGATTACTTCGTCAAAAGCCGAAAGACTTGAGGCAAAACCATCGATAAAATCCCTGGTTCTGCTAAACAGATGAGGCTGAAAAACAGCCAGAACCTTGTCTTGCGGATAGAGTTCAGAAACCGCCTGATGTACTGCGTTTATTTCCGTCGGATGATGGGCATAATCATCAATATAAACCCTGTTTTTTTCTTTAATCTGATAGGAAAACCTACGTTTTACACCCTGAAATGAAAATAATGCTTTGGCAATGGCTTCGGTCGGGGTGCCGTAGGTATATGCCATTGCCAAAGCGATAAGGGCGTTCGTTAAATTGTGTTTTCCCGGCAAATTGAACCGTATGTCTTTTATAACTTCTGACGGTGTCTGTACGTCAAAAACATAAGTGCTGTTTTCAATTCGTATATTGAAAGCTTTATAGTCTGCTTCATCATTAACTGCAACGGTGATTCCTTCAAGCGGAAGTCCTTTTGCAACAAATAGTTTTTTCTTGTCTTTTATCTTATCGGCAAATTCTATAAACGATGCTTCAATAGAAGCCGTATCGCCATAAATATCCAAATGGTCCGCATCCATAGATGTCACGCAGGCGATGTCCGGATATAGGTGCAGGAAGGAACGGTCGAATTCATCTGCTTCAACAACCGTTACGGTTTTTCCGCTGCCAATCAGGTTGGAATTATAGTTTTCTACGATTCCTCCCAAAAATGCCGTTACATCTGCGCCACTTTCATATAGGATGTGCCCTAAAATACTTGATGTAGTGGTTTTCCCATGTGTTCCCGCAACTGCAAAACAAAAGGTGTCTTTTGTAATTATCCCCAGTACTTCGGCTCTTTTTTTGACCTGATATTCTCTTTCCAGAAAATAGTTCCATTCTGAATGCGTTTTTGGAACCGCCGGGGTTATTATAATCAGCGTGTTTTCTGCATAATAGTCTTTGGGAATCAAAGAAATGCTGTCTTCAAAATGAATTTCGATTCCAAGAGCTTCCAATTCTTTTGTCAGCTCAGTTTCCGTCTTGTCATATCCAGATACGTTTTTACCGATAGCCTTGAAATAGCGCGCCAAAGCACTCATTCCGATGCCACCGATTCCGATAAAATAAACGTTATGTATCTGATTCAAATTCATTTTTTTTTATTTTTTAGTCTAATGTTACAAAGTCTTAAAGTTTTAAAGTCTTAAAGTTTTAAAGTCTTAAAGTCTAAAGATTTTTGCCTTTATGACTTTTGTCTTAACAACTTTTGTCTTAACAACTTTTGTCTTTATTACTTTTGTCTTAACAACTTTTGACTTTATTACTTTTGACTTTCAATTAATTTTATTATTTCATCAACAATGTCTTTTGTTGCATTTGGCATTGCCATTTTTTTTATGTTTTCCCCCAGGCTTTCCTGTAAGGCTTTGTCTTCCAAAAGCTTGTTAAAAGTTGAAGTGAATTGGGTATCCAATTCGTTTTCCTTCATCATCAGCGCTCCTTTTTTATCAACAATAGCTTTTGCATTTTTTGTCTGATGGTCTTCAGCCACATTAGGCGATGGAATAAAAATTACCGGTTTCCCTACCAAACACAACTCAGAAACAGACGACGCTCCTGCTCTGGATAATATCACATCGGCGGCTGCATATGCCAAATCCATCCTGTCAATAAATGCCTTTACCTGTACGTTTTCTTTTTCATTGAAGTGTTTGTATTCTTCAATATAGAATTTTCCGCATTGCCAGATTACCTGTACTTCTTGGGATATAAAATTCACCAATTCTTTTGCAATTAGCTGGTTGATTCTTCTGGAGCCTAAACTTCCACCCAAAACCAGTAACACTTTTTTATCCGGGTCCAGTTTAAAATAGTCCCTGCTTTCTTTTTTCTTTCCTTTTATGTCTATCAAATCCTGACGGACCGGATTTCCTGTGAAAACTATTTTGTCTTTTGGAAAAAACCGTTCCAGATTTTCATAAGCCACACATATTTTGCTGGCGTTGCCGCTCAGCCACTTGTTTGTAATTCCCGGATAGGAATTCTGTTCCTGTATTACAGTCGGGATTCCTGCCGAGCCTGCTGCCTTTAACAATGGCCCGCTGGCAAATCCTCCTGTTCCGATGGCTACATTTGGCTTAAATTGCTTTATAATTTTTCTTGATTTAAGCAAGCTATCCATAAGCTTAAAAGGAAACATCATGTTGTCAAGCGTTAGCCTTCTTTGTATTCCTGCAATCCACAATCCTTTGATAGGATAACCGGCCTGCGGAACTTTTTGCATTTCCATCTTGTCTTTTGCTCCTACGAATAGGATTTCACAATCCGGAAAACGGCTTTTTAATTCATTAGCAATGGCAATTGCCGGGTAAATATGCCCGCCAGTTCCGCCTCCGCTTAATATGAATTTTAATTTCTGCATTTTTATTTTCTTTTGTACAGATTACTCTGCCCTCTTAAATCTTATATCTCAAATCTTTTTTTTGCCACTGATTACTCAGATTACACAGATTCTCTTCAAACTGCTATCATAAATCTTAAATCAACAATCTCAAATCCCAATTTCTTTTTTTGCCACTGATTGCTCAGATTACACTGATTCACTTTTCAAACTGCATCTTAAATCTAAAATCTGCAACCTTAAATCTCGAATCACTTCCCCATCACCGCTTTCATCGGGTTGTCGCTGACATCTTCAATTGCATATTGCGGCTCTTTATTTTCAACAGCCGTATCTTCATCCGGATTGTTTTCACCATTCATTTCCCTTTCAATCAATCTTTGAAGCGCTTCTTCTCTTTGTGCCCTTTCAAGATTTTCCTGAGCAATTTCCTCATCTTTCTTGGTCACACTTAATATAATTCCTAACGAAACACAGGTCATCCAGATTGAACTTCCTCCGCTACTTATCAGCGGCAAGGTTTGTCCCGTTACCGGTAATAATTCAACAGCTACTGCCATATTTATTAATGCCTGGAATACAATTGGAAATCCTAACCCAACAACCAACAGTTTTCCAAACAGCGTATTTGCCTTATGCGAAGCAATCAGGAACCGGATGAAAAGCATGATGTATAAGAACATTACCGTGAGCGCTCCAAGCAATCCATTTTCTTCTACAATAATCGCATAGATAAAATCTGAAGACGACTGTGGCAGAAAATTTTTCTGAATGCTTTTTCCCGGACCTACACCATAAATTCCGCCTGTGGCTATTGCAATTTTTGCTTTTTCAATCTGGTAGTTATCTTCATCCGGCTTGTCGCTTGTAAAATTTTCAATACGGCTAACCCAGGTATCTACACGGTTGGGAAAGGCATCCGGAAATGCTTTTGCCATAAGGATAAAAAAGGTAAGACCAACGATACCGGCACCAATAACAAGCCCCAGATATTTCAAAGGATATTTACCTACAAAAACCAGCATAACCACCATCGAAAATATCAATGCGGCGGTAGAAAAGTTGGCAGGTAAAATCAGCATAATGATTGCAAAAACAGGAAGCCATAACTCTATTACGGATTTTTTAAACGTATCTTCTACTTCACGTTTTTTAGCCAGGTATCTTGCCACATAAATCATCAGCACCATAGAAGCCAATGTTGATGTCTGGAAACTGATACCCACAAACGGAATCTGAATCCAGCGGCTTGCGTTTGCGCCGCCTATTGTTTTCCCTTGCAAGAGCGTATACAGCAACAGCAATCCTACGATTGGCAAAGCAATCATAGAGATAGCTTTGAAATAATGATACGGAATTTTGTGCACCATATAGACTATCAGGAATCCGATTCCAACGTGTGCAAAATGCTTTATCAAAAAACTCATAGTGTTTCCTGACCCGTTTGCACTGTATGCCAAATTACTACTCGCGCTGTAAACAGGCATAAACGAAATCAAAGCCAACAGGGCGATGAATGCCCAAATGACCTTGTCTCCTTTAAGATTGTTTATAAACTCTTTCATAATTCCCTTTCTTTATTTTCTTTATCTAAAAACAGTAATCGTTACAGATTTTGGACTGCCTGCTTGAATTGTCTTCCTCTGTCTTCATAATTTTCAAACAGGTCAAAGCTGGCACAAGCCGGAGAGAGCAATACCGTATCGCCTTTTTCTGCCATTCTTTGTGCATATTTTACAGCATCTTTCATGTTCTGTGCTTCAATCAGCTCATCAACAACATCACCAAAAGCATCAATAATTTTTTTGTTGTCAATACCCAGACAAATAATTGCCTTTACTTTTTCGCGTACCAAAGGCATCAATTCCGAATAGTCATTGCCTTTGTCAACACCACCTACAATCCATACTGTTGGGGTGTTCATACTATCCAAAGCATAAAATGCAGCATTTACATTCGTCGCTTTTGAATCGTTCACATATTGCACGTTTTGAATTTTAAGCACTTTTTCCAAACGATGCTCTACACCCTGAAAATCAGAAAGGCTTTCACGGATTGTGGATTTTCTGATTCGCAATAATTGCGCAACCGTAGCGGCTGCCATTGCATTTTTCACATTGTGTTTTCCTTCTAAGGCTAGTTTGTCTTGTGGCATAACAAATTCTTCGTTATTGATGTTTATATTGATTGTATCTTCTTTTGCAAAAGCTCCGTTTTCTATTGTTTTTGTCATTGAAAAAGGCAGCAGTTGCGCTTTTGTTTTATTCATTTTAAGCCAATTATGGATGGCTTCGTCATCAGCATCATAAATCAGGTAATCTTCTTCTGTCTGGTTTTCCGTTATCCTGAATTTTGAGGCGATGTATTTTCCGTAATCGTAATCGTACCGGTCTAAATGGTCTGGGCTGATATTGGTGATTATGGCAATATGCGGCTTGTAATCTATAATTCCGTCGAGCTGAAAGCTGCTTAATTCAAGAACGTATATGTCATGTTTTCCTTCTGCTACCTGCCAGGCGAAACTTTTGCCTACATTTCCTGCCAATCCTACATTGAGTCCTCCCTGTTTCAGCAAATGATAGGTCAGCATGGTGGTAGTGGTCTTTCCGTTACTTCCCGTAATGCCAACCGTTATCGCTTTTGTGTACTGGGCTGCAAATTCAATTTCAGAAATGACCGGTATGCCTCTCTCCACAAGTTTTTTTACTATTGGAGATTTTTCAGGAATTCCGGGGCTTTTCATCACCACATCTGCATTCAGAATCAAATCTTCCGTATGCTTTTCTTCTTCCCATTTTATGCCATGAAGACCAAGAACTTCTTTATAATTGTTTTTTATTTTCCCAAAATCCGACACAAAAACGTCGTATTCTTTTTTCTTACCGAGAATTGCCGTGCCGACACCGCTTTCTCCACCTCCTAAAATGACCAGTCGTTTTTCCATTTACCTTAATTTTAGGGTTACGATTGACAGAATTGCCAATAAGATTCCCACGATCCAGAAGCGGGTTACAATCTTACTTTCGTGGTAACCCTTCTTCTGGTAATGGTGATGCAATGGCGACATCAAAAATATTCTCCGGCCTTCGCCGAAACGTTTCTTTGTATATTTAAAATAAGACACCTGTAATACGACGGAGAGATTTTCTGCGAGGAAAATACCGCACAATACCGGAATCATTAATTCTTTTCTGACTGCAATAGCTAAAACAGCGATAATTCCACCTATGGTTAAACTTCCTGTATCACCCATAAATACGGTTGCCGGATAGGTATTGTACCAGAGAAATCCGACGAGTGCTCCGACAAAGGAGGCGATATAGACCGTCATTTCGCCCGAATTCGGGATATACATTATGTTCAGGTAATTCGAGAAAATAATGTTACCTGATACAAAAGTGAAAATTCCGAGTGCAATGACCGAAATGGCCGATGTTCCTGCTGCGAGACCGTCAATCCCGTCTGTAAGGTTGGCTCCGTTTGATACGGCAGTGATGATAAAAATCACAACCGGAATAAAAATCAGCCAGGCATAATCTTTATAATTATCTCCTGCCCATGAAAGCAGTTCTGCATAATCAAATTCGTTGTCCTTGAAAAACGGAATTGTTGTAGCGGTAGATTTTTCTTCCAACGGAACAGCTGAAACGGTTGTCTGATTTGTAGCAAAAATATTAGTGTTGCCTGTATCCGTTCTTACCGTAACACTTGGATGGAAATACAAAACTGTTCCTACAATCAATCCCAAACCAACTTGTCCGATAACTTTAAATCTCCCTTTAAGCCCCTCTTTATCTTTCTTGAAAATTTTAATATAATCATCTATAAATCCGATGGTTCCCATCCAAAGCGTAGTGACAATCAGCAGCAGGATATAGATATTATTCAATTTGGCCAATAAAACGACCGGTACTAACGTAGCGACGATGATAATGAGCCCTCCCATGGTAGGTGTTCCTGCTTTTTCATTTTGTCCTGCAAGACCCAACTCTCTAACCGTTTCACCAACCTGCTGTCTTCTCAAAAAGTTGATAATTTTTTTACCAAAGACTGTTGAAATCAATAGCGAAAGTATGATTGCCAGTCCGGAACGAAACGTTATGTATTGGAAAACTCCTGTTCCCGGAATGTCCATCTGGTCTAAATAGTCAAATAGATAGTATAGCATAGATTCTCTATTTATTCAATTGTTCTAAAAGTTCTGTTACAATTTTCATGTCGTCAAAGTCATAGCGCACACCATTAATTTCCTGGTAGGTCTCATGTCCTTTTCCTGCAATCAGTATAATATCGTTTGGCTGTGCCAACTGGCAAGCTGTTTTTATAGCCTGCTTTCTATCTACGATAGCCAGTGTTTTTTTATAGTTTTGGGGCTCAACGCCTTTTTCCATTTCTAAAATAATTGCTTCAGGGTCTTCCGTTCTCGGATTATCTGAAGTCAGTATTGCCTTGTCACTCAATGTTGACGCAATATTGGCCATTATTGGGCGCTTGGTCTTATCTCTGTCGCCACCACAACCTACAATTGTTATGAGCTGCTCATTTTTAGTCCGGATATCGTCGATTGTCTTCAGTACATTTTCTAAAGCATCCGGTGTATGTGCATAATCAACAACAGCGGTAATATTTCCTTTAGAAACTATATACTGGAATCTCCCCGACACACTTTCCAGTTCAGACAACAACCTCAAAACTTCCATAGTATCCAGTCCTAATTCGACAGCCGTTCCATAAATAGCCAGCAGATTATAAGCATTAAAATTTCCTATCAACCGAACCCAAACTTCCTGTTCGTTAATTTTCAGCAAAAGTCCGGAAAGCTGGTTTTCTAAAATCTGCGCTCTGTAATCGGCATATGATTTTAGGGCGTAGGTCAGCTTTTTTGCATTGGTATTCTGCAGCATGACCGGTCCGTTTTTGTCATCGATATTTACCAGAGCGAAAGCACCTTTTGGCAACTGGTCGAAAAATGTTTTTTTGACATCGCGGTATTCTGCAAATGTTTTGTGATAATCTAAATGGTCATGCGAAAGATTTGTAAAAACTCCTCCTGCAAACTGTAATCCTTCAGTTCTTTTCTGTGCGATTCCGTGCGAGCTTACCTCCATAAAGCAATATTCTACTCCCACATCGTTCATTTCTTTCAGGAACTTATTAATTGTAATGGAATCTGAAGTAGTAAGCATCGATTTGTATTCCACATCGTCCACCACATTTTTTACCGTAGAAAGCAATCCTACTTTATAACCGGCTTTTTTGAACAATTGATAGAGCAGGGATGCAATGGTTGTTTTTCCGTTTGTTCCTGTAATACCTACCAATTTCAAATTAGCCGATGGATTTCCATAATAGTTCGAAGCAATAAAAGCCAAAGCTCTGTTCGTGTCTTTTACCTGCACATAAGTCACCCCTGAAACTATATTCTCCGGAAAAGTATCACAGATAATTGCTATTGCTCCTTTGCTTATAGCTGTTTCTATATATTCATGTCCGTCTGCAACAGTACCACGAATAGCTATAAATACATCATTATTTTCAATTTTTCTTGAATCGAAATTGATGGCATTGATAGCAATTTCCGTCGAACCTTTTACAGCTTCAATTGCAACTTTGTATAATATATCTTTTAGAATAATCACGATAATTCTAATATTATGGTTCTGTTTTTTACTATGGCTTCACCCGGCGGGATGGATTGTTTTTTCACTTTTCCGATTCCGATAACCTTAACTTTCATTTTCATGTTCTCAAAAAGCGCTACGGCATCCATTCCTGCCATTCCCTGCACATTCGGGATTGTTTCTTTCGAAACCAAATCGGAATATTTTGCATAATTCTTTTCCTGATTGATGCTTTTTCTATTCAGGTTTTTAATTTCATTGGTTGACGGTACATCGGTAAAAATCTTCTGAGCGATTCTTTTGAAAACCGGTCCGGACACATCACCTCCATAAAAACCTTTGCTTTTGCTTGGTTTGTGGATGATGACAATACAGGAATATTTTGGATTGTCTGCCGGAAAATATCCTGCAAATGACGAAGCATAATACATTGCATCTGTATGTTTTCCTTTGGCATAATCTACCTGCGCCGTTCCTGTTTTTCCTGCCATTGAAAAGTCTTTGGAATACAATTTGGAACCCGTTCCTTTTTTTACCGTATTTTCAAGAACTTTTCTGACTTTTTTCAAGGTTTCATCAGAACATATTTTTGGGTTGATGACTTCCTTGTCAAATTTTTTGATGGTTTTGTTCCATTCTTTGATTTCTTTTACAAAGATTGGCTTCACCATTTCACCATTATTTGCAACGGCATTATAAACCGTAAGCGACTGCAATGGCGTCATTGAAACCCCATAACCAAAAGCCATCCATGGAAGTGACGTACCATTCCATCGTTTTGTTTTTGGCTGTGGAATAAACGGAACACCTTCGCCTTTGAAAGGCAACCCTAACGGCTTGTTAAGTCCCATTTTATTAATTCTTCCGACAAACTCCATCGGGTTGTCCTTATAATTTTCATAGACCGCCTGCACCATCACTGTATTGGAAGAAAGTTCAAAACCTCTTGCCAATGAAACTTTTCCGTAGCCGCCTTTTTTCGAATCTCTTACGTGTCTGTTATGGTAGGTAATGTCACCACCACGACTGTCATATATCTGGCTTGTATCTACTTTTTTATCATCCAAAAGGGCAATCAGGTCTATCAGTTTGAAAGTAGAACCCGGTTCATGAGATTCTGCCACTGCATAATTCAGCGTTTCGGAATAGCTGCCGTCTTCTGTCCTTCCAAGATTTGAAATCGCCTTTACTTCGCCTGTTTTGGTTTCCATCACAACCACACATCCGTGTTCTGCTTCATAATACTCCAACTGCTTTAGCAAAGCATGGTGGGCAATATCCTGTATGTAAACATCAATTGTAGAAATAATGTCATATCCGTCCTGAGGCTCTACCTGGTTGTTATCGCTGATTGGCTTCCATTGTCCTTTGGCGATTTTCTGCTTCAGTACTTTTCCGTCCTTACCGTTGATATAATCTTTAAAAGCCCATTCGATTCCTTTTCCATCAACTCCACCGTCTACATATTCCCTTTCATAACCAATGGTTCTTTGGGCAATCATGCCAATTGGATGTTCCCTTACCGTTTTCTGCTCTGCAATCAGGCCACCTTTATTGGCTCCCAAATTAAACAGTGGAAAAGTTTTCACTCTCATATATTCAGTGTAACTCAATCCTCTTGCCAACAGCATATATCTGTTTTTATTGGCTTTTGCCTTACGGAATTCATTGAGATAATGAGAACTTGGCTTACCTAACAACACCGAAAGTGAATCGGAAAGCGCCTCAATATTTTTATTAAAATCTTCCTTTTTAGGTGCTACGGCATCAAACCGGATAGTGTAATTTGGAATGGAAGTAGCCAAAAGACTTCCGTCTGCAGAATACACATTTCCTTTGTTGGCAGGAATCACAAAATTTTTCACAGTGCGGTCTTTCGCCAGCTTCCTGTAATAATCACCCTCAACCCACTGAATATTGGTTAGCTTTACGATTATTCCAGTAGCCATCACCACGATTGCAAATGCAACGAGGTAAATCCTGTAAGAAATATTTTTTTCTTCTACTGCCATAACTTTTCAAAAAAGCCTTTTTCTTTTTCTTTTAATACCTTAATTTTTTTTGGGGGAACAGATGATGGAAAAATTCCTTTGACTTCCATTTTCTGGGAAATTGTCGATTCCATTTTCAGCTTCATCAACTCAGAGCGCCTGTCTACAAATTCCGAACGCAGTTCTTTTACTTCTTTATCCAACTCGGTAATCCTGTATGTTTTCTGCTCGTAATTGTGGGAATTTGCAATCATTATCAAAGCCAGTACAATCAAAAAGATGATGAACTGCCAATTTTTAGCCGCATCATCATTAATGAGAAATTTTGCTTTTAATATGCTGTAGATTCCACCTTTCATTTCCTGATTTATGATTTTGGATTTTTTGATTTATGATTTTGGATTTACGATTTTGGCTGGTTGGACCCATTAACTAAAATCTTAAATCATAAATCTTACATCTAAATACTATATCTTTTCTGCTATCCTCAATTTTGCACTTCTCGCCCTGTTGTTTACCCTGATTTCTTCTTCATCAGGAACAATCAATTTCCCTATTGTTTTGAATGGAACCGAGAAATTCCCGAAGAAATCACGTTCCGGCTCACCTTCAAACATTCCGTTTTTGATGTATCTTTTCACCAAACGGTCTTCAAGAGAGTGATAGGAAATCACGCTCAGGCGTCCGCCCGGTTTTAATATTTCCAGAGATTGCTCTAAAAACTCTTTTAAAACATCCATTTCCTGGTTTACTTCAATACGGATAGCCTGATACATCTGCGCCAAAATCTTATTGCTTTTGTGCGCCGGCAAAAAACGACCCAAGACTATCTTTAATTGCTCTGTATTTCTTATGTCACCGTGCTCTCTGGCTTCTAAAATCACTCTTGCAATGGCAGGAGCATTTTTCAGCTCACCATAGTCATAAAACACACGACGCAGGTTTGCCTCGTCATAACCATTAACTACAGCATAAGCACTCAAATCATTTTTTTGGCTCATTCTCATATCCAGCTCCGCATCAAAACGCGTTGAAAAACCTCTTTCCGCCACGTCAAACTGATGAGAAGACACCCCTAAATCAGCCAAAATTCCATCAACGCTTTTCACATTGTGGAATCTTAAAAACCTTTTGATAAACCTGAAATTCTCATTAATCAGTGTAAATCGGTCGTCATCAAGAGCATTCGCCAACGCATCTTCATCCTGGTCAAAAGCAAACAGCTTTCCTTCAGGCCCTAAACGCCTCAGGATTTCTTTTGAATGACCGCCGCCTCCGAAAGTCACATCCACATACACTCCATCTGGCTTGATATCCAAACCGTCTACAGTTTCTTTCAGCAAAACCGGATTATGATATTCCATTGTCGTCATCATTTATATTTCCCATTACATCTTCAGCCAAATCTGCAAAATCTACATCATCGCCTGAAATTGATTTTTCATACAAGTCCTTATCCCAGATTTCGACAATATTTACCGCCGAAGACAATACCAAATCTTTTGAGATATTTCCAAAAGCCGTCAGGTCTTTCGGAATCAGAAGCCTTCCCAGATTATCAATCTCCACCACTTTCACTCCGGCAGTAAAGCGTCTGATGAAATCATTGTTCTTCTTCACGAAGCGATTCAGCTTATTGATTTTCTGCATCATCAAATTCCACTCTGCCATTGGATAAAGCTCCAAACAAGGCTGAAACACGGAACGTTTCAACACGAAACCATCATTCAATGAATCCGTAAGCTGCTTTTTCAAAGGAGCAGGCAGAAGCACACGCCCTTTGGCATCTATCTTACATTCATATGTTCCGATAATGGTATTCAATGAGTTACGTTTTTCATTGTTTCATAGCAAATGTAGAAAAATAATTACCACAATTTACCACAATCTACCACTTTGTTGATAAGTTTTACCACATTGCATTCGAAATCGACACAAATCAGCTACTCAAATATCAGGTTTTATTGCTAATATTTTAGCTAAATTTAATTTTGCCGATAAATTCAATAAGAGATTTGTGATTTACATTAAAAATTTTACGCATTTTTAAAAACGAAACCACAAGAATAAAAAACCGAAATAATTGACTAATACCACTTTAGGTTCTGAAGACGCAGAAAAAACGTTTTCGTTAGAAATTACTTACAGCATTAAAAAATAAGCTGAAATTTTAAAAGTAAATTATCAATACAAAAATTCGTTTTTATCTATAAAATCATATATTTGTGTGAATTTGAAATGCCTAAAACAATCAATGGAAGAACACTTAATAAAAGAAGGTAAATACAAATATTTTGAAACCGGTGAAGGAACACCCATCGTTATCCTTCATGGACTTATGGGAGGATTAAGCAATTTTGACGGCGTTGCAGAATATTTCCCAAAACAAGGATATAAAGTCGTCATCCCCGAATTGCCCATCTACACGCAAAGCATCCTAAAAACCAATGTAAAAGCCTTTGCCAAATATGTTAAAGATTTTATTACCTACAAAGGTTTTGAGCGTGTGATACTTTTAGGAAATTCATTGGGCGGCCATATTGCCCTGTACCACACCAAAATGTATCCTGAAAAAATGCTTGGACTGGTAATAACAGGAAGCTCGGGTCTTTATGAAAGCGCTATGGGTGACAGTTATCCGCGCCGAGGCGATTATGAATACATCCAGAAAAAAGCCGGCGATGTTTTTTATGACCCAAAAATAGCCACCAAAGAAATTGTTGATGAAGTCTATGCCATGGCCAATGACAGAATCAAATTAATCAAAACCTTAACGATAGCCAAAAGCGCCATTCGCCATAACATGGCAAAGGATTTGCCAAAAATGCACGTTCCTACCTGCATCATTTGGGGGAAAAATGACAAAGTAACACCTCCGGAGGTTGCTGAAGAATTCCACCAGTTATTGCCAAACTCAAGTCTTTACTGGATTGACAAATGCGGACATGCCCCAATGATGGAACACCCGGATGAATTCAACAGATTGATGCACGATTGGCTGCAAAAGACACATCTATAATTTTTTAGCCTATATAAATAACCGCGGTTTTACGGATTCCTTTCCAGAAAACCGCGGTTATTTTTTTTGACTACCTTTGCAGAAATCGAATAACTGTTATGAAAATCAATTCCGCCGAATTTATTATAAGCAATTCCGAAGTCAGTAAATGTCCTCAGGAACGCCTTCCTGAGTATGCGTTTATTGGAAGGTCGAATGTAGGGAAGTCTTCCCTAATCAATATGCTGACCAATCATAAAAATCTGGCAAAAACTTCTGGAAGACCCGGAAAAACACAGCTTATCAATCATTTTAAAATCAACAGCAACTGGTTTTTGGTGGATTTACCGGGTTATGGTTATGCCCGGGTTTCAAAAAAGACCAAGGAAGTATTCCAGAAATTCATTACCGATTATTTTGAAAAGAGAGAGCAACTGGTCTGCGCTTTCGTATTAATCGACATCCGTCTGGAAGCACAGGCTATTGATTTGGAATTCATAACTTATTTGGGAGAAATTGAAGTTCCTTTCTGTATCATTTTTACCAAAGCCGACAAAATCAGCAAGACTAAAATCGATTCACACGTAGCTGCCTATCGCAAAAAGCTTCTGGCGAGCAATTGGGAAGAAATGCCTCCCTATTTTATCACCTCCTCTGCCGATGGAACCGGAAAGGAAAAGTTGCTAACCTATATAGAAGAAATCAATACGGAAGTATTCAAAGACCTGAATAATTTTTAAAAAAAAGCGGACTCGATATGAGTCCGCTTTTTTTGCATTGCGGCAATACTTATTTTGCTTTCAAATCCATTTTTTCTGCAAAATAATCGCAAAAATCTCTCATGGTATCTGACATTTTCTCATCGTCTGTAGCTCTTTGGAAAGTGTCTGCCATTGCAACAAGGCTTTGGTGAAAGAATTTCTTCATTTCATCAACCGGCATGTCCTTTGTCCAAAGGTCGATTCTCATCGTTTCCTGCACGTTGCTATCCCAGAATGAAAGCATCATCGCTTTGGATTCTTCCTGAACTACGCCACCATCCTGGGCTGCCCAGAAAAGTTTTTCCGGCACTCTGTTTTCATCTAGTTCAACTGTTATTTTTATTTCAGAGGTTATTTTTTTAGACATTACTTTTTAGGTTTGTATTTGGATTTATCAAAAATTTCTTTTGCATCGGTCTGCAATAATTGCTGCAAAGATACGTCATTGTTTTTCATATAAGAACGAACTATCTGCCATCCAATCCATCTTCCTATCTGTCCCGGAGATTCGTTATCTATTTCCAGATAAAATTTGGAGAATGGTGCCGGATTGATAAATCTTCCCGGCAATTTAGGGTCAGAATCGTATAATAGTTTCTCATCTACAAAATAACGCCAGATGTATCCTTCATTTTCCTGGCTCCATACAATCTGTTCCGGCGTATAGCCAATTTTATCTGCATCTGAAATCTGCGGAATCAACAGGTCTTTCATGTACAATTCTTTACCAAAGTAAATCATCTGCGAAAGCAATGTTCTGTCTGTTGGCGGTACAATTTTTCGTATTGCAAAACTCGAAACCACATCTGAAAGCAGTTGTGATTTTTCAAAAGTCTTTCTTTGATATTCCGGAAAACCAGTATAAAACTCATGGTCTTTGCCCAGATACACATCTAATGAAAGAATCAGAAGGCTGTCTGTATAGATGACTTTATTATCCGTATCTACTTCCGAAATCAGTGTTACGACCTTTGGCAGTCCCGTTTCCGGGAAATAATATTTAATATGACGGAAAAGCTCTTCTAAATCGCCTCTTTCTTTCTGAAAATTACCAAATTTTTTCTGAACCTCATCATGCACTTGCTTAAGCAACGGGTTTTTCATCTTATTGGTCCAAACCGTATCTTCATTTCCTGCGGGAAAAAAATACGGGAATTGGTGTTTTATTTTTGACAGCTCATTCGGGTCCGATTCATAAAAAATCTTATCAAAACGTTCTACAGTAAGCTCCACCGGAACTTCTTCTATTGCTTTTTCCACTTTATCTTTTTTGTCACAGGAGACGAAAAACACAGCGAACATCAATAAAAAGGCAAGTTTTCTCATTTATATTTTTGTTAGTATTTTTGTATTAAATCTTAACCTTAAATTATGAATTGTTTTTTTTAACTTTAATAGGCGAAATTTAAAGTGCAAATATACACTTCAACAATCTAATTAATAAAATTGTAATGCAAAAAAACAATACGCTTCAGGCTGAAAAGGTTACCACCCACATTGTAAATTGGCTTAAGGACTATGCTACAAACGCAAAAGTAAATGGTTTTGTTGTTGGAATTTCCGGCGGTGTCGATTCTGCTGTTACTTCTACACTATGTGCCGCTACCGGCATGCCAACCCTCTGTGTCGAAATGCCTATCCATCAGGCACCAAGCCAGGTTTCCAGAGGAAGGGAGCATATTGAGCAATTAAAAAAGAAATATCCGAATGTAGAAAGTGTTGAAACCAATCTGACGACTGTTTTTGAGATGTTTAAAAGTGTAGTTCCCGCCAGCAATGATGAAAAAAAATTACACCTCTCTCTCGCCAACACCAGGGCACGCCTGCGTATGACTACTTTATATTATCACGCCGGAATTCACGGAAGGCTGGTTGCAGGAACCGGAAATAAAGTTGAAGATTTCGGGGTAGGTTTTTACACAAAATATGGCGATGGCGGTGTAGACGTAAGTCCTATTGCTGATTTGATGAAATCTGAAGTGTATCAGCTTGCGGAATACATGGGGGTTCCTGAATCCATTCTGATTGCTGCTCCAACCGACGGGCTTTTTGGAGACGACAGAAGCGACGAAGACCAGCTTGGCGCAAGTTATGATGAATTGGAATGGGCCATGAAGGCCGTTGAACAAGGAAAAGAGGCAACCGATTTTACCGGAAGAAAAGCAGAAGTTTTTTCAATCTATAAAAGACTTAATTACGTAAATCAACATAAAATGATTCCGATTCCTGTTTGCGAAATTCCGAAACATTTGAAATGATTTTCACACAACTTTATTTGATTTGAAAAAATTTAACTAAATTTACTATAGATTTATCAGTTTAAATTTAAAAAAAATGAATTATGATTAAAATATGTTTAGCCGATAATCATCCCATCGTCCACTACGGGATTAAATCCTACTTTAAAGACAATTCAGAAATCAGCATTGTTGGCCATGCTGAAGACTTTACTACTTTAGAAGATATTCTTAATAAAAAGTCTGTTGATATTGTTATTTTGGATTTGGATTTGGAAGGTCTGTCCAGCATCAACCTTATAAAAGGAATGGTTAAAGATTATCCTTCAACAAAGATTGTGATTTTTACAAATCTTTCCGAGCAAATGTATGCCCCGAATGCTCTGAAAGCAGGTGTTTCAGCCTACATCCACAAAACTTCCAAGTTAGAAAATCTTGCATCCGCATTGATAAAAGTTTACGGAGGCGCTGTTGTTTTTAGCGAAACCGTAAAGAAAAATCTTGCCCTGATTGGAAAAAGAAACAAATCAGAGCGTTTGTACAGAAAACTTTCTACACGTGAAATTGAGGTATTACGCTATCTGAGCGATGGAAAAAAGAATAAGGAAATTGCCAAAATTCTTGACTTAAACGAAAAAACAGTGAGCACTTACAAATTAAGGCTTCTTACGAAATTAAATGTAACCAACCTGGTCGACTTGGTTAATAAGGCAAAAACGCTTGAAATAGTCTGATTTTAGCTATAACGCGACATTACTCTGCCTAGTTTGGATGAAAAAGAATTGATTAGTTTATAATAATCCATAGCCATAGATAAGGTTTCCGTATTATCTGAATCCGGACCCGATGTTATGCTCCCTTTCAACTCCTCTATAATCCTGTCAACAAGATACCACCTCAACGTCAGGATTGTTTCGGAAACATATTGTTCAATGGTTTGGTCTTTCTGCTTTACTATAATGTTTTGACCTTCCCAATTGTGAAGAACTTCCCTTTCTTCATGCATCAATATGTCTGTCACTTCTTGCGCTAATTCCGGCGCAAGATGCATGAGATAGTGTTCTGTATTAAATGATTCATTCTGGTGGAAATAATTCACCATATCGTTATATATTTCCCGGAATAACGGATTTGCCAATTCAACTTCGTCTTCCTGAAGACTCAGATAAATTCTTTGGTAGACCTTATACTCCTTTTTTTCCGTAACTTCTTCTATCTCACCTTCCTCATTTGCACGGAGTATCACATCTTCAAATTCTTCGGTCTTATTTCCATAAAGCAAAAGAATTTCTATTATTTTTCTTTCCAGTTCATAGAGTACATCTATTCTTTGTGACTGTTCCGTATTCTCATTTTTGACAACTTCAAAAGCCTTCTGCTCCTGTTTCTGCTTCTTACCTGTCTCAACTACGTCTTTCTGAATGAGCTGCGCCAGTGTATTGACCAAAACCTGTTCAGAAATATCCATGATTCTTGCCGTCTCCTGAAGGTAGATTTCGCGTTGGATTCTGTCCGGTATTTTTGAAATACTCGTAACCATATCACGAATGAGCCCCGCTTTTTTTACAGGGTCATTTTGGGATTCATCCATCAGGAGCGATGCCTTAAACTGAATAAAATCTTTTGCATTGGTATCCAGATAGCGGACAAGTTCCTCATAGGAATTTTTACGCGCAAAGCTATCCGGGTCTTCTCCCTGAGGAAACGTACAAACCTTTACATTCATTCCTTCTTCCAGAATAAGGTCAATTCCACGGATGGAAGCTCTCAATCCGGCTGCATCACCATCAAAAAGTACCGTAATATTTTTTGTCAATCGGTTAATCAGACGGATTTGGTCTGATGTCAGTGCTGTTCCTGACGATGCCACGACATTTTCTATGCCTGCCTGGTGAAATTGTATTACATCGGTATAGCCTTCAACCAAATAACAATTATCCAGTTTGGCAATGGATTGTTTGGCATAAAAGATTCCGTAAAGCACTTTACTTTTGTGGTAAATGTCGCTTTCCGGCGAGTTCATGTATTTGGCCGCTTTTTTATCGTTGCCGAGAATTCGGCCACCAAAGCCCAACGTTCTTCCTGACATGCTCTGTATAGGAAACATCACACGCCCTTTAAAACGGTCAAACTGCTTGTCTTCCTTAACAATAGTCAATCCCGTTTTTTCGAGATATTCCATCTTATAGCCTTTCCCTAATGCTTCTTTAGTCAAGGCATCCCAGGTATCAGGCGAATAGCCTAATTCAAATTTTCTTATTGTTTCGTTGGTAAAACCTCTTTCCTTAAAGTAAGAATAGCCAATTGCCTGTCCTTCTTCATTATTGAGAAGTATGTCGTGGAAATAGCGTTTTGCAAATTCAGAAACCAGATACATGCTTTCCTTTTCATTAGCTTCTGCTTTTTCTTCCTGCGACTGCTCTGTTTCTTCAATTTCTATGTTGTATTTCTTGGCAAGGTACCTGATGGCTTCCGGGTAGGTAAAATGCTCATGTTCCATTAAAAAAGCAACAACGTTACCTCCTTTTCCGGAACTAAAATCCTTCCATATCTGTTTTACAGGAGAAACCATAAATGAAGGCGAGCGTTCATCCGAAAACGGGCTCAGTCCTTTAAAATTACTTCCCGCTCTTTTCAATTGCACAAAATCACCAATGACCTCCTCAACACGGGCGGTTTCAAAAACGGTATCTATGGTTGTCTTGGCAATCAATGGCTAAAAAAATCAGGAATTAAGAGCCCAAAGATACGAAGATTTTGTCTTGCAGAATTCGGCAAACTATAAGAAAAGTGCTCATTTCCCAAAACAGGGAATGAGCACTTCTCAACGTATTCACTAACTTCAACTTTTCTAATTAAAATCAAATCTGATTCCTAAGGAGACATTATTCTGGTCAATTTCATTGTCGCGGAAAATCGTATTCAGGTCATATTTAACATACAAGCTCGTCTGTCCATAACCAACATAAGCGCTGAGTCCGTATATGAAATCATTAACATTAAAATCGCCTTTGGTTCTTTCTTTTACATTATGGTCGTCTATTTCATATCGCAAAATCTGTTTTGATTTCACATTTACTCCCGCATAACCACCAACACCCAATCGGAAACTTTCGTGTGAGCGGAAATATGTCCTCTTTTCTGTAACACGTTTTTTCGTAAAATCCAATTCCAGATGCAACGGAACTACCAGATAAACGTTTCTGAAACGGGAGTCTTTCAGATGAATCGGATTTCTTTCAAGGTTGGTCTGGTCGCCATTAACAACAAAGCTCCGATTGTCTGTAGGCCTAAGATTGTTGTACATCAAAGACAGTCCGTATTTTGCATGCAGGAGGTTATGGTTTTTAGCCAATCTCGTATTGAACGCAATTCCCCATTCATAAAAATGCGACCCCCACATTCTGTAATCTGAACCTTCTAATGAACCCAGGTCGCCTTTTGTGAGTGCATTGTTAAGTCCTATTGCAAAAACAAATTGTGAAGTTGTTCTTAACTCGCCTCTGTTGTTTCTTATAGAATCTCTTTTTGGCGAATCTTTTTCCCAATAAATGCTGAACGCTGTTCTTCTT
Organism: Flavobacterium sp. Leaf359; assembly: GCF_001423985.1. Taxonomy (NCBI): domain Bacteria; kingdom Pseudomonadati; phylum Bacteroidota; class Flavobacteriia; order Flavobacteriales; family Flavobacteriaceae; genus Flavobacterium; species Flavobacterium sp. Leaf359. Next base: position 476,638 of record NZ_LMPW01000010.1, on the reverse strand, counting down.
CCTTCAGACGGCAATTTTCCGTCAACCTTTTCCCTAACCAGGTCAGTAAGTTTTGCCTCTTCGGCACCAACCCTGGTTTCTATATTTTTAGCCCGTACATCCGCTAATTCCATTTTGCGTTTGTCTGCTTCTTCAAGGTCAATTTCTCCTTTTTCGAGTAATTTATTTACCGCTTCTACTTCCTCTTTGAGCGCGTCTTTTTCTTCTTTGGTAATGGTTTCGATACGCAAGGCTATCGCTTTAGCTCTTTGCTCAAAAGTTTCCTGTGCTATTGCTTTAGATACTAAAAAACATAGCATTATCATTGCATAAAAAATAATTTTTTGCATGTCATTGGGTTTTAAAAAATTAAATCTGGTTTATTCGTTGTTTCTGTTCGCAAGGGATGTTTTGACAGATTCATAATTTCTGCCAATTGATTTGATTACTCTGTTTCTAAAACTTTCGTTCAATTCTCCTTCAACATCAGAAAGAAGGCCCTTAGAGTCTACTTTCACACTCGATTTTGCAACATATTTCTTCACTGATTGTGATTGGATTTTGTTTTCGGCTTCGGCCAAAAGCTTCTCTGATTCGATATACTTGTTTGCCTTAACCGTTTCTTTTTGCTCAACAGTAGCTATCGCTTCCGTTTTTTCAGGCATAACCTGCGAAGTTTTATCTTCCTGCGAAACAGCAGAAGATTTTATTTTTTGAACCTTCTTTTGTTCCGGCAATCTTGAAGCGATGGCTCCTGCAGCTGCTGTTGTGATTTGATTTGATGATTTTGTTTTGTATTCGTCTGCAGTTATTGCCTCTCCCTGTTTTTCTGTTGTTTTTTCCTGAACAACAACTCCTTTTTCTTTAGCGGTCTGGATTTCTACTTCTGGCTGTTTGAAGAAGATTGTCCCGACCAGCAAAAACCCTAAAAAACTGGCTGCAATATAGAGCCATGTGCGTTTTTTCGGCTTACTTTTCTTTTCTGCTACCGAAAGCATAGCATCCAGCCTGTCCCAAGACATTTCAGAAGGCTGAATAGTTCTTTCATTGAGCTTCTTCTTGAAATCCTGTTCTAATTTATTCAGTTCCATTTTGAAAATTCTTTAGTTTGTTAATTTGTTCCTGCAGCATTTTTCGTGCATGTGACAATTGCGATTTAGATGTTCCTTCATTAATTCCAAGCATTTTCGCAATTTCCTGATGCTTGAATCCTTCAATAGCATAAAGGTTAAAAACCATTCTGTAACCATCCGGAAGACTGTCTATCAAAAACTGAATATCTTCCACGTTAAACTGACTGTCTGTATTGTTATAGGTTTCCTCGAAATAGGTTTCGTCTTCTATGTACTTTACTTTTTTCTGAACTCTTATAAAGGAAATACATTCGTTAATCATTATCCTTCTAATCCAGCCTTCAAAACTTCCTTTGTGTTCAAAATTTTTCAGATTGGCAAAAACTTTCATAAAAGCCGTAATCATTACATCTTCTGCCTGATGAAGGTCTTTTATGTATTGCCTGCATACGCTTAACATTTTTGGAGCATGTCCGGCATATATCTTCTGCTGAGCATGCCTGTTGTTCGCTACAGCCTGGGCGATTATGTCTTTTTCTTCTTGATGTAAAGCGATAACTTTCATTTATATTTTTCGGGTCTTTTTGATAATCGAACCTTCCAATTAGTGTTCTATTGGTATAGACGAGTCTTGTTTGAAAATGGTTGCATGGATAGCAAAAAAAATTAAAAATCAGATATAATAAGCTGTAATTACTTATAATAGAAGAGCTAAATTAAAATATTTTTTGCTTCTCAAGTCTTATCTGCTGTGTTTTGCCATCCTTATCTAGGCTTATGACAATTTCATTTTTTCCTTCCAAAAGAATATTGTAAGTTTTTTTACATATACAAAAATCCTGACAATCTATTTTTTTACCATTTATTCCTTCAACAACATCATCTATCCGTAAGCCTGCTTTCTCAGCCGTGGAGCCTTTTAGTAAGGTTGCTATTTTTGTTTTTCCATTATCGTATTTGAGCGTAAACCCATAAGTTATCCATCCTTCATCTGCTGTTTCAACAGGAAGAAAATACATTTCATCATCTTTAAAGTTTAGGGTGACGATATAGTCTTTTATAATTGGGTTGCCAATCAGGGATTCATTATTTGATAAAGTATAAAGAATAGGCTTGTTGGAATAATAAAGATTTTTAATTTCAAGCTTGCCTGAATTCATTACATAAATTGATTCTTTGATAGTGCCATTCCCTCCTTCTGTTCCACCTCCTATAATCTCACAGATATTTTCTTTATCATGCTTTTTTGCTGCTTTTTCAGTCATGCTAAACAAAGTAGAACTTCCCAGGTCAAACATCATTTTCTCTTTCTTGCCGTTTATCCGTACCTCTATATAAGGCATGAGTCTGCTATTAAAAGTAACCGGAACTTTTATCGCTTTTTGCAGATTTGCTATTTTGCCAATCTGGTCAGTAACAATTATTTTTTTTCTCGTATAGTCAATCTGCCAGATATAATTTTTGATAATACTTGCCCCAATCAATCCGCCATCAATTGTGCATTTAATTGTGGGTGATTCATCAAAATTCATCTGCAAAGCGGCAAGGTCATGAAAAGCGAGGGGACCAATATGCAGGCTGTCCAGTTTTACAATATTGATTTCTTTTTTAATTTTATTGCTGCTTCCTACTGTCTGCCTGGTCAGTATCGGGAAATTGTTTTTTTCCTGTATGGCATCTGTAATATTGTTATAGCCTCCGGTGTCAAAAATATAATCGTAGGTATGATTTCCTATCCGAACCTGGATGACAATTTCATCATTGCGGTAGCTAAAAGGAATTTCAAAATAAAAGTTTTTGTTCTCTGATGGGGCAGTATTAATCCAATTCAGTACTTCTTTAGGCTTTTGGGCACAAACCTGTAGTGTGATAAGAAAGAAAGAGAAGTAGAGGAAACGCATGACTGACAGATTTTAGGTTCTACTGTCAAAGACGATATTACGGCTAAAAAGGTTGCATAGCAATAAAACAATCAGCAGCAACAGATTATTTTTTTCTTTCTATCACATAATTTACCATCAGGGTAAGTGCATCCTTGTAGGGAGAGTTGGGAAAATCCTGAATTAGTTGCAACGCTTCTTTCTGGAATTCGGTCATTTTTTGTTCTGCATAGGCCAGACCGTTATTTTCTTTTACAAAAGAGATGACTTCTTTTACCCGTTTTTTGTCCTTATTGTGATTTTTAATGGAGTTGATAATCCAGCTTTTTTCTTTTGGCGTACAATGATTCAGCACATAAATCAATGGCAGCGTCATCTTTTGTTCTTTAATATCGATTCCGGTTGGTTTTCCAATAGCATCATCGGTATAGTCAAACAAATCGTCTTTAATCTGGAATGCCATTCCAATGAGTTCACCAAATTTGCGCATTCTTTCAATAACCTCATCATTTTCCGGAGCTACAGAACAAGCTCCGAGTGAACAGCAGGCTGCAATTAAGGTTGCTGTTTTCTGCCGTATGATTTCGTAATAGATGTCTTCTGTAATGTCCAGCCTTCTGGCTTTTTCGATTTGAAGCAATTCTCCTTCGCTCATTTCTCTTACGGCTACAGAAATTATTTTCAGCAAATCAAAATCACCATTGTCAATAGAAAGCAACAGTCCTTTTGAAAGCAGGTAATCGCCAACCAAAACGGCAATTTTGTTTTTCCACAAAGCATTGATTGAGAAAAACCCGCGACGCCTGTTACTGTCATCAACAACATCATCATGCACTAAAGTTGCAGTATGGATTAATTCGATTACCGAAGCCCCCCGATAGGTTCTTTCGTTGACTGTACCACCTGAAACCATTTTGGCTGTCAGGAAAACAAACATGGGTCGCATTTGTTTTCCCTTACGGTTTACAATATAGTAGGTAATTCTGTTGAGCAAGGCAACTTTTGACGACATCGCTTCATGAAACTTTTTCTCAAAAAGTTCCATTTCGGCAAGAATCGGCTGTTTTATTTGCTCCGTGATTTTCATTGAGGACAAATATACTATTTAAGTGGTAAAGTACAAGAGGTGTTGTGAAACAAACGCTACCAGGGTTTAGAGCCAGGCAGCTTTTGTTTACTATTGTTTTTGTTGGAAAAAATAGTTACATTTAAAAATTAAGCAAACTATTTACCAACCTTTAATTAATCTATCCGCCATGTTTAAGAAAATAAAAAACATCAGTAAAAAAGATATTAACGCAATAATATCATATAGCTTACTTTATACTGTGTTATTAATTCAATTTTTTGACACTGATGACTCATTATTATACCTCCAGTATATCATTCTGGGCGTATCAATAGTGTTTACTATTGTTACAGTATCACTCCGGAAATCCCCGAATAAGTAAAGAAACAAACCCTGCCAGAGTTTGGAACTCTGGCAGGGTTGATGGAACTCTGGCAGGGTTGAAGTATTCTTCGATTTTTAATTAAGCTTCTTTATTTGCCAACTGTCCGCAGGCGGCATCAATATCTTTTCCTCTGCTTCGGCGTACTTTCACGACAATATCGTTTCTTTCCAAAGCTTTTATGTATTCGTTTATCGATTCTTCCGAAGCTTGCTGAAATTCACCATCGTCAATCGGGTTGTATTCGATAAGATTGACTTTGCACGGAACATATTTACAGAATTTCACCAAAGCATCAACGGAAGCTTTATTGTCATTAATTCCTTTCCAAACGACATATTCATAGGTAACCCGGCTTTTGGTATGGCTGTACCAATATTCTAAGGCTTCACGCAAATCAGCCAACGGAAAGCTTTTGCTAAAAGGCATGATTTGCGAACGGATTTCATCAATTGCAGAATGCAGGGAAACTGCCAGTTTGAATTTCACTTCGTCGTCAGCCAGTTTTTTAATCATTTTAGGAACTCCTGAGGTTGAGACCGTAATTCTTTTTGGCGACATTCCAAGTCCTTCCGGCGAAACAATCTTGTCTATTGCTTTCATGACATTGTTATAGTTCATCAACGGTTCTCCCATTCCCATAAAAACGATATTCGATAAGGGACGATTGTGATACAGTCGGCTTTCATTATCGATGGCCACTACCTGGTCATAAATTTCATCAGGATTCAGATTTCGCATTCTTTTCAGCCTTGCAGTAGCACAAAAATTACAATCAAGGCTGCAGCCCACCTGAGAAGAAACGCAAGCTGTTGTTCTGGTTTCCGTAGGAATCAATACTGATTCTACCACCAATCCATCATGGAGACGGACAGCATTTTTTACAGTTCCATCTTCACTTTTTTGCATTTGGTCGACCCTGATATGGTTGATGACAAAATTTTCTTCCAGCATCTGACGCGTTGCTTTGGCGACATTCGTCATGTCATCAAAATTATGCGCTCCTTTGTTCCAAAGCCATTCATAGACCTGATTTCCGCGAAAAGCTTTGTCTCCGTTTGAAACAAAAAATTCCCTCAATTGGTCTTTTGATAATGCTCTGATGTCTTTCTTCTCAATTTGCATGGCGCAAAGTTATATATTCAAAGTGAGATGTACCTAATGAGTGTTAATATTTTATAATTTTGTAAAAACTTTTTACCATGCATTTTATTTCTCCAGAGCTAGAACTTTATGTCGAAAAACATTCTGAAAACGAACCTGCACTCTTAGCAGCCCTTCACCGAGAAACTTTCCAAAAAATTATGCAGCCGAGAATGCTTAGCGGCCATTTTCAGGGAAGAGTCCTAAGCATGATTTCCAAATTGGTCAATCCGGAAAACATTCTTGAAATAGGAACCTACACGGGTTATGCCACTCTATGCCTTGCAGAAGGGATGAAGGAAAATGGTTCTATTGACACTATTGATATTAACGAAGAATTGCTCAGTATCCAAAAAAAATACTTCGACTTGTCGCCATGGAAAAACCAAATAACACAGCATTTGGGAAATGCATTAGAAATCATACCTACACTCGAAAAGAAATTTGACCTGGTTTTTATTGATGCCGACAAGGATAATTATCTGAACTATTTTGACATGATAGTACCTATAATGAATAAGGGAGGTATTATTCTTTCTGATAATGTGTTATGGAGTGGCAAGGTATTGGAAACACCAAATCCGAAAGACATAAGTACCAACGTACTTTTAGAATATAATAAAAAACTGAAAGACGACCCCAGAATTGAAACCGTATTGCTTCCTATCCGTGACGGATTAACCGTAAGCCGGGTTTTATAATCTAATTTCGTATAGGTTCATCATTAGTCGGATTGTCGACGTATTCTTTTTGTGGAAAGTATTTATCCCTTAAGTAGGCATATAATCGCAGCATTATCATTGCCATTAAAATTCCCCATACATATCCGCAAAGAATATCTCCCGGATAATGCAGTCCGAGATAAATCCTGCTATAGGCAAAAATCAGCGGCCACAAGAAGATAAAGCCCATATATTTAAGGTAAGGCTTCAATACTTTATAAAGAAAAAAGGCAGCAGCCATTGAGTTGGATGCATGGCCGGAAATAAAGCTAAAGGATTTTCTTGTCTGTACGGCACGAATCAGGCCTGCAAGGTCAGGGTCGCTTCCCGGCCGTAATCTTTGGAAGCCGTTTTTGAAAAGATTTGTTGTTTGGTCTGTCAATGTAATCAGTAAAGCCATAACTACAATTATCATCAGGGCATGCCTCCAGCCCAGATTTTTGAAAACCAAATAGAGTATGATAGCAAAAATTGGAATCCAGTTTATCTGTTTTGTAATAAATAACCAGAAACCGTCGAACGTTTCAGAGCCGAGACTATTGAGATAAATAAACAGGTTTCTATCAAGTTCTAACAATGTCTCCATTATCTATCCTGTCTTTTTATAGGTCCTTCCATCGTTTCGATATCTTCTTTTACTTTCGTAATTTCTGAATTGATATCTTGTGTTATTTTGTCCAAACCAAAACTGTTATCATTGGAGTTTTCAATAATTTTATTGAAATTTTCTTTTACCTTACTGATTTCTTCAGAAAAACCGCCTGTTAATGATTGGGTATCCAAACCATTTTCTGAAGCTGTTTTGTGAATTTCAGTTTTAATATCGTCTGTTGCATTTTTAAGCTGCTGCATTCCTTTTCCCAAAGTTCTTGCTACTTCCGGAATTTTATCTGCCCCAAAAAGCATTATGGCTATAAATATGATGAATACTAATTCCGATCCTCCGATACCAAACATAATATTGTATTTTATTCTCGCAAAGATACAGCAAAAAATAACCGCGGTCTTAGCTTTATTGCTTTACTGTTCTTTTTTAATATGATTTTAACTTAATCCTCCAGTTCGTCAAATTTAGATTTAGCCTTCTCTCTTGGCCATGAATTGTTCTCTAAATCAATATCTGCGGTCTGTAATTTTGGGTCCAGCTTAATCTTGGCTACTTTTTTATCTGTTGCAAAAACACGGGACACTACCTGATTGCCTTTTCTCCATATTTGTACCGGAAAATTAAAATTTTCCGTGGTACCGTCTTCATAAACCAGCTGTACCAAAATTGGCATTAGCATACCTCCTGGCTTGTCAAAAGCAACTTCGTAAAAATATTTTGGGGATTTAAGTTTGCTTCTTTCTTCCTGTGTATATTTTTCCTGAATAAAGTCAGACAACACTTTTATATCATTAACATCCAAAGGTTTTATATTCTTTTTATTAAAACCTTCAGAATCTGACGAAACCATATAAACGAACGGCCCTTCCTCTTTATTAAAACGGCCCTTTCTTATATTGACATCTTTAGTTTCTTTTGGTGCTTCTGCCGTAACATAATATTCTTTCACATTTTGGATTCCTATATCAACATAATCTGTAGAATAAAACCACCCTCTCCAGAACCAGTCCAAATCAACCGCCGAAGCATCTTCCATGGTTCTGAAAAAGTCTTCCGGCGTAGGGTGTTTAAATTTCCAACGATTGGCATAGGTCTTGAATGCATAGTCAAACAATTCTTTCCCCATAATGGTTTCACGCAATATGTTCAATCCTGTGGCAGGCTTGGCATAGGCATTGGCCCCAAATTGGTGTATTGTTTCTGAATTTGACATAATTGGCTCTAAAAAATTCTGCGGTCCGCTCATATACGGAACAATCTTAGCCGCGGGTCCTCTTTGTGAAGGATAGCTCGGGCTTAATTCCTGTTCTGCCAAATATTGCAGGAAAGTATTCAATCCTTCGTCCATCCAGGTCCATTGGCGTTCATCAGAATTGACAATCATCGGGAAAAAGTTATGCCCTACTTCATGAATAATCACGCTTTGCATGCCGTATTTTATCCTTTCGCTTACAAATCCGTTTTCATCAGGACGTCCGTAATTCCAGCAAATCATAGGATATTCCATACCCTGGTCTTCGGCAGAAATCGAAATTGCTTTAGGATAAGGATAGTCAAACGTGTGTGAGGAATAACTTTTTAAGGTATGGGCAACCGTTTTTGTTGAATATTCGCCCCAAAGCGGGTTGGCTTCCGGCGGATATAATGATATGGCCATTACTGACTTTTCCGAAAGCTTTACAGCCATGGCGTCATAGATAAATTTTCTTGAAGTTGAAATTCCAAAATCACGCACGTATTTTGCACTGAATTTCCAGGTTTTTTTCTTGTCTGAGAAACCTTTTGAAGCTGCTTCTGCCTCTTCCTGAGTAACTACCACAACCGGCTTGTCATAGGTTTTTTCTGCCAACTGATATCGCTTAAACTGTTCTGCAGTGAAAACTTCTTTCCTGTTCAGCAAGTCACCCGTCGCTTCCAGAATATGGTCTGCAGGAACGGTGATATTTACTTCAAAATTCCCAAACGGAAGGGCAAATTCTCCCGAACCCCAAAACTGCATGTTCTGCCAACCTTCTACATCATTATAGACGGCCATTCTTGGATAGAATTGGGCAAGTACATACAGGTTATTACCATCTTTATCAAAATGCTCATAACCGGAACGTCCTCCTTCTACCCTATAATTATTGATATTGAACCACCATTTTATAGAAAATGAGATTTTTTCTTTTGATTTCAAAGGTTTCGGCAAATCAATACGCATCATGGTATGGTTGATGGTATATTTCATCGGATTGCCCTTTGCATCTTTTACATATTCAATCACAAAACCTCTTTCCGGTTTTTCTTCCAGAAATTTTTTCGAAAACCCGGCCGGAGTCATTGCCTTATCCATTTTTTGATTATCTACCAAAGGTGATTCCGAGTCTTTCGCTTTTTGATTTTGGTCGAGCTGCACCCATAAATATTCCAAATTATCCGGCGAGTTGTTATGATAGGTAATGGTTTCCGTTCCATAAAGCCTTGCATTGCGGTCATCTAATTCGATGTTCATCTTATAATCTGCCTGTTGCTGATAATAGGCCGGACCTGGCGCTCCCGATGCTGTTCGAAACATATTAGGCGTAGCCATCAAATCATACATCTGGCTGAATTTGTTGGTATCGTATTTCCCAGGCTCGCGCTTCTTTTCCGTATTTTTTGTTTCTTGCGCAAAGAACACGGCAGGAAGCATCGCGAATAGAAAAATTATTTTTTTCATGGAGGAGTTGGGTTATTTTAAGATTGAAATTTAATCAATTTGATGTAATACCGGAAAAAAAATGCTAATAATTTAACTGACCCCGTATTTTGTCTGAAGTAAGAAGCAGGCTTTGCTTTTTCCCTAAAACGTGCGTATGGAAAATATGCTGCTGGTCATAAAGCTCCATTAAAATAGTGTCTTTTATTTCGATAGAACTGATTTTCTCGACATTCTTGATTGTGAAATAGCAAATCAGGACATTATCTTCTACTTCTTTGCCTAAAAAACGGATTTCTTTTTCCTGTTCGTTTACTTTAACGGCAAATTTTTCCTGAAAATATTTCTGAAGCAGTTCTTTACTTTCTTTTATCTCCTTACTTGTTCCCAGATATATTTTTTTGCCAAACCTTTTCTCCAGGGCCAAATCCATATCATCAATAAAAAGTCGGGATGTTATTTCTATGGCTTTCTTTTCCGGCACATAATCCAATTGGTTTACGGAAACATAAAATTTGTGAAGCGAAGCCGAAGTCAGCCCGGTAAACAACAGTAAAAGAAAAACTATTTTGATTGCCTTTTTCATTTTACAAAAGTACTATTCTTTTACAATTTCTTCATTTTGAAGTTCATTGTATTTTCTGGCCAGCTCGATTATTGCCAATTTGATTTTATCTTTTACCCTCAAATTGACAATTTTCATAAAATCCGGCTGTTCGGAGCAATAATATTTGAATGCCATGACATAATCAGGGTCAATCTTTAGTACTCTAATGAAATATTCATCACTATACAGGATTCCAATTCTTTCAATCAGCATTAGTTTTTTCTCACCTTCGAGCCTTGCTTTTCTTTCTGCCCTACTTCCTACTCTGGCTATCATCCTTCGTTCAGCAACCGTATAAACTTTTGGTTTAAATTTTATGATTCCTAAATCATAGGCCGTTATGTTGACATATTTTGTAATTTCGACTTCATCGAGCTGATTTATTTTAGGCTCCATTTCTATAATAATGATATCTTTTTGAAAATCATCCGCTTCAATGATTTTTCTTTTATAATGCATATTGACAGCTGAAAAAACGAGCAGGTCGTCAACCTTTGCCAGAATCGAAAAATCTCCATTGGAATCTGTGACGGCTGATTTTTCATTCACCAAATTCACCAGATTTATGCCTTCAACGTTATTGCCGTTTGCAACAACTCTTCCTTTTATTATTTTTTCTTGCGAAAGGGCGACATAAGAAACCAAAAAAGTAAGGAGTAAGATTTTATTACTTTTCATCAGACTGCAACTTATTGTATTCTACTGCAAGTTCATTGATCCAAAAAGTTGCCAGTGTTTTGTTTTTTCCCCTAACGGCACTTGCGAATTTAAAATCTTCGATACAGAAGTATTTGAATGCCATGATGTAATCAGGATTGATTTTAAGGGTTTGCGTATAAAATTCATCATCGAAAAGATCATTTACTTTTTCCAGAAGTATTTGTTTTTTCTCTACCGAAATATTCTGCTTAAGTCTTTTGGTCCTGCCCGACATTAAATTAATTAGCGGGTCGAGCAGTCCTGTGGTAGCCGTCCTCAATTTTCTTTCTGCCGGGGTGTAAACTTTTGCAGGCTTTGATAAAATGCCTAAAGAAACAGCATTAATGTTGTTGTATTTTGTGATTTCTACTTCATCCAGCTGATTGGCTTTGGGTATCATCTCAATGATAACTACTTCCGATTTCAGGTCGTCAGCATCAATAATTTTTCGCTTGTATTCGAAATTCAAAGCAGACAGAACCATCAAATCGTCTTCTTTTGCCAGAATGCGAAATTCTCCGGCTGCGTTTGTAACGGCTGATTTTTCATTAACCAGATTGACTACGTTAATTCCTTCAACATTGTTGCCACTGCCCGTAACCTTTCCGTGGATTATTTTTTCCTGTGAAAAAGTAAAGTGCACTACAAATAAAAAGGCAAAAAGGAAACTAGTTTTCATTTGAAATCAATTTAAGATATTCCTTTGAAAGCCTTGCCAGTTCAAACTCTGACTTTATCTTATTTTTGTCTTCTAATAACCTTACAAAATTTTCATCACCTATACTATATAATTTAAAACCCTGTATATAGTTTTCAGGTATTTTAAGATGTCCTAAAAAATAGTCATCCTGAAACATATCTTCTACCTTTTTCAACAAAAATTCCTGCTGTTCGATTTGCACTTCTTTCTTAAGACGTTTTGTTTTTCCGTTTATTGCATTCAGTACCGGATCCAAAGGAAATTGTCCAAACAGAAGGCCAACCAAATGGACCGGCTTAAAATCACCAGCCGTCCTGAGTCTGCGTTCTGCAGGAGTATATCTTTTTGCAGGAGTTTCCAAAATTCCCAATTCAAAAGCATCAAGATCCTTATACTTTGTAATCTCTACTTCGTCAAGGCTTGTTGTTTTTGGAATCACATTAACAGTAATCGCGCCAGCAAGGATGTCTTCTTTGCTAATGATTTTTCTTTTGTACTCGAAATTTATAGCTGAAAACACCAGTAAATCGTCTTCTTTTGCCGAAATAAAAAACTCACCCTTTTCATCTGTAACTGCTGATTTTTCATTAACCAGATTAACCACATTAATACCGCCTACATAGTTCCCATCTGCCATTACCTTTATTAGCAGAAGTTTCTCCTGTGATTGTGAAAACAACATTCCTGCTGATAGCAGAAAAAGCAAAAGCGTGTAATTATTTCTTTTCATCGGCAAGCAATCCCCTATATTTTTCTGCCAGCTTTATGATAGCTACTTCAAGAGCGGTTTTATTGTTTTGGTCTAATGCCTTGCTAAACTCTTCATCGCCTACAATGTAGTATTTAAAGCCATTGACATAGTCTTTCGGAATATCGAGGCTTTCTGTATAATAAGCCTCGTCAAAAAAATTATCCAGCTTTTCGAGCCTGGCTATTTCCCTCTCTACCTGAACTCCTTTTTTAAGCGTTTTTGTTCTACCTGATAAGAAATTAAGAATGGCATCGTTACTGATACCCAAACCTTGTATTAGTTCCACAGGCTTTGACGCCGTTCTCAGCTTTCTTTCTGCCGGTGTATATTTTTTCACTCCCTGCACTACCGAAAATTCATCACTTTTTTCAACCACAACTTCCTGAAGTTCTGTCACCTCAGGCTTCATCACAATTTGAACATTTCCTGAATTGAATTCGTCTTTTGTAATCGTTTTTCTTTTGTGTTCAAGATTGGCTCCCGACAAAATCAGCACGTCACCTGTTCTGGCATAAATGTAGAATTCTCCTTTTGCATTCGTTCTGGTCTGTGTGGCATTCGAAAAATTAACTACTTCAATATCATCAACCGGAACTTGTCCTGCTGTTATTTTTCCATATATTTTTTTATTCTCCTTACTCTGTGAAAAGACAATTTGAGAAAGCAGTATTAGTAGTATTAAAAAGTAATTATTTTTCATTGGTTATGGTTTGAATATATGTTTTGGCAATCTCTCCTAATAAAAATGTCGCCATTGCTTTATTTTTACTGTTCAGATTTTTTACTAATCGTTCGTTTTCAACCGCATAATACAAAAATCCTTTGACATTTTCGGCAGGGATTTTAAGTTTTTTCGTATAGTATTCTTCTTCAAACAAATCCTCCAGCTGGCTTATCCATTTCTCTCTTTTTTCTACTTCGAGTTCTTTCTTGAGCATCGAAGTCCTTCCGGACATCAGGTTTAAAAGCGGGTCGAGAGTAAACGAATTATTTAGCCCTACTTTAGGATCTACCCCTGTAGCCGTCCTTAATTTTCTTTCGGCTGGTGTATAGACTTTGGCGGGCTTGGGTATAATTCCTAAATCGTAAGCATTGATATTTTTATACTGCACGACTGTTACTTCATCCAATTGATTTACCATAGTTTCCAGCTTCACAAAGAACAATTCTTTCTCAAAATCAGACTGGCTGACTTCCACAATTTTACCTTTGAAGTGGATAGACGAAAACATTAATGAATCTCCTTCTTTGGCCTGAATCGAAAAATAACCGCCTTCTTTGGTTACTGTTTCTTTTTCTGAAGACAGGTTCAGGACATAAATCCCATCAAGATTGGAAGCAGATGCCATAACTTTCCCTTTCAGGTTTTTTCGCTCGGAAACCTGTGAAAGCACCGAAGGAGAAACAGCTATAAAAAAAGAACATAAAAATATTTTTTTCAGCATAATGAATTGAGGGATAAGTTTGTCAGGTAAAAATATCTTATCACCTCCCAAATTATTGCTAACGACCTAATAAATTTGTGTTAATAATAAAGTTCGCATTCTACTGCTTTATAATTTCCAACCTTGCTAACTTTACGTCATAAAATCATATTAAAATGAAAAATCTGATTATAGCGAGTACCTCAACATTACACAACGGAGGTTATCTCGAATATCTTTTGCCGGAACTTTCTGTTCACTTCAAAAATGTGTCTGAACTTGTCTTTATACCTTATGCCAGACCAAGTGGTATATCACATGACGAATATACTGAAAAAGTACGTCAGGCTTTTTCTAAAATCAACATTAAAGTAAAAGGCCTGCATGAATTTGAAGACCCGAAAGAAGCCCTAAAACAGGCAGAAGGAATTTTCACTGGTGGCGGAAACACTTTTTTATTGGTAACGCAGCTTTATCGTCATGACCTGATGACCTTGCTGTCTGAAACATTAAAAAAAGGCACTCCATATTTAGGAACCAGCGCCGGAAGCAATATAACCGGACTGACAATGCAGACTACTAATGATATGCCTATTATTTATCCACCAAGTTTCCAGACTTTGGGCATGATTCCATTCAACCTCAATCCGCACTATCTCGACCCGGACAGCAACTCAACACATATGGGCGAAACGCGGGAAACAAGAATAAAAGAATTTCACCAATTCAATACTTTACCCGTTTTGGGACTTAGGGAAGGAAGTTGGCTGGAAGTAAGAAATGAAACCATAACCTTAAAAGGAAGTCTGAAAGCACGCCTTTTCAGACAAAACCAGCAACCTGAAGAATTAGAAAGCGGAAGTGATTTGAGTTTTCTGAACTAGCAACATTGAATGCCTCCTGAAGTTCATATGAACTTTGCGCCTCTGCGTCTTTGCGAGTAATTATTTTCACGCAAAGGCGCAGAGGCACAAAATACAAACCCCTAAATTTATTGGAAATCTATTTCTGAAAAGTTTTGGAAATAAAAAAACCTCAAGCTTTCACTTGAGGTTTTATTTTTAGAGCGGAAGACGAGGCTCGAACTCGCGACAACCAGCTTGGAAGGCTGGAGCTCTACCAACTGAGCTACTTCCGCATTTCTACGGTGCAAATATAAGCAATAAGTTTTTTCAGTTGCAAGTTTTTTTTCAAAAAAAATGCAATCTTTTTTTCGCAATCTTTGCACAAATAAGCTTTTCGACCGCTAAGAGTTTTATTATTAAATTGTTATATTTTACAATCCCATCCAAAAAATTTTAAAAGAAAAATGGAAAGCATAAAAGAAATATCCGCATTAGATACATTTTCTGTCCGACATCCCGTTTTACGACCCGGAAAACCGATAGAAACCTGCCATTTTGAAGGCGATAATTCAGAATCTACAAAACATTTTGGCTTATTCAGCAATGAAAAACTTGCAGGCATTGCTTCCCTGTTCATACATCCCACTCCTTTCTTAGAAGAAAAATTACAATTTCAACTAAGAGGCATGGCCATATTGCCGGAATTTCAGAAAAAAGGATTTGGCGAAGCTTTAGTAAAGCATGCAGAAAATGATGCCCAGGCACGTTGCGGAAAAATTATCTGGTTTAATGCACGGGAAATTGCGGTTGGATTCTATAAAAAACTCGGATATGAAATTATTGGAGAGCCTTTTGACATAGCCGATATTGGCAAACATTATGTAATGTACAAAAAGTTAGATACCGTATAAAAATTCATCGGGTACTTCGCAACTTGAAACTTTTTGAGTAACTTCACACAAGTCCTTGTACAATTCTTTGGTTATGTATCGATTTTTTCTCATAACGGCATTATTGCTTCTTCTGGTTTCCTGCAAGGAAAAAGAAATCGCTTATACCCCACCTTTAAATAAGGATACAGGAGATTTGACCAAACACGAACCCAGAAGTTATGATATTGATTCCGCTTATGTAGCAAGCTTTGAGAATGATTCGCTTACTTCATTTTACAGGATGAATGATTTCAAAACTGTATGGAATACGTCAAAAAACAGACAGCTCATCATTGAAGAACTTTTAAGAGTCGACAAGGAAGGTTTAGAACCTAAAGATTACAATTCCTACGAGTTGGAGCGTCAGGAAAAAAGCCTGTCTTCATTAACCGAAAAAGAAATCGTAAGCTATGACGTGCAGATGACACTTGCCATTCAAAAATATCTTCTGCACCAGACTCGCGGCAAACTAAACCCAAAAGAACTTTATGAAGATTGGGATTTGATTCCTAACCAGGCAAAAATCAATCAGCTATTAACAGATGCCAGCAATGGTGATTCACTACAGACTATTATTGAAAAAGCAAAACCAAATCATATTGTCTATAAAAAACTAAAAGAGGCGTTGGTGCTCATCGATAAATTCCCAACCGATACGCTTAAAAAAATAGAAGTTGCCGGAAAATTAAAAGTAAATGATACCAGCCAATCAATCATAAACATTAAAAAAAGACTGATGTATTGGAGAGACATGACACCACAAGATTCTCTTACCAATCTTTACGACCCCGAAACCGAGAAAGGAATCAAGAGATTCCAGTCCAGACATGGGCTTGCAGCAGATGGAGTCATTGGTCCGAGTACGGTCATGGCACTAAATATTCCTAAAAATGTGCGGAAAGAACAAATCATTGCCAATCTGGAACGCTGGCGATGGTTCCCTAAGAATATGGGCGAGCACTATATTATTATCAATATCCCTGACTACAGGCTCTATACGGTTTTTAAAAATGATACGACCAGAACACATAATGTCATTGTTGGCACTTCTAAAAGGAAAACACCCATATTGAGTTCTAAATTGAGTTATGCCGTATTCAATCCTACATGGACTGTACCTCCTACAATTTTAAAGGAAGATATAATTCCTGCCACAACAAAAAACCGAAGCTATCTCACGAAAAAAAACATTACTGTTTATGACAAAAACGGAAAAGAGGTAAGTCTTTCGAACTGGAACCCTGAAAAAGCGCTAAACTATCGCTATGTACAAAGTCCCGGCACTTATAATTCATTAGGAATGGTAAAAATAATGTTTCCGAATAATTTTACGGTTTACCTGCATGACACGAATCACAGGGAATATTTTGACAAAACTAACCGTTCACTTAGCTCCGGTTGCGTCAGGGTTCAAAATCCACTGGAGCTGACAGAGTACCTGTTAGACGACAAGAAAAACTGGAGTCTTGAAAAGATTACCGAAACCCTGAAAAGAGAAAAAACTCAAAATGCGAAAATTAAAAAAGAAATTGCCATTCACCAGCTATATTGGACAGCATGGAGTAATGGCAATAGTTTACAATTCAGGCCTGATATCTACACCTTAGACGGCAGTCTGTATCTTAAATTACGAGATTAATTTAGTTGCTGCTTTATAATTAGCAGAAGGATGGTAGATAAAAAGGCACGATTTATCTTTAATCACATTGATAACTTCTTTTGTAATTCCAACCGGTAATGCAGGGCATCCCTGGCTTCTTCCAAGTCTTCCGTGAGTTTTTATAAAAGATTCTGCCACATAGTCGGCACCATGAACGACAACCGCTCTGCTTCTGGCGTTATCATTTATACCTTTCTCTAATCCGTCAAGGCGTAACGAAAGACCATGTTTTCCCTGATAAACTTCTCCGGTGGCATAAAATCCAAGACTGCTTTTGTTAGAAGAAGATGCATTTGAAAACTCTTTTGCATATTCTTCGCCTGTATTTCTGCCATGGGCAACAAGTGAATTATAAAGTACCGTATTGGTTGACATGTCAATAATCCACAATCTCTTGGAATTGGAAGACAGACTAAAATCGATAATTGTTAATATGTTTTTTGAAACCAGACCTTTCTCTTTCAGTTGGTAAAAACCCTGAAGCGCTTTTGAAAAACTCTCCAATTTTGGTAAAGAAAGATTATTTGAATGCAGTGTGTGGTATAGCTTTTCAGCTTTCATCGAAAAACTTGCTTCGGCTGTGGCTGCAATTAATTTTTCTGGCTCTGTAGGTTTGCTCACATTTGTTGTAAATGAAGCAAAAAAGTACATGAAGACGGGTAAAAACTTGTAAATCATTGAAATTCTAATGGGTTAAAATTGACTTGGGGAGCGCCAAAAGTATTAAAAAAAATTTATTCTCAAAATTTATTACTCTTAAAATGAGGTATTTAACAAAATTAACCTTTTTTTAATTTTAGTGTAACAGAGATTATAACGCACAAAATTCAAAAATATTGCAAAGTAATTGTGTATGTATATTTTATGGCTATTTTTGCTATATAAACACGCACAAATGGGCAAACCGTTTTCACTGATTTTACTTTTTTTCGCAATCATTTCTACTTTCGACTCCTATGGTCAGAGAAAAAACCTGCAAGCAAAATCAATTTCCGAAAACATTTCCATTGACGGTAAACTTAATGAGGCCATTTGGAATACTGCTCCGGTCGCTACCGATTTTTTAATGCTCGAACCCGATAACGGAAGGCCAATAAGTCCAAACAAAAAAACGGATGTTCGCATATTATATAACAATGACGCCATTTATGTAGCCGCCATACTCTATGACGATGAACCCCAAAAAATACTAAAAGAGCTAACCCAAAGAGACAATTTTGGAACAGCAGACCATTTTGGAATTTTTATCAACGGATTTAATGACGGCCAACAGGATTTCCGCTTTTTTGTAAGTTCGTCGGGCGTGCAGATGGACTGTCTTGCGACTGAAGGCGGTGAAGATTATAGCTGGGATGCCATTTGGGACAGCGAAGTTTCCATTACAGAATATGGCTGGGTCGTTGAGATGAAAATTCCTTATGCGGCACTGCGTTTTTCTAATGATGAAAAACAGACATGGGGTCTTAACTTCTACAGGGAAATAAAAAGAGACCGCCAGAAATATACCTGGAATCTGATTGACATGAAAATTGGAGCCGCACTTCCTCAAACCGGCCAGCTGGAAGGTATTGAAAATATAAAACCGCCCACGAGACTCTTTTTTATACCCTATTCTTCTTTTTATGTAGAAAACAATAAGGAAGGAACAGATAATAAATTTAAGGCCGGAATGGACATCAAATATGGCATCAACGATTCTTTCACATTAGACGCGATTCTGGTTCCTGATTTTGGACAGACAAAATATGATAATGTCGTATTGAATTTAGGACCTTTTGAACAGCAGTTCAATGAAAACCGACCTTTTTTTACGGAAGGAACCGACCTCTTTAATAAAGGAAACTTATTATATTCCCGCAGAATTGGAGGCAGCCCCTCCACTTACCTGTATTCTTCAGATGAAAATGTTATTGCCAGTAATCCATCTACTGTCAATCTCATTAATGCCATAAAAATTTCCGGAAGAACCTCTTCAGGACTCGGAATTGGCGTACTGAATGCTGTTACTGAAAAAACATACGGTACTTTAAGAAACACACAAACCAATGAAACCAACAGAGTGGTCGTAGAACCACTTACCAACTATAATATTTTGGTTTTAGACCAGAGATTTAACCAGAATTCATCTGTAGCACTCGTAAACACTAACGTAACCCGCAATGGTGAATTTCGTGATGCAAATGTTTCTGCTTTGGTTTATGACCTGAACACTAAAAACAACAAATTCAATCTTACGGGAGATTTTAAATACAGCTATATCAATGAATATGGCGATAATGACAATCTGAATGGCATCAATACAGCCATACAAATTGGAAAAAAAGGAGGAAAATGGAGATATAATACCGGAGTAACATATGTTTCCAAAGAGTATGACGCCAACGACCTCGGCATCACTTTTATTAATAATTTCCATTCGGGTTATGTAAACCTGGGCTATAGGATTTTGAATCCAAATTCCGTTTTCAATACTTTTAAGATTAACACGAATTATTACGCCGAATTCCAAAATACTACGGGCCGCCTGCAAAAAGGTGAAATAAATATTGACTTTACTTCAACAAGCATAAAGAATGATTATTATGCCATTTCTGTTTATATCAGCCCGCTGGAAACTTATGATTTTTATGAGGCACGTGTTGACGAACGCTTTGTAAATCTTCCTAAAAATGTTTATTCTTCATTTTATTTCTCCTCCAATTACAACAGGAAATTTGCCCTTGATTTGAATCCTTACTTTACCGTGACAAGTGAAGAAAACCGTGTATCCTATGGTTTGAAAATAGCACCCAGATATCGATTTAGCGACAAACTGCTTATGAATTACATGATTGAGGCTTACAACCAGAATAGCGACAGAGGATGGGTGGCCTTTGATGGCGATGCTATTATTTTTGCCGAACGTGACCGCAGGACATTGACTAACGAATTGGGTTTAAAATATTCAATGAATCCAAAAATGACTTTAAATCTGGCGGCCCGCCATTATTGGTCATATGCAGAAAATAACCAATATTTAACACTTCAAAACGACGGTAGCTTAACATCAAATAGTACTTTTACCGTAAATAAAAATTCGAATTTCAGCACCTGGAATTTTGACCTTTCCTATTCATGGTGGTTTGCTCCAGGAAGCCAGATTTCGGTACTTTACAGAAACAATGCTACTGATAGCAGAACAGAGATTGACAGGAGACTCGGAAACAATTTTAAAAACCTTTTCAACAACAACCTGAACAACATCCTTTCAATCAGCGTCAGATATTTTATTGACTACAATTCGATTAAAAACAAGTTTTAGATGAACAAAAAAGTAATCCTAATGATATTGGATGGATGGGGCAAATCTCCTGATCCAAAAGTTTCTGCAATAGACAATGCAAATACACCTTTCATTGACAGCCTGTATACAAAATATGCCAACGCTCAACTAAGAACAGACGGCCTTAATGTTGGCCTTCCGGAAGGTCAGATGGGTAATTCTGAAGTAGGACACATGAATTTAGGTGCCGGCAGGATTATCTACCAGGATTTGGCAAAAATTAATCTGGCCGTACAGCATAAAACCCTGCAACAGGAAAAAGCACTGATTGATGCTTTTCATTATGCCAAACAGAACAATAAAAAAGTCCACCTTTTGGGATTAGTATCAGACGGGGGAGTGCATTCCCATATTGACCATGTAAAAGGCCTGATTGATGCAACCCAGGACTTCGGACTTGAAAACGTATATGTCCACGCTTTTACGGACGGCAGGGATGTTGACCCGAAATCAGGAATATTTTTTATTTCGGCACTGGAAAAGCATATGGAAAACACTTCCGCAAAACTGGCCTCTATCGTTGGGCGCTATTATGCAATGGACCGCGACAAACGCTGGGAAAGAGTAAAAAAAGCCTATGATTTGCTGGTAAACGGAGTAGGAATCCATTCTCAAAATGCGGTTAGCAGTCTGCATGACAGCTATGAAAAAAACATAACCGATGAATTTATCGAGCCTATTGTTATGGTTGACGAGAATAACAATCCTATCGCAACCCTACAAAATGATGATGTGGTCATTTTCTTTAATTTCAGAACCGACCGAGGCAGGCAACTAACAGAAGTGCTCACACAGTTTGATTGCCATGAACAGAACATGCACAAACTCAATCTGTACTATGTGACAATGACAAATTATGACGATAGTTTTGTTGGAATACATGTAATTTATGACAAAGAAAACATCACCGAAACGCTGGGTGAAATTTTAGAGAAAAACCATAAAAAACAAATCCGTATAGCCGAAACTGAAAAATACCCACACGTGACCTTTTTCTTCTCCGGCGGCAGGGAGTTACCTTTTGTAGGCGAAACCCGAATTTTGAAAAATTCTCCAAAAGTGGCAACCTATGACCTGAAACCCGAGATGAGCGCTTATGAATTGGCAGACGCGCTAGTTCCTGAACTCGAAAAAGAAGAAGTTGATTTTGTGTGCCTTAATTTCGCGAACGGAGACATGGTTGGCCATACCGGCGTTATGGAAGCCGCTATCAAAGCATGTGAAGCGGTAGACAAATGCGCTGAAAAGGTCATCACAACTGCTTTAGCGCACAATTATACAACAATTGTTATTGCAGACCACGGAAATTGCGAGACGATGATTAACCCGGATGGTTCTCCTAATACCGCCCATACTACAAATCCAGTTCCGATTATTCTGGTTGACAAAGATTTAAAACACATAAACAATGGTATTCTGGGCGACATTGCTCCTACCATTCTGGACTTAATGGGCATTCAAAAACCAGAGGTCATGACCCAGCATTCACTGCTATAAAACAAGCTTTTTATAAAATAAAAGGGAATTCTATTTTTTAAGTGGAATTCCCTGTTTTTATTACAATCTATTTGTTAATTAACAGATAGACAGAAGAATATTGTTATGATTTATAAAAAAATAAAAATAAACTGACTATTTTCGCGTTGAAAACAATTAAATTTCACACGTTGTTTCTTTTCAAAGCATGAAATCATTGAACAGACTTTTACTTATTATTTTTTTTCTAACGGCAGAAATAGCCTACTCCCAGGGTGGTGCCCCATCATGCGCCGAATTACAGGCTAATTTTGAGCGCTATCAATCCTGCGCAACCAGTATTCCTTTTACTAATTCAACCAATAATACCAGTGGAGAAACTTTTGACACAACTTGTATTGGGGAAGATTTCAAAGGGCCAACTTGGTTTTTTATGAAAATAAAAACAAGCGGAAACATTTTTTTACGGATTTCACAAGTCAACAATGCCGGTATTTCGACTGATGTCGATTTCGTTTTATGGGGACCTTTTAATGATCTGAATAATATTTGCAGCCAATTAAACAGAACAAAAGAAGTAGATTGCAGCTGGCTACCAGATGGTATCGAAAATGTAGCACTGCCAAATGCAATAGCCGGAGAATTATACATTCTTTTAGTTGACAATTACTCTAACTCTCCCGGCCAGATTACAATTACGCAAACCGGGGGTACCGGAAGTTCCGATTGCAGCTTTCTTTCCTCAGTCAAAATAAAAGACAATACCGGAAACGACATTACACAATTAAATTACTGCAAACCTGACACCAAAGACCTTGTGGCTACGATTGATGTTACCGATTTTCCAGGAAACACAAGCGATTTAAGATTTAACTATAAATGGTATAAAGACGGAATATTGCTTACAACAATTGCAAATTCACTTTCCAACACCAATACACTCACCGTTTCTGATAGCGGACTTTATAAGGTCGAAACCACAGCATATGACAGTACGGATCCGACGGTCAATCAGAATGACCTTCAGGTAAGCGATGCTGAAATTGACCTGAAATTCTTTACAGCCCCAAACATGACATTGCAAAATACAAATACGCAATGTTTGGCCAGTAATCCGGTTCTACAAACCATTGACAACAACACAATAGTACAGACATATACTTACGAATGGTTTCGGGGTGGAATTTCGATACCGGGAGCAACCGGCTCTACTTTCACGCCAACCCTGCCTGGAAATTATTTTGTAAGGATTTCAAATCCGGGTTGTGCCCCATTTGACTCAAATATTATTGCTATATATGAATCTCCTCAGATTACTATAACAGACAATCAGACAATTTGTGAGAATGACACTTATCAAATAACTTCTGCAATCGCCAACGCTGCCAATCTTACCAATGTAACTTATCAATGGTATAAGGATGGGAATTTAATTCCGGGAGCAACATCAAGCTCTTATGTTGTTTCTTTAGCAGGACAAAATGCAGGCACCACATCATCTTATGTTTTGGAAGCAACAGAACAGGGGCTATGTGTCACAACTTCAAACCCGGTAGCTATTACTCTTAATGCAAAGCCACTTTTGAGCACGCCTGTAGCCTTGCAACAGTGTGATTATATTTCACCAAACAATGACGGGTTTGCCACGGTAAATCTTACACAGGCCTATAATGCCCTGACAAATGGTGATTCGGCACTTGTCTTAAGCTATTTTTTAGATGCAGGATTAACCCAGCAGATAACCACACCTAATTCCTTTACCAATACAGTTGCTTTTTCACAGAACATTTATGTTACTGCCATAAATCCGTCACATATTCCAATTTGTACTTCAAATGTGGCAATAATCAATCTTTCTGTTAATCCAACCAGTGTTGCGACTTATACAGACATGACACCTGTTTGCCCGGAATTGAATGCTAATTACGGATTCGTTGATTTCAACTCAAAAAGGGCTGCCATAAAAGCATCCTCTTTCCCTACAACTACTGTAGACATTGCTTTTTATATTAATGAAACGGACGCATCAGTAGAAGAAAACGCATTAACCAATACTTCTCAGATACCTGTCGGGATTTCAACAATTTATACACGAATAGAAACCAATAATAATTGTGCCGGAATAGGAACTTTTAAAGTACAGGTATATGCCGGTCCGGCACAGAATGCAATTACTTCAATCAATGCCTGTCAAACTGAAACCATTATTCTGGCGAATAAAGACAGCGAAATATTGGCCAGTCAAACTCCAACCGTGAGCGTTAGTTATTTTAATACGTTTGATAATGCACGTACCAATACGGCTGCCATAAACAAGAATACCGCCCTGCCTCTCACTGTAGGAACTAAAGCAATTTTTGTACGACAGTTCGATATGGCCACACAATGTGTTTCAGTGGTGAGTTTCGATATCAATGTGTTTGCAAATCCGACCATCACTACTCCTGACCCGATTACGATTTGCGGCAGCAATACCGCTGCTTTTAATCTTGACAGCAGAATTCCTCAAATTACTTCCGGAAACACAAATTACAGGGTTTTCTTTTACGAAACTCCTGCCGATTTAGCTGCCGACACGCCTATTTCTGCTACGAATCCATACAATTCGGTTTCAAAAACAATCTCGGTTAAAGTTGTCGACCCAACCGGAAATAACTGTTTCTCGACAACAACTCTTCGATTAAACGTTGTAGGAAGTCCGGGCAGCACGACCAATCCTGATATTATCCAGGCTTGTGATGACAGCGGATTCTATCCGTTTAATCTTACCCAAAGGCAGTCCCAGATGGCTGGAACAACTCCTTTGAATACGATTCAGTTCAGATATTACATTCGTGAACAGGATGCATTAAGCAATTCCAACAATGCGATTCCTGCTCCTGAGAATTTCACCAATACTGTTGCCGACTATCAAAAAATATATGTACGTCTGAACAGCACCGTAAATATTGGAAGCGAAAACGGGGAAGCTTGTTTCAGAATACTCGAATTGGAATTGTTTGTAAGGCCATTCCCGGCCAATAATATACAAGAGTATCCTTATAGAATATGCAAGGACATCTACAATAATGTAGTTACTCCGGCATTTATAGATACGCAATTATCTGAAACCGATTACGATTTTGAATGGTATACCGGTCATGATGCGGTTGCTTCCAACCGAATCTCTTCTGAAACAGGAAGTACCTTCACTACCTCAGTACAGGGAGATTATTCCGTTAAGATAATAAACACAACGAATACGGCTCTTTGCGCCCGAATTATCAATTTTACGGCCAAAAACTCGCTGATTCCTTTTTCAATAACAGGTGACCCTTCAGAACAAATTACCTTTGAGTCTGACAGCAAAGTTACTGCAATTGTTACACCACAATCACCCGATTTCCAATACATGATTGATGATAACGGGTGGCAGGACAGTAATGTATTCCATAATATTAAAGAAGGAATTCATTTCTTAAAAGTGAGAAACAGATATGGCTGCGGCGAAATCAGCACCCGCATTGTAATAGTCGATTATCCAAGATATTTTACTCCAAACGGTGACGGATTTAACGACACGTGGAATATTGGCGGAAGAACGTCATTAGGCATTTCAAACGTCTACATTTTTGACCGCTACGGCAAAATCCTGGCCGACCTACGTCAAAACGGTTTTGGATGGGATGGCACTTTTAATGGTCGCCCAATGCCTTCTGACGATTACTGGTTCAAAATCATTTATCAAAAAGACGGGGTAAAAAAGGAATTCAAAAGCCACTTCACTTTAAAACGATAAAATACACAAACTGCCTCAAGGGCAGTTTTTTATTTGCTCCGGTTTCTAATCAAATAAAAATAGTATTTTTGCAAACTGATAAAATTCCAATTTATGATTATCCAAAAAACCAGAGAAGAAATTGAGTTGATGCGCGAAAGTGCTCTTTTGGTTTCAAAGACACTAGGCATGATTGCAAAAGAAATCAAGCCAGGAGTCACAACCTTGCACCTTGATAAACTAGCGGAAGAATTTATTCGTGACCATGATGCTGTTCCTGGCTTTTTAGGATTGTATGGCTGTCCTTCTTCAATTTTAACCAGCGTTAATGACCAGGTTGTTCATGGCTTGCCTACTAACCGCCCAATAGAAGAAGGTGATGTTGTTTCTGTAGATTGCGGTGTTTTAAAAAATGAATTTTATGGTGACCATGCCTATACTTTTGAAATTGGAGAAGTAGCTCCGGAAACCAAAAAACTGTTACAGGTAACTAAAGAATCGCTGTATGTTGGAATACGCGAATTTAAAATTGGAAATCGTGTAGAAGACGTAGGAAATGCCATTCAGAAATATACAGAAGCACATGGTTATGGCGTAGTTCGCGAATTGGTTGGACACGGTCTGGGAAGAAAGATGCATGAAGACCCGGAAATGCCTAACTATGGGAAACGCGGTCGCGGAAAACTGTTTGTTGAAGGAATGGTAGTCGCTATCGAACCGATGATTAATTTAGGAACTAAAAATATCAAGCAGTTGAAAGACGGCTGGACAATTGTTACGGCCGACAGAAAACCAAGCGCCCATTTTGAGCATGATGTAGCATTAATTGACGGAAAGCCTGAACTGCTCTCTACATTTGCCTATATATATGATGCTTTGGGAATAAAAAGCGACGAAGAAAACGAATTCAGAAGACAGCCTTTGGTGATTTCCTAATGAAAAAAATTTTCAGATTTGTCTTAAACACTATCCCGAGGCCGGTATTAATCCGTCTGAGTTATGTCATTCGCCCAGTTCTTGCTTTTGCCTTAAAAGGAAAAAAATATACGGACCCGATTGATGGAAAAAGCTTTAGGAAATTCCTGCCTTATGGTTATGGTACACAACGTAACAATGTGCTTTCTCCAAGCACTTTATCATTGGAAAGACACAGGCTCCTTTGGCTCTATCTGAAAAACGAAACCGATTTTTTCACCGCACCTAAGAAAGTATTGCATTTTGCTCCGGAACAGGCATTTTACAAAATCTTCAGAAACCAAAAGAATCTGGACTATACAACAACCGATTTACTGTCGCCTTTGGCCGATGTAAAAGCGGACATCTGCAATTTGCCTTTTGAAGACAATTCGTATGATGTAATTCTTTGCAATCACGTTCTGGAACACATTCCTGACGACACCAAAGCAATGCAGGAATTATTCAGGGTACTGAAACCCGGAGGAATGGGGATTTTCCAGATTCCGCAGGATTTGAAAAGGGCAACTACATTTGAAGACGATTCCATCACCGACCAAAAAGAACGCGCGAGAATTTTTGGCCAGTATGACCACGTACGCGTTTATGGAAGAGACTATTTTGACAAATTAAGAAGTATCGGATTTACTGTAAACGAAGAAGATTATACCAAAAAGATAGGTCCGGAACTGGCAGAAAAATACTGTCTGGCTCCCGGAGAAATAATTCCCGTGTGTTATAAATAACAATAACCGAATACCATAAAAAAAGCCTGATGGAAATCCATCAGGCTTTTTGCTTAATCCAATCAAGATTTAGCTTTTTTCAGGCATTAATATACCCACAACCTTATCTTTTGTAAGATACTTTTTCGCTACATCCTGAATGTCTTTTGCAGTGATTGCATTCACCTTCTCTTCTACTTTCAAGATGTCTTCCGGATTGGTTCCGTTAACATAAGAGCGGTTAAAATTAGACAGCCAATACCTGTTTTCCTTAATATCTTTTTTATAATCCAACAGTTCAGCCTCCTTGAATTTCGTTACATCGGCAGGCAGTGGTCCGTTATCAATTATTTTCTGCAATTCTCTTAACGCAGAAGCCGTAAGTTTTTCAGCATTATCAGGTCCGCATGGGAAGTTAATTGAGAAATTATAAGAACCATTCGGAACTTTACTCATGCTTCCTCTGGCACTGATTCCATATACGCCACTTTCATTCTCTCTCAATTCTTCAACCAATTTAATAGAAAGCACTTCACCCAGCGCCTGCATTGCCAAAGCTTCTTTCGGGCTATATACTGCATCACCATAGAACATGATGTTAACAGTACTTTTTGGGTCTGTACCTTTATTTACAATTTTCTTATGCTCGCCTTTAAGCATTCTGTAACCAACATCAACAGCCTTTTCTTTCTTGTCGTTTGAAGGTAAAGCAGCCAGATATTTTGCAGAATACTCTTCAATCTTTTTATCATCTATATTACCTACAAAGAAAAATTCAAAATCTGCAGCATTTGCAAAACGCTCTTTGTATTTGTTATAAGCCAATTGGTAATCTGTAGTTTCCCATGCTTTTTCGTCCGGTATCATACCAAAGAATCTTGGGTTGTCTTTAAGCAGGTATCCGTATAATTCCTGTTGGAAAAAGAAACCAGGCTGTGATGCCATGTTTTTGAAAAATGCAGATTGCTTTTGCTTGTAACCTTCGAAGGCATCTTTGTCATAATTCAAATCTGTAATATAAGCCACAGTCATCTGGAACAGATATTCCAAATCTTTTGGCGTAGCGCTTCCTCTAAGTCCTTCGGTTGTATTTCCAATATATGGATTTACGTTTGCTACTTTTCCAGACATAAATTTATTGATGTCATTCTCTTTCAATCCGGAAAAACCTGCCTGAGTCAATCCACCATTTGCGAATTGTGTTTTCTTCAACTCGTCAACCGAATACAGGTTTGTTCCTCCAAAGCTAACAGCATCCATCAAAACCTCATCATTTTTGAAATCGGTTTTCTTGTAGGTTACTTTTGCACCATTGGAAAGGAATAGTGTCGTTGTTCCGATTTTGTCATTTTTCTCTTTTTTGACAATGGTTCCCGGCTTCAGCTCTTTTCTCAAAAGGCTCGATGCCACTTCTGAATCTGCATATGGAGTAATCTCGGCAGTATTCACCTTTAATGCTCCCAACACTTCCTGCTCTGTCGGTTTTTTCAATCCGTCTTTTTCCGGACCTGTCAAAATCACAACTCTGTTATCTTCCTTCACATAGTCTTTAATCAAACTGTTTACATCCTTCAATTCGATAGCAGGCAATAGTTTTTTAGTGGCATTATAAGTCCATTCAATACCCGGAACCGGTTCTTTTTGCAAGAAATGCGATTGATATTCCCCTACAAATCTTCTGGATTCTGTTTTGTCCCTGTCGTTATAATCAGATTCGATATTCGCCAGGATTTCTGATTTGGCACGTTCCAATTCACCTTGTGTGAAACCAAACTTTTTAACTCTCTCGTTTTCTGTAACCAAAACTTTTAAGGCATCTACCTGTTTGTCTTCCTGCGACATTGCGAAAGACTGGTAAGCCTCTTTCGTTCTCGCCCATGTTCCGCCATGATAGGAATATCCATAAGTAAATGGAGGTGTAGGAGAATTGGTTAGTTCGTTTAACCTGTTGTTAATCATAGTAGAATACAAACCTTCTACAAGCGATTTTCTAAAGTCATTTACAGTTACGACCGGCTTTGCATTTTCATAATCTTTATAAATCAACTGTACCTGCGCAGCAGAAGCTTCTTTATCGCTTTCAACCGCTACAAAAGTTTCTTTGTGATTTGGCACATCAAAAATCTTTCTTGGTTTTTCGTTTTTAGGATTCTTGTAGGCCGCAAAATGATCTTTGATTTTCTTTTCCATTGCAGCCACATCAATATCTCCCACCACAATAACACTCATCAAATTAGGACGGTACCAATCTTTGTAGAAATTGATTAGTTTGTCATATTTGAAGTTCTCAAGGATTTCTTTTTTACCAATTGGAAGACGTTCTGCATAATGCGATTTGTACATCATTTTTGGCATATAGCGCCCCATCATTCTTTTACCGGCTCCAAGTCCAATACGGTACTCTTCCAAAACCACTCCTCTTTCCTTGTCAATCTCTTCCGGTGTCAGAACAGCATTGAAAGCCCAGTCTTCCAGAATCTGGAAACCTTTCTCCAGTTTTTCCGGGTCATCAGAAGGAATTGGAAGGAAATAAACAGTCTCATCAAAACTGGTGTAAGCATTCAAGTGCTGACCAAACTTAACACCTATGCTTTGCAAATAATCTACCAGTTTGTTTTTCGGGAAACGTTTGGTTCCGTTAAAACACATATGTTCCATAAAATGCGCAAGACCTTGCTGGTCGTCGTTTTCAAGAATAGAACCTGCATTGATGACAAGTCTTAAATCTACCTTGTTTTCCGGTTTTGCATTTCTCTTAATGTAATAGGTCAATCCGTTTTCTAATTTTCCTGTCTTCACAGAGGGGTCAAACGGAATTGGACCATCGCCTTTAAGTTCCTGTGCAAAAATTGACACTGGAAAGGCCAACAGAAGCACGAATAGTTTGCTGTAATGTTTCATTAGGTTTGTTATTTATTTGAGTTATAAAACTAAAATTATAACTAGAAAACCACCTATTTATTGTAAAATATTTAACACATTTTATACAATATCTGTTATTTTAGGGGTATTATTATTTGTTTTTCTACTTCTCAGAAATTTGGCATAATTCTCGCACAATTTTATTTGTCTTATATTTGTTATTATATAAATCCGAAAATCTTTCCGACAGATGAAGAAGAATTATTTTATTATTTTGCTGGCCTGCCTGTTCTCCGGTCTGGTCAAAGCACAAGTTCAAAATGAAATCGACCCGCCATTCAACATAAAAACTGTTTCCTTTGTCCAAAACG
Source organism: Flavobacterium sp. Leaf359 (assembly GCF_001423985.1). Lineage (NCBI taxonomy): Bacteria > Pseudomonadati > Bacteroidota > Flavobacteriia > Flavobacteriales > Flavobacteriaceae > Flavobacterium > Flavobacterium sp. Leaf359. The sequence continues at coordinate 446,018 of NZ_LMPW01000010.1, read as the reverse complement.
GGCAAAATGTAATTCCAATATTCAATCTTCAGGAAGGATTCCAACTGCAATTTGATGACCTTTATGGAAATGAAGCCAATTATTATTATGAAATTGTACACTGCAATTATGATTGGACACCATCACAACTGGTCAAAAGCGAATACATTCAGGGATTTGACAACCAGCGAATACAGGATTACGAAAATTCCTTTAACACGTTACAGCTTTACTCCCATTACCGACTCCCATTTCCAAATAAATTTACACAGTTTAGGGTGAGCGGTAATTATATCATCAAGATATTGAATGAAGACAGGGATGTTGTTTTTTCAAGAAAATTCATCCTGTATGAAGATCAGGTGTCGGTTCCTTTACAGATAAAAAGAGCCCGGGATGTACGCGACATCAATTACATGCACAATCTTGACTTTGCTATTAAGTCGGCCTCCATTACGTTTATCAATCCGCTGCAAAGTGTGAAGGTCATGCTATTGCAAAACGGGCAGTTTAAGGAAGCCATCTACAATATCAAACCGCAATATACCATCGGAAATGACTTGATTTACAAATACGATAAAGAAACACAATTTTGGGCCGGCAATGAATTCTTATATTTCGACAATAAGGAAATCAGGGCTGTTGTCAACAACATCAATTACGTAAGAGCAAAAGACCTTTATGAGCCGCATCTTTACATTAACAGAGCAAGAGCCAATCAGGTATATACTTATTATCCGGATGTCAACGGAAATTTCGTAGTGCGTAATTTCAACACCCAAAATAATGAAATAGAAGCCGACTATGCCTGGGTGTATTTCACATTAGATGCTCCGAACTACTTTGGAAAAAGCGACATCTATATTAATGGAATGTTTAACAATTATGCGCTGAATGATGAAAACCGAATGGATTTCAACCAGAAAACCGGCATGTATGAAAAAGCAATTGTAATCAAACAAGGATTTACCAATTACCAATATGTCATTGCAGATAAAAAAGGCAAAATAGACCATGCCAATGCCGTTGATGGTAATTTTTACCAAACCGAAAATAACTATCAGGTAATTGTTTATTATCGGGGCATTAATGAAAGATATGACAAAGTGATTGGAAGAGGAACTGCCAATTCTGAAAATATTGTAAATTAAAAAAGCTAAAAAACTGTTTTTAAAACCATTAAGCAAAATTTAGCAACAAAAACGCCAATCCAATAGGATAAATTTGTACTTTTGAAACATTATTAGCATTCTATGGTTACGCAAATAACTCGAGGTATTAAAATTTCTGTTTTGACTAGTTTTGAAGGAACTTACTTCAAAAACTACAAGATTCATTTTGCCTTTAGTTATGAAATCACCATTGAGAACCATAGCAAGGATTCCGTACAGCTAATGTCCCGCCATTGGGAAATCTTTGATTCCTTAAACAACAAAGACTTTGTGGATGGTGAAGGCGTCATTGGGAAAAAACCGGTTCTTAAACCTGGCGAATCGCACACCTACAGCTCAGGCTGTCTTCTTTCCTCTCCTTTTGGCGCTATGAAAGGCTATTTCAATATGATTAATTTTACCTCAACAAAAAGTTTCAGGGTTATTGTTCCTACTTTCAGACTAAGTGCGCCGTTCGCCCTGAATTAGCCTAAGTCTGTAAAAAATTATAAATTCCATAAATCCGGAAGAGTACCTGCATGATTGTTATCAAAATGGTAATTCTTTCAAAGTTCCCCATTCATTTCGTATCTTTGCCGTGCAAAAATTTGATATTATTAAATATAAAAACAAATCAGTATGCCAAAAGGAATTTACAATGTCCCTAAAGCGGTTAACGAAGTAGTTAAGTCTTACGCTCCGGGAAGTCCAGAAAGAGAACAAATCTTAAAAACGTATAAAGAATTATATAATTCAACTGTTGATGTCCCTTTGTTTATTGGTGAAGAGGAAATCAAAACCGGAGACACCAAAAGACTGTTCCCTCCATTTGACCACCAACATACTTTGGGTCAATACCACCAGGCTGACAAAGCTCTTGTAGAAAAAGCTATAGCATCAGCTTTAGAAGCGCGTAAAAAATGGGCTACCATGCCATGGGAACACAGAGCTGCTATCTTCTTAAAAGCTGCTGAATTATTGGCGGGTCCATACCGTGCTAAAATTAATGCGGCAACCATGATAGCTCAAGGAAAAACCGTTCACCAGGCAGAAATTGATTCCGCTTGTGAATTCATTGATTTCTTGCGTTTCAACGTGCAGTATATGACTGAAATTTATGCTCAGCAGCCTGTTTCTTCAGAAGGAATCTGGAACCGTTTGGAGCACCGTCCGCTAGAAGGTTTTGTTTATGCTATTACACCTTTTAACTTTACAGCCATTTCAGGAAACCTTCCTTCATGTGTTGCCTTGATGGGTAACGTGGTAGTATGGAAACCTTCTGCAACTCAAATCTATTCGGCAAACGTAATCATGGAAGTTTTCCAAAAAGCAGGATTGCCAAAAGGCGTCATCAACATGATTACCGGAGATTCAGGAATGATTACGGATACCATTTTAGACAGTCCTGATTTTGCCGGAATCCACTTTACGGGTTCAACGGGTGTATTCAACAGCATGTGGGCAAAAATCGGACAAAATATCAGCAAGTACAAAACCTATCCTAGAATTGTGGGTGAAACCGGAGGAAAAGATTTCGTATGGGCACACCCTTCATCAAATCCGATTGAAGTAGCAACAGCACTAACACGCGGTGCTTTTGAGTATCAGGGACAAAAATGTTCGGCTGCTTCAAGAGCTTACATTCCTGTTTCCATCTGGAATGCCGTAAAAGACCGTCTGGTTGCTGATGTAAAATCATTCAAAATGGGCTCACCGGAAGACACTTCAAACTTTGTTTCTGCTGTAATTTCAGAATCATCGTTCGATAAATTAGCTAAAGCTATTGATGAAGCCAAGGCATCATCTGAAGCTGAAATAATTGTTGGTGGTGGTTATGACAAATCTAAAGGATGGTTTATTGAACCAACGGTAATTGTTACTACCAATCCAAAATACGACACTATGGAGACAGAGTTGTTCGGACCTGTATTGACAGTATACGTTTATGAAGACGCTAAATGGGAAGAGTCACTTAAACTGGTTGACGAAACTTCAATATATGCCTTAACCGGTGCTATATTCTCTCAAGACCGTTATGCGATTGATGTTGCTACTAAAGCCCTGGTAAACGCTGCCGGAAACTTCTACATCAATGACAAGCCAACCGGAGCGGTTGTTGGACAACAACCTTTTGGTGGCGCGAGAGCTTCCGGAACAAACGACAAAGCCGGTTCTATTTTGAACCTACTTCGTTGGGTTTCTCCAAGAACCATCAAAGAAACATTTATTCCTGCAACTGACTACAGATATCCATTTCTTGGGTAGTGGATAGTTGACAGTCGAAAGTTGTAAAGTCGAAAGATTTAAAGATTTAAAGATTTTTGACCACACATA
>NZ_LMPW01000010.1:419002-442533 GCF_001423985.1 Flavobacterium sp. Leaf359 | reverse complement strand
AAAAAGCCGAATCTGAATTCAGATTCGGCTTTTTACTTTATGCCTTTTCTTAGCGTCATTAACTAATCACTATCCATTGACAACTATCCACTGTCAACTGTAAACTATCCACTACAAACTATCCCTTATACTTTAATGGTAAATGAACCACTTTTTTAGTCTCAAAAAATTCATTATCAAAAAAAGCGGAAATATTATATTCCGTAGCTTTTGGAAAATCTTTTAATTCTTCTGTCAGGTCACCGCCTTTCAGATATAAAATTCCGTTTTTGAGTTCGTGTTTCTGCTGTTTTTTGATTTTTAGCCTTACCCAGCTCACAAAATCGGGCATGTTGGTAACGGCGCGACTAACGATAAAATCAAAATCTCCCTTGACATTTTCTGCACGAATCTGTTCGGCTTTTACATTTTCCAGTTTTAAAGCTTCAGCAACCGCCTGCACCACTTTTATCTTTTTCCCAATAACATCAATCAGGTAAAATTGGGTTTCCGGAAAAAGGATAGCTAACGGAATTCCGGGAAAACCACCGCCTGTTCCTACATCCAGAATAGAAGTCCCCGGCTCAAACTCCTGGATTTTTGCAATTGCCAAAGAATGCAGTATGTGTTTTGTATACAATTCATCAATATCCTTACGTGAAATAACGTTTATTTTTGCATTCCAATCGTGATAAAGTTCCTCTAATTTTTCAAACTGCTGCTTCTGAATATCAGACAGATTAGGGAAATATTTTAGAATTTCTTCCATTTTTAAAATTTTCACAAAAGTAAACATTTTCAGATTGAAATTTTTTAGGTTTTTATCCGTTTACATAAGCAAGAATCTTTACCTTTGAAGACTTTATTTTGATTAATTATAAATTACCATATGAATACCACAATTCCAACGTTTTCCAAAAATGACAGCTTGAAATTTTTTAGGACTCTAAACACTCGCGTCAACAATTATTTCAAGGAAAATAATATCAAAAAAACCGGAAACTGGAAATTGCATCTCAAGGCGATTATCATGTTCAGCCTTTTTCTAACTCCTTATTTCCTGATACTGGCTCTGGACATGCCTTTTTGGCTTATGCTTTTGCTATCCATCGTAATGGGAATCGGAATGGCCGGAGTAGGTATGAATGTGATGCATGATGGAAATCACGGCTCTTATTCCAATAAATCATGGCTTAATAAAATTATGGGAGGCAGTATATACATTCTGGCAGGAAACGTATACAACTGGCAAGTACAGCACAATGTCCTTCACCATACCTATACCAATATCCACGGACATGATGAAGATTTGGATGCCGGAAAAATCATCCGTTTCACACAAGATGCAAAATGGCACAGATTCCACAAATTCCAACACTACTATTCTGTTTTCTTATACGGTTTGCTAACATTCAACTGGGCAATCACAACCGATTTCAGACAGATGAAAAACTACCTCAGAAGAAAACTTTCCTATGGCGAGCCTCAAAGCCCTGTCAAATTATGGACCGTTTTGGTTATCACAAAAATCATCTACATTTCCATATGGCTGGCACTTCCAATGATATTAGGAATTTCCTGGTGGAAAGTTCTTTTAGGATTTCTGGTGATGCATTATACAGCCGGATTGATTTTAAGTATTATTTTCCAGTTGGCACACGTAGTAGAAGAAACAGCTAATCCTGTTCCAAATGACGAAGGAGAAATTGAAAATACCTGGGCTATCCACCAACTGTATACTACAGCCAATTTCGCTCCAAAAAACAAAATCGTTAATTGGTTTACCGGCGGATTAAACCACCAGATAGAACATCATATTTTTCCACATATCAGCCATGTTCATTACGGAAAAATTGCTGAAATCGTAAAACAGACAGCAAAAGAATGCAATCTGCCATACCATGAATTCAAGACCATGCGAGGTGCAGTAGCAGCCCACTTCAGGCACTTGAAAGAATTAGGACAGAATCCAGCAATGGCATAATTGACTAAATTATAAACAATACGTTTTTCATGAATCATTTATCGGATAGAATCAACAGATTATCAACTTCGCAAACCTTGGCAATGGCAGCATTGGCAAGAGAATTAAAAGCCCAGGGAAAAGACATCATCAGCCTGAGCTTAGGTGAGCCTGATTTTAATACGCCTGACTTCATCAAAGAAGCCGCAAAAAAAGCAATTGACGAAAACTACAGCACCTACACGCCTGTAGACGGTTATGCTGAACTGAAAGAAGCGATATGCAGAAAATTTAAAAGAGATAACAATCTTAATTATACACCTGCTAATATTGTCGTGTCAACAGGTGCCAAACAATCGTTATACAACGTTGCCCAAGTAATGCTAAACGACGGTGACGAAGTAATTTTACCTGCTCCTTACTGGGTAAGCTATTACGAAATCATCAAAATGTCGGGTGGTATTCCGGTAGAAGTTCCTACTACCGTAGAAAGTGATTTCAAAATTACGCCGGAACAACTTGAAAAAGCGATTACACCAAAAACAAAAATGATTTGGTACAGTTCGCCATGCAATCCGAGCGGTTCTGTATACAGCCGCGAAGAACTGACTGCATTGGCAAAAGTATTGGAAAAACATCCTGACATTTTTGTAGTAGCCGACGAAATCTACGAACATATTAACTTTTCGGGCACATTTTGTAGCATTGCCTCTATTCCGGGAATGTTTGACAGAACCGTAACTGTGAATGGTGTGGCTAAAGCTTTTGCCATGACCGGATGGAGAATCGGATATATTGGTGCTCCGGAATTTATTGCAAAAGCTTGTACTAAAATGCAGGGACAGGTAACAAGCGGTGCTAATTCAATAGCGCAAAGAGCAACAATCACAGCGGTTGATGCAGATCCTAGCGTATTAAATGACATGGTGGCCGCTTTTAAAAACCGCAGAAATTTAGTAGTAGGACTCATTAAGGAAATTCCGGGCCTAAAGCTAAATGTTCCTGAAGGTGCCTTTTATGTTTTCCCGGACGTTTCTTCCTTTTTTGGAAAAACACTGCGTGGCACTGAAATCAAAAATGCGGACGACTTTTCTATGTATCTTTTAGCAGAAGCCAACGTAGCCACTGTAACCGGTGATGCGTTTGGAAACCCAAACTGCATCCGCTTGTCTTACGCAACCAGCGAAGAACTGCTCACAGAAGCCTTGCGAAGAATCAAAGAAGTTTTAGCTTAAACAAATACGCCCTGAGGAAACTTGGGGCTTTTTATTTTATATTTATCCACAACCCTTTCAGGGCTTTGAACCCTGAAAGGGTTATCAAAAACGATACTAAATGTCAAAAATACTACTACTCGGTTCCGGAGAATTAGGAAAAGAATTTACAATCGCAGCACAACGCATCGGACAAACGGTAATTGCTGTTGACAGCTATGAAAATGCCCCTGCCATGCAGGTTGCTCATGGATTTGAAGTTATCAATATGCTTGACGGAGAAGCATTAGACCGGATTGTAGCCAAACACCAGCCAGATTTTATAGTGCCTGAAATAGAAGCCATCCGCACAGAACGCTTTTATGATTATGAAAAGCAAGGATATACCGTAGTTCCTTCTGCAAAGGCAGCCAACTTCACAATGAACCGAAAAGCCATACGCGATTTGGCAGCCAAGGAACTGGGCCTAAAGACTGCAAATTACCGGTATGCCACTTCTTCCGAACAACTGCACAAAGCCGTTGAAGAAATTGGAATTCCTTGCGTAGTAAAGCCTTTGATGTCATCTTCAGGAAAAGGCCAATCCACCATCAAATCTCCTGAAGACATTGAAAAGGCATGGAACTATGCAGTGGAGGGCTCCAGAGGTGATGTTGTAGAAGTTATAGTGGAGGCTTTTGTAAAATTCAATTCCGAAATCACACTACTCACCATTACTCAAAATAACAATCCAACGCTTTTTTGCGCTCCGATTGGACATAGACAGGAACGTGGCGACTATCAGGAAAGCTGGCAGCCCGCCCGTATTTCAGACAAAGACCTGTTTGAAGCGCAAGACATGGCCGAAAAAGTAACCGAAGCTTTAGGAGGAGCCGGTCTTTTTGGGGTAGAATTTTTCCTGGCAGACGATGGCGTATATTTCTCCGAATTATCTCCAAGACCGCACGACACAGGAATGGTAACTTTGGCAGGAACACAAAATTTCAACGAATTTGAGTTGCATCTGAGAGCTATATTAAGCCTGCCTATTTTTGAAATAAAATTGGAAAAAGCGGGTGCAAGTGCCGTAATTCTCGCTTCCGAAAATTCTTCGAACCCAACTTATGAAGGTATCGAAAAAATTGCCGGACTTGCCAAAACCGACTTTAGGATTTTTGGCAAACCAACCACAAGACCCTATCGTAGAATGGCGGTAGCCCTGACTAATGATTCTCTTGATACTCCAATAGAAGAAGTAGTCGAAAGGGCTAAAAATGCTGCTCAATTAGTAACTGTAAAATAATACACTCATGAAAAACATCATCGCTATTGCTTTCCTGTTCTTATCTTTTACTGTAAGCGCTCAAAACTCCGGCGCTAAACAAACCAATCCAAAAAAGACAGCTCCAAAATCCCAAATAGTGGAAGCATCCTGCGGACAATGCCAGTTTGGAATGAAAGGACACGGCTGTGACCTGGCCGTTCGTATATACGGAAAACCTTATTTTGTAGACGGCAGCGGAATCGATGACCATGGAGATGCGCATGCGAGTGACGGTTTTTGCTCTAAAATCAGAAAAGCAGAAGTTACCGGAGAAGTCAAAAACAATCGTTTTGTAGCAACTTCATTTAAATTGCTTCCTGAGAAAAAATAATTTATAAATTTCATACATACTACTTAGCGGCTCTGCGTCTTTGCGTGAAATAATCTACGCAAAGACACAGAGCCGCTAATGATATGAAGAAGAAATATAGAAAGTAAAATTGTTGTGATTTCTTTTATTCAGCACAAACTTCCCTCAATATTAGAATCTGGGAAATCATTTAATCTGTGGCTGAAAAAATTATTTCTTTTTTTACCTAACACGCCACTAATTGTTTAATCCCTGCATTAAAAAAGCGCCAAAATCAGGCGCTTTTCTTTTTATTTTTTCTTTCCGATGTTCTTGTTTTCAAAACTCGAAACATCAATCACTTCTTCTAAATCAACATCAAAAGAAATTGCGATGGAATCGCCTACAACCGTTACGGGCAGTTCATTTGACAATTGAGATGACCCAACAAAAATATTAGGATAATCTTTCACCGTAAAATAATAAAAACTGTTTCCGTTCTTGACATCGCTGCTGATTCGTGTCACTACAGATTTCAGACTTTTTTTACTGGTTATGCTTTCCGGATTTATACCATTGTCTGCCATATTGTAAACGTTTTTGTAGGCCATCAAGGTTTCACGCATTGTATTTCCTACGCCTACAATAGTATAATCACTTATGGAAACCATCGCAAACATTTTTACAAGACCACCATCATCTTTAAGTGTCATGACATATGTCGGGATGTTATTGATTACATACGGAATGGGCAATGAAGCATGATATCCCTTTTCCTGTACCTTCCCTTCGGCCGAACTCTGTGCCGCATATTCTGTTGCACCGCTTTGCTTATAATAGGTTGTTTCTTTGGTTCGTGTATCTACCAATACAAATCCTACAGTTGATTCTTCTTTACCAACAGACGACAAGCCGGTATACCAATACGATTTATGGTTCTCTCCATAAACCAAAGTCAATCCTTCTGTAGTCTGCAACTTATTTTCATTCGAAAAGTTCCAATAGCCATGAACATATTCGCCCCAATCATTAAGCTGCTCTTCAACAAAACTTATCGGCTGGATTCGGTCAACCCATAAAGGCGTATTGTCAATATTATATTCTTTTATTTCTCCGGTCTGCGCATCAACCGTCAAAACACCGGTAGCATCGTTTCCGGCAAAACCTATCGTTTTTTTGTATTTGGTAACAATCCAATACGGATTTCCGGCATCATCAATTTCAAAATTAAAATCTTCCAATCCGGTTGTAGCATATCCGTTGAAATAAACATGCCTGTCAATTCTTGAACCAAAATAAGCCGATGGCTGGAATTTAATTTTAAGCGGTTTTCCGTTAATATTCTGAATCAGCTTCACATCTCTTTCATTAGTCGCAGAAACCATTACATAACCCGGCGTACCTTTTGAATTGTTATACCATTTGAAAAATCCGGTGTGCAGCAAAGGTGCCACCCAATATAATTCGTCATTTACCTTTTGTATGGTAAACTCCCCTATTTCTGCCTGAGAACCTAATGATGGCTGAGAACCGATAATCTTTTCACCCAAAAGCATGGCAAGCTCTTCATCAACAACCCTAATCTTGTCTAAAGAAATAGGTGCTATATGATTTTTAAGGTCATCACCGTTTTCAACCTTACCTATTAATTTTTGATAAGCGCTACTTCTAAACATCGGGAGTGAAGTTAACAGAGGCACAATCAACAAATACAACATAAGTCCAAAAGACAGGAAAAACAGTATTTTGTTCGTTCGTGAAAAAACATTCAGTTTCCTTGCTTTAGCTGTTACTTCGACTTTTGAAAAAATTATAATCGCCAGAAATATCAGAAATAACAATAGCAGTGGCAAACCCACAAAGCCATAATTAATTACGGGCAATATGTTGTAAAATAAAAAGAATCCGATTAAAAGCAGGATAAAAATCAGAATAGTTTTTTTCATGGTAGTGTTTTATTTGGTTTGCTTAATAAGTCGGTGAACATTAAAAATGTTACATCACTTATGAAGCAGATTTGTAAAGATTTTTTACCTTTATAATACGCTGAATGCAAACACTTAAAAAAAACGTCATGGAAGACAAGAAAGAATATTCAAATGGAGAGGTAACTGTGGTTTGGCAAGCTGAAAAATGCATTCATTCAGCCAATTGCGTTAAAAACAACCCGCAGGTATTTCAGCCTAAAATGAGACCCTGGATTAATATTGAAGGTTCATCAAGTGATAAAATTATCGAAACAGTAAAAAAATGCCCTTCAGGAGCTTTAAGTTTTTATCAAAATAATCAGTCATAATTCGACATACTTGATTATATATGTCTGTTTTCTTATAATTTTCGCAAAAACAACGATTGAATTTTACGTTTTACAAAATTTTAACATTTCAATCTCTACTTTTGTTTTTGAGCACCAAACCCCTATTCTATGAAGCTACTCATTGTTGAAGACGAGCCTAATCTTTTGTCGATTATCCGAAAAGGACTTTCCGAAAAAAACAATGAAGTCAGTGTTGCTCTTGACGGCACTACTGCTCTGGAAATGATACAGAATCATAATTTTGATGTGATTGTCATGGATATTATGTTGCCGGATATTAACGGAATAGAGATTTGCAGACGGCTTAGGGCTTCTAAAAATTTTGTGCCTATTCTCTTATTAACCGCGTTGGGAACCACAGAAAACATTGTTACCGGATTGAATGCCGGCGCTGATGATTACCTGGCCAAACCTTTCAAATTTTCAGAACTGGAAGCCCGCATAGGTGCTTTGGCAAGAAGGTCAAACCAGGACCATAAGCCTAATGATAAAATTCAGATAGATGATTTGGAAATCGATTCACGTTCAAAAACCGTCAAACGCAATGGTGAAATAATACAACTCACAGCCAAAGAGTTCAAATTATTATATTATCTGGCAAAAAATACGGAAATCATCCTTTCCCGCGAAAAGATTCTGGATAATGTATGGGACATTAATTTTGACATGAATACGAATGTCGTTGATGTTTACATCAATTATCTGAGAAACAAAATAGACAAACCTTACCAAAATAAATTAATCCACACCATCAAGGGTCTTGGATATGTTATAAAATCACAATCCTGATGCAGATACGAAAAAAAATTACCGCCACTTATATTGCGCTCTCCTGCTTTAGCACCTTGCTTTTGAGCGTTTTGGTTTTTTTTCTGTTCAAGCAGAATAATGAATATTATTTTTTGAAAAGACTTCAGGACAGGGCAAAAATTGCTTCTTCAATCTATTATCAAAACGACCTCCGCAAGACGCGCTATTTTCAGGAATTCAAAAAAGAAGGACTTGAAGAGCTGGTGGAAGAAAAAGACTTCGTACTAAAAGTAAACGGAGAAAATACTTTTGAATATAATACAGACCTGCATCTTCCTCCTGAGTTTTATGCCAATGTAATGAAAACCGGCTCCAGCTGGATTGAAGAAAATTACAGCTATTATTACGGTCAGATTTTTAAGGAATCCGGACAAAAATATATGGTAATCGTTACGGCTAAAGACCGAAGAGGATATACCAGCGCTATCTATATGATACAGATTTTAGTGTTGGGAGGAGCCGGATTTCTGGTTTTGGCTTTCTTTTTCGGAAGACTTCTGGCAAGACGGGTTATTGACCCAATGGCAAGGATTACCAAAGAAGTTAAAAGAATCAGCGCTTCCAATCTTCACAACAGATTAGCAGACGCAGAAGGAAATGACGAGATTTCCGACCTTGCAAAAACCTTTAATGATATGTTGGACCGTCTGGAAACTTCTTTCGAAATACAGGCCAACTTTATCAACAATGCATCACACGAATTAAAAACACCAATCACCACAATTATAGCCGAAACCGAAATCATGCTCTTAAAAGAAAGAGAAGTTGAAGAATATGTAGGCTCATTAGAAAATATAAACCGCCAGGCTACAAAACTGGGGAACTTAACCGAAAGTCTGCTGAAATTGACCCAAACCGGATATGACGGAACCAAGCAGGTTTTGGATATTGCCAGAATCGACGAGCTCCTTTTGGAAGCAAAAGCTTCAATCGACACTTTATTTCCGGACAACCGTGTCAACATCAAGCTGAACGCCATTCCGGAAGACGAATCCTTGCTGACTATTCCCTGCAACAGGCCATTGCTGGAACTGGCACTGAATAATATTATTTCAAATGGCGTAAAATATTCAGACAATGACGAGGTTTTTGTGACACTTTCTGCCGACAAGTCCAAAATTAAAATTGCGATTACCGATATAGGAATTGGAATTCCACCTGAAGATATTCCTTATCTGTATGAGCCTTTCTTCCGCGGAAAAATTGCATCCAAATATAACGGTTATGGTTTAGGACTGCCTTTGGCAATGAAAATCATCCGGATGCACAACGGAGAGCTGCATATTCAATCTGAAACCGGAAAAGGTACCGTTGTAAACATTACCTTCCACAAAACCAACATTAGAAATTCTAATCTGAAATCTTAGGAAATTCTAATTTTAATCTAAGTCCGTTCTAATTTTGTCCCACTTATTTTGTATGTATAATCAAAACCGATATACATATGAAAAATCTATTAATACCATCAACATTAGAAAAGGACACTATTAATGCCATTAAAGTTGCCATCCAACAGTCAAAAGGAAAAAGCTGTACCATATACTTAGCTTTGGTTAGTGAGATTCCGGACACTTACTCCTCTGCCGCATTTTTAAGAAACATTAAAAGCGACATGAGTGTTTCGCAAAAAAGCATTTTGCATAGTTGCCGCGAACTGGTTGCCGCTTCACAAAACTGCTCTCTAAAAATCCACAATCAATACGGAATTTCTGCTCCGGTAATGAAAAACCTGATGGAGCATCTTAACATTGAATTGACAATACTGACTCCTTCTTATAAAAACACCGAAAGAAGAATCCACAATCAGTTCCTGCAGATTCTTGCCAATTGCAAATGCCCGATACTCCACCTTAGTCCAAACTTCGAAGAACAGGATTTGAGCAAAGCCCTGTATTTGGAACAGACAAAATCAAAACTGCATGTAGAAGACCTGCAGGAACTTGTTCAAAATCATTTTGATTTCAGAATTGTGAGCCAGGCTACCATTTTTAATGACCAAAAGCCCGAAGAAATTCAACCCTTGCTCACTGAGGCCATTACAAAAAACAACATCAATGTTTTAATAGAAACAAGAAAACCTAAAAAAATCAAGCTGAAAAATAAAAATTTCAGCATCAATGAAAGCTTCGGATTGCCTGTATTGTCCTTATATGAGGAAATTGTCTAAATACGGAAGCCATGGAAAAATTATTAAAAAACAAAACATATTTATATGCTACTAAAAAAGAAAATACCAATGAAATATGTACTGGGAAAAATCAAAATCGAGCTTTTCTTAGTCATCCTATACGTTATCTCCTTTGAAATTTTCCTTTATTATTACGGGACAAACGCTATAAACATTCCAATTGCAATCCCAACAATTATAGGAACCATCATATCGCTTCTGCTGGCTTTTAAATCCAACCAGGCATATGACCGCTGGTGGGAAGCACGAATCATTTGGGGTGCTATCGTAAACGACTCCAGAACATTAATCAGACAGGTTATTGCTTTCTATAAGGACCCGGATTTTTCTGTGGAAGCTAATGATTTCAAAGAAAATTTTGCAAAAAGACAGGCTGCCTGGTGTTACAGCCTTAGCCAGTCATTGCGAGGAAAAGACCCTTTAAAAGCAGTAAAGCAAATTTTAAGTGACGAAGATTTCAAATATATTAAAAAGCACAAGCACGTTCCTAATGCAATATTACTGTTGCATTCCAAAGACCTGAAAAAAGCTAACGAACAAGGAAAAATAAACACTTACCAGCAAGTAGAGATTGACAATACGCTGACAAGATTATGTGATTCTATGGGAAAGTGTGAAAGAATCAAAAATACAATTTTTCCGACAACCTATAGCATGTACATCCGTTTCACGTTGTGCCTTTTTATTATCCTTTTGCCTTTTGGGCTTACGGATTTATTAGGCTGGCTACAGATTCCGTTGGTAACAACCATTGGTGCGGCATTTTTCCTGATTGAAAAGATGGCTATCCATCTGCAGGATCCGTTTGAGAACCGACCAACAGATACGCCAATGACTGCTATTTCAAGTACAATCGAAAAGAACCTGGTTCAGATGGTAAATGAATTCCGTGACGAATTTGAAACTCCGGCCAAAAAACCCGAAGTTGAACTCCATCATATACAACCTGTTAAAAATTCGTATTTTGTACTGTAGTTTAATCCCTTTTTCTAAACCGGCCTTCCATTAAGGCCGGTTTTTAGTTTATACAGAAACATTTTATACTCTCTTTATTTGTTATATCTGAAAAAATTTTACTTTTACATAAATCTAACAAAACAATTTATGAAGACAAACACTTTCAGAAGCATTGCTGGCAAAGCATTCTTAATCTTAGGATTTTTATCCTTCACTTTTTTTGTTTCATGTTCTAACGACAGCAATCCTGAGGCGGTAGCAGAGAAATTCTTAAACCACATCAACAAAGGAGAGTTTAAGGAAGCAAAAGAATATTGTGATGAGCAAACTGCTTCATTAATCGGAATGATGGAATCTATGGCTGGCGCTAAAAAAGACGAGCTAAAAAAGAACGACGCAAAAGTTGAAATTATTTCTTCTGAAGTTAAAGACGATAAGGCTACAGTAAAATACAAAACTGTTGGAGGAAAAGCAGAAGCTGCTGCTGAGCAAACTCTTAACCTTGTGAAAGTTGACGGAAAATGGAAAGTAACTATCGACAAAGAAAACGCTAACAAAGAAGGAGCTAAAGCTCCAGGTGCTGATATGGAAGCTACTGATTCTTTGGCAGCCCCTGCTGATGAACCAGTTGTTCCTGCTGATTCAACAGAAACAGCAGAATAATCTAACAAACCCTAACATTTAAAAAAGCATTGCCTAATGAAGAAATTTATCTTTTATACGGCAATGCTTTTTGTTTTAGGAATTATTGCCTACAAACTTTTCTTTTATTTTGATAAAAAATCAGAACAGAAGGCCATCCTAAAAAATGAAGCCATAACCCGACTTTCGGAAGATGAACTTTCAAAAATCGAGGAAGGCGATTTTATACTCCGCAGAGGCTTTGGCTTTTTTAGCGATTATATTTCCAAAGAGCTCAATTCAGGCCCTATTGACGTAACACATGCGGGCATTATCATAAAGAGGAATGACTCACTCTATGTCGTACATTCTTTATCCTCAGATGTGACAGACGTTGACGGATTACAGCTACAACCGCTTAAAGAGTTCCTTAAATATTCTTTCCCAAACAAAATCATCGTAACACGTGCCAAAAATTGCGACAAAAAAATGGGAGCGCAAATTTCACAACTGGCTCAAAAATATCTGGCCATGCATATTCCGTTTGACCACAAAGGAGATTTTGACGATGATACAAAATTTTTCTGTACCGAAATGATTTGGAAAATTTTGGAAAAAGACCTGCATAGCGTCACCCTGCCTACCGAAGCTGCGGCACGAAAAAAATTCTTTTTTTCTATGACTCCGATGTATGATACCCAATATTTCGACATTAAGATAAATCAATACGATATTAAGAATAAATAGTATTTTTGCGACAATAAACAAAACCGAGAACAAATGAAGGCATACGTATTTCCAGGTCAGGGAGCCCAATTCACAGGAATGGGAAAAGACCTATACGAACAATCAGAACTAGCAAAAGAATTATTCGAAAGAGCCAATGCTATTTTAGGCTTTCGAATCACAGATATTATGTTTGAAGGAACAGCTGAACAGCTGAAAGAAACAAAAGTAACGCAACCTGCCGTTTTCCTCCACTCTGTTATCCTTGCCAAAACATTAGGTAATGATTTCAAACCGGAAATGGTAGCCGGTCACTCTTTAGGTGAATTTTCTGCCCTGGTTGCCAATGGTACCCTATCATTCGAAGACGGACTAAAATTGGTTTCACAAAGAGCCATGGCCATGCAAAAAGCCTGCGAAATTACTCCTTCTACCATGGCAGCAGTTTTAGGTTTAGAAGACCATATTGTTGAGGAAGTTTGTGCTTCTATTGACGGCATTGTAGTGGCTGCTAACTATAACTGTCCGGGACAGCTTGTAATTTCAGGTGAGACGACAGCGGTTGAAAAAGCCTGTGAAGCCATGAAAGCTGCCGGAGCAAAACGTGCCTTGATTCTTCCGGTTGGCGGTGCTTTCCACTCTCCAATGATGGAACCTGCCAGAGAAGAATTGGCTGCTGCTATCGAAAATACTGTTTTTTCCCAACCTATATGTCCGGTATACCAAAATGTGCCTGCAAGTGCAGTTTCTGACCCAATTGAGATTAAGAAGAATCTTATCACACAATTGACAGCTCCTGTAAAATGGACACAGTCTGTACAGCAAATGATTAAAGATGGTGCCACTTCTTTTACAGAAGTAGGACCTGGAAAAGTACTGATTGGATTGGTTAACAAAATTGACAAAGAAGCAGCTACTTTCTCTGCTTAATCTATTACACAGTATAAAAAAATCCCGCATTTTAAATGCGGGATTTTTTTTATTATTTATTTAGCTTCTGATTTTCTTTTCCCATTTCCAGGCACTTTCGATAGCTTCGTCCAATGTCGATTGTGCTTTCCAACCCAACACAGAATTTGCTTTTTGGGTATCTGCATAAGCTTCTATGATATCGCCCTCACGCCTTCCTACCAGCTTATATGGTAACTTTTGCCCGCTTACTCTTTCAAAAGACCTGATAACCTCTAAAACGCTGCTGCCTTTACCTGTTCCTACATTAAAAACCTCAACAGCCGTCTCATTTTTTTTGTCAATCAATCGTTTCAGGGCAACAACATGGGCTTTAGCCAAATCTACAACATGAATATAGTCACGGATGCATGTCCCATCAGGCGTAGGATAATCTGATCCAAAAACCGAAAGTTCCTTTCTCATTCCTATACCCGTCTGAGTAATAAAAGGTACCAGATTTTGTGGCACTCCAATAGGAAGTTCTCCTATTTCTGCTGAAGGATGGGCACCAATAGGATTAAAATAGCGTAATAGGATTGCCTTTATGCTTGATATTTTAGCCACGTCCTGAATTATTTCTTCTCCAATCTGTTTTGTGTTTCCATAAGGAGAAGTTGCCGGCTGTACTGACGCATTTTCTGTTATCGGCATTTTTTCCGCTTGTCCATAAACCGTACAGGAAGAGCTGAAAATAAAACTTGTTTCTGTCTTCAACTGCAATTCCTGTAATATATAAACAAGGGCACTGATATTGTTTTCATAATACAGTAACGGATTTTCAATACTTTCACCAACCGCTTTTGAGGCTGCAAAATGGATAACCCCCGCTATATCATTGTATTTTTCAAAAAAGGCCCTTACGGCTTCTTTTTCTCTCAAATCAAGATTTTCAAAAATCGGCTTTTGGCCGGTAATCGCCTCAATTCCATGCAGAACCTTTTCTTCTGCATTTGAAAGATTATCAATAATTACGACTTCAAAACCTTCGTTCTGCAATTCGACAACTGTATGCGAGCCAATGAAACCTAAACCTCCTGTTACTAATATTTTTTTCAATTTATTTACTCTTTTGATAGACGATGGAAAAATTAAAAAGGTCTTGTCGTTTTTGTAAAATTCTTATACTATGCCAAGAATTCCAAAATAGAATCTGTGATAAACTTAATCTGCTCGTCATCCAGTTCTGTATGCATTGGCAATGAAATTACTTCCTGCACCAATTGGTTTGTAATCGGGAAATCTTCTTCCTTATAACGTGGGTCAAGATAGGCTTTCTGACTGTGCAACGGAATTGGGTAGTAAATGGCACATGGAATACCCTTATCCAATAAATGCTGCATTAAAGCATTTCGGTCTGCATCCAATATTCTTAAAGTATATTGGTGGAAAACATGTGAATCTCTTTCACCTGCAATATAAGGTGTAACTATTTTGTCATGATTTGCCAAAGCCTGGCTGTATTTCTGGGCAGCAAGCTGTCTTGCCGCATTATATTCATCCAAAAGCGGAAGTTTTGCATTTAAAACCGCTGCCTGTATGCTATCCAAACGGGAATTTACCCCAACAACATCGTGGTGATAGCGCACATACATACCGTGGTTTACTATGCCTCGCAGCTTGTGAGCCAAATCGTCATCATTGGTAAAAATAGCTCCACCGTCACCATAACATCCTAAATTTTTGGAAGGGAAAAAGGAAGTTGAAGCCACATGACCTATCACACCTACTTTTTCTTTTTTGCCATCAAAATATTTGTAGTTTGCTCCAATTGCCTGAGCATTATCTTCAATCACATACAAATTATGTTCTTTTGCCAACTGCATGATGGCCTCCATATTGGCTGCCTGTCCAAAAAGGTGAACCGGGACAATAGCTTTGGTTTTTGGCGTAATGGCTTTTTTTATCGCCTCGACAGAAATATTAAAAGTATCTATTTCAACATCTACCAAAACCGGAGTCAGTTGCAAAAGTGCAATTACTTCTACTGTTGCCGCAAAAGTAAAATCTGCCGTGATAACCTCATCGCCTGGTTTTAAATCCAGCGCCATCATGGCAATCTGCAAAGCATCAGTTCCATTAGCACATGGAATCACGTGTTTTGCTCCCAGATATTCTTCAAGATTTTTTTGGAATTTGTGAACTTCAGGCCCGTTAATATAGGTATTGGTATCGAGAACTTCCTGAATAGAATTGTTTACTGTTTCCTTTATATTTTCATATTGACCTTTAAGGTCAACCATTTGGATTTTTTTCATCTAAATTAAATTTAAAACAAGCAAAACTACTAATAAAATGACGGACGACCAATGAAATTTCTCGAAACTAGCGTATTTTAGCAATTCAAAATCAGGCGTATGTTTTTTCTTTATAATCTGTTGGTAATCATCGCGGGATATGCCCTGAAGGCAATCGCATTTTTCAATCCGAAAATGAAGCTTTTTGTAAATGGCAGAAAAAATGTTTTCAGGACTTTAGGCAACAAAATCCAGGCAACAGACAAAACCATCTGGTTTCATTCGGCTTCGCTTGGCGAATTTGAGCAGGGACTTCCTGTTATGGAAAAAATCCGCGGCCTGTATCCGGAACATAAAATCGTACTGACCTTTTTTTCGCCTTCGGGATATGAAGTCAGGAAAAACTCAACTGCAGCAGATGTAATCGTATACCTTCCGTTGGACACGAAAAAAAATGCTGCTGAATTTCTAAGGCTGGTCCATCCTGAAATGGCATTTTTTATCAAATATGAATACTGGCCGAATTATTTAAAGGAATTAAAGGAACAGAACATTCCAACCTATCTCTTCTCCGGTATTTTCAGAAAAGACCAGATTTTCTTTAAATGGTATGGCGGTTTTTACAGAAAAGCCCTGACTGCTTTCAAGATGTTTTTTGTACAGAATGAAAGTTCCAAATTATTATTACAACAAATTGGTTTCCAAAATGTAAAAATAAGCGGCGACACCCGTTTTGACCGGGTATTAAAAATCCTGAACAGAGACAACTCTTTAGATTTTGTAGAAAAATTCAAAGACGGCAAACTGACTGTCGTTTGTGGAAGTACCTGGCCAAAAGACGAAACCCAATTGGTTAATTTTATAAACACCAATCCTTTTGGCGTCAAATTTATCATTGCTCCTCATAATGTAAAACCCGAACAGATTAGCGAACTGAAAAACAGCATTTCAAAAAAGACTATACTGTTTTCTGAACTAAAGAATAAAACCCTGGCAGATTATGATGTTTTTATTATTGATACGATTGGCATCCTGACAAAAATCTACAGTTATGCAGACATTGCTTATGTAGGAGGCGGTTTTGGATCCTCCGGTTTGCATAATATTTTAGAGCCCGCCACTTTTGGTATACCTATCGTGATAGGCCCAAATTATCAGAAATTTTCTGAAGCCGTTGCCTTGGTAGGAATGGGCGGCTGCATTTCGGTAAAAAGCAAAAAAGAACTGGAAGAAACCCTTTCCTTCTTAATCCAAAACGAAGACGAACGCTCTGAAAAAGGGCATATTGCCAGCACTTTTGTCCAGATGAATAAAAACGCCACAGAAATAATCCTGAAGAATTTGTAAAACTACAATCCAAAAAAACATGACAACTTTCAGACCTATACAAACTTCAGACATTGATACCATCGTACCCATGATGCAGGAATTTTACAGCATCGACAATTACCCTATTGATATAGCTATTTCCAAAGCCTTATTTTTGGAATTCATAGAAAATCCGCACCTGGGAAAAGCCTGGCTGATTTATTCCGATGAAGAAATAGTAGGCTATATAATACTGACATTTGTTTTTAGCTTTGAATACAAAGGAACTATCGCTTTTTTGGATGAATTATACATTTCGGATAAAGCACGTGGCAAAGGGATAGGCAAAAAGGCATTGGACTTCATCCATCAGGAAGCCCTTTCACTGTCACTTAAAATCATCTATCTCGAAATAGAGAATCACAACGAGATTGCCCAGAAATTATACCTCTCCAAAGATTTTGTGGTTCATAACCGAAGCCTCATGAAACTGACGCTAAAATAGCTTCCTAATAACACTTAAAAATTTCAGAAACCGTTAAATAGTTCGGTTTTGGAGCAAAAAATTGTAAATTGCGACCTCTAAACTTCAATTTTTACCTATGAAATTTTTAAGACTTATTGTCCTTTTACTGGTTCTTCCTGCCTATTCGCAGCAAGGCGGAATGTGGATTCCATCACTTTTAAAAGGGATGAATGAAACAGAAATGAAAAATCTGGGAATGAAAATGTCGGCTTCAGACATTTATGACGTAAACAAATCGAGCCTTAAAGATGCAGTACCTCAATTTAACGGTGGCTGTACTTCCGAAGTTATCTCTCCAAAAGGATTACTTCTTACCAACCATCACTGTGGCTTTGGCGAAATCCAATCTCACTCCACTGTAGACCATGATTATTTGACAGATGGTTTCTGGGCCATGAGTCTGGAAGAAGAACTTCCAAATCCGGACCTGGAGGTGACTTTTATCGTAAAAATTGAGGACGTAACAGCCAAAATTTTAGATGGAGTTGCAGCTATTTCTTCAGAAGCTGATAAACAGAAAAAAATTCAGGAAAACATCGCTTCCCTGACAAAGTCTTCTCCAAAGGAAGCCTGGCAGGAAAACCGTATCCGTACTTTTTATGAAGGAAACCAATACATCCTTTTTGTAGTTGAAAGCTACAAAGACGTGCGTTTGGTTGGTGCTCCGCCATCATCTATCGGAAAATTCGGTTCCGATACAGACAACTGGGTATGGCCAAGACACACAGGAGATTTCTCTTTGTTCAGAATTTATGCAGACAAAAACAATCGTCCGGCGGCCTATTCAAAAGACAATGTGCCTTATACCCCGAAACACTATCTTCCGGTTTCTATAAAAGGTGTAGAAGAAAATGATTTTACACTTGTATTCGGATATCCGGGCAGAACCACAGAATATCTTCCATCTGTTGCTGTAGAACAGATTGTAAACGAATTAAATCCTGCTAAAATTGAAATCAGAGACAAAGCCTTAAAAGTGGCCGACGGCTTTATGAGAAAAGATAAGGCAATCAAAATCCAATATGCTTCCAAATATGCCAGCATTGCCAACTATTGGAAAAAATGGATTGGCGAAACCCAGGGCTTGAAAAAATCAAATGCCATTGAAGCAAAAAAGAAATTTGAAAAAGACTTTCTTGAAAAAGTAAACAAAGCCGGAAAACAGGCTGAATATGGAAATCTGTTTACAGACTTTGAAAAGAATTATAAAGAAATTGCTCCGTATGCTTTAAGCAGAGACTATTTTACTGAGGTCGTTTTAAGAAATACGGAAATGTTAACTATAGGCTACCGTCTTTACCAATTGGAACAGATATACAATAACAGAGGTGAACAATCCTTTAAAGACAGAAAAGAAGCAACCATCAAAGCTTTGGAAGAAACTTATAAAGATTTCAACGCTACTGTAGACGAAAAAGTTTTTGAACAGTTAATCGAATTGTATGCTACCAAAGTACCAAAGCAATTCTTGCCTGCCAGCATGAAAAATTCAGATTATAAAAAACTGACCGACAAAATTTACGACCAGTCAAAACTGACAACATACAAAGGCCTGAAAGAATTATTGAGCGGCGATACGAAAAGTGTCCTGGCTAAGATTAATGCAGACAAAGGTTATCAGTTTGTAAAATCGATGGCAGATGTTTACCTAAAAGAGGTGGCTCCAAAATATGACGAAATCAATCTTAGGATTGCGGCATTACAAAGAACCTACATGAAAGGCATTTTAGAGTTAAGTCCTAAAGAAGCAAGAATTTTCCCGGATGCTAACAGCACCTTAAGAGTAACCTATGGAAAAGTAAAAGGCTATTCCCCAAGCGATGCAGTTACCTATAACCATACTACCTATCTTGATGGTGTAATGGAAAAATATATTCCCGGCGATTATGAATTTGACGTACCTGCCAAACTGATTGACCTTTATAATAAAAAAGATTACGGACAATATGGCAAAAACGGGAAGATGCCGGTTTGTTTTATTGGAACCAACCACACCACAGGAGGAAATTCAGGAAGCCCGGCTATAGATGCTAAAGGAAATCTTATCGGATTAAACTTTGACCGTGTATGGGAAGGAACAATGAGTGATATTTACTATGACCCTGCTATTTGCAGAAATATTATGGTCGATATGAGATATGTGCTTTTTATCATTGACAAATTTGCGGGAGCAAAACACCTGATCAATGAAATGAAGGTTGTTGGAGGAAAGAAATAATTGATAATTTACGCCCTGTTTTTTTAAAGATTGACGAAAAATAGGGCTACAAGTTTGAAAATTTAATAGAATGGAACTCCTGTTACAGTTTTTAACAAGCATTGAATGACAAAGAGCCCATTTAAAGCCTTGTAATTCAAGGAATTTATTTCAAAAAAAAATCTTTAAAAAAAATCACAATAAATATTTTAAGATATTAAAAAATTTATATCTTTGCTCCGAATTAATAATTAACCTTTATAATTTAGTAAGATGAAAAAAGTTGTATTAAGCTTAGCATTAGTTGCTACTATGGCATTTGTTTCTTGCAAAGAAACTGAAAAACCAGCTGAAGAGGCTGCTGTTGAAGCTACAGAAGTTGAGGCTACTCAAGCTGTTGAAAACGCTGAAGTAAACGCTGAAGCTACTGTTGATAGCACTAAAGTTGCTGAAGAAGCTAAAGTTGAAGCTGCTAAAGCTGAAACTGCTGCTCCTGCTAAACAATAATTAGCACACAGTAAAAAAAATAACCCTGCTTTTAGCAGGGTTTTTTTATGCCATATAGTTAAATAGCTATGAGGAAGTTTATAACAGACAGGCATTATTCTACATCTATATTATCCAGAAACTTTGCGGCTCTGCGTCTTTGCGAGCAATTATTTCACGCAAAGGCGCAGAGCCGCAAACAAGAAAACACAAACTTACTGGTTTCCGTTAATCATTTAAATTAAGGCAAATCTGCAAAAATATCGGCTCCGGTAAAATCCAACACCTCGGCTTTAGGCACATACAAAGCCACTTCGGCTATTCCTTTTGCCAAACGTAATTCTGTATTGAATTTCCGGCTAACCGCATAAATTTTACTGTCTATAATTAGCTTATAGAAATACTTGCCACTGGAGGCCTTAAATTTCAAACAGAGCGCTGTTTCTGCCTTTGCCTTGATAATTTCAATATCGCTCTCGCAATCCATTTTCAATTCATACGTCATACTGGTAAAGACAATCTTACCTTTTCGCGAAGTATAAACAAATTTGTAGTGATCTTCATCTTTTTTACTGATAACGAATGCGCCCATATAAAATCCAAAATAGTTAAAGACAAAAAGCCTCTCAATAGAGAGGCTTTTTCATTAATTGATTATTCCTTAATGATAGTAGTCCAAATGTAAGAATAAATATGAGTCTTCACAAGAAGACATTAATAATTGAAAGGCTAAAATTACAAACATCTTGAATGCCAACACTAAAGAAACATTGCATATTTTAAAACAATTCTTCACATTAACCTTCAAAGACTCCTTGCCAAGCTGTTTTATAAGAATTACCATGTTTTTATCTCATACAACCTAAAAACGGTTTTTTGGAAACAGGGTGTCGGAATTCAGCCATATAAACAGGAATTAGGTTGGGGTAATACGCAGCAATTCCTGGTTGAAAAGTCAGGCAATGAAGATCTTTTAACAAAGATTAAGCCTGGAACCAGATTGAAGCTAAGCAATGGCAAAATCCTGACTGTTGAATATATTACGGATATGAAAATAGACCAGTGGTTAAGGATCGGATTAACTGAAGTCGTTTCAGGTCTTGCAGACATAGCAGGATTTCCAAACTATATCACAATCCTATAAAATAGAAAAGCACCATTTAGGTGCTTTTTTTATTTTCACGTGAAATTTTTTTCCGGCGCTTCCGGATCCGGAGCAGCTGCAGATTTTTTTCACGTGAAAATTTAAACCGGTTTCCAGGATATCAGCTGAAAATTCCCGTGAATTTTATTTTGGTTTATGGATCATTTTTTTATTTGTGCAAACTTCTAAACTTTTCCCATATTTATCCCTAAAAATTATCTTCTTTTTTTGCACATCACCCGATTCTTTAGGTACATATCCATTAGCAACAAGAAATCCAAATGTTTTATTTTTAGGGATTTTTAATATATGTGAATTCATATATTCTATTGTTGTAATAATTTGATCAAAACCATGGTCGCCATTTTTACCTTTCAATTCTACAAAATAAAAATCCTCATTTGATTCTCTTATAAAACCCCAATCACATTTAATTGAATTTTGAGTATTAATTATTTTACCGTCAATTTCGAAACAAATAAAACTTTCTTTACTTAATATTGTAAAATTAATTCCGTTTTGAGTTACTGATTTTTTATTACTACAATAAATTTTATTATTTTCTACAAAATTTTGGATGTCTTTATTCATCATATCTTATGTCGAGTAAATTGTCGAATTCATTTGAAATAACACTTGATACTTCATCTATTGCATTACTATCTATACACTTATATTCTTCGTCCTTAATAGATTTTACAGTTCCATTCACAACTTCATACACGGAAATATTTTTGAAATCAATCCATCTAGAAATAGGTACAATTTTAGAAATATCATCAATTCTATCTGGATTTTCGTCATAGGTATTATTTGCCAATAACAGAGTATTAAGACATGATAATATATATGGGCTATGTGTAGTTAAAATCAAATTATGAAAATCTCCATTAATTCGTTCTACAATATAATCAATAAGTATTTTTTGTTTTGATGGAAAAAGATTTAATTCAGGTTCTTCTATTAAAAATGTTTTTATACTTTTTGATTTAATTTCATGGTCAAATGTTAGGAGTAAAGGAACTAAAGATTGGATTCCACTAGACATTTTGCTAAGTTCATATAACTTATTATCGATTAATATCTTGTCAATATCTTTTTCCGTTTTGAATTCAAAACCAAATTTATTATATATAATACTTTTATTTTTTGATTTTGCTATATCAAAATTTGCCGCAAAATCCTTGAAATAATTCGGGAAGCTAACATTATTTGCCCATAAACCTGTAACAGATGTACCCACAATTGATAATAATATTCTTTCTGCAGGGAAATAAGAAGTTTTACTAAATGCGTTTAAATTTAAACTTGGAATTGATTTGAAAAGATCAATATTATTTTTTATAAAATCGTTATTGATACTTTTCCGAATAAATTCCTTTTTACTATATCCCTTCTCACCTATATACTTTATTTTACCGTTTAAGATTTCAATTTTATATTTTGAGCTTTGATAAATAATTTCACTTTCTTTATAATCAAAATCAATATTAAGATATTCAAGTTGCTCTTTGAAATTAAGGTTTAATGTTTGTTTTAATTCCCCATTAACAACTTTAAAATTAACACTAAAAATACTTTCTCTAAGGATAGTTATAAGCTTTGCTAGCACACTTTTTCCAGTTGAAGTATCTCCAATAAAAACAACATATTTTGTCAGGTCAAGTTCTGCTTCTTTAATAGGTCCAAAATTCCTGACTATTAATTTTTCCATAAGGAGTTTTTTAATATTGTAAAAGTAGTAAAAAAAATAAGTAAGTTTTTTTCTGATTTAAAATACTTCAGACTAGAATTCCAAAGTATATAAATCTGTATAATCTTTCGGAATCATACCACCGATATCACGAAGATAATTTCTAGTGGTTTCCGGATCCTGGTGTCCGATTATAGGCATTACTTTCAAAACGGATTCATGGTCATTAAAACCTTTCCTTACATAAGAAAAATACAAGTCAAGTGCTGCGCTATGCCTGAAGGAATACAGACCATAATCCTTCCCAAAACCCAATACACGTTTTACCTTTTTGAACCGGTTCCCAAAATGGTCTACCTTGCTTTTTTCCTTTGCTTCCCAAATTTCTATCTCTCCGGTATTTGTAAAGATATGTGCTTCTTCAGGAAATGCCGCCAGGTTCTTATTGGCAAACATCCTGCAGATCGGGTCGATCATCTTTTTAATTGCCTGCGTATCCCCTTTGGTATCTGCATAAAGGAAACCCTGTTCCAGGTGGATATCCTTAACGCGAAGCCTGATAATTTCCGATTCGCGCAAAAAGGTATAGATAATAAGCATTACGAACTCGTAGAGCTTCTTATCG
>NZ_LMPW01000010.1:391820-418972 GCF_001423985.1 Flavobacterium sp. Leaf359 | reverse complement strand
TTTTTTTTTGGCCTGTCCTTTTTCGTTTCAATTCCTGCCGCCGGATTTGCGGATATTATCTTATCCTTTTTGAGCTTGCCCAAAAGCCCGGAAATCGCACGCTTGTAGTTGTCCTGGGATGTATTGCCGACATTCCTCCCCTTCGGGTTGATCAGCCAGTTAAGAAATCCGATTATATGCACATCCCTCAGCTCCCGGATATCCATATGGTCGAACTTATTCATTTGGGCATATTCCATAAAAACACCCATCCGGAACAGGTAGTCGTCTGCAGTTGAGGATTTCCAGGAACCCAGTTTATTATCATAGGCATACTGGAGGCCGGATTTTACCGTATAGACTGTTTTGGCGATTTCTCCCGGCATGTCCTTTTCCTCTATACCTTTTGCATCGAACGGGTTAAACCCGTTGTCAAGTAGGAGTTCGTAAGCCTTGATCCAGGCCTTGCCCGCCTCCAACCTTTCGGCTGCTGTCTTATAGGAATTTAATCCGCAATAGTCTTTGATTCTTTGCATAAATCCAGTGAACGGATTACGGTAGGAATAGTAAACGTACCACTGCTTTTTTGGGGCGATCAGCGGCCGTCCTTCCTCATCTTTCGGGTAGTACAACTGTACTTCGGAATAGTCTTTGTGCATGCCTTTTATGGTGATTGTAACTGGCTTCCCTTCTGGCTTCCCAAATGTAATTTCGAGGCTTTTCATATCGGTTTTGAAATCGGCCTGAAAACAGAAAAGCCCCGTGTTTAGGGGCTTTTAAGAGTACTCAGAGCGGGACTTGAACCCGCACGAACATTGCTGTTCACTGGATTTTAAGTCCAGCGTGTCTACCAATTTCACCATCCGAGCATGGACTTTAATTTGAGCGAAAAACGGGGCTCGAACCCGCGACCTCGACCTTGGCAAGGTCGCGCTCTACCAACTGAGCTATTTTCGCATTGTGTATTTGATAAGAACTGCAACACTTGAACCGTATTGCGGATGCAAATTTAATACATTAATTCAATTATACAAGAACTTTTTTCAAAAAAACATCAAGAAAAACATAACTTTCTGATAACGTAATCTTTAAAATCCCGTTACTTCTTTCCTAACATCCGTTTGATCTCATTGAGCTTCATCAGGGCTTCAACCGGAGTCAGCGTATTGATATCTAAATTGAGTATTTCGTCTTTTATTTCTTCTAAAAGCGGGTCATCTAAATTAAAAATACTCAACTGCATTTCGTCATTTGAAGATTTAGTACCATTCAATGCTTCGCCGGAATGGTCTTTTTCCAGTTTTTTAAGCAGTTTCTGTGCTTTCTGGATGACTGTTTGCGGCATTCCTGCCATCTTTGCCACATGAATTCCAAAACTATGGGCACTTCCACCTTTTATAAGTTTTCGGATAAAAAGAACCGTATCTTTTAATTCTTTTACGGACACATTATAATTCTGGATACGCTCCAGAATTTCGGTCATTTCATTAAGTTCATGGTAGTGCGTCGCAAATAAGGTTTTTGGCCTTCCGGGATGTTCATGCAGATACTCCGCAATTGCCCAGGCGATTGAGATTCCATCATACGTACTCGTTCCTCTTCCTATCTCATCCAAAAGCACCAAACTTCTGTCTGAAAGGTTATTAAGAATGGAAGCGGTCTCGTTCATCTCTACCATAAAAGTAGATTCGCCCATAGAAATATTATCTGATGCTCCTACTCTTGTAAAAATCTTATCGACAATACCCATCCTAACGCTTTCTGCCGGAACAAAGCTTCCCATCTGGGCCAATAGTACAATCAGTGCCGTTTGGCGCAAAATAGCCGACTTACCGGACATGTTAGGCCCTGTAATCATGATTATCTGCTGGGTTTCCCTGTCCAGATAAACATCATTGGCAATATAAGGAACTCCCACCGGGAGCTGTTTTTCAATCACCGGATGGCGACCGTTCTTTATTTCCAGTTCAAATGTATCATCCAGAACCGGACAAACATAATTGTTCTCAATGGCCAACTGCGTAAACGAAGCCAGGCAATCCAATTGCGCAATTAAATTCGCATTGAGTTGTACTGGTTTTATATAAGTCGAAATCCAAACCACCAGTTGCTCAAAAAGCTGGCTTTCCAATTGATGGATTTTTTCTTCGGCTCCAAGAATCTTGGTTTCATATTCTTTTAGTTCTTCCGTAATATAACGCTCCGCATTGACCAAAGTCTGCTTGCGAATCCATTCGGCCGGAACCTTATCTTTATGCGTATTTCTTACTTCTATATAATAACCAAAAACATTATTAAAAGATATTTTTAAAGAAGAAATTCCTGTTCTCTCCGATTCGCGGGTTTCGATTCCCTCAAGATATTCTTTGCCGGAAGTAGATATACTTCTTAACTCGTCCAATTCAGCATGCACACCTTTGGCAATCGCATTTCCCTTGTTGATCGAAACAGGAGCATCCGGGTTTAAGGTCTCTTTAATTTTTTCTCTTAGGAGGTCACAACTATGAAGGCTGTCTCCTATGGTTTTGACAGCCGTATTCTTACTGTCAAGTGCCAATGTTTTTATTGGGATAATGGCATCCAACGATTCCTTCAGGTTTACAACTTCCCTTGGCGATACTTTTCCTGTGGCTATTTTTGAAATCAACCGTTCTAAATCCGAAATCTGCTTGATTTGGTATTGGATGCTTTTCAGCACCTCATTATTTTCCTTCAGATAAGAAACCACTTCATGACGTCCTTTAACCTTATCTGCATCTTTTAACGGCAAGGCCAGCCAACGCTTTAAGAGGCGACCACCCATTGGAGAAAGTGTTCTGTCTATAACATCCAACAGTGTTACCGCATTCGGGTTATAGCTATGGTATAATTCTAAATTTCGAATGGTGAATCGGTCCATCCAAACATAAGCATCTTCCGCAATTCGCTGTATTGAAGTAATGTGCTGTACTTTGTTATGCTGTGTTTCGGACAGATAATACAATATCGCTCCTGACGCAATAATTCCCTCCGGCAATTCTTCAATTCCAAATCCTTTTAAGGAATTGGTCTGAAAATGTCCCGTTAGCGTTTCAAAAGCATAATCTTCTTTATACACCCAGTCTTCAAGATAAAAGTTATGGTAGTCTTCACCAAAAACCTCTTTAAAGTTGGCCTTGTTCTGTTTTGGAACCAGCACTTCGCTCGGACTAAAGTTCTGGAGCAGCTTGTCAATATATTCTTCATTACCCTGTGCTGCTAAAAATTCTCCTGTAGAAACATCGAGAAACGAAATACCGATAATCCTTTTCCCAAAATAAATCGAAGCCAGGAAGTTATTCGATTTAGACTGCAATACCTCATCATTCATAGAAACGCCGGGAGTCACCAATTCAGTAACACCACGCTTCACGATAGTTTTTGTCATTTTCGGGTCTTCAAGCTGGTCGCAAATCGCTACGCGAAGTCCGGCTTTAACCAGTTTAGGCAGATAAGTATTCAGGGAATGGTGTGGGAATCCGGCCAAAGCTGTTTCCGTATCGGAACCTGCTCCTCTTTTTGTCAGGACGATTCCCAGTATTTTTGAAGCGCGTATTGCATCTTCTCCAAAAGTTTCATAAAAATCTCCTACTCTGAACAACAAACAGGCGTCCGGATATTTCGCCTTAATCTCATTGTATTGCTTCATTAACGGAGTTTCTTTCGGAGTTTTGTCTTTCGTGGCCAAGAGTATTCAGATTTTTAAATTATTTTTGCTAAAATAGAAAAACTAACAATATTGCATCCGCATTTATGAGAAAACTTGCCAACAGCGAATTAGAAAGAAAAAGCATTGAAGATTTTAAACAGGCAGAAAAAACACCAATTACAATCATCCTGGACGACATCCGAAGCCTGCACAATATCGGTTCTGTTTTCAGAACAGCCGATGCTTTTCTGATTGAAAAAATCTATCTCTGCGGTATCACGGCAACTCCACCTAATAAAGAAATCCATAAAACAGCTTTAGGCGCTACCGAAACCGTTGCCTGGGAATATGCAAAAGACGTTTTGGAAGTTATTGATACGTTACAAAAAGAAAACGTTTCGGTCATGGCAATAGAACAAGTAGAAAACTCTATTTCACTTCAGGAATTCGAACCAAAAAGCGGACAGAAATATGCTCTGGTTTTTGGAAACGAAGTAAAAGGTGTTTCGCAGGAAGCCATCAAAAAGTGCGAGGGAACAATAGAAATTCCACAATTGGGAACCAAACATTCGCTAAACATTTCTGTAAGTGCCGGAATTGTAGTATGGGATTTGTTCCAGAAACTGAATTACTAGCTTATACAGCCAAAGCCTGGCTTTCGATTTCGTTTAAAATTTGAAGATAATCGCTTTGATTTTTGACAAAATCTTTATCCGAAACATCAATGATCAGGACATTCAAATCTTTTTGAGATTTTATATAGTCCAGGTATCCTCTGCTGATTTTATCCAAATATTCTGCCGGGATTTCCTGCTCATAGGAACGTCCTCTTTTTTTGATGTTCTCCAATAGCCGCTCCGTATTCTGATAAAGATACACATACAAATCGGGCTTTTTCATTTCCTTGTAGATGATATCAAAAAGCGTTTTATACAAACGGTATTCGTCTTCTCCTAAAGTAACTTTGGCAAAAATCAGGGATTTAAAAATATGGTAGTCAGCAACAATAAAATCCTTAAACAGGTCAAATTGTGCCAAATCCTGTGACAGCTGCTGGTATCTGTCGGCCAAAAATGACATTTCTAATGGAAAAGCATACCTCGCCTGGTCTTTATAAAATTTTGGCAAAAAAGGATTGTCTGCAAAACCTTCCAAAACCGTCTTGGCATTAAAATCTTCGGCAATTTTGTGAGCCAATGTTGTTTTTCCGGCGCCAATATTTCCTTCAATGGCTATATAATTGAATCGGTCAAAATGATAATCTGTTACCGGAGATTTCAAATTGGAAACCACTTTACAATCTGAATCGTCGTGGCACTCTCTCAACAATTCGGTTACATTCTTCTGCAATACAGGATGCACAAAATCCGATTTCAGGTCGTCCATCGGCAGCAACACAAATTTCCTGTCGGCCATACGTGGATGTGGTACTTTAAGGTTTTCGGCATCGATTATTTCGTCATCAAAACTGATGACATCAATATCAATCGTTCTGGACTGATAACCCATTACCTTGTTTCTGATTCTTCCCAAACGAAGTTCGGCATTTAAGATTTCATCCAAAAGCACTGCAGACTCTTTGCAGGTATGAACCAATAGGGCACAATTATAAAATGCATCGCCTTCAAAACCCCAGGCCGGCGTTTCATACAGCCTGGAAACTTTCACAACAGTCGCAACCTCGCTGTGAATCAAATCAATAGCTTCCTGAATATTGCGAAGCCTGTCGCCTTGATTGCTTCCGATAGATAATATGGCCTGGTGCTGCATTTTCATAGACTGCAAATTAAGGAAAAGTATTTCACACAAAAGCACATTTTTAAGTTGCAACCTGAAATTATTCCACCGAAATTTGTAACTTTTCTATTATGTATGTGACCTATAAAGAAATAACAATACTATGAATTTTTTAAAGAATGTATTTTCAACCGTACTCGGCTTATTTGTTTTCCTGTTTATCCTTTTCTTCGGATTTATAATTATTGCCGCTTTGTTTGGCAATAACGAAAAAACCGTCACCGTAAAAGATAACTCCGTGATTGAACTCAATCTCGAAGAAGTAACCAACGACTATGCCGGAAAATTTTTATACGAGGATTTCGAGTTCCTGAATGAAGAAAAAACAAACGGGCTTTCTGACGTAATCAATGCTATTGATGCGGCAAAAACAGACAGCAAAATCAAAGGAATTTCAATCCTGAATAACATTTCATTATTAGGAATGGCACAAAGCAAGGCACTTCGTGACAAACTGGAAGACTTTAAGAAGTCCGGAAAATTTGTCGTAGCCTATGCGAATTCTTACAGCCAGAAAGAATATTACTTAAATTCTGTTGCCGACACCATTTATCTTAACCCGGTTGGAGAAATGGATTTCAAAGGACTTTCTTCCGAAGTTATGTTCTACAAAGACTTCCAGGAAAAAACCGGCATTAAAATGGAAGTTATCCGTCATGGAAAATACAAAAGCGCCGTGGAACCTTATTTGGCTAACGAAATGAGTGAGGCCAACCGGGAGCAGATTTCTGTTTTATTAAA
The DNA here is from genome assembly GCF_001423985.1 of Flavobacterium sp. Leaf359. Taxonomy (NCBI): domain Bacteria; kingdom Pseudomonadati; phylum Bacteroidota; class Flavobacteriia; order Flavobacteriales; family Flavobacteriaceae; genus Flavobacterium; species Flavobacterium sp. Leaf359. The sequence continues at coordinate 412,788 of NZ_LMPW01000010.1, read as the reverse complement.
TTCTGTGTGGAATTCTGTAGTTGCCGACATTTCAAAAAGCCGAAACATTTCTGTTGACCGACTGAATGAAATCGCAAATGGCCTGCTGGCAAGAACTCCTGAAATGGCAAAAGCAGAGAAGCTTATTGATAAGATTGCTTATGAAGACGAATATCATGACGGTATTCGTAAAGCTCTAAAAGTTAAAAAAGACGAGGAGTACAATACGGTAAGCATTATTGACTATGCCCATAAAAACTCCACAACAGGAAAAAAACCTGCCACTGATAACACTATTGCTATTATCTACGCACAGGGAACCATACTTAGCGGAGAAGGTGATGTAAACATTATTGGCGAAGGCTCAATGAGACGTTCTTTGCAAAAAGCCAGAAAAGACAAAAATGTTAAAGCCATTGTCTTGAGAATTGACAGTCCGGGTGGTAGCGCCTTGACTTCCGACCTGATTTGGAGAGAAATTGAACTGACCAAAAAAGTAAAACCGGTAGTTGTTTCTATGGGTAACGTTGCCGCTTCCGGAGGTTATTATATAGCTTGCAATGCCAGCAAAATCTTCGCTGAAGAAACAACAATCACCGGCTCAATTGGAGTTTTTGGAACATTGCCAAACATTACAAAACTGACCAACAATATCGGTATTCATACCGAACAGGTAAAAACACATCAGAACGCAGCAGGATACAGCATCTTCCTGCCATTGGATGAAGGAACAAAAGGCACCCTTCAGGAAAGTGTAGAAAATATCTACAAAGTTTTTGTAGGCCGCGTTGCCCAGGGGAGAAATATGAAATTTGAAGCTGTTGATTCTATCGCACAAGGAAGAGTCTGGACAGGTACCGATGCCCTGAAAATTGGATTGGTAGACAAAATTGGCGGTATGAACGATGCCTTGAAGGAAGCTGCAAAACTGGCAAATATTAAGGAATATAAAACGGCTGATTTCCCTTCTTATGAGAAAAAATTTGGAGACTTATTTGGCGGAATGCCTTTCATGAAATCCAAAGAAAGCTTTATCAAAGAAGAAGTTGGGGAGGAAAACTACCAAATGATTGAGCAAATCAGAAGAATGAGCGCTCAAAAAGGAATGCAGGCGTTGCTCCCTTATGAAATCAATATAAAATAGCGACCAAAAATAAATTACAATTAAATCAGGGCTAGTCCCTGATTTTTTTATTCAGACATTTCTTAATTGCTTTTATTTAAAAAATTCATTTTTTATACTTTTATTAAGCTATTTGGTTTAATTTTTGTTATAATTTCGCTAAACAAATGATTTTATTATGTTAAAAAAGATTTTAAAAGGTATTGGTATATTCCTTCTGGTAGTGATAATTGCATTAGCTGCGGCTCCATTCTTGTTTAAAGATAAAATTCAGCAGTTGGTGCTGAAATCAATTAATGAGAAGGTAGACGCGAAAGTAGCGTTTGATGATGTGCATTTGAGCCTGTTCAAAAGCTTCCCGCGTGCTAATGTCACTATTGACAAGCTGGCTATTATCAACAAAGCTCCTTTTGAAGGCGACACCCTGCTTTATGCCGGAGAAGTAAACCTGAAAATGTCTGTCAGGGAACTTTTCAAAGGCGATGGTGAACCAATGAATATCGAATCATTTTCTTCTACCAATGGTGTGGTCAATATTCTTTTTGACAAGAATGGTGTTGGCAATTTCGATATTGCCATAAAAGACGATAAAGAAAAAAAGGACGATTCTGAAAGTAAGCCCTTTGCCATGAACATCCAGAACTATGAAATAGAAAATCTGCGTTTTACTTACTTTGACGAACGTTCAAAGGTGAAAATGGTGATTGACAGCCTGAACCATACCGGAAAAGGAAATTTTGCAGCTTCAAAATTAGACCTGACTACAAAAACTACAGCCAAAGTTTCATTGGACATGGACAAGACCAATTATATGAAAAACGTCAAATTGGATTTGGATGCAGTATTGGGTATTAACCTCGAAAACAGCAAATATACTTTCAAAGACAACAAGGCACTAATTAACCAATTACCTTTGGAATTTGATGGTTTTATCCAGATTGTGGATGCCGGACAGGAATACGATCTGACTTTTAAAACACCAACTTCTTCATTCAAGAATTTCCTGGGTGTCATTCCTGAGGCTTATGCCGGAAATCTGAATACCGTAAAAACAACAGGTGACTTTAAAGTTTCCGGTTTTGCAAAAGGACTATACAGCGACAAAACCATTCCTAAATTCAATCTGGCCATTGCGTCAAACAATGCTTCATTCAAATATCCTGACCTGCCAAAATCTGTTGAGAACATTGTAATTGATACCAAAATCATCAACGAAACCGGAAATCTGAATGATACTTATGTCAATTTGGACAAGCTTTCTTTCAGAATCGACCAGGACGTTTTCAATGTTCAGGCCAATGTAAAAAACATCGTTGAGAATCCTTTGGTTGATGCCAAGCTAAAAGGAACAATCAATTTGGGGAATGTTTCTAAAGCTTATCCGGTAAAGCTGGACACGCCGCTTTCCGGAATATTAAAAGCCGATGTTGAAACGAAATTTGACATGAAATCTGTGGAAGCCAATCAATACCAGAACATACAGGCTATGGGTAACGCAAGTATTACCGGATTCAAATATGTTGATGCAGACAAAAAAACCTATACAATCAATACGGCCGCTGCCCAATTCTCAAACCAAAAAATCAATCTGCAGCAGTTAGACATGACTACCGGAAAAACCGACCTGAAGGTGAATGGAACTCTGGAAAACTTCCTGGGTTATGCTTTCAAAAACCAGGAGTTAAGAGGAAACTTTACCATGAAATCTAACCAGTTTTTAGTTTCGGACTTTATGTCGAAAACGGAAACTACGGTTAACAACAAAACAGTTACTACGGAGGCTGTCAAGATTCCTAAACTTTTAAACGTTACGCTGAATGCTTCTGCAAATACTGTAGTTTATGACAACTTGAATCTTAAAGACGTATCCGGAAAAATTGTAGTAAAAGATGAAGCCGTTTCATTGCAAAACCTGAAAACTTCAATCTTTAACGGATTGATAACCGCTACCGGTGATGTTTCCACCAAAGGTAAAGTACCTACATTTGATATGAATCTTGGGTTAACGACAGTTGACATCAACCAGACATTTACACAATTGGACATGATGAAAAAGATTGCTCCAATTGCCGAGGCGATTAACGGAAAATTAAATTCGACCATCAAATTGTCCGGTAATCTGGATGCCAAAACCATGTCGCCAGATTTGAATACACTTTCAGGTGACCTTTTTGGGCAGCTGTTATCGACTACTGTAAATGCCAAGAATTCTGCTGTATTGAACAAGCTTGATGAAAAGGTAAAGTTTATCGATTTGCAAAAATTAAACCTGAATGATTTGAAAGCCAACCTTACCTTTAAGGATGGAAAAGTCAACGTAAAACCTTTTGATATCAAGTATCAGGATATTAAGATTAATATTGGTGGACAGCATGGTTTTGACCAATCGATGAATTATAATCTGAAATTTGATGTTCCTGCAAAATACTTAGGAAACGATGCAAATAAGCTAATCGCAAAACTGACTCCTGCCGAAGCCAACAAATTGGAGAATATTCCGGTTACGGCAATACTTACCGGTAATTTCAAAAATCCTAAAGTTTCTACCGATATTGAACAGGCTGTTACTAAACTGGCAAACCAGCTGATTAAAACCGAAAAAGACAAATTGGTTACCAAAGGAACCAGCGCACTGGAAAATCTTTTGGGAGGCAACAAAAAAGATACTACAAAAACACAGACGTCAACGCCTAAAGAAGATGTAAAGACAAAAGTCTCTGAAGGAATTAAAGGGCTTTTTAATAAGAAGAAAAAAGAATAGACATCTTCTAAAACAAAAAGAAGCACCCTGCCAGGATTTTGAACCCTGGCAGGGTGTTTCTTTTAAGAAATATTCATTCCAATAACATAACCTTCATAGCTGCGGACATTAAGTACCGTTCCATCATCAAAAATCAGGTATTGTCCTTTTACGCCTATTAATCGGCCTTCATAGTTTGGGGTTTTCTCCAGATTTAATCCGGTGACTTTCTTTGGAAATCTTAAAACCGGATATTTGAGTATGAAATGTTCATTCAAATCGGTATTGAAATAAGGCCGGACTTCCTCCGGAAGCCTTTCAAAAATACGCATTCTTTCGGCCATCAAATCCAACGACACCACTTCATTCTGCAACATTTTTCGCCAATTGGTTTTATCTACAAAATGATTTTTAAGAGCTACTTCTGTAATTCCTGCCAAATAACGATTGGGAACCTCAACAATTGAAATGGCTTCGTCAGCACCCTGGTCAATCCAACGCGTAGGCACTTGCGTTTTTCGCGTCACTCCTACTTTTATCTCACTTGACAAAGCCAGATATACAATATGCGGTTGCAGCTGAACCCTGGTTTCATAGTCCAGGTCCCTGTCAGCAATACCCAGATGCGCCGTACTGAGTTCGGGTCTCATAATCCAGTCTCCCACAGCCGGACTGCTATAAAAACAGTCATAGCAGAAACCCTGACGAAATATTTTTTTCTTTTTTGAACAGTTCAGGCATTGGTAGCCCAAAAAACTTATTTCTATATTCTTATCAAGAGCCTGATTTACGTTCAGGAAGCTGTTTTCAAAAGTCATATAATATTGAATCGGACTTGCAAATTCCGTTTCCATCTTAATAAGAACACCTTCGTATTGCATTATAATTTCGGATTTAAGTTGAGGCGATTGCTTTATAGTCAGAAATACTTGACTTTCGACTATTTTTTTTATTTTTGGTAAAGTTAGAATTCATAACTCATAAATCATAACTCAAACCTAAAAAATGGCGTTACCCATAATCAATTCAGTAGCAACATGGATTTTAAAAAAAAGAATCCATCAAATTGAATTATTCCTGAAATACCCTAATGAAGTCCAGGAAGAATTGCTTCTGAACCTGATACGGACTGCCGAACAAACCGTCATTGGCAAACAATATGATTTTTCTTCTGTAAAATCTTATCAGGAATTTACCGAAAGGGTTCCGGTTTCCACTTATGAAGATCTGGAGCCTTTGATTGAAAGAACACGAAAAGGGGAACAAAACGTTTTCTGGAGCACACCTATAAAATGGTTTGCCAAATCAAGCGGAACAACCAATGCCAAAAGCAAATTCATTCCGGTAAGTACCGAAGCTTTAGAAAATTGCCATTATAAGGCCGGAAAAGACTTATTGAGCTTGTACCTCAACAACAATGAAGAATCACAATTGTTTACCGGCAAAAGCCTGCGTTTGGGTGGCAGTAAGCAATTGTATGAAGACAACAATACTTTTTTTGGAGACCTGTCAGCCATCCTGATTGACAATATGCCTATTTGGGCCGAGTTTAGCAGTACGCCAAGTAATAAAGTTTCCTTAATGAGCGAATGGGAAACCAAAATTCCGGCAATTATCAATGAAACCATACATGAAAATGTGACCAGTTTTGCCGGGGTTCCTTCCTGGATGCTGGTACTGATGAACAAAACCTTAGAAGCTACCGGAAAATCAAACCTGCTCGAAATCTGGCCTAATCTGGAAGTTTATTTTCATGGCGGTGTGAGTTTTGAACCTTACCGTGAACAATACAAAAAAATACTTCCCAGTTCAGAATTCCAATATTACGAAATCTACAATGCGTCTGAAGGTTTTTTTGCCATTCAGGACCTCAACAATTCAAGCGACCTTTTGTTAATGTTGGATTACGGAATATTCTATGAATTTATTCCTATGGATACTTTCGGAACACCGGAACAAAAAACTATCAGGCTATCTGAAGTAGAATTAGGCAAAAATTATGCTATTGTAATCACTACCAATGCCGGACTATGGCGCTATATGGTAGGCGACACCGTGCGATTTACTTCTTTAAATCCCTACAGAATTCGCGTGAGCGGCAGAACCAAACACCATATCAATGTTTTTGGGGAAGAACTTATCGTCGAAAATACAGACAAGGCAATTGCCAAAGCCTGTAAACTAACCAATACCGAAGTTATTGACTATACTGTAGCGCCGGTTTTTATGGAAGGAAAGGAAAAAGGCGCACACGAATGGATGATTGAATTTAAAAATGCTCCTGAAAACATATCTGATTTCAGACAGATTTTAGACGATACGTTACAATCTTTAAATTCAGACTATGAGGCAAAGCGCCACAACAACATGACTTTAAATCCTCTAATCATCAACATAGCCAGAACAAACCTGTTTTATGATTGGTTAAAGGAACAGGATAAGCTGGGCGGACAACATAAAATTCCAAGACTTTCCAACCAAAGGAACTATCTGGAAGAATTGAAATCCATGCAGCACCCTGTCAACACCTAACTGAAATTGCACTACTATTTAGGTTAGGAAAACCAACGAATCCGAATCAGACATAAAAAATCCCGATGAATGGCTCATCGGGATTTTTATTTTTTATAATTATTTTTTAAGATGCAGCTTTCAATCGCTGTAAAAGATTTTTGTCTAAGGCATTTTCAGCATATGATTTATCAATCACCAAAGTCTTATCGTCTGAACTTGGCAGGTCATACATCGCATCAGTCAGAATGGCTTCACACAAAGAACGCAGACCACGTGCTCCCAGCTTGTATTCAAGAGCCTTATCAACTACATAATCCAATGCTTCGCCAGAAACCGAAAGTTCTACATCGTCCATAGCAAAAAGCTTTTGGTATTGCTTGATTAATGCATTTTTTGGTTCTGTAAGAATGGCTCTTAAAGTTTCTCTGTCAAGAGGATCCATATGTGTCAAAACCGGAAGACGTCCAATGATTTCAGGAATCAATCCGAAATCTTTTATGTCTTTTGGAATAACATACTGCAACAGATTATCCTTGTCAATATTGTCTGTATTTTTTGAAGAACTGTATCCAACAGCCTGACGGTTCAAACGTTTAGAAATAATTCTTTCTATTCCGTCAAAAGCACCTCCGGCAATAAACAGGATGTTTTGCGTATTTACTTCGACAAATTTTTGGTCCGGGTGTTTTCTTCCTCCTTTTGGCGGCACATTGACTACGGTTCCTTCCAAAAGTTTCAATAACGCCTGTTGAACACCTTCTCCGGAAACATCTCTTGTGATGGATGGGTTATCGCTTTTTCTGGCAATTTTATCAATCTCATCAATAAAAACGATTCCCCTTTCCGCTTTTGCCACATCATAGTCAGCAGCCTGAAGCAATCTCGTAAGGATGCTTTCAACATCCTCACCCACATAACCCGCTTCGGTCAATACGGTCGCATCTACTATTGCCAAAGGCACATCCAACATTTTGGCAATGGTTTTTGCCACCAATGTTTTTCCTGTACCCGTTTGTCCAACCATAATGATGTTGCTCTTTTCAATTTCAACCTCATCGTCGGATTGCTGTTGCATCAGACGCTTGTAGTGGTTGTAAACAGCAACAGACATAACTTTTTTCGTCTGGTCCTGTCCAATAACATATTTATCCAAAAAAGCTCTAATCTCTTTTGGTTTTTGCAAAATCAGATCCGAAGCCATTGCTCCGTTTCTTTTGTTCTGCTTTAGTTCTTCGATGACGATTCCGTGTGCCTGTTCGATACACCTGTCGCAAATATGCGCGTCAATTCCTGCAATCAGCAGATTTGTTTCTGGCTTTTTCCTTCCACAAAAAGAACACTCTAATACTTCTTTAGCCATATTTATTAATTGATAGTGGATAGTGTATAGTTGATAGTTGCTTTGTATAAACTATCAACTATACACTAAAAACTAATTTTATTAACTTCTTCTCAAAACCTCATCAATCATTCCGTATTCTTTTGCCTCGTCAGCTTTCATCCAGTAATCTCTTTCGCTGTCTTTATGAACTCTGTCAAAAGGTTGTCCTGAATGCTTCGAGATGATTTCATACAATTCATCTTTCAGCTTCAACATTTCACGAAGATTGATTTCCATATCGGTAGCGACACCTTGTGCTCCTCCTGATGGTTGGTGAATCATAACCCTTGAATGTGGCAAAGCCGAACGTTTTCCTGCTGCTCCGGCACAAAGTAAAACTGCTCCCATAGAAGCGGCCATTCCCGTACAGATAGTAGCCACATCCGGTTTGATGTACTGCATCGTATCATAAATTCCCAATCCGGCATATACACTTCCGCCAGGAGAATTGATATAGATTTGAACATCTTTTGATGAATCAACACTTTCCAAAAACAGCAATTGTGCCTGAATAATGTTAGCTACATGATCATCAACTCCTGTTCCAAGGAAAATGATTCTGTCCATCATCAAACGCGAAAACACATCCAATTGTGATACGTTTAATTGTCTTTCTTCAATAATATATGGCGTCATGCTATTAACGATTTTATCGTAATACATGCTGTTAACGCCCTGGTGCTTTATAGCAAATTTTTTAAATTCTTTACCGTAATCCATTTTTTAAATTAAGTTAAAAGTTACGAGTTATAAAAACAGTTCTTGTCATATTCTTTGACTATGCAAAGTTCGTGCTAAGTGCAAATCTCACCTGATTGGCATGAAAAGCATTTGCACAATCGGACAATCCGTCAGTATCTGAGTATAAAATCCGAAGAAGCATAAAACAAAGAGCGCCAAAAAATACTTTGGCGCCTTAAAGATAACGATTTTTTCAAGAATTTATTCTCCGTACATTTCTTTGATGAACTGCTCGTAAGAAACCTCTTTTGTCTTTGCTTTTACTTTTTCTTTGAACAGGTTTAGCATTTTTTCATTCATTACCTGTTCCGAAAGTCTTTTTACTTCTTCCTGGTTCGAAAGCACTCTAGCCACAATTCCATCTACATCTTCGTCGGTTGGATTCATTTGTCCGAATTGTGCCATTTGCTTTTTGATAACATCAGCAGTATACGCTTTCAAATCATCAAAAGTAATCTGAAGGTTATTTTGAGCCATCACTTTACCTTCAATCAATTGGTAGCGAAGTCCGTTTTCAGATCTTGCATATTCTTCTTCAGCCTGCTCTGCTGTCAAAGGTGTTTCACCAACAGTCTGAATCCATTTTTTAAGGAAAGCAGCCGGCAAATCGAATTTAGTATTTTCCAATAACGAAGTCGTTACATCGTTTATGAATTTCTGGTCAGCCTGAGAAGCGAATTGCTTTTCAGCATCTTCTTTGATTTTTTCTTTTACCTGCTCAACAGAAGTTACATTTCCTTCTCCAAACAATTTATCGAAAAGCTCCTGATTTAATTCAGCCAATTCTGTAGCGTTGATTTCTTCAATTTTGAAATCTACCTCAATATCAAGACCATGAACATTATCGTGGCTTACTTTAAGATAATCCATTAATTTATGATCGTCATCAAAAAGACCTTTTGTTTTTAAAGTAACAACATCGCCTACTTTCTTTCCGATGAATTTTTTAGCTGTCTTTTTATCTTTAAAAATATCAAGAGAAATTGTAACCGTATTGTTGATTCCGTTTTCTTCGTTAGTAAAAGTACCGGTCACGTCAAAACCTTCTTCTACCGTATCTTTAGAAATCAATTTACCATATTGCTTCTGGATGCGTTTTACCTGATCATCAAGCATTTTGTCATCGGCAGTAATCTTGTAGTAAGTGATTTTATTTTTAGCCTCTAAATCTACCGTAAACTCAGGTGCAAGACCCAATTCGAATTCAAAAGAATAATCATCTGCATCCCAATTGAAGTCTTCATTGATTTTTGGAAGCGGGTTCCCAAGTATATCCAATTTTTCAGAAGCCAGGTAGTTGTTAAGGTTTTCCTGTAACACCTTGTTTACTTCTTCCAGTAAAACTGCCTTTCCGTATTGTTTCTGGATCAGGCTCATTGGAACTGCACCTTTTCTAAAACCAGGAACACTAGCATTTTTTGAGTAGTTTTTTAAAACTTTGTCAACTTGAGGAGCATAATCTGCCTTTGATACTTCAACTGTTACAACCGCATTTAATGCGTCAACATTATTTCTTGTAATATTCATTTTTTTACATACTAAAATTGGGTTGCAAAATTATAACATTTTTACAACCCAACCAAGTTTTACATTCATGTATTAATATAGGATTAACAAATAGGATAACTATCTGCTATCAAATAGACTATATTAGTTATCTCCTCCTGTGAGCGAGAACACCACAGACTGCAAAATAGACAGGATTAAACTAAACAAAAGTGCCGTCCAAAAGCTCGAAACCGCGAAGCCGTCAACCAGATTCGCACAAAGCATAATTATCAGCGCATTAATTACAAGAAGGAATAATCCGAAAGTGATGACGGTTACCGGAAGCGTAAGCAAAACCAAAAGAGGCTTTACAAATAAATTAAGGAGCCCTAAAACCACCGCAACAATTATTGCAGTCACAAAATTTTCTGATGAGATTCCATGAGTTCCTTTCAGGGCAACTCCGGGCATAAAATGTGCTATTATCATTACTAAAACAGCCGTGACAAGAATTCTGATAATTAAATTCATAATATATCGATTTATGTTTAATCAAATATAATGATTTTTTACAATATGTTAATTTTATCATCTCTTGAATTCAAAATTTATATCTTTGATTACCAATTAAAAAATTTAACAATGAGACAAAAACTACTTTTAACGGCACTATTAGCTGCCAGTTGGACAATGCACTCACAATGGGCCGTCCAAAACACAGGATTTACCGCAAACAGCAGAGGACTGGATGAAATCCACATTATTGACGCCAATACTGTTTGGGCTAAAGGTTATGATGGTGTAGCCGGTGCCAATGTGCAAATTTTCACAAAAACAACTAACGGAGGTACAACATGGACTCCAGGAACAATTAACATTGGAAGCACAACGCTTGAAATAACCAATCTTATGCCTATTAGTGCTACAACTGCATGGGTTGGAGCCGTACACCCGACCAACGGGCTTGGCGGTGTTTGGAAAACAACTAACGGAGGTGCAAACTGGACCAAACAAAACACAACTGCATACTCAACAGCAGGAGCTTCCTTCTTTAATGTAGTTCACTTCTTTGACGAGAATAACGGAGTTACACAAGGCGACCCGGTAGCAGGAGAATTTGAAGTTTACACAACTAATAATGGCGGCACCAGCTGGACTCCCGTCGCAGCGGCTTCTATTCCAGACCCTGAATCTGACGAATACGGATATAACGGAGGAAACGTAGCAGCAGGCAACTCTTTCTGGTTTGTTACCAACAAAGGAAAGTTATACAGAACTACAGATATGGGAGTTACCTGGACAAAATTGAATACTCCGATTTCTGATTTCTCAGCAACAGCAGTTGGAGGCCAGATTTTCTTCAGTGATAACAATAATGGAATCTTATTAGCAAGAAGCACTACGGGAAGTGGTTCTTCTGCCATCAACACCTATACTCTTTACAAAACTTCTAACGGAGGAACGTCCTGGGATTCCGGCGCAAGCTATACAGCTCCTTACACTAATCTAGCTTATATTAAAGGGACCAATATTCTTGTTGGTAATGGTAAAGATGAAAACGATAATTTCTTTACAGGATATAGCAACAACAACGGAACAACCTGGACACAAATTGACACAGGTGTTCAAAGAATCTCTATTGCATTCTTAAACGGAACTACAGGTTGGGCAAGTGGCTTCACAACTGTAACAGGCGGAGTATCAACCGGAGGAATTTATAAATACACCGGTTCTACTTTAGGAATGGAAGATTTCGCCTCCGGCAAGACTTTCAAAGCTTATCCAAATCCGGCAAATGACCAATTAAACCTGAGCGGAACTTCTATCAATGAAGTTGCTATCTACGATCTGTTAGGAAAGCAGGTTTTAAATCAGAAATTCTCTGCACAAGACCAAGTAAACCTAAATATTTCAGGTCTTGGAACAGGAATATATGTTTTGACAGCTACAAATGACAGTGGAGCAAAAGAAACTATCAAATTTGCAAAACAATAATTTTTTATAAATTCCACAAAAAATCCCTTTCTGGTTTCAGAAAGGGATTTTTTTTATTTTAGTAAGTACTGGATTGATTCACTATAAAAATCTTTTGGATTTTCTGCATGCAGCCAATGTCCGGCATTAGGTATGGTCTTGATTTCAGAATTTGGAAAATGGTGCCTTATCATTTCAAAATCCTCATCTTTGATGTAATTGGAATTTCCTCCTCTTAGAAACAATGTCGGTTTTTCGAATACCGCATTATCCGGAAGCGCTTTCCCTATATTATCAATGTACTCATTGAAAACAGGCAGATTAAAACGGAAAGCAAGTTGCCCCGGCTCAATCCAATAAAGGCTTTTCATTAAAAATTGACGTGTCCCAAAATCCGACACATATTCTTTCAGGATTTCTTCAACCTGAGCGCGATCCGGCTTTTGTGATAAATCTACCGCATTCAATCCGGCCATTATATCCTGGTGATGCGGTCTGTAATATTTCGGGCCAATATCTGCCACAATTAATTTCTCCACTTTTTCCGGATAGGTAGCTGCAAAAAACATTGCCACCTTGCCACCCATTGAATGCCCCAAAACTGAAACCTTATCCAAACCGTGTCCTTCACAATATTCAAGCACATCCTGAACCATTGCTTCATAGGTAAAAACGTCCGAATGAAAACTCCTTCCATGATTGCGGAGGTCCAAAATATGCAGTTGAAATCCTTCGGTAGCTATCTGCCCTGCAAAGGTCTTCCAATTGTCTGACATCCCTAAAAAACCGTGAAGAATAAGCAATGGTTTTCCTTCACCTTCTATTCTTGAATACAACATAATCTGTTCTTTTTAGGTTATTTCAATTTTTGAAGATACATATTCACAACATTCTCGAGCCCTAAATAAATAGATTCAGAAATCAAGGCATGCCCTATAGAAACCTCTAGAAGATTAGGGATATTCTGCTTAAAAAACTGTATGTTATCCAAACTAAGGTCATGACCTGCGTTGATTCCCAAATCCAATTCGTTTGCCAATTTTGCCGCCTCGACATATGGCAATATACCTTCTTTATTTCCGAGACCATATTGATGGGCAAAAGCTTCCGTATATAATTCAACTCTTTCGGTTCCGGTTTTTTTGGCACCTTCAATCATTTCAAGCACCGGATCTACAAAAATAGAAGTCCTGATACCGTTACGTTGAAATTCCTGTATAATCTCTTTCAGATAATCCTGATGTTTAACCGTATCCCAACCTGCATTAGAAGTAATGGCATCAACAGCATCCGGCACCAGAGTTACCTGTGTAGGCTTTACTTCTAGCACCAGGTCAATAAACTTCTGTTCCGGGTTCCCTTCAATATTGTATTCCGTATAAACTATCGGTTTCAGGTCGCGTGCATCCTGATAACGAATATGGCGCTCATCCGGTCTTGGATGAATCGTGATTCCTTGCCCGCCAAAACGCTGTATGTCTTTAGCAACCCGCAATAAATCAGGAACATTGCCTCCCCGGGCGTTTCTTAAAGTAGCTATTTTATTTATGTTTACGCTTAATTTTGTCATTGGAATGCTTTTTGTGAAAAATTATTAAATACAAAAATACAAAGTTAAACACGGTGTTTTGTGCTATTTTTTGATTATTTTGCAACGATTATTGACTTTGGGCTATGACTGAAATTACAGACTACATTAATAATGATATTAAAGCGATAACAGTAGACGATACCATTGAGTCCGTTCAGGATTTTTTTGCCGACCTGTCTTTTTCCCATTTTCCGGTTTTGGAAAATGGCATATACATTGGCAGCATTTCAGGAGATGATGTAGAAACTTTCGACGCTGAAAAAAAGATACTGGACTACCGCTATACCCTGGAAGGTTTTTATGCCAGAAAAAATATGATCTGGTTGGATTTGTTAGAAATTTTTGCCCGAAACCATACAAGTATAGTCCCGGTTTTGGATGAGAAAAACAACTATATTGGCTACTACGACATTACAGATATTATCAAATTTTTCCACGAAACTCCTTTCCTTAAAGAAATGGGAGGAATTATTATAGTTGAAAAAAACATCAACGATTATTCCATGAGCCAGATTTCGCAGATTGTGGAAAGCAATAACGGAAAACTACTTGGCATGTTTGTCTCAAGTGCGGAAGCCGACAAAATACAGATTACCGTAAAAATCGCTCTAGGCTCCCTGAATGACATTATCCAGACCTTCAGACGCTACAATTATGAAATTATCTCCGAGCACCAGGAAGACAATTACCTGAATGCCTTAAAGGAACGCTCAGATTACCTGGACAAATATTTGAACATATAAACCAAATTCAGATTTATCAGAAATGAAAGTAGCCATTTACGGTCAATATTACCAAAATAGCACGGAACCAATCATACGGGATATCTTTGTTTTCTTCAACAAGAACAATGTAGATCTGGTCATCCAGGACGATTTTCTGGCAATCTTACACCAAAAAGAAATTATCAAGAAGGAATACAATACTTTTCATGACTACAACGACCTCGACAGAAATATCGACATTCTGGTAAGTATTGGCGGAGACGGAACGATTTTGCGCGCGGCCACACTCGTAAGAGATTCCGGAATTCCGATTTTAGGAATTAATGCCGGAAGACTTGGTTTCTTAGCGACAGTGCAAAAAGAAAATATTGATGAACTGATGCAGTATATCATTGATAAAAACTATTCCCTTTCGCCAAGAACCCTACTCAGCCTTGAAAGCACAGAGAGTATCCCGGAAATTGAGAGGCTAAACTTTGCCATGAATGAGATTTCCATCAACAGAAAAGACACCACTTCGATGATTACTGTCGAAACCTACCTGAATGGAGAATACCTAAATGCCTATTGGGCCGACGGTTTAATTATTTCAACACCAACAGGATCAACCGGATATTCCTTAAGCTGCGGCGGACCAATTCTCATGCCTGCGGTTGAAAGCTTTGTAATTACCCCTATTGCTCCCCATAATTTGAATGCAAGACCTTTTGTGATCCCTGACAATGTTGAAATCAAGCTAAAAGTTTCAGGCAGGGAAGAACATTATCTGGTTTCACTGGATTCCAGAGTTGCCTCTATGAGTAATAACGCCATCCTGACCATCAAAAAAACACCTTTCCAAATCAATATGGTCGAACTTCCCGAAAAAAGTTTCTTAAAAACATTGCGTACAAAATTGCTTTGGGGTGAGGACAAGAGAAACTAAAATTCCCTTTCTTCTTATACTATCGGCACATAAGTTTCGTTTACTTTAAATCGAAAAGCCTGTCATTTGTCTAAAATTAAGGATATTTAATTATTAGACAGTTGATAAGTGCTCATAATTATTATATTTGCACCCTTATTTTTTACTAAATGAATCGGATAATAATCACTTTGTTCTGCATTTTTAGTTATGCTGCCTCCAATGCCCAAATCCATGAAATTGGAATTTTTGCCGGCGGGAATAACTACATAGGAGATGTGGGTCCGACAAACTATGTCAAACCCAATGAATTTGCCTTCGGACTACTTTATAAATGGAATAAAAGCCCGAGACATTCATGGAGAATTTCCTATATGCAAGGAAAAGTTACTTCCAACGATCACGATTCCGACATGCCTGCCAGAAAACAAAGAGGATTAAACTTTGAAAATAGCGTAAAAGAATTATCTTTAGGGCTTGAATTCAATTTTTTTGATTTTAATTTGCATGAATCAGGCTTTTTGCTGACACCATACGTATATTCCGGTATCAGTTATTTCAGATATACAGAACTATATCACGTAAATAACCAATATGAGGAAGATGAGGATAAAAACACCTTTGCCATCCCTATGACAGTCGGCATAAAAACCAGGATTGCAGAAAAACTGATTTTAGGATTTGAAGTCGGAGCCAGATATACCTTTACGGATAATCTGGACGGCAGCAATCCCAAAAATGACAGTTTTAAAACATTGCGATTTGGAAATTTAAACAGCAACGACTGGTATGTTTTCACAGGCTTTACACTAACATATACCTTTGGAAACAAACCTTGCTACTGTGCAGAATAACGAATGGACTTACTTAACACTATAAACAAAGACAACCTCCCAAAGCATCTGGCCATCATTATGGATGGCAATGGCCGTTGGGCTAAACAAAAAGGTATGCTCAGAGCCTTTGGCCATGAAAATGGAACCAAGGCTGTAAGGACTACAGTAGAGACCTGTGCTAAGTTAGGCATTGAAAACCTGACGCTCTATGCTTTTTCTACCGAAAACTGGAACCGTCCAAAACTGGAAGTTGACACTTTAATGAAACTTCTTATAAACTCATTAAAAAACGAGCTTAAAACACTTACCGAGAACAATATAAAACTCAATACTATAGGTAATTTTGAAAAATTGCCGGCTTCTGCTCAAAAAGAATTATCGCAGGTCATTTCCAAAACAAAAGACAACACCAGAATGACGCTGACTCTTGCGCTAAGCTACGGTTCCCGTGAGGAAATCGTCTCAGCAATAAAGAGCATAAGCAGTATAGTTAAAAATAATATAATTTCAATAGACGCTATTGACGAATCAATTATTAATCAGCATCTTTACACGCAAAATTTACCAGACGTTGATTTATTAATAAGAACCAGTGGCGAACATAGAATCAGCAATTTCTTACTTTGGCAGATAGCTTATGCAGAATTGTACTTTACAGACGTATTGTGGCCTGACTTTAGGGAAAAAGATTTGTATGAAGCTATAATTAGCTATCAAAAAAGAGAACGTAGATTTGGAAAAACAAGTGAACAAATTAAATAAATTTTTAATGTTAAATAAAAGCATTAAACTATTCTTAACCGTATTAGTTTTAGGAAATATTTTCCAAGCAAAAGCCCAAGAGAGAGTCCCATTTGATCAAGGAAGAGAATATATTCTAGCCGGTGTAAGCGTCATCGGAAAAATCAGCTATAACGAACAAACAGTTGTTACATTTGCCGGTCTTGAAAAAGGCCAAAGAATCACAGTTCCCGGAGAAGAAATCAGTAGTGCCATTAAAAAATTATGGAAACTTGGATTATTCAACGAAATAGACACCTATATCAATAGAATTGACGGCGACAGTATCTTTATTGACATGCACATCAGCGAGTTACCAAAACTTAGCGAAGTAAAAATCAATGGTGTCAAAAAATCCAAGGTAGACGGACTTATCAAAGACAATTCACTCACAAAAGGTAAAATTGTCAATGAAAACCTTATCACTACTACCAAAAACTACATCGAAAACAAATACAAAAAAGACGGTTTCTATAACACCAAAGTCGTCATCAATACCTATCCAGACACTACATCCGGCAATGAGGTTAAAATGCTAATAAACATTGACAAAGGCAAAAAAGTAAAGGTAAGCTCCATAGTTGTTGACGGTAATGACAAACTTTCTGACGGAAGAATCAGAAAGGCGATGAAAAACACCAAAACAAGATTCCCATTGCGTTTTTGGAAAGGATCTAAATATATTAAGGAAAAATACAATGAGGATTTAGAGAACATCGTATCCGTTTATAAAGAAAAAGGATACCGCGATGCCCGTGTCGTATCTGATTCCATATCTTATAACAAAGATAAAAATACGGTTGACATAAAATTAAAAGTTGAAGAAGGTAACAAATACTATTTCGGAAACATCAAATTCTTAGGAAACTCTGTATACTCTGATCAAGGTTTGACAAAAATGCTAGGGATCAAAAAAGGAGATGTTTACAATGGTGTATTGCTTCAAAAAAGAATTGAAGACAAGACAAAACCTGACGCTAACGACATCAAAAACCTGTACCAAAACAGTGGTTATTTATTTTCAACCGTAAATGCGGTAGAAGTAAAAACAGCCAATGACACCATTGATTTCGAAATCCGAATCATGGAAGGACCGATGGCGTATTTCAATAAAATTACTGTAGTTGGAAACGACAAGACCAACGACAAGGTAATCTATCGTGAATTAAGAACACTTCCGGGACAAAAATACAGCAAGGAACTTTTGATGAGAACGCTTCGTGAACTTGGGCAGTTAGGGTTTTTCGATCCTCAGGCATTGGAGCCAAAATTCAAAAACGTTGACCCGGCTGCAGGTACCGTTGATATTGAATATAATGTTGTTGAAAAAGGTTCCAGCCAAATCGAACTTCAGGGAGGTTATGGTGGCGGTGGCTTCATCGGAACCCTGGGTCTTTCTTTCAATAACTTCTCCATACGAAATATTTTCAAAAAAGACGCCTATACTCCACTTCCAATGGGTGACGGACAGAAATTGGCATTACGACTTCAGGGAAGTTCCTATTTCCAGACCTATAGCCTTTCCTTTACTGAACCATGGCTTGGAGGGAAAAAACCTGTACAGTTCTCAGGATCTATTTCGCACAGTAAGCAGTTCTTATACACAGGAAGAACCAGTGACGTTGACAGAGACAAGAGTTTTAACATCACATCGATATCGTTGGGTATTGCCAAGAAGCTTAATGTCCCTGATGATTACTTCATCCTTTCGCAAGGAATCAGTTTCCAGTATTATGACCTGAACAATTATAACACCGGATTATTTACATTCGGAAATGGCAACTCACGAAATCTGGCTTACACTATAGGATTAAGAAGAGACAGCCGAGGTATAGACCCAATCTTCCCTACTTTTGGATCGGAGTTTAGTATTAGTGCAAAATTCACTTTGCCATATTCACTTTTCAATGGAATTGATTATGCAAACTTAAAAAATGATCCGGATTACCAAACCACAAACGCTGCGGGAGATGTTGTTCCAGACAAATCAAAAATCGACCAAAAGAGATTTAATTGGCTGGAATATTATAAAATTAAATTCAAAGCAGATTGGTATACAAAAATTTATGGTAAATTCGTACTTCGTTCATTGGGTGAATTTGGTTTCTTAGGCGCTTATAATAATGACAGAGGTTTGGTTCCATTTGAAAGATTCTTCCTTGGCGGAGACGGTTTGGCAAACTATTCGTTAGACGGACGAGAGGTAATACAGTTGAGAGGTTATCCAAACCAATCCCTGACACCACTAGATGTTAATGGAAACCAAAACGGAGCCACAATTTATAACAAGTTCTCGTTAGAATTAAGATATCCGATTACATTGAAAGGAGCAGCATCGATTTATGCCTTAACTTTCCTTGAAGCCGGAGCAGCTTACGACAATTTTAGAGATTATAATCCGTTTGTATTACAACGTTCAGCAGGATTTGGTTTAAGAGTATTCATGCCGGCATTCGGATTATTGGGTATTGACTTTGGTCACGGATTCGATCCGGTTCCCGGCAGTACGCAGAAAAATGGATGGGAAACCCATTTCATTATTGGACAACAGTTTTAAAAACTTAAATTTGGCACGATATTTTCTAATATAACATTAAGAATATGAGAAAACATTTTTTTATACTATTGCTAGCAGCTACATTTTCAACTGCCATCAATGCGCAGACAAGAGGTATTCGTATTGGATACATCGACATGGAATATATTCTGGAAAAAGTTCCTGACTATGCCGAGGCAAAAAACCAACTCGAACTGAAAGCCCAGAAATGGAAGCAGGAAGCAGAAGTAAAAAGAAATGAAATCAACAAGCTTAAAGAAAATCTAAAAACGGAAAGAGTTTTATTGACCAAAGAGCTTATTGAGGAAAGAGAAGAAGAAATCTCATTTCTTGAAAATGAATTATTAGAATTTCAGCAAAAAAGATTCGGATCTACGGGCGATTTGATTACACAAAAAGCTGTTTTGGTAAAACCAATACAGGATCAGGTTTTTACAATCGTACAAGACATTGCTGAAGCAAAAAAATATGACTTTATTTTTGACAAGTCCTCTGATCTAACCATGTTGTTTGGTGCCCAAAGACACAACATCAGCGACCAGGTTGTACGTCAACTTACAAGAGCAGAAAAAAGAGAACAGTTGAGCAAAAAACAACTGAAAGATGAAGCTGAAAAAGAGCGCAAGCAGGACATGATCGATGCTAATCCTGAACTGGCTGAAAGACAGAAAGTACTGGAAGACAAAAAAGCTGCCAGAGAAAAAATGATTGAAGACAGAAAACTTGCTGCCGAAGAGAAAAGAAAGGCTTTTGAAGAAAAAAGAGCGCAACTGTTAGCGGAAAGAGAAGAAAAAAGAAATGCTGCCAAAACAAAAACAGAAGACACTAAAAAAGAAGAAAAGCCAGCTGCAGAGAAAAAGACCACTTCTTCTGAAAATGTAACCGAAGAAGGCAAAGGCAAAACAGAAGAAAAAGCCGGACAAACTGCTGAAGAAAAGAGAGCAGCCATGGAGCAGGCTAAAAAAGAAGCTGCCGAAGAAAGACAGAGAAAATTAGACGAACGTAAAAAAGCGCTCGAAGAAAAAAGAAAGAAATTAGTAGAAGAAAGAGAAGCTGCTAAAAGAGAAAAAGAAGAAAAGAAAAATTCTGAAGAAAAACAATAAAGGGAACTAAAACTAAATTAATATTTAATACTTGAAAATGATGAAACAACTGAAAACTTTACTAATCGCCGCAGCGCTTTTCATTGGTGCAAGCCAGACTATGAATGCTCAAGCAAAGACAGCACATGTTGACGTTAGTGAAATTATGGCTAAGATGCCTGCAATGATAGAAGGGCAAAAGCAACTTGAAAAATTGAACCAGACTTATAACGCTGATTACAAAACGATGGTTGACGAATATCAGGCCAAACTAAAAAAATATGATGCGGAATCAAGTACAGTTGCTGAAAAAGTAAATCAGGACAGAGCTGTTGAAATCCAGGACATGCAAAAAAGAATCAGAGATTACGGCGAAAATGCTCAAAAAGAATTACAACAAAAAGAGCAGGATTTATTTAAGCCTATCCAGGAAAAAATCAAAGCTGCTATCCAAAAAGTAGGAAAAGCTAAAGGATATCAGTATGTTTTGGATTCAGCTATGGTTTTACTTGCTGACGGACCAAACATTACAGCTGATGTAAAAAAAGAACTT
>NZ_LMPW01000010.1:283126-391771 GCF_001423985.1 Flavobacterium sp. Leaf359 | reverse complement strand
TTTTTTTTTACTTTTGTTTTTATGATAAACTCAAACCCAATAGGACTTTTTGACTCCGGAATAGGCGGAACATCCATCTGGAAGGAAATCCACCAATTAATGCCCAACGAAAACACTATCTATCTTGCCGATAGTAAAAATGCGCCTTATGGCCAAAAAACAAAAGATGAGATTATTGCTTTGAGCATTAAAAATACCGAATACCTTTTAAACCAGAATGCCAAGATTATTGTAGTAGCATGCAATACGGCCACTACAAATGCAATTAAGGAATTAAGGGCCAAATACGACGTTCCATTTATTGGAATAGAACCGGCCATAAAACCGGCTGCCAATAATTCCCGAACACAAACCATAGGAATTCTAGCTACCAAAGGAACGCTTAACAGCGAGCTTTTCAATAAAACCGCCGAACAGTTCCAGGACACCAATATCATCGAACAGGTAGGCTATAATTTAGTCAAACTAATTGAAGATGGCGAGATGCATTCTGACGAAATGACTTCGCTATTAAAAACCTATCTAACGCCAATGATTGAAGCCAACATCGATTACCTGGTTTTAGGTTGCAGCCACTATCCTTACCTTATTCCTCAAATCAAGGAAATCCTGCCACACCATATCAAAATTATTGATTCGGGTGAAGCGGTAGCCCGCCAAACCTATAAAGTGCTTGAGGAAAAAATCGGGCTTAATACGGCTGCCGGAGAACACAGCACATTGTTTTACACCAACTCCGATCCAAAAGTTTTGAAAAGTATTTTGGAAAACAAATATCCTGTTATTCAGAAAGACTTTTAAACCTGAAAAGACTACTCGTCCTTCAGCCAACCTGAATACATCACGTAATTATTGGAAATACGCTCAATTTCACCAGCGAAGTCAGACTTATTAATGTCTTTTACTTTCTTAGCAGGCACTCCTGCATAGATGGTTCCGGATTCAACCACTGTATTTTGTGTTACTACTGCTCCGGCTGCAATAATAGAATTGCTTTCAATAATGCAATTATCCATTACAATGGCGCCCATTCCAATCAAAACGTTGTCATGCACTTTGCATCCATGCACGATGGCGTTATGTCCAATTGACACATTATTTCCTATTTCCGTCGGATGCTTTTGATAGGTACAGTGTATGACTGCCCCGTCCTGGATATTTACTTTATTTCCAATTTTAATATAATGCACATCGCCTCTCACCACGGCATTAAACCAAACACTGCAGGAAGCTCCAAAAGTAACATCTCCAATAATTGTTGCATTTTCAGCCACATAACAGTCCTCAGGAATGGAAGGGCTTTTACCATTTACAGTTTTTATCAGCATAGCATATAAAAAAGAGTCCCGATAAAGCATCGCAATTATCGGGACAGAATTAATATCAACTTTAAAATAATTAATTAACAGCAGGACAGTTACAATCCCATTTCTCTCTCTTACAGAATAAATTCAGACCTAAAGTGATTTGGTGAAAACCTCCGTTATCAAACTTCACATCTCCTGTCAAATGAGAATAGGTATAAGCAACCATAAAGTTTTTATAATTTAAGCCCACGATTGGGGTAATGTATTGTAGTTTTTGATCTGAAACACTGTTACCATCAAGATATTGTGCTCCGTCAAAGCTTCTTCTATAGGATAAACCTCCCCAAAGCTTTCCAAAATCTAAATCTTTGTATACTTTTAAGTTTACGTCGATTGATTTCTCTTTCGTTTCATCAACATATTGGAACAGGAAAGATGGTTCCCATTGAAGTCTGTCCGGATCTCCAAAAACATATCCGGCACTGAATAAATATTTCCTTAAGTTATCCGATTCGTAATCTGTATAGATTTCTCTTCTGATATTTGCAACCGCATTTTTAACGGTGAAGTGCGCATAAAAATCCAAATAGTTATAGGAAGCTCCGAAATCAACATTGAAATAAGAATCTTTTTGGTAAACCCCTCCCACAACAATAGGATCGAATCCTTCAAATTCTGATTCATCCAATTTACTCTGCACTAATCCGGCACTCATACCAAAAGATAACTGGTTCAAATCATAATCACCTCTTGAAAACATGATATGGTGAGCATAAGTAATCTTTCCTCCTACCTGTGAGTGGTAACCGTTTCTGTCATTAAAAAGTATGATACCCACACCTGATTGTTCTCCTATTCTTCCGTTAAAGCTCAAAGTCTGCAAAGCCGGAGCATCATCCTGTCCAAACCATTGCTGGCGAGCTGTTAAACGTAATTTAGCACAATTTGCAGCACCCGCCATAGAAGGGTGAATCAAGTAATAGTTATCGGATAAATAATCTGAATAAACGGCAATTCCTTCTTGTGAAAACGATATTTGTGACAATAACAATAATAATGCTAAATACCTCTTTTTAAAATTCATGGGGTCTATCTTTATTAATGAAAAACGCTCTTAATTATTATTCAAAAAAAACTGCTAATCCTAGATTACCTTATTAAACAGGCGTGCTGATTTGATTGAGTAATTTTTCGTAGCGGTCAAATATATAAATTTTTGTGTTAGGTTCGTATACTAATTCGTTAATATTATAATCACTTTTTATAAAAACTTTAAGAAAAAAATCAAGAAGCTCTTAAAAAATCTATTGGCCTCAATAATGTCTGGGTGTTAAACAAAAACGAAAGAACTGTTAATTTATTCTATAAAAAATCAAATATAACATTTCGCCGAAAATTTCTTTGTTAAATTTGCCCAAAATAAGATTCCAATGATAAATGTTACTATAAAAGAGACCCAAAATCCGACAATTCTAAAGTTTGAATTGCCTGATTTTATTACACAAAATGAAAATTTTGAATTCAAAAATATAGATGAGGCAAAAGACTCTCCCCTTGCCCAACAATTATTTTACCTTCCTTTTGTAAAGGCTGTATATATTTCCGGAAATTTCATCGCCATTCAACGCTATAATATTGTAGAATGGGATGATGTAAAAGAAGCCGTAGCCGAGCAAATCGAAAATTTTGTCAACAAAGGCGGACAAATCTTAAACATTGTTGAGAAAAAAGTAACCAAACAGCCCCTGACTGTTTATGCGGAAAGCACACCTAACCCTGCAGTGCAAAAATTTGTTGGCAGCCGAATGATGACCAAAACCGCAATGGAATTCAAAAACATTGACGAGGCTGCTGCTTCTCCTTTAGCGTTAGAACTGTTCAAGTTCCCTTATGTTAAAGAAGTTTTTATAGACGAAAATTATATTTCGGTAACGAAATATGCCGTAAAAGAGTGGCAGGATATTACTTATGAACTAAGAAGCTTCATCAAAGAATTTATTGAAAACGGAGGTATTGTCATTGATGAAAGCATTGCCGCTCTAAATCCAAAAGTTGAAAAACAGAAGATTGAAAATTTCGATAATCTGGATACTACTTCACAGCAAATCATAAATATTCTTGAAGAATATGTAAAACCGGCTGTAGCTGCTGATGGAGGTAATATTCTTTTCGATTCTTACGATGAAAATGACAAACGTGTAAAAGTGGTATTGCAAGGTGCCTGCAGCGGATGTCCGTCCTCAACCTTCACGCTTAAAAGCGGCATTGAAAACATGCTGAAGGACATGTTAAACGATCAGGATATAAAAGTAGAGGCGTTAAACGGCTAGAAAACGACAATTTTTTGCTATCTTTATTGGATAAACAACTTAAAACTAGCAAATTATGTCAGTATTAAAAGTAATTGAGATTCTTTCAAGCTCAGATACGAGCTGGGAAGACGCCACCAGGAAGGCCGTTTCAAAAGCATCAAAAACTTTAAAAAACATAAAATCGGTTTATGTCCAGGACCAAAGTGCTACCGTGGAAAACGGATCGGTTAAAGAATTTAGGGTAACTTTAAAACTTACCTTCGAGTTAGAATAAACACTCAAATCATTTTACATTTAAGCGTTTCGAAATCGGAACGCTTTTTTTATAATTTAGAATCTTACCCATGAATGAACTGCAATTTGAAACCAGCCCTTACCTGCTGCAACATGCCAACAATCCCGTACATTGGAAAGCCTGGAACCCAAAATCTTTAGAACTGGCTAAAGAAACCAACAAACTAATAATTGTTAGCGTGGGCTATTCCGCCTGCCATTGGTGCCATGTCATGGAACACGAAACTTTTGAAGATACGGCGGCAGCGGCGGTAATGAACAGAAGCTTCATCAATATCAAAGTCGACAGAGAAGAAAGACCGGATATTGATGCGGTTTATATGAAAGCCGTCCAGATTATGACCGGTCGCGGAGGCTGGCCTATGAACGTAGTGTGTCTGCCTGATGGCAGACCTGTATGGGGAGGAACCTATTTCAGAAAAGAAGAATGGATGGACACACTCGAACAACTGCAGCAGCTTTATTTGTCTGCCCCTGAAAAAATGCTGGACTATGCAGAAAAATTACATCAGGGAATCAATCCCATCAGCCTGGTGCAGCAACCCGACAATAATGCCAACTTTGACGCTGATAATCTTAAAGCACTTGTTGAAAAATGGAAAAAAAGCTTTGATTTGGAATTTGGCGGATACAGCAGAGCTCCAAAATTCATGATGCCTAGCAATTATTCTTTCCTGTTGCGTTATGCCTATCAAAATAAGGACTCCGAATTATCTGAATTTGTGAACCTGACACTTACAAGAATGGCTTACGGAGGATTATTCGACACAGTGGGCGGTGGTTTTTCACGCTATTCTGTCGATATGAAATGGCATGTACCGCACTTTGAAAAAATGCTTTATGATAACGGACAGCTGGTTTCTTTATATTCAGAAGCTTACAGACTTACCCACAATCCTTTATATAAGAAAACCATCGAAAAAACATTATCCTTTATTTCAAAAGAGCTTACTGCTCCAAACGGAGGCTTTTATTCGGCATTGGATGCAGATAGTCTTACCGCACAAGGACACTTGGAAGAAGGTGCTTACTATGTCTGGAATAAAGAAGAACTGAGAACTATAGTAGGAGAAGATTTTGAACTGTTTGCTATTGTTTTCAATATAAATGATTTTGGCTATTGGGAAAACGGCAACTATGTTTTGATTCAATCCGAGTCATTGGAAACAATTGCTCAACGCTTCAATTTAGAGGTTATTGAATTACAAAACAAAAAAGAAAACTGGGAAAAATTGCTCTACGCTTCAAGGGAAAAAAGGAAAAAACCCCGATTGGACGACAAATGCCTTACTTCATGGAACGCATTAATGCTAAAAGGATTCGTTGATGCCTATAAAGCGATAGGAAACAAAAGCTATTTAGACATTGCCCTGAAAAATGCTGATTTTATCATTGAGAATCTTTGGACGTCCGAAGGAAATCTGCTTCACAACCATAAAAATGGCAAAAACACGATTAATGGCTATCTTGAAGATTATTGCTTCGTAATTGAAGCATTTATCAGCCTTTATGAAACTACTCTTGATGGAAAATGGCTCCAAAATTCCAGGCAGCTGACAGATTATTGCTTTGACCATTTTTATGAACCGGCCAGTGGCTTTTTCACCTTTACTTCTGATATAGATACTGCACTGATTACAAAACATTTCGAACTGGAAGACAATGTGATTGTAGCTTCCAATTCTGCCATGGCCAATAATCTTTATAAACTGGGCATTTACTTTGAAAATTCATACTATGAAGCAGTAGCTCAAAAAATGCTGAACCATATTCTTCCAAACATAGACTATCCATCTGCTTTCTCAAATTGGCTGCATGCTTTCTTAAACTTTTCAGACAGCAATAAGGAACTAGCTGTCTGTGGAGAAAACGCCTTGGAAAATATTCTTTTACTACAAAAAGAATACCTCCCCAATGTTGTGTTAGCAGGAACTCACAAACCGTCAGAACTTCCTTTCTTAAAAGCTCGATTTGAAAAAGGAAAAGATTTATTCTACTTATGTCAAAATAAAACCTGTGAACAGCCGTTAGAAGACATAATTTCCATACTAAATGCCATAAAAAGTTAATACGTATCATAAAATTGTATAGCAAAAACTATTAATTGTTTAAAATTTAACAAAAATTTATTTTTTAAATTATTAGATTTGACTCTTTAAAAAAAATTGTGTCTGAGGATGTTGATTGACGCCCAAAAAATAGAAACTTTTACAGATCGCATTATTACAATTTTGGTGGATTATTCCCCTAAACTGGTATCCGCTTTCTTACTACTTTTTGCAGGTTTGTGGGGAATACGGCTTTTAAACCGTCTAGCCACAAAAATAATGATCAGTCGAAATCTTGAACCGACGCTCACTACGTTCTTAGCAAATATCTTGATTTGGGTATTGAGAGTATTGCTATTTGTGGCATTTATCTCACAGCTTGGAGTCGAAACATCGTCATTTGTTGCTATTCTGGGAGCCGCCGGTCTTGCCATTGGATTATCCCTACAAGGATCGCTTTCTAATTTCGCAGGAGGCGTGCTTATCATATTATTCAAGCCTTTTAGGGTTGGGGATACGATTGAGGCGCAGGGAGAAACAGCGAAAGTTTTGGAAATTCAGATTTTTACGACCAAGCTGTTGACGGCATCCAATCAGATAGTCTATATACCAAACGGGATACTTTCAAATAATAAAATCAAGAATTTTTCCCAAAACAATAACAGAAGGGCTGATTTAATTGTCAAGATAAACTATGAAGCCGATATAAAACAGGTAAAAGACACGATAATGGATATTATGAAAAAACATCCGCAAGTGTTAAAGAATCCGGCTCCTGCTATAATTGTCAGTGATTTAACAGACAATGGCATAAATTTGGTAGTAAGACCATGGGCCAAGAATGAAAATTTTGGGAATATGAGTTCTGATGTATTGGAGCAAATATTGACCGAGTTAGAAAAGACAGAAAAAAATCCGCTTATTAAAGCAACTACATAATAAAAACTAAAAACTATAATTAATAATTTAAAAACATGAAAAAAATACTTTTTTTAAGCATTTCTCTCACAGCATTATTTTCAAATTTTGCTGAAGCGCAAATTAATGCGCAACAAACAGTTAATGACATTGTTACTAACGAAAGAAGATTCGCAGATAAAAATGCAGCTGACAAAACTGCCGGATCAAAGTACTTCAACGAAAGTTTCTTACCTGCTAAAATCGCTGGTTCAAATGAAATCATTCTGGTTAGGCATAATGCTTATACAGATGACATAGAAGTAAGCATAAATAACGAAGTTAAAATTTTGCCTTCTGAGTTAAACATGACAATCAACATGACAAACAGTGCTACTTCTTATGAATATGTAGAATACACAAACGAAAAAGGAGAAAAAAAACAAGGCTATTTGAAATTGATAAGCAATAATCCGAAAGTAAAGATTTACAAATCTGAAGTAGTATACCTTAAGCCTGAAGTGCATCCTGCTTCCGGATACGACACATATCAGCCAGCTACTTACAAAAAAGCAAAAGATGAGTATTTCTTCAAAATAGGTGACTCAGAAATAAAAACTTTGCCTTTAAAGAAGAAAGCAATCGTTTCTATAGTACCGGAAAAAGAAAAAGAAATTGCATCTTTCATCAAGGAAAATAAAATTTCATTTTCTGAAGATGCTGACCTTAATCAGTTAGGAAAATTCATTAACTCACTTATGTAATATAAAATCTTTCAGATAGAAAGGTTCAAAGTAAGCGACATCTACGATGTCGCTTTTTTTATGCTTATCAAAAGAAAGGCCGCTCATTTCTTTGGCAGAAGGATAGATAATCTCCGGATGATACAAAAATCTGCTGTTGTTTAATATTTCTGCACATTTCATTGCGCCATCACCCAAAAGATGAATGGTTCCTTCAAAATCTGCAAAAACATCTTCAGTAATGATTTCTGCTTTGGTTTCGCGTATTTTAGTATGTTGGCTGTCAAAAATGGCATCATAAACCTCCATTCTTCTGGCATCAATCATAGGGATAATCAATCCGTCAGAAACCGTAAGCTGTCTGGCTACTATTTCTAAAGTATCAATTGCTATTAGTGGGATATTCAGGGCGTAACACAGCCCTTTTGCCGCAGAAACACCTATTCTTAGCCCTGTATAGGAACCCGGTCCCTGACTTACAGCTATGGCAGCCAAATCTGAAAAATCAATCATTAATGCCTCAAGAGATTCCGCAATAAAAACATGAAGTTTCTCTGCATGTGAAAAACCCTGTTCTGACATTTCTTTGCAAAAAAGCGTTTTCCCTTCTTTGGCAATACTTACCGAACAGTTTTTTGTAGCTGTTTCAATATTGAGTATATAGGACATTATTTTTTAGGCTTATCTTTTTTAGCTTTATCATCTTTCTTCACATATACCAAATCTCCGGAATTCAAATCTTTGGTTACTGTAGCATAAGGACCTACAATAACAATATCCCCTTTTTTCAAACCTAATGAAATCTCAATATTAGTATCATCCTGAATTCCCGTTTTTATAACCCTAAGCTTGGCCTTATCGCCTTCTTTTACAAAAACGCATTCAAACTTCTTGTCTGATTTTGGAGCCTTTTGGTTATTGTTCTGGTCATCTTTTGATTTTACGACTACCGGCTTTGCAGTAGCGGAAGTATCTGATTTTACTACGACAGAACTAATAGGAACCGATAAGACATTCTCTTTTCTTTTTGTGATAATATCTACCGTTGCTGTCATTCCTGGTCTGAAAGGAGAAAAATTAGCCGGTTTGCCTTCCAGCAAATCTGCATATGATTCTTTCAAGATTCTTACTTTTACTTTAAAATTGGTTACCTGATCAGCAGTCAGAGCCGTACTGGCAGAATTTGAAATACTGGTCACAATTCCCCTGAATTCTTTTTTAAGATAGGCATCAACTTCTACTTTCGCAGAATCACCAACATTAATCTTAACAATATCATTTTCGTTTACATCTACTTCCACTTCCATATTGTTAAGGTTTGCCACCCTTAAAAGTTCTGTACCGGTCATTTGTTGTGTTCCCAATACTCTTTCTCCCAATTCTACACCTAATGAAGAAATTGTACCGTCGGCTGGCGAATAAATTGTTGTTCTTCCTAAATTATCTCTGGCTTCATTTACCGTTGCCGAAGCACTCTGAACATTGTAATAGGCCGATTGTTTTGTAGCCTGGGCCACTTCATAAGAAGAAACGGCCTTGTCCCAATCCGATTTTGAGATTATTCCTTTTTCAAAAAGCGTCTTATTTCTTTCGTAATTTGCCTTTGCTTCTTTGAACTGCGCATCGGCCTGGCTTAATCCGGCTTTAGTTCCGGAAAGGCTCGCTACAGAACGGTTAAGTCCCGAAGTGTACAAATCCGGATTGATTCGAACCAACAAGTCGCCTTTTTTCACCACCTGACCTTCTTTTACAGGCAGGTCAATAATTTCTCCTGATACTTCAGAAGATATCTTTACTTCAATTTCGGGCTGGATTTTTCCTGTTGCAGAAACTGTTTCAATAATCGTCATGGCATCTACCTGGGCAACCTCTATCTCTTTCCCTTTTTCTTTATTTCCCAGAATGCCTGCTTTTGAAAGCATTAACAAAACAATTATCAGAAGAATAGCTCCTCCTAACATATAATAAACAGTCTTCTTTTTCATAATAACTTATTGTTTTTGGATAGGTATGCCGAAATAAAATTCTAAAACTTTCACTCTGAAGATATAATCGAATTTTGTCCTCAGGACTTCCGATTGCGCATTCACATACAGTGTCTGGGCCTGGTTCAACTCAAAAGCATTCATTAATCCGACTTCAAACTTTTCTTTTGCGTAATTAAACGCTTCTGTTCTTGCTTCTAATGCCACCAATGCCGATTCATATGATTTCAAGGCACCTTTGGCATCTGTAAAAGCAGTATAAACATTTCGTTCCAAATCCAGTTCCTGCTGGCTGTATAATGTTCTTGAGCGTTCCAAAGCCACCTTTGAACGTTCTACATTGTTTCTTGCAGATAATCCGTTTAATATTGGGATATTCAATTGGAAACCGAAAGAATGTCCTTTATTATCGCTAAACTGGTCAAAAATAGGCGCCGGTTTTCCTAAAATGGGAGAAAGATTTTGTGTAACCACATTCTGGTTCGTACCTTCAACAACTCCTATCACCCTTGTAGGGTTTTGTGCATTAAGATTATAATCAACAATCCTGTCTGAATAGGAAGCCCTGGTACTAAAGCTATAAAAACCTTGCAGACTTGGCTGATAGGCACCTCTTGCAATCTGTACGTCTTTTTCTGCTATATCCAGATTTGCTTTGGCGATTTTAAGTTCGGCTCTTTCTTCCTTTGCCTTTTCAAAGATGGCAGAAGGCGATTGCAGCATTACTTCACTTTCTCTTACTTCATAGTCGTTGTCCTGAATATCAAAATTCTGGAAATCTTCAATCTGCAGCAACTGCGCCAGACTCAATTTAGAGATAAGCAGTGTGTTTTCTGCCACGATTACCGCCTGTTGACTGCTGGCTACTGTAGCGTCTATATCCAGCAAATCACCTCTCGGAACAGAACCCGCATCAACTAATGCTTTGGTTCTTTCCTTTTGCTTTTCGTTGTTTTGTAGTTGTTCTTTCTGAACTTTCAGGTTTTCCTTATTGAAAAGAATCTGTAAAAAGGCATTGGCTACATTCAGGGAAACATCGTCTTTCATCTTAGACAGCTTGTATTGCGCCGCAATGATAGAAAGCCTCGCTTTCTTCATCCTGTTTATGTTTTGCAGGCCTCTGTAAATATCAATGTTAGCATTTAGTCCGGCAGAGGTAAACTGCACCGTCTGGTTTTCTAGCAAACCGGTTGTAATGTTCTGGTTCAGACCAATGTTCCAGGAATGGACAGCACTACCGTTAATGCTTGGCAAAAAATTCCCAAAGGCATCTTTTTTGTCAATTTCAGCAACCTGACTGTCTAAATCGGCTTGTTTGATAGAAATATTGTTATCTAATGCATATTGCACGCACTCCTGCAAAGTCCATTTTTTTGCCTGAGCATTTGATGCGAGCCCTGAGAACAAGGCAAAAATCAAAATAATTTTACTGACGAATGTTTTTTTCATAAATAATTACGTACAATATGGGCAAGTTATTGCAATACAAATTTAGCCTTTTTACTCACTTAATAAAATTATTAGACTTTTAAATGGGGAAACTGTTACAGATTTTTTTAGAAAAGATATTAAAAAATAAATTTACATTTACTTCGAAATTAAATCGTTAAAGACATGGGTAAATATTTTAGCCTATCAATCTCATTACTAACCTTACTACTGGTGAGCAGCTGTGCCACCACAAAGAAAATAGAGGCTTTAAAACCGGAGCCTGACAATGCTTTGCCTCTGGTTTATGAAAACTCGACATCATTTATCAACCTTCCGGTAAAAATAAAGCTGAAGGACATCGAAAGTCAAACGAATAAGTTGCTGAATGATGTTATCTATGAAGATAAAAACATTGAAGATGACGACATACAGATGAAAGTCTGGAAACTGGGCGACATAAAAATTTCCGAAGAGAAAGGAAAAATCAAGACCGTACTTCCTTTAAAAATCAACATCCATTACCGATACGGTATTGACAGGTTAGGAATAAAACTATACGATACGCGCGAAATCAACATGAATGGTGTTATTACACTGATAAGCGACGTTGGGCTTACCAACTGGAAGATGAACACCGATACTTCTATAAAGTCATTGGAATGGAACGAAAGCCCGACTATTGTAATTGCAGGTAAAAACGTAGCCATTACCTACCTGATAAATCCTGCCATTCGCCTTTTCAAATCCAAAATAGAGAATAATCTGGATGAAGCGATTAAAAAGTCAATGGATTTTAAGCCTAACGTGTTAGACGCTTTGGAAAAAATATGTACGCCGTTTCAAATGAGCGAAACCTATGATTCCTGGCTGCGCATTGTGCCGATAGAACTATATGCGACCAATTCCAAGCTCCAGAAAGACATGGTTTCTTTTGAGATGGGATTGAAGTGCAACATGGAAACCATCGTAGGACAACAACCAAAAAACAAACTCGACAGGGATAAAATCGTATTAAAACCGGTAACCAAAATGCCGGATTATATTTCCGCTAATATTGCTGCTATCTCAACCTATCAGGATGCTTCAAAATTGATGACAAAAAATTTCCAGGGACAGGAGTTTGGTTCCGGAAAAAGAAAAGTGACCGTAAAAAAGGTAGACATCTGGCAAAAAAACAACAAAATGATTATTGCCCTGGATTTATTAGGTTCGGTTACGGGAACCATTTATCTTTCCGGCTATCCGCAATATAATGATGCGACCAAAGAAATCTATTTTGACCAGCTGGATTATGTACTGGACACTAAAGACAAGCTTATCAGAACAGCGAACTGGCTGGCTTCCGGAATGGTATTGAGAAAGATGCAGGAAAGCTGCCGCTACTCTATCAAGCCTAATCTTGAGGAAGGCAAAAAGAATATGATGAATTATCTAAAGAATTATTCTCCTATGCCGGGTGTTTTTGTGAACGGGAATATTGAAGGAATCGAATTCAAAAAGATTCAGCTCACGAACAAGGCCATCATTGCATTTATTACCGTGAATGGAAAAGTGGATGTTAGTATAGACGGATTGAAATAAAAAAAGCCTGATTATTCAGGCTTTTTTTTTGTTTTCATTCTATAAATGGCAAATCCCAAAATACCAACCAGGATATAAGGAATCACCATCAAATATACTATTCCGTCATTGACCGCTTCGGCCTTGATTCCCCCTTCTTCCGTTTCCAAAACGGCACGACACATGGCACATTGCGCATTAGCATCTAAAGAAAGCAGAAACAGTGCTAAAAACGGAAACACCCATTTCATCGAAAGAGTTTTATTCAGGCAGTTTTTAATGCGCATAATAAGGAGAAATCATTAGATAGACTATAACACCTGTAACAGCCACATAGAGCCACATAGGATAGGTTATTCTTGCCAGTTTTCTGTGTTTATCGAATCGTTCTGCCAAAGCTCTTACATAGGTTATAAGAACAAAAGGAATAATGATTATCGACAAAAGAATATGTGTGAGCAATATAAAAAAGTAAATGTATCTGGATATTCCTTCGCCACCATAAGGAGTACTTTCAGCAGTCATATGGTAGGCTACATACATCCCTAAAAACGCTACCGAGCACGCGATAGCCGTTTTCATTAAATTTTCATGCAATTTTCTTTTTCCGTTCTTAACTGCCATAACAGCCGCAACCAAAAGCACAGCGGTAACTCCGTTGATAGCAGCATAAATTGGCGGCAGGAATGATAACGGTTTGACGTCATATCCGAAATCCTTTAGCTTTACACCAAAAAGGATAGCTACAACAAGAGGGATGGCTATTGACAAAACAATAATCCACTTTCTATATTTCAGTTCAACAGCATTCAGATTGTTATCCATAATTATTCTTCTAATAAAATTGCAATATCTTCTTTGATGGCATGAATGCCCGGTTTGTATTTCCCTTGCAGGTCATCCTGAAAACCTTCCTTGTCTTTATAGTTGAGTCCCGTATAGAATATGATAGGATTTCCTGATTTATCTTTTCTGCTTCGGATGTTTCCTTTTTTATCAACCAAGGCAAAGTAACCCGAATGTTCAAATCCGGCATCGCCCTCTTTTTTACTTTCGCCGGCATAAATATTGAATCCTTTATTGGCAATTTTATAAATATACTCCTGGTCGCCGGTCAGGAAATGCCAGTTAGGAGAAGTTACTCCCAATTGTTTTGCATGCTCCTTTAAAACTTCCGGCGTATCGTTTACAGGGTTTATAGTAAAGGAAGCAATTCCGAAATTTTTATTCTTTCCAAACTCATCTTCAATCATGCGCATGTTCTGGTTCATCACCGGACAGATAGTCGGACAGGTAGAGAAGAAAAATTCTACTACATAAACCTTTCCTTCATAATCTTTGTTGGATATGGTTTTCCCGTTTTGGTCTGTTAGGCTAAATTGCGGAGCGTTTCCAATCTTAACCAGATTTTTAGCTTCTTCCGATTTTTTTTCCTTTGCCGGAACGTTTAATCTGTCCTGTACAGAAACATCATTATTTTTTACCCTGTCAATAATTTTTGGAATGGCATAGATTCCAAAAACCAGAATAATAAACGAAATTCCGATGTATGATTTATTTTTCATCGTATTAAATTTTTCTTTTCATTTCCGTTTTAGGGTTGTTCTTTTTCAAGGCAGCCCTGTATTCGTACAGGATGATTTTCACATCATCACTCATTTCGTTATGTAAATCGGCCGCAGAAATAGTATTGTACCCTTCTTTATATTCTTCTTTACCTTCCAGGTTCTTTCCTTTTCTGCCTCTCAGGTTCCTTGCCTTATCAACGATATAGACATTTGCTGTTCCGGCATTTTCATCAAGCTGTCCTACCAGATTCAATTTCGAATAATATTCCCTGATTTCCTGCGGAGCAGCAAATACAAAAATCCATTTTGAAATATCTTTATCTTCAGCAATCGGTTTGAGTTTCCCCATCAGTTCCTTCACTTCGCCTTCGCTCCCTTTTGGGGCGATCATGACAAACTGAAAATCCTTGAAGTTTTTATTCTTATTGTAAATTTTTTGGTTCAGGTTAAAAAAATTCCCTTCGTTGTAAAGCACCTTACTTCCTGTAAAACCCAAAATAGTAATTTTATTATCAAGAGTGATGCTTTGACCGTCGGCAGTTTTCCATTTCAGGTCGGGAATTTTTTCAGTTATAGTCGGAAGTTTTGCGAAACTGTTAATACCGGAAGCAAAGAAAAGATAAGCTACGATTGGAAGTATAAACAGCACGAAAAGGACTATATTTTTTTTCATTGTAATGTAGAAGTTATTGCAGTGCAAAAATAAAAAAAGACGGTGTAATACCGTCTTTTTTTGTGATTTAATATGCTGTTAAAAATTCCATTTTATCTGAGAACTCTTGAACACATCAAAAACATAATTACCTTCAACTAGTAAGATGAACACTAAATAGATAATTAAGAATACTAAAGGTGCCACAATACTCCACCTAAGATTACTTTTCTCGCCTTCAAGGTGCATGAATGCCCAAACGATATAATATGCCTTATATATTGTCAATCCAATGAACATCCAGTTAAGCAGATTCATCTGAAGAAACAAAGTATCGTGCAAAATAGCCGGTTTGTATATACCAAATGCAACTTCTATAATAGTTACAACAGATAGTATTCCAAAAACCATCCAAATTCTTTTCGTATTAGAAACGTGCTCGTGTGCGTGTGCCATAATAATAATCTCTAAAAATTAAACTAAGTAGAAGAATGTAAATACAAATACCCAAACTAAATCGACAAAGTGCCAGTAAAGTCCAACCTTCTCAACCATTTCGTAGCTTCTTCTTTTTTCATAAGTTCCCAAAACCACATTAAGGAAAATCAACACGTTGATTAAAACCCCTGTAAATACGTGGAAACCGTGGAAACCAGTGATAAAGAAAAAGAAGTTAGCAAATAATTTTTGACCGTATTCGTTTCTAACCAGGTTAGCTCCTTCAACAACATAGTGAACATCAGCTAATCTTTTCAGAGACTCTTCTCTTGTTAAGATTGTTTTGTGTTTGTGAGTTGATTTGTTCAATTCAGGGTGAACTCCAACATTTTTCGCCATAGACGGGTGGTAAATCGCTTCAGTTCTAACCAATATGTTAGGGTTAGCCTTGAATCCTTCTACTACTTCGTTTACAGAATAAGTTGGCAATGTGCTTTCTTTTGAAAACCAGAATCCTTTATTTCTTGTCAACTGCTCTCTTTCTTCATGAAGCGGAATTGCCACATCAGAAAGCTTTACTCTTTTTCCTGTAGTTGCATCTACAAATTGCAGAATGCTTCCTCCTTTAGTTTCAACAGCTCCATATTCTCCTTTGATGAAGTTTTTCCATTCCCAAGCCTGAGAACCCAAGAAGATTCCACCACCAATAATGGTAAGGAACATATAGATTGCAACTTTTTGTTTTTTCATCTGGTGGCCGGCATCAACTGCCAATACCATCGTTACAGATGAGAAAATAAGAATAAAGGTCATTAATGCCACATAGTACATCGGAGCATCCACACCGTGCATAAATGGAAAGTGATTGAAAACTTCATCCGCCAAAGGCCAAGTTTCAATGAATTTATATCTTGAAAAACCGTATGCAGCAAGAAATCCAGAGAATGTTAAGGCATCAGACACGATGAAAAACCACATCATCATTTTGCCATAATTAATTCCCATAGGCTCGTTGCCGCCTCCCCAAATTTTACCTTCACTATTTGCAGTAGTAACAGTAGATCCCATAAAGTTATTTAGTTAAAAAGTTCCCAAATTTACGTTTTTTTCTTATTTAAAGAAATATAAAAATAAAAACAAATACAACCACAGAAAGTCCAGAAAGTGCCAAAACATCGCACCTAGCTCTATTCCAAGGGTTTGACCTGAATTGTATTTTTGTTTAAAATGATTATAAATTATGATTAAAAGCGATATCAGACCCCCAAAAAGGTGGGCAAAGTGAACCAATACGACTACATAGATAAAAGAAGTAGTTACTGTACTTGTTGGTCCTGTAGGATTAAGCCCCATAGCAATCATTTGGTTAAACCCTTCAAACTGCAGAAAAACGAAAAGCAATCCTAACGCTAAAGTCACAAGCAAAAGCGAAGTCGTCAGGCTTCTGTTATCTTTTTGAATTGCTTTTTTTGCAAAATGAAATGTCAGACTGCTGATTACGATTACAGCAGTACTGGCATAAAATGCGCTTGGCAGGTCAAAATCTTTTAACCAGTCCGGTCTTGAAGCACTCACAACATAAGCACTGGTTAATCCGGCAAACATCATTGTCATGCTAATCATTGCAAACCACAAAATCAGTTTGTATGATCTTGCTTTTCTTTCTTTATGCTCGTTAGCTGTCATTCCTTTTATCGTCATTTCCATTATCGTAAAAATTTATCTGCTATATATACAATCTGCAGCAGGGTAATGTAAGACACGCTCACCAACATTAGTGTTCGTGCCGCTTTTGCTTCACGGGATTTATACAATTTCACTGCATAAACCAACATCCAAATCCCTAACAGCAATACAACAACCGCTGCAATTGGACTTAGCTGCAATTTACTTCCAACAAGACCTATCAACGGGAAGAATGCCGGAAGCAATGAGGCCACAATCACCCAGACTGTATACAATATAATTTGGGTTGCTGTGGTTTTATCTTTTTTTCCTGTTGGGAGCATAAAGAATCCTGCTTTTTTGTAGTCATCAAACAAAAACCATCCAATAGCCCAAAAATGAGGGAATTGCCAGAAAAACTGAATAAGGAAAAGTGTTCCTGCTTCGATTCCGAAATCATCTGTGGCTGCAACCCATCCTAACATAAAAGGGATGGCTCCGGGAAAAGCTCCCACAAAAACAGATAATGGGGTTTTGGTTTTTAACGGCGTGTAGACGCTCGTATAAAGAAAAATAGAAATTGCGCCAAACATGGCGGTTTTAGGATTGATATTGTAAAGGATTACCAAACCGATTATTGTCAGGACACAAGCAATAATAAAAGCCGTGTTTACTGTCATTCTTCCGGACGGCACAGGACGATTTTTGGTCCTATCCATCAAAACATCCAGATCTTTTTCTATAATTTGATTGAAAGCATTTGACGCCCCCACCATGCAGTAGCCTCCAACGGCAAGCATAAACAAAGTGAGCCATTTGAATGGATGCGCATCATCAAAGCCCAGCAGGTAGCCGGCTATAGAAGAAAAAACTACGCTAACCGCCAATCTTGCCTTGGTGATTTCTCTGAAATCAATATACAGGGATTTTAAAGAGAAGTTATTTGCTGTAGTGCTCAATGCTGCTTTCATTTGGATTTTGAAATCTTGCGCAAAGATACTGGTTCGGAAAGAAAATCACAAAAAACAAATCACAAAAAACGCAGGTTTTGCGAAAACCGAATTAATAATCAAAATACCAGTTAAAAAGATCGGCTCTTAAACCTATTGAAAACCATGTCGTATCTTCTTTAAAAGCTGTTGGGGTATCTACATTCGGATTAAAGTTTCTGTAAATCAGTCCCGCAAAAAATTTCAGGTTTGTGGCCGGATTAACCAGGTAGCCTGCCTGTAAATCGGCAATAAGAATTGTGGTTTCATTTCCCTGACCCGTTTTAACACCGGTATCAAAAGGTCTTCCTTCCCCATAATTTTTATAGATATTGCCACCGTAATTAAAGCTATTTTCTTCCGTATCGAAATCAAGCCCTCTTTTTCCGTAGGTAAGTTTTGCATCTGCAAACCATCTTCCTTTAAAATATCTGGCTACGGCTATAAATTCTTTAAAGTTACCACCCCATTGGTGCCCCATACTCTGGTTGCTATGCGCATAATTGGTTAAAGGATTGCTATGAGCATAAACGTATGGACGCACATGATTGTACTCCAATTGCAACAACAGGTTATCAATATTAAAAGCATCAAAATATTTTGCCCCAAGCTGGTATCCGAATTTATTTTTCCAGCTTTGATCCCCGGCTTTCATATCGGCAATGGAAAATTCATCCAATAAGAATTGCCCATACAACTGGATCTGGTTGCTGAATTTATACTTTGAGGTAAGACCCAAAAGAGCATTACCACTTTTTGAAGATGATGAAAATTCTACGGCTCTGTAAAATATAATCGGATTAATGAAACTGGCATCAAAACCGCGATTGTTCTGGTTGGCCCATACTACTGATTCGAAAAAACCGAGATTCCATCTTTTTGTGACATTCCAGCTCAGGTAATGGTTTGCCATGAATTTTGTAGCATAGGTATTGTCTTCTGTAGCTTCCGACCTTACGTCTTTCAGCCACATATAGGTATTTGTGTATTTGATTTTCCAGAAATTAGTGTTGATTTTAAAAAAAGGATACGGACTTGTTCCATCGCCTTGCAATAAAGAGCGGTATCCATCACCTAAAAAATTCCTTCCATAGCCTAATTGCAGGTTAATGAATTTACTTGGCGTGTAAGATATATTAGCCTCTGCCATTGGAAAATCATAAGCATCTTCCTTAAATCGCTTCGCAATTCCTATCCCGGGAATAACTCCCGGATTACCGCCTGACGGCTTGATGGATTCGGCATATCTGTTGTAGTAATCTGCAAAACGCCCCTGACTTTCATATATGGATGCAGTAAAGCTTAGCTCTTTACCAATTTCTCCCTGAACCTGAACACCCCGGGTATTCTGATAAGTATAATCTGCCTTGCCCGGATCACTTTTCCCCATTCGCAAATCCAAAATCGGGTTCATCGTGAACCAATAGCCATCTCCC
The DNA here is from genome assembly GCF_001423985.1 of Flavobacterium sp. Leaf359. Lineage (NCBI taxonomy): Bacteria > Pseudomonadati > Bacteroidota > Flavobacteriia > Flavobacteriales > Flavobacteriaceae > Flavobacterium > Flavobacterium sp. Leaf359. The sequence continues at coordinate 372,446 of NZ_LMPW01000010.1, read as the reverse complement.
TGAATCGCCACAAGATTTTCGTTCCAGAGTTTTCGTCCCCACCACCCCTGTTTGTTTTTCTGAATCATTTTGTTGGCTTGTTCCAAATCATAATATCTGGACACTTCCGCATAAGTATAAGGTTTGGAGGCTGTATGATTATTGCTCCCCACCTGATTCAAAGCTCTGTCAAACTGAGCATAAAGGCTGTGCGAAAATGGAATATTCAGATGGCTTTTAAGCTGGGGATTATCAAACTTTTTGTAAACAATGCTATCAAATTCCGTCAGTTCCCTGCTTCTGTCTTTTATAACAGCATTTGTTTTTTCCCTTTTAGCTTCTGCCACAACAGCCGCCTGTTTTTCCAAAGGAATGTTAATGCTGATTGTGTATTTCGAATAGGTTGGATTACCATTATAAGTGGCTGGTTTTATCTTTGGCAAGAGACCAAAAACCCGTTTACTTTCTTCAGCCAGTGAAGCATCAACAGCATCCACATACTGTACTTTAAAAACTCCGGCCGTATCGACTTCAAAAAGTACGATTACCCTGCCTTTGTAATTTTTATCTGTTGTTTCCTGCGGCACTTTGAAATTGGCAAACACGAAATCCTGAAGCTCGTTATAAAAACAGGCTTCCAGATTTTCAGACTGTTGCCCTTCGCATTTAGGAAAAACAGGAAATTGCTCTCTTTCCCGGTTACTCTGCGCCCATGAATGTACAGACAAAAGCAAGATGGCAATTTTTAGGAGTTTTTTCATGTATTGACCTGCTGATTTTAGTAATCGTTATTTGCCGCTTCTCCGTTTGCAATCGCTTTAGCGGAAGAAGTTCCGATTCTTCTGACTCCTAAGCGAATCATTTCCTTTGCTTCCTCAAAAGTCCTGACACCGCCTGCCGCCTTTACCGGAAGTGGTGATGCATTTTCCAACATCATGATTATTGATGGAACTGTAGCGCCGTTTGGAAGCCCATCCTCCGTTTTATAGAATCCGGTAGACGATTTAACAAAAACCGATGCGTAATTGTCTTCAGCAAAATTAGAGATGACCACATTTTTCACAAGACAGGACAGGTGCATAATCTGCTGGCTATTCAGGGCCGCGACCTCTATGATCCATTTTACCACTTTATGATTGGACAATCCCAATTGGGTTCCTTTCAGTATTTCTTTTTTTACCAAATCCAGATCGCCTCTTTTAAACGCTTCATAATCGCAAACAAAATCCAGTTCATCAGCACCGTCTTTGATTGCTTTCTCAGCTTCTTCTAATTTATGCTCCAAAGAATAATTCCCTTCCGGAAATCCGATAACGGTTCCTACCAAAACTTTTGAGCCTGCTTTCAGAATCATTTGTTTTGCCATATGCACCATATCCGGACGAATCATAATCAGTTTAAAACCTTCGTCAATGGCTTCCTGAACAAAGCTTCTGACGATTTTTTCGTTTTCTGCCTCACTGATTCCTGCCTGTTGCGGCGTCTTTAAATAGGTCGAATCTAAATATTGCTTGATATCCATATGATAAAAATAAAAAAATCCCACCGAAGCGGGATATTTTCAGATTAATTTTTAAATCTTTTATTGTAAACTGCCATTAGTGCCAATCCCAGGAGTGCGCCAATCGTATTAGCAATAACATCTTTCAAGTCTGCCTGCCGGCTTTCCGTAAAAAGCGACTGGCATATTTCAATCAGGATTCCAAACAGAACCGAAAGAAAAAACACAAACAGAAAGAGTTTTTTTGTATTTCTGATTTTCGTCCTTAGGTACAAAAACCAAAGAATTGAAAAAACAGCATAAAAACACAAATGCACAATCTTATCGGCCTGGTCTACATTAACGACAGGAACTTCTGACATGCTTACCAAACAGGCAATCGTAATGGAAATCGTCCAAAAAACCGCCAGGGCAAGAAACAGTATTCTTTTTTTGTTAGGCTCCAATTAGGTTTTTATAAGCTTCGCTATCCAATAATCCTTCTACTTCAGAAGCATCAGCTATTTTTACTTTCACCATCCATCCTTCACCATACGGATCTGTATTTACTTTTTCCGGAGATGATTCGAGAGTATCATTGAATTCAATAATTTCACCTGAAAGCGGCAAGAATAAATCTGATACTGTTTTTACGGCTTCTACTGTACCAAACACTTCATCTTTATCAAGAGTCTGGTCTAAAGTTTCAACTTCTACATAAACGATATCTCCTAATTCTTTTTGTGCAAAATCTGTAATTCCTACAGTTGCAACATCGCCATCTATGCTAACCCATTCGTGGTCTTTCGTATACTTTAAATTTGCTGGTATATTCATTGTTTGTTGTTTTGGGCAAATGTATTATTAACTTATATATTTTTAAAATGTTTTCCGAATTAATTTCCAAAGTTATAGCGCAGCGTGAAACCGGTACGGATATTCGTCAATGGGAATGATGTGGAGATCACTGCTTTAGAGAAAGAATGATCGTAATAGAATATTGCTGTCAGGTTTTTGCTGAATGCATAATCTGCCGTCAACTTTACAGACCAGATGTTCTGACCACCTGCCAACTGATTGTTATCATAATCCAGATATCTCACAATTGTGTTTGCCTTTCTCAAAGAAAAATCTGCTTTAAGGTTGATATCGCTTCGGATAGTGTTTGTTGGGTTGTCTGCCAATCTGGATGTGATTACAACATCTTTGAATCGGTAGCCCAAACCTACGATATACTCCATTCCTCTTACTTCTGTAAGAAGGTTGTTGTCAAAACTCATCGATAGCGTTCTGTCTTTCTTAACCTCAGCCAATACCTTGAATGAATTTTTCATCTCAAAGTCTACTCTAACCAAAGGATTGAATTGCTCTACAAGGTTAACGTTTGAGATAATTGTCTTACTTAACAGGTTACCGCTTGCATCAACCGCATCACGGTTTTGGTCGTATTCAAAATTAGAACGGAATGAGTTGATCGTATAGGACGCTCTATATCCGTGCTGTAATGAGAAACGTTTGAATCGGTCTTTAAAGAACTTATAGCGCATCAAACCGTTATATTTTACATTCCAGTTTGGAATTGGCACATCTCTAAAAGGCCCTAATTTAACTCCTCCTGCATCTGCTCCCGTATAGGCGGCAAGGAACGATGGCAATAATACCGACTGGCTGTTTTTTCCGAATCCAACAGGGAAACCGTCAGAAGTTCTAGGGAATTCTGTAGTTCCGTAGTAGCTGGTCGCCAAACGATCTGCTACGGTCAATCTGTTACTTCTGAAATCATCAAAAGCTGCAGATGAATTTTCATCACTTTTGCCAAATGCCGTTTTAATCATTACCGTCGAAATCGAGAAGTTACCATAGTTGTATGGCGAACGCGAATGGTAAATTCCATCAGCCGCATCAAATTGTTCTGAGAAGTTTTCGGTATAAGAACGGTCTGCCGTCAAATCAATCTTAAAGTCAGGGAACAAATCCACATTAGCAGTCATATTCAAGACTTTTGAAGAAGTCTGTGTAAAGTTCTGGTTGAAATCCTGATAGTTTGTCAACCAACCTCTTTTTGCCGCTTCATAACGTATGTCTGCCTGGCTTCCCAAAACGAATCCTAAAGACGGTTTTGTAGTTCCAAGGAAACCTACACCCGGTATGAATCCCGGCAAGACCGTACCTTCATTTTGGGTATAATTAATCTGAACGTTTTTAACACTGGTCAGAACTCCTACCAACCCATCCAGGAATACATTACTTCCTGAAGTTTGCGGTTTGTTGGCATTCGTAATTTTTTCTCCCGGCTTTGGTGGCGCCTGAGTCGTTGGTCTTGTCGCTACTTTTGGTTTTTTGCCCAATCCTATATACTTATAAAGAACATCCATGTTCAATGATGTATTTAATCGGTGCGAACCATTGTTTTGAATTGTATTTCCAAGACTGAATGTACCATCTTCTGTAGTTACAGATGCCAATGCATCTGTTGCACGTTGCCAGCTGTAGTCTCCCGTATAGGAATAGGTTGACTTAATAAATCCTAATGCCGGAATCTTGTTCAATGGCAGGTCGTAGTTAACCACAAGCTGCTGCATGTGCTGGTTTGCTTCTCCAATGTTCCAGAAATCATCCCAAATCGTAAAGTCTTCCATTGGAACACCAAATTCATCCAGATAGTTTCTTACAATGTTATTGGTAGATGCCGTATAATTTATTTTTAATGCTCTTGTCAGATTATAGTTGAAACCGTACTGGTAGTTGAACATATAATTTCTTCTGTATAATGGTGACAATCCAATTCCCTGAATATCCACGTCACGATATTCCTGTCTGTTGTATTGCCTCATAATATTGGAACTGAAAGAAATCGAAGATGGCAGGTAGTTGAAGTTGAAATCACTCAACAGTTTCCAATACTGGCTTTTCTTCATAAACTTCGTGTTTTTGAATGGTTCTACCGCTTTAGGCTGGAACGCAAAAGTATAATCCACGGAAGCTTTTACCTGCTGGTCAAGCAAGCTTTCAATTTCATAATTATGGTGTTCTGTTTCATTAAACGAATAGGACAAAGTAAGGTTTTCCGGGTCATAGAAATGCGGTTTCTGTTCTGCACCTCTTTCTTTTTTGACTCCTATAAAGTTGATACTTTTTCTCTTCGTATAGTCTACTGCCCTGCTTTCAATATTATTTCTTGCAGCAGCATCGGCCGTATTGTCTAACAATTGGTCCAAACGGATATCCTGGTTGAACGGATCGTATTCAGGAGTAATTTTTTCTTCGCCAATAGCATAATTGAACGGAAGGTTAACTCCCCATTTTTTAGGCAATAATTTTCCTAAGTTGACATTGGTTACGATGTCATATTGCTTGATATCTTCACGGCTTCTTTCATTTGGCCCCTGCTCTAAAGAACCAAAGCCCTGCGTACTCATTCTTCCGGTTGCGGAAACCGTTGCAAAATCGGCCAGGTTACTATCCAAGCTGGCAATGGCTGCCATTCCGCCTTTATTATCCATATCGGCAAGACGAAGTTCGTTGAACCAAACCTCACCACGAATATCATCTGTATGGCGGTTTTTCAAACCTACCATCAGGGTTCTTACCAAACCAAAGTTCGGATTACCTTTGATACCCAATCTTAACGGATTGATTCTTCCTGCCAATGACGGATCTAAAACGAAATCATCTACATATTTTACACCCAAAGCATCTTCCACCAGCAATGCATTGTTAGGATCCATAGCTAAAATCTTCAGCTTGGTCAGCAATGACAGTGCAAGGTCTATCTGGTTTGCTTCCGGCCACACCTGCTCTGCTGTCACGGCTGCTGTTTGTTGAGTTACTTTTAATGGAATCTCAACCTGATAGAAGTTTTGCGTAAAGTCATTACCAAATCGGATGAATGCAACCATTTGGTCGTCTGCCAAAGGCTGTATGTCTGTAGGTACCGGCAATGCTTCTGCGTGCAGGAACATTTTCAGTTTCTTGAACTGACGCATATCCACGCTTACGTTCTTAAATACTGCTCTTGAATCACCAGGCTCCAGACCTCCAAGTCCCGGAAGTGACGGATTCGCTTTTGTAACTCTCAAAGAAAGTGACTGCTCGTTTTGGTTTATAATCGTATTACTGTTGTACAATTGCTCTCTAACAACTCCCGGAGGTGTTACATACTTAATTGGTGAACGGTCTCCGTTTTCCTGAACGTTAACTGCCAATACATCCAAAGCCGTATCATCTGCATTGTTAATATCGTCATCCTGTTCGTTCGGATCAAGACTTTTCACATATCTTCTCCATTCGCCACGCACTAATTCCAATGCTCCGAAACGAAGTGTAATCTGATCGTTGAAACCCGTTACGAACATTCTCATAAAACGAATCGATCTGAAATCGGAAATACTTCCAACTGTATTCTGCGGTTGTGAAACCGGAATCTTGAATTGAATCCAACGAGCTCCGGTAGTCTCCTGTCCGGGTATGCTTGCTATTGTTTCTCTGATATCCGTAATATACGGGTTTGACCCAACTACCATGTTTGGTCTTATGTCAATGCCATATTCATAATAAGCATTGATTTCGTTCATTGTATTATCTCTGTTGATATCTTCTGTATCCGGCAAAGTTGTTGCTCCTCTGTTAGAATCACCTACATCAACTGGAGAGTTTCCTTGCAAACCGTTATAATTTTTATAACGTTGGATAACATCTCCGGATGCGCTAAGGAAATACTGGTAGTTATCTGCAGCAGGGTCAGGTTGTGAAGCAAAGCCAGGGAACTGTGCGGCTTCTTCTGCATCATTCAGACCATCAAGACCCACATCCTGAAACTGCCTGTTACCTCCATTGGTATCAAATGCATAAATCAAAGATTGCGAGATTGGAATTTTACCCCAGATAGTTGTAAATGTAGGCTGTGTTGAACCTGCGCCCGGAAGTCCGTTTTCGTATTGTTTTCTTCCGTCTTTCAGGACATCTTCCGAAATTTCCCCAAGGTTGAAATATAGTTTTCCTGTATTTGCTGCATTGGCAGAACCTCTCTGGTCATTATAATACGGGTCCAACATCCAGAACTGAATATATTCTACGTTTGACTGTTCAAAGTTGGTGGAGTTGATAGCTCTCATGATACCACCAAAGTTGTCAACCGCCTGTTCCGGCGTAAAGCTGTTTGTAGCCTGTGCCAACGGGTTAAAGTTATACGGACCTCTTTCACGAGGGAAATAGGTCAAATCTAAAGTATTGATAACTGTTTGCTGTCCTACGGCAATATCTGTAACAGGGAATAATTCTCTGCTATAGATTCTTCTTGTACTGTAAAGCTTCAGGTCGTCTTCAGAAACACCGCCCGGCCTTTGCACATAGAAAGTAGGATCAATAGAATACCAGGCTAGTTTTGCTCGCTTGTAACCATAATTCAATGTAGTCAAAGAACCTCCAAAGTCATTATAATCACTTACCGTTGGTTTTTCCGGTACGCTGGAAAGGCTCCAGGCAAACGGAGAACGCATATCGATAGTGGTCTGTGAGCCTTCAAAGTCGTCTACATAAACCGTAGATTCACCCTGGAATCTATCTGCTTTTGGGGTATCCGGCTTTAAGTAAGCCACTTCTCCCCTGAAAGAGATATTAGAAGGAACGTCAGTATCAATATTAGGAAGTTTGTTTACCAACCTTGTTAAGAAAGGAACTTCTGTTGAGAAGTTGGTATTCAAACCTATGATAGTATTATTTACCGATTCCTGTCCGTAATTTGATTTTTGGGTAAATGGCCTTTCGCTCATTTTTAACAATGTAGCTCCAACGATAAACTTATCATTAAATTTATGTTCAACGTTAACCCCAAAAAATCTTCGCGTTTGTTGTCCGAAAACCGAGTTGTTTTCCAACGAGATTTCGATTGGTGTTCCGGAAGCCTGTAAGGAAGCATCCATAATATTAACTCTTCCTAACTGGTAATTGACGGTATAATCAACACCTTCTACCAAAACTCGTCCGCCGGCAGTTACCGTAACCGAACCTTGAGGAACGTTAAATGCACCAATTGCAATTCCGTCTCCGCTTGTTGACTTGAATTTTCCTTTTAACTGGAACTTGTTTTTATCACTGTCCTGAAGTGCCGCCGCTTGTGTGCTGCGATACATCGTTCTGTAAACGTATTTGTTCTGGTTTCCGTTATAGTTACCTGCAGCCGGAGCATCATAGTCCTGAGTCGGGCTTGTTCTTAATTTGTTGAAAAGGTGTTCTCCGAAAGGTTCTACGGTTGTAAAGATGATTCTTCCGTTTTGTTTATCTACCGTTAATCCCGGTATAAAATCGAAGAAACCGTCACCGTTAGGCTGCGGGTCATTGGTATAATTCAGCCTGTCCATATTGAAAACACGCAATAAAGGTGTTTGTTCCACATCTGGCGGTAATGGGTTGGAAGCCGAAGGTGCAGCCGGTGTGATATAGTTTAATGGCGACGGATCCGTGTACATGATGTTCAGCTTGAAATCTTCCTGCTCCAATTGATAGGCTCCAGGCAAAGCATAAACGTTTTTCATCATCAGGTTCCAAACCGGCTTATTGACGTTGGTCAGGTTACTTTTCAGCATTTTCAGGATTAAGCTTTGGGTAGTTGGAATACCGTTGCTTACTTGTGTTGCATCGACTCCATCAGTTCCAAATTCCCCCACCTGATACACCTGGTCACCTATGGTATATTGATAGGCAACTGCTAATACCTCGTCATTGGTAAGACGCTGTGTCAAGGAAATATATCCCAACTGCGGATGGTAGGAATAGTCGCTTGGCCATGATAATTTTCTGGCATTTTCCAATTTAGAGTAGTCCGTTCCTTCACTTACCGTAATGCCTGTAAACCCGGAGCTTGCCGTTGCAATTTCACGAATTGACGGATTCAGTACACCGGTTGTTCCTATTTTGGCAGGATCATATCGGTTGTTTGAGTTTTTTGAAGGTGTATTGGCCGGAGCCGTAAAGAAGCCTCCGGGAATAGGGTTCGCCGATACTACTTCATTATCATCCTGACCCGTGAGTTGTGCTTCTCCCAAATCCTGAATTGCAATAATATTTCTTAGGTTATTGTCTGTTGTGCTGACCCTGTTCTGGCGATTGGTTACCCAAACCTCTATTCTGGTAATCTGAACACGGCTATCAATCAACGGATAGTTTCGAAGCGACCTGTCGTATTGGTTTCTGAAGTACTGTGAAAGGAAGAAATGCCTGTCTGCATCATAATCCAATGCAAACAATTCAAATTCCTGCACCGTTCCTCCGCCCTGGGCCGTAACTGTTTTGGTTTGGGATTTCTGCTCTGAGAAGATTCCCGTAATGGTTGTTTTTCCAAACTGGAATTGCGCCTTAACCCCAAAAAGGCTTTGCGCACCACGAATCAGCGTACTGTTTAACGGTAAGCTTACGTTTCCGACTTCAATCTTCTGAATGATATCATCTTCCGTAGGCGTATATTCCAACTTTATCAGGTTTTGGAAAGCAAAGGTAGACTCGGTGTCATAGTTAGCATTGACATTCAGCCTCGTTCCAACTTTCCCCATAAGGCTCATACTGATTCTCTGGTCAAAATCAAAAGTGGTTGTACTTCTGTTTCTTGGCGATAACGCAGGGTTGTCTTGTTTTGTATGTCGGATTCCCAAATCCATTTCGACAGAACCTGTTGGTTTGATGTCGATGGTATTACTACCAAAAATGGTTTCAAAGAAACTGGAATTGACATAATATCGCGGCAAAAGGTCTTTTTTCTTGGCATCACTACCATCTTTTTTACCTTCTATCGCATCTGATTTTTCCTTAAAATACTTTCGCATTGATTCCCTAAGCACCAATTCCTCATATTCTTGCGGTGTAAGAACTACGGGATAATTTATATTAAAACCATTTACGGTATTCGTATAAATATAACGATCTGTTATGGGGTCATAGGTATATGCCTCTATAATACTAGGGGGATTTTTCAATTCTACTCTTCCAACGGAATACCCTGTTTTGGTAGTATCCTGAACTTCCTCGTCTTCTTGTGCTTGTATCGTTACACTAAAAAAAATCGAAATCAGCCAAAAGCTAATTTTCAAGTTACAGGCAATGCCTTTAGTATAGTTAGTTTTCAAGTATTATAAGGTTTTTAAGGCTAGTTTAATAATGTTTTCAATGCTTGCATTTGGATTTTCCTTAACAATTCTTTCTACAGTTTTTTCCGCCAATTTTCTGTTAAATCCAAGAACTTCCAAAGCAGATAACGCTTCGTCTTTGTTTGTATTGTCCTGCGAAATAGAAACTTCGTCTAAATCATACACTTTTAACACTTTATCTTTTAAATCCAATATAGCCCTTTGCGCTGTTTTACTGCCAATTCCTTTAATGGATTGGATGGTTGCCACATCGCCCGAAGCTATTGACTGGATGATTTGCTTTGGTTCCAGCGAAGACAGCATAGTCCGTGCAATACCTGCTCCGATACCGGAAACAGACAAAAGCAATTTAAAGATTTCTCTTTCAGATTTTTCGGCAAATCCAAACAGTACATGTGCATCTTCCTTAATCTGGAGATAAGTAAAAAGTTTAATGTTTTCCGAGTCAGGAATCAAAGAATAAGTATGAAGTGAAATATTAATATGATACCCTACTCCGTTGCAGTCAATCACAACTTCTGTAGGGTTTTTTTCCACTAATTTTCCTTGTAAATGCGCTATCATGAATTGTTAAATAAATCCCAAATGTAACGAAAAACTTTTATTGAGCCTCATCTAATTGTTCATCAACAAAAAAATACGTTAAAAATTGACTTTTATGGATTTTTGCTTTTTTTCTTTTTCTTGTGCATCAACAACTGCAACAGCGGCCATATTTACCATTTCTTCTACACTTGCGCCCAATTGGAAGATGTGAACAGGCTTGTCCATTCCCATCATGATTGGTCCGATTGAAACCGACTTATCCAATTCTTTCAGCATCTTATAATTGATGTTAGCCGATTCCAGATTAGGGAAGATAAGCGTATTTACTTTTTTGCCTGCCAGTTTAGAGAATGGGAATTTTTGCTGCAACATTTCAGAATTCAAAGCAAAATCGGCCTGGATTTCTCCATCAACAACCAAATCCGGATAGTATTTGTGAAGATAGGCAACGGCTTCGGCAACTTTTCTTGCTCCTTCATCATTAGAGGAACCAAAGTTTGAGAAAGACACCATGGCAATGACCGGTTCCATTCCAAACATACGTACAGTTTTGGCTGTCATCAATGCGATTTTTGCCAGCTCATCAGCAGTCGGATTTGGATTTATTGCGGTATCCGATAGAAAAATCGGGCCTCTCTTTGTCATCATCATATTGGTTGTCGCAATCTTAGAAACACCCGGTGCTTTGTCAATAAGCTGCATCATTGGTTTTACAACAGACGGATAACTTCTGGAATAGCCCGAAACCAAAGCATCTGCTTCACCTTCATTCACCATCATCGCAGCGAAATAATTTCTTTCGCGCATCCATTTCTGAGCATCCAGCAAACTGGTTCCTTTTCTTCTTCTGGCTTCCCAGAATGAATTGGCATAACGCAATCTTCTTTCATCTTCTTCAGGCGTTTTCGGGTCGATGATAAGAACATCTGCATCAAAGCCTAATTCTTCTTTCAGTTCCTGGATGATTTCGCGATTTCCAAGAAGAATCGGGATTCCGATTTTTTCTTCCAGAACAATCTGCGCTGCTTTTAATACGTCTAAATGGTCTGCTTCTGCAAAAACCACACGTTTCGGGTCAGTTTTGGCGCGGTTGGCCAACAAACGAACCATTTTATTATCGGAACCAAGACGTTCCATCAATTCTTCTCTGTATTTATCCCAATCCTGAATTGGATTTGCCGCAACTCCGGAATCCATCGCTGCCTTGGCAACTGCAGGAGCCACTACGGAAATCAATCTCGGGTCAAATGGTTTCGGGATGATATAATCTCTTCCAAATACCAGTTTGGTTTCTCCATACGCAATATTTACCTGCTCCGGAACGGTTTCTTTTGCCAATAAAGCCAGTGCTTTTACGGCAGCCATCTTCATTTCTTCATTGATTTTTGACGCCCTGACATCAATTGCTCCTCTAAAAATATACGGGAAGCCCAATACGTTGTTTACCTGGTTAGGAAAATCTGAACGGCCGGTAGCCATAATAATGTCCTTACGGGTTGCAATGGCAAGGTGATAGTCAATTTCCGGGATTGGATTCGCCATCGCAAAAACTATCGGGTTTTCTGCCATTTGCATCAGCATTTCTGCCGACATTACATTTCCGGAAGAAAGCCCAAGGAAAATATCGGCACCAACCAATGCTTCTTCCAGCGTTATGCTTTTTTCTCCATTGGCATATTTCCTCTGCATGTCAGATATATCTGTTCTGTTTTTAGAAAGGGAACCTTTTCTATCAAACATGATAACATTTTCAGGATTGATTCCAAGCAATACGTATAGATTAGCGCAAGCCAAAGCCGCAGAACCGGCACCGGAAACCACCACTTTTACGTCTTCGATTTTCTTTCCGGCCAATTCCAAAGCATTAAGCAAGGCGGCTGATGAAATAATTGCAGTTCCGTGCTGGTCATCATGCATTACAGGAATATTCAACTCTTCAACCAACCTTCTTTCTATCTCGAATGATTCCGGAGCTTTGATATCCTCCAGGTTGATTCCCCCAAAAGTTGGAGCTATATTTTTTACCGTCTCAATAAACTTTTCGACGTCTTTAGTATCTACTTCAATATCAAAGACATCAATATCGGCAAAGATTTTAAACAATAAAGCTTTCCCTTCCATTACCGGTTTTGATGCTTCCGGACCAATATCTCCCAATCCTAAAACGGCAGTTCCGTTTGAGATTACGGCTACCAGGTTTCCTTTTGCTGTATATTTATAAACATTATTTACATCCTTCGCAATTTCAAGACAAGGCTCGGCTACACCCGGCGAATAGGCTAACGACAGATCTCTCTGTGTTGCATAGGCCTTGGTTGGAACGACTTCGATTTTCCCAGGCGATGGTTTCGCATGATATAACAGCGCTTCTCTTCTTTTACTGTACTTGTTCATTTTTGTATATTTTATTCGGACTTACAAAGGTAAAAGTCTGAATGGAACTGAGAAACTTTTAATGCTATTCTTTTATAAAGTTTATTGTTGCTGTTCGTTACTAAAAATTTCATGGAAATTTAAGGTAACAAAAATCCTCCTCTTTGTATCTACCGAAGAACATTCAAAAGGAGGAAGCTGAAAATCCTTTCCAAGAGTAGGCAAACAAACCAATTTAACTTATGAAAAATTTTAAAAATTTTAAAACAGGACATTTTTTTACGGCTGCATTATTTGCAGGTTTTGTCTTTTTTGCATCATGTAGCAATGATGAAGCCGTTCAACCCGACGAAACAACAAAGGCAGCAAGAAGTTTCCAGGAAGCCCAACCCGCTAAGGACGTTTCACTCAAGTCTGTCTGTCCAGACGATGTCACAAATAACGGGTGTATTTTCGTTTCAGGAATGGGAAACAGCAGCCAGAATCAATTTACAATGGTAGGCATGCTAAACAATTGCAAAACCGAAGAGCCTCCTTTGAACTGCGGCTTAGGAGCCACTGAATTGCGAACAATCGATGTAGATTTCAGCCCTTATAATTGTGATGATGCAGCCACATTAAATGCCTACCTAAATGGAATCAACCAACAAGCAATAAACGCGAGACCTACCTCTGATTTTATCATCACCGGATACCAAAGGGTGAGAGGATATATGGTCACAGCTTACGGACCCTATCGTATGGAACTAAGCATTACCTATCGCAAAAAAGTATGTTCTGGCACTCCATCAGGCCCAATACATAACTAAACAAACAGGCAGGCCGTTTGAATTCAAACGGCCTGCTTTTTCTTATTATGAAAAGTTCTGTACCAATCCGAGATAAAAATATCTTATGTAGGAATTATGAGTAATATTTTTTAACATTGTGTAAAGTATTCAGAGAGAAAAAAGCACATCCGTATACAATCTCTGTCATTTCACAAATTCCCTACTACTATGAGAAAACTGCTTTTATTGTTATGCATCGTTACTGCCAGTCTCCAATCTTGCCAAAAAGAAAAGGGAGAGACTTCTAAAAAAGAGGATGAAAAACTGAAAACAATATTAGAAAACTACTATCAGGAAAGGCTGAAACTTTTCCCTCTGGAAGCGACCAGTGCAGGCGACAATCGCTATAACAACCTGCTTCCGAATGACCTTAGTGATGACTATATCGCTAAAATAAAAGCGTTTTTTACAAAATATAAAGAGGAACTCGCAAAATTTGACGATTCTACTTTGTCTGAAAATGACAAGCTAAGTAAAGCAATACTGGCTTGGGAATGCGATGCAAATCTGGAAGCTCTCACATTCAGAAAAGACCTGATGCCTATCAACCAGTTTGAAGGAATGCCTTTGATGATAGGTCAATATGCCAGCGGTTCAAGCGCACAGCCATTCAAAACTGTAGAAGACTATAACAACTGGCTGGAAAGACTAAATGGTTTTAACGATTGGGTTATTACTGCTGAAGCCAAGATGAAAGAAGGCGTTTCAAAAGGATATGTGCTGCCAAAAGCACTGACCTTAAAAGTAATTCCGCAATTAAAAGATTTGGCCAAAGAAGACAAGACCCATATATTTTATGCTCCGCTAAATGCTTTTCCAAAAACATTTACAGAGGATGAAAAGAAAACGATTACAGACAACTATACAAAACTGATTGCTGAAAAATTAGTACCGTCTCTTAAAAACTTATACAATTATGTGAGTACAGACTATCTGGCAAAAAGCAGGACTACAAGTGGCATTAATGCTATTCCGCAAGGTGACGCTTATTACAAGCATCTTATTAAACGTTATACGACTACTGATCTTACGGCAGATGAAATCCATAAGTTAGGTCTGAATGAAGTGGCGCGTATTTCTGCCGAAATGGAAAAAGTCAAAAACCAGGTGGGATTCAAAGGAAACCTGAAGGATTTCTTTAATTATGTTCGTGACAAAAAAGAGCTGATGCCATTTACTGAACCACAACAGGTCATCGACAACTTCAATGCGATTCATGAAAAGATGAAGCCAAATCTGGATAAGCTTTTTGATTTAAAACCTAAAACGCCTTTTGTTGTGAAAAGAACCGAAGCTTTTAGGGAAAAATCAGCCAGTGCGGAATACAATCCGGGTTCGGTTGACGGAACGAGACCGGGTATTTTCTACGTGCCAATTCCAGACGTTAAGAAATACAACTTCTATGCTGATGAAGATTTGTTCCTACATGAAGCAATACCGGGACATCATTATCAAATTTCATTGCAGCAGGAAAACACCAGCCTTCCGGAATTTAGAAAAACGATATGGTTTAATGCTTATGGTGAAGGCTGGGCACTGTATACCGAATCCTTAGGAAAAGAATTAGGACTTTATCAAGACCCGTATCAATATTTTGGAATGTTGAGTGCTGAAATGCACCGCGCCATCCGTCTTGTAGTAGATACCGGATTGCATACCAAAGGCTGGACCCGCGAACAGGCTATTCAATATTCTATGGAAAATGAAGCCGAACCGGCTGAAAGTATTGTTGCCGAAATCGAACGTTATATGGCTATTCCGGGACAGGCTTTGTCTTATAAAATAGGGCAATTGAAAATACGCGAGCTTCGTACTAAAGCTGAAAAGGAATTGGGAGCCAAATTCTCAATAAAGGAATTCCACAATCAGGTTCTGGAATCAGGTTGTTTGCCTTTAAAAATACTGGAAGACAAGATTAATAATTGGATTCAAAGCAAGAAATAACAATAATAAAAGCCTCATTAGTGAGGCTTTTTTATTTAAAGTTTTGTCTATTGGAAAGTTTAGACCATATAAAGGAATCTGTTTTGAAAGGCTTGTTTTTTTTATTTTTAGACGCGGATTATCACGGATTAATTACGCGGATTTGGGAAGTCTATACCACATAATGAATGTGACTCTAATGATTTCCTTCATAAACTTTGCGGCTCAGCGTCTTTGCGAGCGGCTTTTTTCAATCTGGAGTCGCAAATAAAAAATCTGATTTTAAAAGGTTTCCATTCAATTCTTTTTTTATTTTAAGCGCGGATTATCACGGATTAATTACGCGGATTTGGGAAGTCTATACCACATAATGAATGCAACTCTAATAAATTCCTCCATAAACTTTGCGGCTCAGCGTCTTTGCGAGCAGCTTTTTTCAATCTGGAGTCGCAAATAAAAAATCTGATTTTTGACAGGCTTTCCTTCAATTGTTTTTTATTTTAGACGCGGATTATCACGGATTAATTACGCGGATTTGGGAAGTCTATACCATATAATGAATACAACTCTAATAAATTCCTCCATAAACTTTGCGGCTCAGCGCCTTTGCGAGCAGCCTATTTTTATGCAGAGTCGCAAAATAAAAATATAACCCCGAAATACTTTTTCTAATTTTTCATCTATTTTAAAAAATCAATATTCCGTTTCAAGCCATCATATTTGGCACGTTTAACAGCAGAGTTTTTAAAAACGGCCCGAAATGTTTCTTCTGTGATTTCTTCCCAGTCTTTTTTGGTCATGGAAAGCAATTCCGGATTCGGGTTGAATAGGGGTTCGTTATGAGGTTTGGAGAATCGGTTCCACGGACACACATCCTGACATACGTCACACCCAAAGGCCCAATCATCAAATTTGCCTTTCATTTCCTGAGGAATGTTGTCTTTTAATTCTATAGTGAAATAGGATATGCATTTACTTCCGTCAACTACATAGGGAGCAATAATCGCACCTGTAGGACAGGCATCGATGCATTTTGTACAGGAGCCACAATGGTCTGTTACAGCGGTATCATATTCCAGTTCCAAATCTACAATCAGTTCCGCAATAAAGAAAAAAGAGCCTACCTGTTTGCTCAAAAGGTTACTGTTTTTGCCAATCCAGCCTAAGCCGCTTTTGGCCGCCCAGGCTTTATCCAAAACCGGAGCCGAGTCTACAAACGCCCGTCCCGAAACTTCGCCGATATTTTCCTGAATCGAAAAAAGGAATTCCTTTAGTTTTTCCTTTATGACAAAATGATAGTCCTGTCCGTAGGCATATTTTGAAATCTTATAGCTGTCTTCTACCTGGGTTTGTTCCGGATAATAATTCAACAATAACGAAATGACGCTTTTTGAATCGTCAACCAAAAGCGTGGGGTCTAATCTTTTGTCAAAATGGTTTTCCATATAGCCCATTTGTCCGTGGGCATTATTCTTTAGCCATGCTTCCAATCTTGGAGCTTCTTCTTCCAAAAATCCTGCTTTAGATATGCCACAAGAAATAAATCCGAGGCGCTGGGCTTCGGATTTTATAAATTGCGTGTATTTGGATTTTTGATTTATGATTTGGGATTTATGATTTTAGACTTGTGACTTTATACTTTAGACTTGTGACTTTACACTTTTTAGACTTAAGATTTGTTTAGGCGTGATTTCATTGATTTGACTGTGCTGACAAAGATTGCTGTTAGTTCGTTTCCTTCTTTCCAGATTTGGTTTAGTTGTGTGTAATCAATCCATTTTTTCTCTTGAAGAATTTCTATCCAAAATAACGTTTCATCAGCTTCTTCAATGACAATTGACATTTTGGAAATAAATTCCCTGTCACTTCTTGCCCTACAAACAGCCCTGTAATTTGCTCCTACCGAAGTACCACTTCTAACTATCTGATTGGCAATTGCCCTTCCTGAAATTGTATTTGGCAGTTTTTCTACCACATCAATTACCATTAACGAGAACTTTTTTGTTCTTGCTTTTAATTCTTCCGAGGTCATGCATAATTATTTTAAATGGCTTATATCTTATTCTCTTCAACCCCACAACACAAATCAAAAATCTTAAATCCTAAATTTCAGAAGTCAGAAATCTTAAATTTAAAAAAGTCCTCCCTGGATATTTGTCCTGATTTTCCCTAAATGTTTATAGGCTTTTTCAGTAACTTCTCTTCCTCTAGGTGTTCTAATAATAAAACCTTCCTGAATCAAGAACGGCTCGTAGACTTCTTCAATCGTTTCGCCGCTTTCTGAAACTGCTGTTGCCAAGGTCGATAATCCTACCGGCCCTCCTTTAAACTTATCAATAATTGTTGTCAGGATTTTGTTGTCCATTTCGTCCAATCCATGGGCATCAACATGCAGGGCTTTCAATGAAAACTTTGCAATTTCTATGTCAATCTTCCCATTTCCTTTGATTTGGGCAAAATCACGTACTCTTCGTAATAATGCGTTGGCAATTCTGGGAGTTCCACGGCTTCTTCCGGCAATTTCGATCGCTGCTTCCATTGTAATTGGCATTTTTAAGATTGCCGAGCTACGTTCAACTATTGAAGTCAGAAGTTCTGTTGTATAATATTGCAAGCGACTCTGGATTCCGAAACGGGCGCGCATAGGTGCTGTCAGTAATCCGGATCGCGTGGTAGCCCCAACAAGCGTAAACGGATTGAGATTTAATTGGACAGTTCTGGCGTTTGGACCTGATTCTATCATGATGTCAATTTTGAAATCTTCCATTGCAGAATATAAATATTCTTCCACAATAGGACTCAAACGGTGGATTTCATCAATAAAAAGCACATCGCGTTCTTCAAGATTGGTGAGCAGTCCTGCCAAATCTCCGGGTTTATCCAAAACAGGACCAGACGTAATCTTGATACCGGCACCCAATTCGTTTGCCAAAATATTGGCAAGCGTCGTCTTTCCCAGACCCGGAGGTCCGTGAAACAACGTATGGTCTAATGCTTCATTCCTAAGATTAGCTGCCTGGACAAATACTTTCAGATTCTCCAATACCTGATCTTGCCCTGTGAAATCATCAAAGGACAAAGGCCTTAATCTTTTTTCAAAATCAAGTTCTTCTGAATTGTAATTGTTGCTTGTTGGATCTAGATTTGCATTCATCTGGCAAAGATAGAGAAAATGTTGATTTCCTGTCCGGGCTAATTACCCTACATTATAGCCTTTGGCCAAAATAGATTGCCATTCCGGATGCCTTTTCAGATAGGCCGCAACAAACGGGCAAAGTGGCGCTAAAGTATATCCGTTATCCTTAACGAAATTCAGGGCTTTCTCAACCATGCTTCCTCCTACGCCTTTACCTTCCAAAGCTTTTGGCACTTCGGTATGTGTAAGATACATGATGTTGTCTTTGTTGATGATGTATTCAATAAAGGCTATATGATTTTCAACTTCCATTTCGAATCTTCTCTTGTCCTGATTTTGAACCAATGGAATGTCAGCATATTTATCGCTCATAGCAAAAAAAATTTAAAGTTAGGGAATGAGGAAAGGTACAGAAAAAATGGACACCAGTCAAAATAAGGTTTTTTTAATATCTTTAACACAAATTAACAAACAACCTTAAAAAATTATATGAAAGACCAACAAGAAGACAATCATTTAAAGCGGGAATTAGGATTATTGGATGGAACGATGCTCGTTGTGGGTTCCATGATTGGTTCCGGAATTTTTATTGTGAGTGCCGATATTGCCAGACAGGTCGGTTCTGCCGGATGGCTGACGCTAATCTGGGTCATTTCCGGATTGATAACCGTTATTGCCGCAGTGAGTTATGGAGAGCTCAGTTCGATGTTCCCGAAAGCAGGCGGACAATATGTTTATCTTAAGGAAGCTTACAATAAACTGATTGCTTTTTTATATGGTTGGAGCTTTTTTGCCGTTATACAAACCGGCACGATTGCAGCGGTTGGTGTTGCCTTTTCAAAATTCGCGGCTTATTTGTATGAGCCTTTGAGCGATGAAAATATTTTATTTACAATTGGTTCTTTTAAATTAAATGCGGCACAGATTGTTTCTATCATTACTATTATACTGCTGACTTATATCAACAGCCGTGGTGTTAAAAACAGCAAAACGCTTCAGACTGTTTTGACTATCATTAAAATACTTTCACTTTTGGGTCTTGTGGTTTTTGGATTGTTTATGGCTGCAAAAGCAGATATCTGGAATGCCAATTGGGCAGATGCCTGGAATACAAAATCCTATAATGCCGATACCAAATCATGGTTGCCTATTAGCGGTACGGCATTGATAACCGGAATTTCAGCCGCTATGGTGGGTTCGTTATTTTCCAGCGATGCCTGGAATGGCGTGACTTTTATTGCGGGAGAAATGAAAAATCCAAAACGCAATGTGGGTTTGAGTTTGTTTTTGGGGACTTTTATCGTGACCGTTCTTTATATCCTTGCTAACCTGATGTATCTGGCTGTTGTGCCATTTGAAGAAATTGCTCTTGCCAAATCCGACCGGGTGGCTGTAGTGGCATCCAACTATATTTTCGGTAATATTGGTACTTTGATTATTGCCATTATGATTATGATTTCCACTTTTGCATGCAACAATGGGCTGATTATGGCCGGAGCAAGAGTGTATTACACAATGGCAAAAGACGGATTGTTTTTCAAAAAAGCTGCCGCACTGAATACAGCCAGTGTTCCTGCCTGGGCTTTATGGGCGCAATGCATCTGGACTTCGGTTTTATGCCTTACCGGAAAATACGGAGCCTTGCTTGACTACGTGATGATTATCGTTATTATTTTCTACATACTGACAATTTACGGCATATTTATACTTCGAAAAAAAATGCCTGATGCTGAACGCCCTTATAAAGCTTTTGGCTATCCTGTACTACCAATACTTTATATCATTACTGCTTCTGCCTTGTGTATTTCGCTTTTGATTACAAGGCTTGAAACGTGTGGCTGGGGTGTTGCCATTATGCTGGCAGGAATTCCTGTTTATTATTTTACAAAGCCCAAATCTGAGGAGAGTCAATCCTAATAAACAAGTTTTTTAATATTTTCTGTAATGGTCTTTCTGTCTGTTTCCAATTTTGCCAATTTGAAAGCAGTATTAAAATGTGCCAACGCTGTTTGGTTGTCAAAATCAGTATACAGATGTCCTAACAGTGAAAAGTAAAAATGGTTATCTTTTAAATTTAGCTTTTCTGCTTCCTGAATTGCCTTTTCTTTACCATGAACTTTAGCTAATGCAAAAGTACGGTTGAGTGCTGCAATTGGTGAATACTCTAATATGAGCAGGCTGTTGTAAAGTTGAAGAATATTGTCCCACTTTTCGTCGGTGTCTTCTTTCTGCGTATGCCAATAGGCAATTCCGGCTTCAAGATGGTACCTCGTTATTGTGTCTCCTGTTGACGCCTGGTTTAAGAAATAGGTTCCCTGGATAATTAATTCCTGGTTCCATTTTGTTTCGTCCTGGTCGTCATATAAGACGATTTCGCCCTTTTCATTGGTTCTGGCATCAAATCGTGACGAATGGAAGCTCATTAGGGAAAATAGCGCATTTACGGATGGCTTATTGGTCGCTTTGTTCTCCATTAGCAGATGCACCAGCCGCATGGCTTCGGCACAAAGATCTTTTCGCAAGATGGTATTTTGTGAAGAAGAATAATATCCTTCCGAAAACAACAGGTATAAGGTTGTGAGAACCGGTTCCAGCCTGTTATTGATTTCTACTATCGTAGGCTGTTGTATTTTTATGTTTTCTGCTTTCAGCTTTTCCTTGGCACGGTTGATTCTTTTGTAAATGACTTCTTTGTTCGTCAAAAAAGCATCAGCAATTTCCTGAATTCCAAAACCACAAAGCAGATTCAAAGCCAAAGCCACCTGCGATTCTGTCGAAATACACGGGTCACAGACCGTGAAAATCATGGCTAACTGGCTATCTGCAATATTTTTGGCAGATAAGTCTATTACTATTTCTTCCGATTTCTGGGCAGCATATTTAAACTCGGGAGATAATTTCTGCTCAAAAAAGACATCGCGTTTAAGATGGTTTTTGGTTTTATTTTTGGCGACAGTATACAGCCATGCCGTTGGATTATCCGGTATGCCTTTTAAACTCCATGTTTCTGTAGCAGCAAGAAATGTATCGCTAACAATATCTTCTGCAATTTCTATGTGTTTAATGCCAAACAGGTAACAGAGTACCGAAACCAGTTTCCGATACTCTGTCCTGAATAAATTGTGCAACAGTTGGCTGTCTTCCATCTTTTAAACTACTCAGTTGGAACAGCCATTCTCACTTCAACACTGGCACCCCATTTTAAAATAGGACATCCTTTGGCAATTTCAACGGCTTCCTCATAATTCTCTGCCCTGATTAAGAACAAACCTCCTACCGATTCTTTTATCTCGGCATAAGGTCCGTTTGTCACGACATTATCCTCTTTTACAACCCTACCGTCTGAATCCCATCTTTTGGGTGGCGCAACTAATTTGTTTTGGGCCGCTATACCGCCAATCCAATCCTGGAATGGTTTGATTGCTGCCTGCATTTGTTCCGGTGATGGTGTTGCATCCTTACTGATCATATCTCTGCGGATTATTAATACGAACTCGTTCATGTTATACTGTTTTTTGAAATTATTAAATGTAGTGAAAGTTTCCAATTTAAAAATCAGCCAAACTGGCCAACTTTGTAGGTTCCGATTGCATGAGGAAAAGCAATGTTGATTCGGTTCCAAGTATTGATGGTCGTAATTGCCAAAGTCAGATCAATTAATTCCTGTTCTGAAAATTGTAATGCTGTTTCTGCATAGACCGCATCTGTCACTTCACATTTAGTCAGTGCCTCTGCCCATGCAAATGCAGCTCTTTCTCTTTGGGTGTAGTAAGGTGCTTCTCTCCAGGCACTCAAACCATACAAACGCTGTTCTGTTTCGCCTTTGGCACGGGCATCTTTTGAATGCATATCCAGGCAATAGGCGCAACCGTTAATTTGAGATACACGAAAATAAACCAATTCTAAAAGTGCCAATTCTACTGGTGATTTTTTCAGGTAGGCACCAATCCCGAAAAGTGTTTTCATGGCTTCCTGTCCTTTTACATGAATGTTGATTCTTTGTTCCATTTTATTTGAAGTTTTAATTGTTATATACTGTAATGACAATCGGGATTTTGAAATTGGACAAAAAACCTATTTTTTTTTCAAAAAAAAATCCGTTTCAATTTCTTGAAACGGATTTTTTTATTTTTTTTATAATTTATGAATGGTGAAGTTCTTCTTCGCCTTCTTTCATTGGCACTGTTTGCGGAACGAAATCATCATCAAAGCCAGGCTTGCTGTAATCGTATGGCCATCTGTGAACTTCTGGAAGTTCTCCAGGCCAGTTTCCGTGGATGTGTTCTACCGGAGCTGTCCATTCCAAAGTATTGGATCTCCATGGGTTTTGAACTGCTTTCTTTCCGTAGAAGATACTTACGAAGAAGTTCCAAAGGAATACCAACTGGAAAGCTCCTCCAACTAAAGCAAATACAGTAATCAATACGTTTACATTTTGCAAGTCATCAAATAACGGGAAAGCTGTGTTTGTATAGTAACGTCTTGGAAGACCTGCCATACCAATAAAGTGCATTGGGAAGAATACTCCGTAAGCACAGATAGCAGTTACCCAGAAGTGAATATAACCTAGGTTTTTGTTTAGCATTCTACCGAACATTCTTGGGAACCAGTGGTAGATTCCGGCAAACATTCCGTAAAGTGCAGAGATACCCATTACCAAGTGGAAGTGTGCTACCACGAAATACGTATCGTGAACGTTGATATCCAAAGTACTATCTCCAAGGATGATACCTGTCAAACCACCAGTAATGAACGTAGAAACCAATCCGATTGAGAAAAGCATCGCAGGGTTCATCTGCAGATTACCTTTCCACAAGGTCGTGATGTAGTTAAATGCTTTTACAGCAGAAGGAATTGCAATCAACAATGTCGTGAAGGTAAACACCGATCCAAGGAACGGGTTCATACCCGAGATGAACATGTGGTGACCCCAAACGATAGTTGAAAGGAATGCAATCGCTAATATAGAAGCAATCATCGCTCTGTAACCAAAGATTGGCTTACGAGAGTTTGTTGCAATAATTTCAGATGTAATACCAAGAGCCGGTAATAATACGATATATACTTCTGGGTGTCCTAAGAACCAGAATAAGTGCTCGAACAATACCGGAGAACCTCCCTGGTAGTGCAGTACTTCTCCAGCGATATAGATATCAGAAAGGAAGAATGAAGTACCAAAGCTTCTATCGAAAATCAATAATAATGCAGCTGATAAAAGAACCGGGAAAGATACGATACCAATGATAGCAGTAATAAAGAAAGCCCAGATTGTAAGTGGCAATCTTGTCATTGACATCCCTTTAGTTCTTAAGTTGATCACAGTTACTACATAGTTCAACGATCCCATCAAAGAAGAAGCGATGAAAATAGCCATAGATACCAACCATAATGTCATACCTGTACCTGAACCTGGAATTGCCTGAGGCAATGCAGAAAGAGGAGGATAAATTGTCCAACCTGCAGATGCTGGTCCTGATTCAACGAAAAGTGAAATCACCATAATCAAACTTGAAAGGAAGAACAACCAGTATGAAATCATGTTCATAAATCCGGAAGCCATATCACGCGCACCAATCTGCAATGGAATCAAGAGGTTACTAAACGTACCGCTCAATCCGGCAGTCAAAACGAAGAATACCATGATTGTTCCGTGAATTGTAACCAAAGCAAGGTAAGCATCGTTTCGCATTACTCCTCCCGGAGCGAATTTCTCTCCAAGGAAAAATTTGAACACGCCAAAAGATTCTTCTGGCCAGGCCAATTGCATTCTGAAAAGCATTGACATTCCCACACCAATAATACCCATGATGATACCAGTAATCAAATACTGCTTGGCAATCATCTTGTGATCGATACTAAAGATATACTTCGTAATGAAGGTATCTTTATGGTGGTGTTCGTGTTCGTGATCGTGTCCGTGATCGATATCGTGACCTACTGCTGACATATATTATAATTTAAATTTTATTTAAAAGATATACTAATTATTAATTGGCTGCTACAACTTTAGTTGTATCTGCTACTGGAGCTTTTGTCGTATCTGCCGGTGCTGCTGCACCTTCTTCTGCTTTAGGCTCTTTTTCAGCTTTAACTGCAGAAACCAATGTTGGCTTGTCGCTTAACCATTTTTTGAAATCAGCTTCACTTTCTACAACAATCTTCATTTGCATGTTGTAGTGAGAAGGTCCGCAAATTTTGTTACATAGCAATAGGAAATCAAAATTGTAAGGATCTAATCCCTGCTCCCCTTTTTTCACTAATTCAACGCTCTTCTTAGCTCTTAGCTCGTTGATGTGTGCTACTTTTTCAACAATATCCGGATGCTGACGCATTTCAGCCGTAGTCTTAGTAGGAACAAATGCAAACTGAGTAACCATACCAGGAACACAGTTCATCTGAGCTCTAAAGTGTGGCATGTAAGCAGAGTGCAATACGTCCTGAGAACGCATCTTGAACAATACTTTTTTACCTTTTGGCAAGTGTAACTCTGTTACTACTTTGTCATCCTGAGCATTAGGGTCAGACACATCAACACCTAAAGTGTTAACTCCCTCAATATATCTTACGTTTGCTTTTCCAAGCACGTTGTCTTCACCTGCATATCTGGCTTCCCATGAGAATTGTTTTGCATATAGTTCAACTACGATAACATCTTCATCTTCGTCAACAAACATAATGTTTGTCCATGCATACAATCCGTATAAGATTAAACCAGCCAATACGATTACCGGAATAATAGTCCATATGAACTCTAGTTTATCATTATCTGCAAAGTATAATGCCTTTTTTCCCTGCTTACCTCTGTATTTGAATGCGAAGTAGTGCAAAAGAGCCTGAGTAATGAATTGAACAGTGAAAATCAAAATCATCGAAATCCACATCAGGTTATCTACATCCTGCCCGTGTTCAGAAGCAGAGTTGCTCATTAATGGGAAGTGACCAAATTTAATTATGCAATAAATTGTCGTAACATATATGAAACCCAGAAAGGCAAACATCATATATCCATTAATATTATTGTCTCTGTCATTGGCAACTTGTGAGTTATCACTTAGACCGCCAATTTGAGTCAAATCGAAAATTTTAGTTAATTGCCAAATCGCAACAGCTAATAAAACTAAAACTATAATTACCAACAAACTTGTCATCTGTTTTTTTCTTTAAATATTAATAATGAAAATGTTTACTTTCCTCAATAAATGGATTTCTCTTAGCCAATAGAGGAGATTTAGATAGCGCTGTAAAGACTACGAAGATAAATAACCCAAGGAAGAAGAATATCGCTCCAATTTCACCTGCACCAATGAACCAACGGTCACCTACAGTAGCCGGCATAATCATATTATAAAAATCAATGTAGTGACCTGCCAGGATAACAACTCCAGCCATAACAACAATCCAGGTCAAACGTTTGAAGTCTGTATTAATCAAAATCAATACCGGGAAAAGGAAGTTCATGGCAACCATTCCAAAGAAAGGCAGGTTGTATTGCTCAATTCTTGTAATGAAGTAAGTTACTTCTTCAGGAATATTCGCATACCAGATCAACATAAATTGTGAGAACCATAAGTAAGTCCAGAATACACTGATACCAAACATGAATTTAGCTAAATCGTGGATATGGCTTGTGTTTACATATTCCAAGTATCCTCTTGATTTCAGGTACAATGTAACCATAGCGATTACTGTAATACCGCTTACGAAGAAACTTGCGAAAACGTACCATCCGAACAATGTACTGAACCAGTGAGGGTCAACAGACATAATCCAGTCCCAGGACATGATAGATTCTGTTACGATAAAGAATACCAGGAATCCTGCTGATATTTTGAAGTTCTTTTTGTAGAAAGCGTTGTCGCTTGCCTGATCCTGAGCCAAACAGTTCTTTCTTGAGAAATATCTGTATAGGTTCCATCCGATGATGAAAACTGCTGCTCTGATTAACCAGAAATATTCGTTCAGGTAGCCTGATTTGTTTGCAATCAGTTTGTCATATTTAGGATTTGCAGGATCTAATAAATCTGCATCCATCCATACAAACAAATGGTGTACGTGGAAAGCTCCAAGTGCCAAAAGAACAAATACAATAATAGAACCCCAAGGCAAATAAGCCGTGATTCCCTGCATTACTCTAAATAAAACCGGAGACCATCCTGCCTGAGCTACTTGTTGGATTGCGTAGAATGCTAATGCACCTAATGAAATCAACATGAAAAACAATGCTGCTACATAAACTGCTGCCCAAGGCTTGTTTTTTAATTGGTGGAAAACGTGCTCTACGTGTTTTGCGTGTTCTGCTGCATGAGCATCATCATGACCGCCTTCTGCTTTGTCATGATCGTGAGCCGCAACAGCAGCATGATCATCATGGTGTTCTTCTGTTGCTGCAACTGCGTGAGCTGTATCTTTAGTAACTGAAATTGTATCTACATGAACTGAATCTGCCATTGAAGCTTCAGGTTTAGCTTCTGCGGCTGCTACTGTCTCATGAGCTTCTGTAGCAGTTCCATGAGCTTCGTGCTTGTCATGGCCAGCCACTGCTTCATGATGTCCACCATGTCCGCCGTGCTCTTCTGCTTCTTTCTTAAGGATTTCCTCTACTTCAGCTGTATTTTTTGGTGCAGTTAAAAAACTATATCCTACCCCAAGGATACCTACAACCATAAGGATAATAGAAAAGGTTTTTAATTTGCTTGAAAATGTGTACATATCTATTAAGATCAGTTTGTTCTACAATTATAATTCACTTTTTAGTTTCATCACATAAGCTGCAACCATCCAACGCTCTTCAACAGATAATTGATTCGCATGAGAACCCATTGCATTCAATCCGTAAGTCTCTACGTGAAAAACACTTCCTTCAGTGATAACTCTATCAGCATAGCTAGGAACACCTAAGAATTTCTCTCTTTTAACCAGGTTACCTTTTCCGTCTCCTTTTTCTCCGTGGCAGATTGCACAATAGATTCCGAATAGCTTCGCTCCTTTGTCAGAATTTCTTGCAATTGAATCTAATGGAGATTTCAAATTAGCTTTTGCCAATTCATAACCGGCTGTTGAATTTTCATATTCATAAGGCTGGAAACCTCTTGGAATTGAACCTTTTGCAGGCAATTGCCCTTCTTTTCCATCTTTAAAAGCACCAGACTCAGAATAGGTTTCATAACCTACTGATTCATACATATTAGGAAAGTATTGATAATTTGGCTTTCTCTTGTTGTGACAAGAAACTGCTGTTATCGCGATTCCTACTAAAAGTGTTATTTTATATAAACTTTTCATATCTACTCTTAATGCTTTTCTATTACTTTAACTTCTACTGCTCCAGTATTTTGAAAGAATGCAACTAATTCATTCTCGTCTCCATGAACTGCAACTTCCATCAAAAAGTGATCGTCTGTAGTTCTTACATCCGGGTTTTCTGCTTTTTTGAATGGCCACAATCTACTTCTCATGTAGAATGTGATTACCATTAAGTGGGCAGCAAAGAAAACAGTCATCTCGAACATAACCGGAACGAAAGCCGGCATGTTTTCGATATAGCTGAAACTTGGCTTTCCACCGATATCCTGAGGCCAGTCAGAAATCATGATGTAGTTCATCATTGTTGTTGCCACAGAAAGACCTACTAATCCGTATAAGAAAGCACAGATTGCTAATCGGGTTGGAGATATTCCCATTGCTTTGTCCAATCCGTGAACTGGAAAAGGCGTGAAAACTTCTTCAATATGGTGATGAGCTGCACGTGTTTTCTTAACGGCATCCATAAGCACGTCATCATCATTATAAATAGCGTATATAACTTTATTACTCATGGTGTGAATGTTTATTTTCTTCTCTTTGTTTTTTATAGTTTTCTCCAGAAGATTTCAAGATTGTCTTAACCTCTGCTTGAGCAATCACAGGGAAAGATCTAGCATATAACAAGAATAATACAAAGAAGAAACCGATTGTTCCGACAAATATTCCAATATCAACGAATGTTGGTGAGAACATTGTCCAGGAAGATGGAAGGTAATCTCTGTGCAATGAAGTTACGATAATTACGAAACGCTCAAACCACATACCGATGTTTACCACAATCGAGATAACGAAAGAGAACATGATACTTGTTCTTAATTTTTTGAACCACATGAACTGAGGAGAGAATACGTTACATGTCATCATCGCCCAGTAAGCCCAAGCGTAAGGACCTGTAGCTCTGTTCAGGAATGCATATTGTTCGTATTCAACACCTGAATACCATGCAACGAACAACTCAGTGATATAAGCCACACCTACGATAGAACCTGTAATCATGATTACAATGTTCATCAATTCGATATGTTGTAGTGTGATATAAGCTTCAAGGTTAGAAACTTTTCTCATGATGATAAGCAGGGTGTTTACCATTGCGAATCCTGAGAATACCGCTCCGGCAACGAAGTACGGAGGGAAGATTGTAGTATGCCATCCTGGAATTACGGATGTTGCGAAGTCAAAAGATACGATTGTGTGTACAGAAAGTACAAGTGGCGTTGCCAAACCTGCAAGAACCAAAGAAACTTCTTCGAAACGTTGCCAGTCTTTTGCTCTACCGCTCCAACCGAAGCTCAAGATTGAATAAATTCTTTTTGTGAAAGGAGTGATTGCTCTGTCTCTAAGCATTGCGAAATCCGGAAGTAAACCTGTCCACCAGAAAACCAATGATACAGAAAGATACGTAGAAATCGCGAATACGTCCCAAAGCAACGGTGAGTTAAAGTTAACCCAAAGTGACCCGAACTGGTTTGGAATTGGCAATACCCAGTATCCTAACCATGGACGACCCATGTGGATGATTGGGAAAAGACCCGCCTGAACAACCGAGAAGATGGTCATTGCTTCTGCAGAACGGTTAATCGCCATTCTCCATTTTTGACGGAATAATAAAAGTACTGCGGAAATCAGCGTTCCAGCGTGACCGATACCAACCCACCAAACGAAGTTAGTGATATCCCAAGCCCATCCAATTGTTTTATTTAATCCCCATGAACCGATACCAGTAGAGATAGTATATATGATACAGCCTAATCCCCAAAGGAATGCGACTAGGGAGATTGAAAATACAATCCACCATTGTTTGTTGGCTTTCCCTTCAACAGGTGCAGCTACATCTACTGTTACATCGTGATAAGATTTATCACCTATAACTAAAGGTTTTCTAATGGGTGCTTCGTAATGAGACGACATAATCCTTTATCTTGTTTCTTAATTAATTATTTATGACTAGGTATTTCTAACTTTTACGTGATAGAATACATTAGGTTTTGTTCCAACATGTTCTAGCAAATGATACATTCTTGGGTCTTGCTCTAATTTAGCAACAGGACTTTCTTTCTCATTTACATCTCCAAACACCATCGAACCTGAAGTACATGCTGCAGAACAAGCACAAGCATCATTGAATTCACCTTCTTTAACCGGTCTTCCTTCTCTCTTCGCTTTCAAGATGACAGCTTGAGTTGACTGGATACAGAATGAACATTTTTCCATAACCCCTCTTGAACGAACAACTACATCCGGGTTCAACACCATACGACCTAAATCGTCATTCATGTGGAAATCAAATTCAGAGTTTTTGTTGTACAAGAACCAGTTGAAACGACGTACTTTGTACGGACAGTTGTTAGCACAGTAACGGGTTCCAACACATCTGTTGTAAGCCATGTGGTTTTGTCCCTGACGACCGTGTGATGTTGCAGCAACCGGACAAACAGTCTCACAAGGAGCATGGTTACAGTGCTGACACATTACCGGCTGGAATGCTACCTGAGGGTTATCTGAAGGGTGTTCCATTTCTCCAAATCCTCCAAGAGAACCTTTATCTCCGAACAATCCTTCGAATCCTTCTTTTTTCTCGTTGTCTTTTGCGAAAGTCTCTTCAGAAGAATAGTATCTGTCAATACGCAACCAGTGCATATCACGGCTTCTTCTAACTTCAGCTTTTCCTACAACAGGAACGTTATTTTCAGCATGACAAGCAATGACGCAAGCACCACAACCTGTACATGAATTTAAGTCAATAGATAATTTAAAGTGGTGTCCGATTGTTCTGTCAAACGAATCCCATAAGTCAACTGTATTTGCCTTAACAGGATTGTGGTCTAACGAAACCATTG
Source organism: Flavobacterium sp. Leaf359 (assembly GCF_001423985.1). Lineage (NCBI taxonomy): Bacteria > Pseudomonadati > Bacteroidota > Flavobacteriia > Flavobacteriales > Flavobacteriaceae > Flavobacterium > Flavobacterium sp. Leaf359. Next base: position 341,901 of record NZ_LMPW01000010.1, on the reverse strand, counting down.
GAGCCGGGTTCCATACGCTGGCATCCACTTTAGGGTCATTGAATACGCTAAGAGTCGTTTCTTTAAGAATATCTCCTCTTCCCATCAATGTTCTTTGCAACTGAACGCATGCAAATTCGTGATCACCGCTAACTTTAGCAACTTTCGCGCCTTGATTTGCATTTGAGCCTGCATATAATGTGTAGGCATTAACACCTACCTGCATTTCTTCTTTTAATGATTCTTTACGGCCATAACCTAAAGCAACACCAATTGTTCCTACTGCCTGACCTGGCTGGATGATAACAGGAACTTTTTCCAGTTTCGCTCCACCAACTTCAATAGAAACATAACTTCCGTTCAAACCTCCGTTTGCCACGTTGTAGTTTTCTACTCCTAATTTTTCAGCATCAGCTCTTGAAACTGTTACGTAGTTATCCCATGAAACACGTGTAATCGGATCCGGGAATTCCTGCAACCATGGGTTGTTAGCCTGCTGGCCGTCTCCCATTCCTGTTTTAGTATAAAGAACCAATTCAAATTCACCTAATTTTTTAGCCTGAGCCAAATCAGAAGCTGCTTTAGCGTAATCTGCATTACCACCAGAAACGGCAGTTACAGGCGTAGCATAAACACCATCGTGAACCAGTTTGTTCCAGGTTGTTCCTGAAGCAATTGAAGAACCGACAACTTTTAGGTAATCGTAATAAGAAGTTGAATTATCAGACCAAAGCAAAATAGCTTCCTGGAATTGTCTTGAATCGAATAATGGACGAATCGTTGGCTGCATGATGCTGTAATTTCCTTTAGAAATTGTAACATCTCCCCAAGATTCCAGGTAGTGAGGAGCCGGAGCGGCAATTGTAGAAAGAACAGCAGTTTCGTCTTCTTTCAAAGAGAAGGCTACTGATAATTTTACTTTCTTCAAGCCTTCAGCAAAATCTTTTGAAGCTGCAAGTGTGTAAACCGGGTTTACACCATTCATAATCAATGTATGAACATTACCTGCTTTCATATCAGCTACTAATTGAGCAACTGCTTTAGCATCACCTTTTCTGGTCAATCTTGCACCGGAAGGATTGAATGCTTCCGATTTTAATGCATTGTTGATAGCAAACACAAGCAATTGTGCATTTAAATCATCCAAACCAGAAACCAAAACTCCTTTTGATCCTGCCGATTTAAGCTGCTGCGCCGCTTTTATCACTTCTTCTTCTCTTGCAATTTTTTGAGTTCCAACAGAAGCACCTGTGATGATATTATAAATTTTAACCAAAGCATGTTTTTGGTCTGTAATTGTCAATGGTATACGCTTATCAGCATTTGCTCCTGATAAAGACATATTTGACTCTAACTGGATGTGCTTAGACATTTTTCCGTTTTTCGGAACACGTCCTTTTGCATATCCTGAGTCAAATCCTCCACCTTGCCAGTCTCCCAAGAAATCAGCACCAACAGAAACGATTACTTCTGATTTAGAGAAATCATAATCTGCCAAAGCTCTTTCTCCATATGCCATTTGGAAAGCATCCAAAGCATTGGATTCAGAAACCGCATCATAAACTACATGTTTTGCAGAAGGATTCTTTGCAATGAATTCAGCAATCAGCTTATCAGTAGATGGACTCGCCATTGTTCCTGTAAGCAATACTACCTGACCTCCATTTGCTTTTGCATCGTTTAAGCTAGCTTTAACTTTTGCATCAACATCAGACCATGAAGCGGCCTTTTTTGCAATTTTAGGCTGTTTTAGACGAGTACTGTCGTATAAAGAAAGAACGGAAGCATGAACTCTTGCATTAGCACTAAGTTTTACTCCGTCAACAATATTGTTTTCAACTTTAATTGGACGACCTTCACGGGTTTTGATCAAGATGTTAGCAAAATCAAATCCGTCAGCCATAGTTGTTGCATAATAATCTGCAACACCAGGAATAATTTCTTCCGGCTGTACTACGTAAGGAATCGACTTAATTACCGGACCTTCGCAAGCCGCCAAAGATGCTGCTGCTGTACTAAATCCTACATATTTTAAGAAATCACGACGTGATGTTGATGTTGCTGATAATGATTCTTTGTCTCCTAAAAACTCTTCCACAGGAATTGGTTCTGCGAATTCGTTATTTCTGAGCGTCTCAACAATAGAACTATTATCGTTTAGTTCTTCAACACTTTTCCAGTATTTTTTGTTTGATGACATCGTATATATATATTAGCTTCTTAATAATTGATTAATAGTGACACTTACCGCATTCCAATCCGCCCATTTCAGCGGCAGTAAGTTTGTCTTTACCATACTTCTTAGCAAGCTCAGCATGGATTTTTTCGTAGTATGCATTACCTTCCATCTTAACATCTGTCTTGCGGTGGCAATCTACACACCATCCCATTGTAAGCGGTGAGTGTTGTTCCATAAGTTCAAATGTTTCAACCGGACCGTGGCAAGTCTGACATTCAACACCAGCAACAGAAACGTGCTGAGAGTGGTTGAAGTAAACAAAGTCAGGAAGATTATGAATTCTAACCCATTTTACAGGCTGTGTTTTTCCGGTATATTTTTGAGCTGCCTTATCCCAACCCACCGCATCGTATAGCTTTTGGATTTCTCCATCATAGAAAGCTTTACTGTGCTCCGGAGTTGCAGTAGTTTCGGCAACTTCTGAGATATTCTTGTGACAGTTCATACAAACATTCAAAGAAGGAATACCTGCCGTTTTACTAACTCTTGCAGAAGAGTGGCAATATTTACAGTCGATACCGTTATCACCAGCGTGGATTTTGTGAGAATAGTGGATAGGTTGGATTGGCTGATAACCCTGATCAACACCAACCTGCATTAAATAACCATATACGAAGTATCCGCTGGCTAGCATCAGGAAGATTACAGTAACCAAAACCAGGAATTGGTTTCTGGCAAAAGCAATCCAGATTGGAATAGTAGGCTCTTTCTTAATTGGCTCAACACCGTTTGCTTTAGCAATCTTGCCAAGAACATTGTTCACTAAGAACAACATCACAACCAACATTGCCATAACAAGAGCTAACGCACCAAGGATTACATTGTTAGAAACACCAACACCGCCTTGTGCCATTTCGCCACCTGCAGCACCAGGACCAGGCGCAGGAGCTTCAGCTTTTGGCTCAGAGGTATATGCCAGGATATTGTCAATATCAGCATCAGACAACTGAGGGAATGCAGTCATTACCGACTTGTTGTTTTCGTTAAAAACTTTTACCGCAGCAGCATCACCGGCCTTAATCATTGCCTGGCTATCTTTAATCCAGGCATGAAGCCATTTTTTGTCATGTCTTTCAGTCACGCCTCTCAAAGCCGGACCTGTCATCTTCGCGTCTAATTTGTGACACGCAGCACAGTTGGCATTAAAAAGCGCTTTACCGGCAGCAACATCGCCAGCACCTGCAGCAGGAGCCGCGGCTTCGGCAGCTGGAGCAGCTGGATCTTGAGCAAAAGATGAAACGGAAAATGTTAGCATTAGCGCTAAACTGAACAGTAATATTCTTGAAATCGAATTATGGTTACCCACCTTTTTCATATTTAAAAATGATTATCGACTAATTTTGGTATGATTTTTTCTCATAAGAAAATAACGAGAAAATTCAATACGTTCTTTAAAACTTGCACAAAAATACGACTTATGAACTATTCTCAAAACCTTAAATAAGTCTTAAATACCAATTTATATTAATTCTAAATAATTTTTTTAGATTTGGTTAAAAACAGAAATATTACATTTGTACAAAATTAACTTCATTATGAGAATTTTAAGTCCGAAATCCCTATTCTTAAACGCTTCTTTCATAGCATTTTTAACAGTTTCAGCCCATTCACAAGAAAAAAATATTAAGGTCACACAAGACCCAAAATTTGAACAATTGCTAAACGAAAAGCGTAAAATCAACTCTTCTTTAACCGTAAATGAAAGGTATAAAATTCAGATTTTTAATGGCGATAGTGAGAACGCCAAGAAAATGCTGCAGGATTTCAAGAAAGAGTTCAAAACCCTGGATGGTACCATTGTTTTCAATACGCCAACCTACAAGGTATGGATTGGAAATTTTAAGACCAAAATTGAAGCTGAACGCAATCTGGCCGATTTAAAGAAAAAGTATCCAAACGCACTGCTTATAAAGCCCGGCAAATAGATTAAACGATAAAAACAAAAAACCCGATGCTTTCGCATCGGGTTTTTTTATCTAATTATTTCAGTTTCTTCTTAACTGCAACTTCCTGGAAGGCTTCGATAATATCCATCTGTTCGATGTCATTATAACCTTTAATCTGGATACCGCAATCATAACCTTTCGACACTTCTTTAACGTCGTCTTTGAAACGTTTCAAGGTTGCCAGTTCTCCGGTGTAGATAACTACTCCGTCACGGATTAAGCGGATTTTAGAACTTCTGAAGATTTTCCCGTCTGTAACCATACATCCGGCAATTGTACCCACTTTAGAAATCTTGAACGTTTCACGAATTTCAGCAGTTCCGGTGATTTCTTCCTTCATTTCAGGAGAAAGCATTCCTTCCATCGCATCTTTCAGGTCATCAATGGCATCATAGATGATAGAGTAGTTACGGATATCGATTTCTTCTTTCTCTGCCAATTGTTTTGCATTTCCGGAAGGTCTGACGTTAAATCCGATAATAATCGCATCAGACGCAGAAGCCAGGTTGACATCGGTCTCAGTAATCGCACCAACACCTTTATGAATGATCTTGATTTCGATTTCTTCTGTAGACAGTTTAGAGAACGAATCTGCCAATGCTTCAACAGACCCGTCAACGTCTCCTTTAATAATAATATTCAATTCTTTAAACTGACCTAAAGCAATTCTTCTTCCAAGTTCTGCCAGGGTAGTATGTTTCTTGGTTCTTGCAGACTGCTCACGGATTAACTGTGTTCTCTTAGCCGCGATTTGCTTCGCTTCTCTTTCGTCTTCAAAAACGTTGAACTTGTCACCCGCTGTTGGCGCTCCGTCCAAACCAAGAATAGAGATTGGTGTTGAAGGTCCTGCTTCTTTAACGGCATTTCCTCTTTCATCATACATAGCCTTAACCTTACCGTGGTTTTTACCGGCCAATACATAATCACCTACTCTTAATGTTCCGGCCTGAACCAGAATTGTAGTCACATAACCTCTACCTTTATCCAACTGTGCTTCAACAACAGTTCCGACCGCAGCTTTAGAAGGATTGGCTTTCAAGTCAAGAATTTCTGCTTCAAGCAATACTTTTTCCAAAAGCTCCTTAACTCCGGTACCAATTTTAGCCGAAATATCATGCGATTGGTATTTTCCACCCCAATCTTCCACCAATAAGTTCATTCCTGCCAATTGTTCCTTAATTTTTTCAGGATTAGCAGCCGGCTTATCAATCTTGTTAATCGCAAAAATCATTGGAACACCAGCTGCCTGAGCATGGCTGATTGCTTCTTTGGTTTGCGGCATAATATCGTCATCGGCAGCAGCCACAATAATGGCGATATCGGTTACCTGAGCTCCTCTGGCACGCATCGCCGTAAACGCCTCGTGACCCGGAGTATCAAGGAATGTAATTTTTTGTCCGTTATCCAGAGTTACCGCATAGGCTCCAATGTGCTGTGTAATTCCTCCCGATTCACCCGCAATTACGTTTTCTTTACGGATATAATCCAAAAGGGAAGTTTTACCGTGGTCAACGTGACCCATCACCGTTACTATCGGAGCTCTTGTTACCAAGTCCTCTTCTTTATCTTCGATAATTTCCTGAGCTTCTTCAATATCAGTTGTAATAAATTCAACATCATAGCCAAATTCATCAGCCACGATTGACAATGTTTCTGCATCCAGACGCTGGTTCATGGTCACCATGATACCCAAAGCCATACAAGTACCGATAACTTTAGTAATTGGCACATCCATCATGGTAGCAACTTCACCAACAGTAACGAATTCTGTTACCTTGATTGTTTTGCTTCCTTCTTCCAGTGCTCTTTGCTCATCATCAGATTTCTGACGGTGCGTATCTCTTTTATCTCTTCTGTATTTGGCAGCCTTAGATTTATTTCCTTTACCCTGAAGTTTTTCCAGGGTTTCTCTGATTTGGTTTTTAACCTCTTCTTCTGTTGGCTCAACTTTTGCCACAACAGCAGGTCTGTTACCTTTATTGAAACCAGGTCTGGCATTTCTATTGGCGTTGTTACCGCCTGCATTATTGCCCCCCGGACGCGGACCATTTCCGGTCTGCTGACCTTGACCACCTCCTTGCGGAGTTCCAGGCTTACCAGGAATTCTCTTCCTTTTATTCTTGTTATTGTTGTTGGCATTAGCACCCGCAGCACCAGGAGTACCCGGCTTATTTGGAGCCGCCTTCGGATCTTCCTTCTTCTTTTTAGGCTTGTTAAATTGAGACAAGTCAATTGTCTGGCCCGTGAAAGTAGTTCCTGATAATTTTTGATATTGTGTTGCTATCGCTTCTTCAGCAACAGGCTGGTCATTTTCAGCCTTTGGCGCAACTGTTTCTTTTTTAACTTCCTTCACAACCTCAGGCTTCACCTCTTCTTTTGAAACTTCAACAGGCTTTGGCGTTTCAACCGGAGCCGCTTGTTTTTCAACAACTTCCTGTACAGGCTCAGCAGGTTTTTCTGGAGCAAGAGTTGGCTCAGTGGCTTTTGGAGCTGGTTCTGTCGCCGGAGCTTTTTGCTCCAAATCGATTTTCCCCACTTGCTTAGGACCGCTCAATACAGCCTTAGCTTTGATGACTTCCTGACGTTGGCGTTCTTCTTCCTGTTTGCGTTTTTCCTCTATCTCACGCTCTCTTTCAATACGCAATGCCTCTTTCTCTTTTCTTTTTTCTTCCCCAACTTCTTTAGAAGCCTCTTTTCTCCCCTTATCGCCAGCAAATTGACTTTGCAGAATGTCATACTCCTTATCAGATATTTTTGCGTTTGGGTTAGCATCAATAGCAATACCCCTATCCTTAAGATAGTCAACGGCTCTATCTAACGAAATATTCAATTCCCTTAAAACCTTGTTTATTCTTATTACTCTTTCTTCAGACATAAAATCTTTTTATTATTACCTTTTTTGTTGTGTTGTTGCTGAGTTTAGTCTTCGAACTCTTCTTTTAGAATCCTTATTACATCAAGAATTGTTTCTTCTTCCAAATCTGTTCTTCTAACTAAATCATTAACATCTTGTTTCAAGATACTTCTTGCAGTATCAAGGCCAATTTTTGCAAATTCCTCGATTACCCAAGCATCGATTTCATCAGAGAATTCTGTTAATTCAACATCATCTTCTTCTTCAGCGATATTACCCTCACGGATAACATCCAATTCATATCCGGTCAAAAGACCAGCCAGCTTGATATTGTGTCCGCCTCTACCAATTGCTTTTGATACTTCTTCCAATTTCAGGAACACATCAGCTCTTTTAGTTTCTTCGTTTATTTTAATTGAAGAAACTTTTGCCGGGCTTAATGCTCTTGTAATAAACAATTGCGTATTGGTTGTATAATTAATAACATCAATATTCTCATTTCCTAATTCACGAACAATACCGTGAATTCTTGAGCCTTTCATACCAACGCAAGCTCCAACAGGGTCAATTCTATCATCATAAGAATCTACAGCTACTTTTGCTTTTTCCCCAGGAATCCTAACCACACCTTTAATTGTAATCAGTCCGTCAAACACTTCCGGAATTTCCTGCTCAAACAATTTTTCCAGGAACTTTTCAGATGTTCTAGACATAACAATCTGCGGCTTATTTCCTTTTAGCTCCACATTCTCGATTATACCTCGAACGTTATCTCCTTTTCTGAAAAAGTCTGACGGAATCTGTTTTTCTTTAGGAAGCACAATTTCATTTCCTTCATCATCCACCAAAATTACGGCTCTTGGACGAACATGGTGCACTTCTGCAGTATAAATATCGCCAATTAAATCTTTAAATTGCTTATACAGGTTCGTATTATCGTGTTCGTGTATTTTTGAAATCAGATTTTGGCGCAAAGCAAGAATAGCTCTTCTTCCCAGGTCAATTAACTTTACTTCTTCAGAAACTTCTTCGCCAATTTCGAAATCCGGCTCGATCTTTCTTGCTTCCGTCAATGTAATTTCTTCATTTTCGAAATCCAGATCTTCATCGGCAACAATAACTCTTCTTCTCCAAATTTCCATATCGCCTTTATCAGGATTGATAATGATATCGAAATTATCGTCAGAACCATACTTCTTCTTCAATGCATTTCTAAACACATCTTCCAAAATCGCCATAAGCGTTACACGATCAATCAGCTTGTCGTCTTTAAACTCTGAAAATGACTCGATTAATGCAATATTCTCCATGCCTATTCTTTAAATTAAAATGTTATTGTAACAATTGCTTCTTTTATGTCAGTATACGGAATCTCCTGTCTTTTCTCAACAGTTTCTTTTCCTTTACCTATTTTTTTAGGTTCTCTTGCAGTCCATACCAATGTGATGAATTCCTCATTTGCATCAGCAAGTTCTGCAGTTATAATATCGGTCGCAGTCTTTACCTGTAGTGTCCTACCTATGTTTTTCTTATACTGCCTTACCAGTTTCAGCGGAGCCGAAACACCTCCCGATGCCACTTCCAAAGAAAAATCCTGTTCTTCACGGTCGAGATTATGCTCTATAGCACGACTGATGTCAATACAGTCCTGCAAAGTTACACCATTATCACCATCTAAAGTAACAATAATTTTGAAAGCATCGGTTATCGTAAGATCGATAAGAAAAATGGATGGTTTTTCTTCCAGGCCCGCTTTTAATAACTCACTAACTTTTTCCTTAAATGTCATATTTTTATAAAAAGAGGGGACTATTTGTCCCCTCATTATTTAAGTTTTAATAAATAACGCTGCAAATATAGTGTTTTTTTTCTATATTGAAAATCATTGTAGTATATTGTGCCATATTAAATTAAATTCTTACCTTTATGTAAGAAAAAACAAACTGTATAATCACATACTTATACTTAAAATTATGAAAAAAATTTTAGTTCCAACCGATTTTTCTGACCACGCAGAATATGCCCTGAAAGTTGCCGCCCAGATTGCTAAAAAAAATAACGGAGAAATCGTGCTTCTCCATATGCTGGAACTTCCGGGACAAGGAAGTGATGCGATAGGCTCCGGAAGCGACATTCCTGAAATCATGTTTTTCAAAAACAAGGCCATCGAAAAACTGGAAAGCCTGATGGACATCAGCTATCTTGAAGGAATTCCGGTATCAGAAATTATACAGTTCGAAAAAACATTCGAAGGAATCATTAACATCAGCAAAAAAAACAATGTGGACCTGATTGTCATGGGCTCTCATGGAGCGAGTGGCTTTCAGGAAATGTTTATCGGGTCCAACACCGAAAAAGTGGTTCGCTCTTCAGACATTCCTGTATTGGTCATCAAAAAAGAAGAAGGAGAATTTAGCGTAGAAAAATTTGTTTTTGCCTCTGATTTTACAGACGAAATAAAAGGTTCTTTTGCCAAAGTCGTAGAATTTGCAAAAAAATTCAACGCACATCTCAACCTGGTAATGATCAACACCCCGAACAGCTTCAAGTCTACTGAAGTTTCCAATAAAATCATGCAGGATTTCGTTTCCAATTTTGACATTAGCGACTATACTTTCCACATCTACAACGATACGAATGTGGAAAAAGGCGTTCTGAACTTTGCAAAAAGCATTAATGCCGATTTAATTGGAATGAGCACTCACGGAAGAAAAGGACTTTCCCACTTCTTCAACGGAAGCATCAGCGAAGACTTAGTCAACCATGCACAAAGACCGGTCGTTACTTTCAAAATTTAATAAAAACCGATTATAAACAAAAAAACCTCTCAAAATTTGAGAGGTTTTTTGTTGGCCTACTAGGACTCGAACCTAGAACGACTGAACCAAAATCAGCTGTGTTACCATTACACCATAGGCCAGCAGTGCTTGATTGCGGGTGCAAATTTAGCACAAAAAACATATTGCGCAAATTTTTATTCAATTTTTATTGAATATTTTTTTTTTAGCTTTTCGTTACATAAAAAAGCATTTTCTTTGCAAGTATAAATTTTATTAGTTCTGTATGGTATCTTTCAACTTTAAAAAATGGAATACAATTTTGGGATGGACAGCTTTTGCTATTGCATTGGTGACTTACTCCCTGACTGTTGAACCCACATTAAGTTTCTGGGATTGCGGCGAATACATCTCTACTGCCGCCAAGCTCGAAGTAGGCCACCCACCGGGAGCCCCGCTTTATCAGATGATGGGCGCATTCTTCGCCATGTTTGCGACAGATGCCTCAAAAGTGGCTTTAATGGTTAACATGATGTCTGTTTTTTCAAGTGCATTTACCATTCTTTTTATGTTTTGGTCGCTGACCTTATTATTAAAAAAGCTGGTTTCAAGATTTTCCGAAATCGACAAAAATACCTCAATCGCAATTTTAGGCAGTGCATTTGTAGGTTCACTGGCTTATACTTTCTCAGACAGTTTCTGGTTTAATGCCGTAGAAGCAGAAGTTTACGCTATGGCCAGTTTGCTTATAGCCGTATTGTTCTGGTTGGGATTACGATGGGAACAAGATATGGACACGCCTCGCGGAAACAGATGGCTGCTTCTTATTTCATTGATTGTGGGACTTTCTTTCGGGGTTCACTTCATGGCATTGCTTACTATTCCTTCTATCGGATTCTTATACTACTTCAAGCATTACAAGACCGTTACCGTAAAGAATTTCATTATTGCCAACATAGTAGTCGTTTCAATATTACTTTTCATCTTCAAACTGCTTTTGCCTTTAACAATGGGATTCTTTGGAAAAACCGAAGTTTTCATGGTCAACAGCTTAGGAATGCCTTTTGATTCAGGAACTATTTTTGTTGCATTGCTGCTTGTAGTCTTATTCTACTTCGGATTAAAATACACCAAACAAAAAGGCTATATACAGTACAATACTATGATTTTGTGCGTCCTTTTCATCCTGATTGGATTCTCTACCTGGATGATGCTTCCAATACGCGCCAATGCCAATACGGTTATCAACGAAAACAAACCATCAGACGCGAGAGAAGTTCTTGCTTACTACAACAGGGAGCAGTATGGTGTAAACCCATTATTCTACGGTCCGCAATTTTCGGACACCTATGCCGGATTAGACAAGGACAACCCTTATCTTGACAAGGCTCCAAACTACGAAAGAGACTATAAAACCGGAAAGTATGTAATCGTAAACAATTACAAAAACGCCGAACAAAATACAGACGACAACCATAAGGCTTTCCTGCCAAGAATGTGGAGTCCGGAGCATGCTGAAAACTACATGACATTTACCCATGTATTGAATTTCAGAATGAATCCTAATTATGCCTACGAAGAAGAACTTCCAAGATACGGCATTAATCCAAACGATTTGTCTGAAGAGGAATTGGCACACTACACCTCACAATTGCGTGCCGAAATGGAGAAGAATGTGGATGAGTTCCGCAAAGCCTATGCTTCGGGACAGATTGATACTGAAGGATACCATAAATTTCTTAAATCCTATGGTGATTACCTAATCATTGACAAACCTACAACAGCAGACAACTTTAAGTTCATGTTCGAATACCAGTTCGGATATATGTACTGGAGATATCTGATGTGGAATTTCACAGGAAGACAGAACGATAACCAGGGAAAATATGACAACCTGGACGGAAACTGGATGAGCGGAATCAATTTTATTGACGAAGCGCGTCTGGGCTCTCAGCAAAACCTTCCAACGGACGTTTTGAACAACAAAGGACGCAATCTGTATTATTTCCTTCCTTTCATTCTGGGAATCATCGGATTAATCTATCATGCAAATAAAGACCTGAAAAGTTTTTACGTATTGCTTGCCTTATTCTTATTTACCGGACTGGCATTAAAAATTTACCTGAATGAAAGGCCGTTTGAGCCCCGCGAAAGAGATTATGCTTTGGTAGGTTCTTTCTATGTGTTTGCCATCTGGATAGGATTTGGTGTCTATGCGATATTTGATTTTATCAAAAAATGGCTCAACCCTAAAATTGCTGGGCCGGTTGTTATTGCAACTACCTTATTGGCTGCTCCGGTTTTAATGGCTTCTCAAAACTGGGACGACCATGACCGTTCCGGCAAATATACAGCAATTGCAATGGCAAAAGCGTATCTGAATTCCTGCGAACCAAACGCCATTCTGTTTACTATTGGAGACAATGACACCTTCCCGCTTTGGTATGCTCAGGAAATCGAAAACATCAGAACCGATGTTCGTATTGTAAACACCAGCTTATTTATGACGGATTGGTATATCGACCAGATGAAGGCAAAAGCCTACAGCTCTGAGCCATTACCAATAACCTTTAAACACGAGCAATATGTGGGAGATAAACTGGATTACTCAATACACAGGCCTCAAACAGACAAGAGATGGAACATTAACGATTTTATGAATTTCCTTTCTCTGAATGACCCAAGAGCGCTGTATGAGCTTCCAAACGGACAAAAAATCCACTATTTCCCGACTAACAAAATCAGGATTCCTATCAATAAGGAGGAAATTATTGCCAACAAGGTAGTTTCTCCTAAATATTACGACTCGATTGTTCCTTATATTGATATTGACATCAAGGACAGGGCACTTTACAAAAACCGTTTGATGATGTTAAATGTCGTGGCCAACAATAACTGGAAACGTCCTATTTATTTCACCGGAGGAAGCTTTGGAGATGATGATTACTTATGGATGAAAGATTATTTACAGTTGGACGGAATGGTTTACAAACTGGTTCCTGTAAAAACAGCGCTTTCAAAAGCTCCTAGCCCAATGGATATGGGTCAGATTGATTCTGACAAGATGTATGATATTGTCATGAAATGGGATTGGGGCAATGGTGGAAGTACCAAGATTTACCATGACCCTGAAACGCGCAAAAACAGCATCAGCTACAGAACAAATCTTGCCCGACTGATGGAACAGCTAATCAATGAAGGCAAGCCTAAAAAGGCAAAAGACATTATTGATTTGGCGATGAAGCAAATGCCAATAGACCAATACGGATACTATGCTTTCGTTGAGCCATTTGCCGGAGGTTATTATGAAGTGGGCGAAAAAGAAAAAGCAAGGGAAATTCTGAAGAAACTAATGAAAAAGTACCAGGAAAGCCTGACTTACTTCAAAACCTTCTCCGCTACAGAACAGAACGATTATTATGTTGACATTGTTACCGACATTGAGCGTTACAGAGGACTACTTGAAGTCATGAAAGACCGCGGCGATAAGGAATTCTATGAAGCAAACAAAAAAGACTTCAATTCTTACAACGCAATGTTTAAACGTTTTGAACGAGATAACGAATAAATAAAATTCCCTGTATGGGATTCCCGATGTGCCAATTTGAAATTCAAATTGGCACATCTACTTTAAAAAGACTTGAGATGGGTTTATGGGTAAAAACAAATCGGTTAATTAAATGGGCTTTTCCAAAATACATCTGGGACATTCCTAATAACGCCAATACAATTTATCTTACGTTTGATGACGGCCCGATTCCCGAAATCACAGAATGGGTGCTTGATGTATTAAAAGAACACGACATAAAAGCCACTTTCTTTTGCATTGGCGACAATATTGAAAAGCATCCTGACATCTTCCATAGAGTAATCCGGGAAGACCATGCGATTGGCAACCATACCTTCAACCATCTGAAAGGTTGGTCGACACCTAAAAAAGACTATATTGAAAACAGCATGTTATGCGAAAAAGCCATCCAACAACACGTTAAAGGCGACGGACAGGGAACAAAGCTTTTTCGCCCTCCGTATGGAAAAATAAGTCCATCCCAATCCAGATTATTGAGAAGGCTTGGCTATAAAATTGTTATGTGGGATGTTATAAGTATGGATTTTGATAAAAACACCACGCCGGAGAAATGCCTTGAAAATGTAATGAAGAATACGGCAAGCGGAAGCGTAATTGTTTTCCATGACAGCATAAAGGCTTTCGGAAACCTTCAATTTGTATTGCCTGAAGCGATACGCCGTCTGAAAGAGAAAGGATTTGTTTTTGACAAGATTAGCTAAAGCTGCTCCTGCACCAAACCGATTATAGTATTAGCATCCAGCTCTCCGGATTGTCTCCAAACCATCTGGCCTTCCTTATATATCATAAGCGTCGGGAGCCCTTTAATACGCAAAGCATCAGCCAATTCCTGGTTTTTGTCTACATCAATCTTAATTACTTTTGCCTTGTCTCCCAAAGCAGCGGCCACATCTCTAATCACGGGATGCATTGATACAGACTGTTCATTCCAATCTGTATAAAAATCAATTAAGACTGGTACAGAGGCGTTGATAAGTTCTCCAAATTTTGACATAATTGAAAATTTACTTTGACTTTATTTCTAAATTACAACAATTTTTTATACAAATGTAGCATATTTGCTGAATTATGCTACATTTTCACCTTTTTTTAGTGTAATGACTGTAATTTCCGGCCAAATACCCACCCTTCCCGGATAGGCATGGAATCCAAAGCCCCTGTTTACGTAGATATAACGCCCCACATTTTCATATAATCCGGCCCATTGTTTGTAAATATATTGGACCGGGCTCCACTTGAAAAAACCGGGAATTTCAATTCCAAACTGCAAACCGTGCGTATGCCCGCTTAATGTAAGGTGGTATTTTGTCTGGTGATTTTTTATCTCATATTCCCAATGCGAAGGGTCATGGCTCATCAATATCTTAAAATCGGAATCTGTCAAACCTTCCGACGCTTTTGTTAAGTCGCCTGCTTTTTTAAAATTATGCCCCCAGTTTTCAACTCCAATCAAAGCAATTTCATCGGTCCCGTTACTGATTTTTACATTCTGGTTGAGCAATAACTTAAAATCAATCTGCCTGTGCAAATCTTTAATAGCTTCAAAATTTTCTGATTTCGCCTTGTCGGATGGCCATTCCACATACTCGCCATAATCATGGTTTCCTAAAACAGAATATTTTCCAAGTTTTGGGTTGTGTATTTTTTTAAATGTATCAATCCAGGGATGCATTTCTGTAGCATGTGTATTCACTATATCGCCCGTAAACAGAACCAGATCCGACTGCTGTTCATTAATCAAATCAACCGCATATTGGATTTTCTCGGGGTTATCAAAACTGCCACTATGCACATCAGATATCTGGGTGATTGTCGTTCCGTCAAAACTATCTGGCAGGTCCGGAAAAAACAAAGTCTGCCTTATAACCTTAAAATTGTACTTCCCTACCGTCATACCATACAAAAGAGAAACAAAAGGAACCGCGGCAATTCCAAGTGCCACCTGACTTATAAACTTTCTTCTGTCCGGAAGAAAATGTCCCCTGTCATTATTACCCAAAAAATGAGTAATGATTCCTGAAAAAACACGATAAATATCTTCTCCAAACAAAATAAAAGTCAGAACCAATTTTGGCAAAAAGGTCAACAAAACAAGTCCGATAGTTATTAATGATTGCCGATTCTGCCCCACAGTCCTGTCAAACTGGGTAAACGAATAAATGACAAAAATAATGATGGCAAGTGAAATAAGTTGGTACGGAATCAGAATCCATTTCGCTCTTGTAATTGTCTTGAATGCCTGAAATGCATATAGTTCTACCAAAACAACAAAAGCAATAAAAAATATCCAGCGAAGCATTAGTTTGATTTAGAATTTAAGCAAAGTAAATAAATAATGCTACTGCTCTGGATTTAATTGGATAAATTTTAACTATAACAGGATTTAATTACCCGAATTGGCTTCCTATTTTATAACCGAATTATCACATAATAAAATTTGTATGTTAAAATATTTAGAAATCGTAAATACGGAAAGCCGTAAAAAGAATATTTGACAAAACTAAATCTTGTCTTATTTTTATTTAATCTAAATAAATAACTTTGTGGCGTTTAGAAACCCACAAATTATGAAAAAAATATACTTAGTAGTAACAACAATCTTTACCTGCAGTCTTTTACAGGGTCAAATATTTCAGGAAGTCACCAACCAGACGTTTCAAGGCGTGTTTTATGGCGATGCTGCTATAGGCGATTTTGACAGCAACGGAAGAACCGATTTTATCATTTCGGGTGCCAGGCCGGGCTATACAGGATATTCAGGACTCTATAAAAACAATAATGGTGCTTTTACTGAAAACCTAAATGCTGCCATTAGCCAGATAATGTATTCCTCAATAGCTGTTGGTGACCTCAACGGCGATAACAAACCGGATTTCATCATTACGGGAACTAAAACAGGAGAAAATGCTTCTGTCGTTTTCGAAATTTATTATAACAATGGCGACGGTACATTTACTAAAAACACAACTTCCGGAATTCCGGGTGTAAACTTTGGTTCGGTAGCAATTGCAGACCTGACAAATGATGGTGTGGCAGACATTGTTGTGAACGGAAACTTAGGCACCGAATACATCACAAAAGTTTTCCAACAAAATTCTGACGGTACTTTTTCTGACCTGAATGCCGGACTAATGGGTACTTACTTTAGTGCTATAAAGGTTTTTGATGCCAATGCAGACGGATATCCAGATATTCTGGTAACCGGATTCAGCACCAATTATATCCCTGAAACCAAATTATATACCAATTCAGGAAGCGGTTCTTTTACAGAAAAGCCGACAACTATACCAGGCATTTATTTTTCATCTATCGATGCTTTAGACATTAACAATGATGGACATTTGGATTTGTTGATTTCCGGAACCGATTATACGCCAACTCCAAGCCTTACTATATACACGAATGACGGTTTCGGAAATTTCATTCTCCAGGAAAACAACTTTACAGGAACCTATAACGGGAACTCAAAATTTGTAGACTATAACAATGATGGACTAATTGACATTTTTTCAATTGGGAGTAATGCAGCCGGTACAAACACAGTAGTATTATACAAGCAGAACCTTGACGGCAGTTATACGTTAGACACAGAAAACAGTGCTCCTATTGTTGGTGTGAATATGTCAAAAGGTATATGGCTGGATTTTGACAACGATGGCGATTTGGATTTGCTTAGCATTGGTTTTGAAGGTGGCAATGTGGCACAAACAAGGTTATACAAAAACAAAACAATCAATCAGGAAACTTGCGGCGAGCCGGGTAACAATACCGGAGATTTAGGCTGCGTGACTTTCACCTATGAAGGAACAAGCGTAACTTATACTACCGTTCGTGGTAGCGACGGTAATATCTGGCTGCAACAAAATCTTGGAAGTGTCAGCGTTGCCACTGCTCAAAACGATGAAGCTTCTTACGGCGATTTGTTCCAATGGGGAAGATGGGACGACGGACACCAAAAAAGAAATTCAGTTACAGGAACAGTTCCAACACCAAACAATCCGTCCGGGCTAGCTACAGGAAGCGAAACTTATTATACAGGTTGGTGGACACCAAACGCTTTAAGCGACAAATGGGAAGCTGCCACTCCTTCAGCTGCAACAGAAGTAAACGGTTGCGACCCATGTAAGGCATTAGGAAACGGATGGAAACTTCCAACAGAAGCAGAATGGACCGCAATCAAGGAATCGCAAAACATACAAAACCCTGCGACAGCTTTCCAAAGCGTTTTAAAACTTCCTGCATCAGGATACAGGGCTGCATCGGGGTCATTTAGTTTCATTGGAACAAGAGGTTATTTCTGGAGTTCTACAACAAGTTCATCAGGAGCTAAATATATGTATGTAGGCAGTACAATAGCCAACCCATCAGCAGGTGGTCCGAGAGCTCAGGCAGCAGCCATCAGATGTATGAAATATCCGCAAACCACATCAACCTATTGCACTGTTTCGGTAGATTATGATGTAGAACCCATCACAATGGTTAATTTCTCTGACATCAACAACCTAACTTCAGAAGTTGTAAATATGACTCCGGCTTATGAAGATTTCACTTCAATTGTAGGAAACGTAGTCAGAGGCAATACCTATCAATTAACTGTAAAAGGAAACACAGTTGGCCAATTCGAACATGATATAAGAGCATTCTTTGACTGGAACAAAGACGGGGTTTTCGATATGCAGACAGAATACTATCATGCCGTACTGATGCCTTCATCCGGAGTTGATGCCATAGAAGCAACAATAAGCATTACTATTCCGGCTACAGCAGTTATAGGTGATACAAGAATGAGAATCATCAAAGACCAATGGAATATTTATGAAGAGGGAGAATTTGATGCCTGTCTGAATGCCTATTACGGTCAGATAGAAGATTACACTATAAACATTCAGGAAAGCCTGGGTACAATTGATTTCAGCAAAAATGATTTCATAGTATATCCAAACCCAACCAATGGCATAGTGAATATCCAGACAAAAGAAGCTATTAAGAATATTAGCCTATACAATCATTTGGGGCAGCTTATTGTTACACAAAAACAAGAACAGCTAAACCTGACAAATCTTGCCAGCGGCATCTATATGGTTCGCGTCGATTTTGAAAACGGACAAACCGCCAACAAAAAGATTATCAAAAAATAATACCAATAGCGCTGGCCCCATTTTTTTGAGGCTGGCGCTATAATTACAATACGGAAAGCAGTAAGGAATAATATCTGCAAAACTAAACTTCCGGTTATTATATTATTGAGAAAATTATAAACCATATACAAATACTATACACCATGAAAAAAACATTCTTTCTATTCATCACAATTTTAAATGGCGGTTTTATGTACAGCCAAATTTTTCAAACAGTTACTAACCAGACATTCCAGGGCGTATTTTACGGTGATAGCGCCGTGGCAGATTTTGACAACGACGGAAAAACCGATTTTATCATTTCAGGAGCCAAACCGGGATATACAGGATACACGGGAATATTCAAAAACAACAACGGAATATTTGCAGAAAATACCAATACTGCCCTCAGCCCGATAATGTATTCTGCCATTGCTGTTGGTGACCTTAATGGCGATAACAACCAGGATTTCATTGTAACAGGAACAAAAACCGGGGAAAATTCACCGATAGTTTTTGAAATCTATTACAATAACGGCGACGGTAGTTTTACCAAAAACACAACATCAGGCATTCCGGGTGTAAAATACGGTTCGGTTGCTATTGCCGATTTGACAAATGATGGTTTACCAGACATTGTTGTAAACGGAAATCTGGGTTCACAATACATCACAAAAGTTTTCCAACAAAATCAGGATGGCACTTTTTCAGACCTGAATGCCGGACTGTTGGGAACCTATTTTAGTGCTATAAAGGTTTTTGATGCCAATGCAGACGGAAATCCCGACATTCTGATAACGGGATTAAGCACAAACTATAGGCCTGAAACCAAACTTTACATAAACTCAGGAAGCGGAACATTTACAGAAAAAACTACAACCCTACCGGGCATCTATATTTCTTCAATTGACGCAATGGACATCAATGGTGACGGTTATCCTGACCTATTGATTTCAGGAACCAACTACTCTCGCATTCCAACATTGACGATATACACAAATGATGGTTCCGGAAATTTTACGATTCAGGAAAATGGCTTTACAGGTATCTATAATGGAAATTCAAAATTTATAGATTACAACAACGATGGTCTCATTGATATTTTCTCAATTGGACGTAATGCTAACAACGAAAATACAGTACTGTTATATAAGAAAAACAGTAACGGAACCTATACTTTAGACACTGAAAACAGTGCTCCCATTATAGCCGTATACATGTCTAAAGGTCAATGGCTTGATTATGATAATGATGGAGATATGGATTTACTAACCATTGGCTTTGAAGGTGATAACGTAGCACAAACAAGGCTTTACGAAAACAAGACAATCAATGACGGAAATTTAAACACCGTTATTTTTAACAAAAACGATTTCAAACTATATCCAAACCCAACAAACGGTATTGTCAACTTATTAACCGATTTAGAAATCAAGGAGGTAAAAATCTACAATCAGCTTGGTCAGTTAGTTTCCATCCAAAAAACATCACAGATAAGCCTGTCTGATGTGGCCAACGGAATTTATATTTTCCATATTGATTTTATAAACGGACAGACAGCCAAACAGAAAGTCATTAAAAAATAAATTACATGTTAGTTCCATATCCTTATTAGTTAGTTTTTTGTTTTTTTATGAAGAACCGGTGCTGATTATTTAGCATCGGTTTTTCTATTTTTACACCTTAAGTTTTGTATTTTTGAAAGCTATAGAAACCATTTTTTATGTCACAGCAAAAACGCCTATTTCTTCTTGATGCCTACGCTTTAATCTTCCGAGGCTATTACGCATTTATTAAAAACCCAAGAATCAACTCTAAAGGAATGGATACCTCAGCCATTATGGGGTTTATGAATTCCCTTTTAGATTTGATTAAAAGGGAAAAGCCAGACCATCTGGCAGTAGCATTCGATAAGGAAGGGAGCCATGTAAGAAGTGAAATGTTTGCCGATTATAAAGCCAATCGTGATGCTACACCTGAAGCCATCCAGATTGCGATTCCTTATATTCATGAATTGCTAAAAGCAATGCATATTCCTATTATTGAATATGCCGGATGCGAAGCCGACGACTTAATAGGAACTATTGCAAAACAGGCCGAAAAACAAAACTACAAAGTGTTTATGGTGACGCCTGATAAGGATTTTGCACAATTGGTTTCTGAAAACATCTTTATGTACCGTCCGGCCCGAATGGGGAACGGTATTGAAATCTGGGGTGTTCCGGAAGTCTTGGCAAAATTTGAAATTGAAAGACCAGAGCAGGTAATCGACTTCCTCGGAATGATGGGTGATGCCGTTGATAATATTCCCGGACTTCCCGGCGTAGGAGAAGTAACCGCCAAAAAACTGTTGAAGGAATTTGGCACAATGGAAAACCTTCTCGAAAACACACATCTGCTGAAAGGCAAAATGAAAGAAAATATAGAAGCCAATAAGGAAAAGGGAATCCTGTCCAAAAAACTGGCTACTATTATTACAGATTGTGATGTGACATTTAATGAAACGGATTACGAGCTTACACGCCCGGACATTGAAAAAACCGAAGCGATTTTCCAGGAACTTGAATTCAGGAGAATGGCAGAGCAATTTGATGCGATTTTCAGACCCGGTAGCTCTTTACCGGCGGCAAACAATCAGCCGGATGCCAAGCTATATAAAAAACCGCAGGCAAAAAACGAAGAGCAGTTTGACCTTTTTGCTACCACAACAGACGAAACAACGGGAGAAGTTAAAACCAGTTTTTATAAGACACTTAAAGACACCGAGCACTTCTATCAATTGGTTGAAGGCGACATGGCGGTAAAATTCCTCATGCAAAACCTGCTCAAGCAAACAAGCGTTTGCTTCGACACAGAAACAACCGGAATCGACCCGTTGACTGCTGAATTGGTCGGAATGTCATTTTCATGGGAAAAAGGCAAGGGTTTCTATGTTCCTTTTCCTGAAAACCAAACCGAGGCTCAAACTCTTGTCAACAAATTTATCCCGTTTTTTGAAGCAGAAGGAATCGAAAAAATAGGCCAAAACCTAAAGTATGACCTGAAAGTCCTGGCCAACTATAATATTGAAGTCAAAGGAAAAATATTTGACACCATGATTGCCCATTATCTTATTAACCCGGATATGCGCCACAATATGGATATTTTATCCGAGACCTATCTCCAATATTCTCCGCAGTCTATCGAAGAACTGATTGGAAAAAAAGGGAAAAACCAAAAAAACATGCGAGAAGTGCCTGTTGAAGATGTCAAGGAATATGCGGTAGAAGACGCAGACGTGACACTCCAGCTAAAAGACATTTTCAGCAAAGAGCTGGACAGCACCAATACTAAAAAATTATTTGAGGAAATAGAAGTACCTCTGGTTCCTGTTCTTGCAGATATGGAAAGAGAAGGTGTCAATCTGGATGTCGAATTCCTGCACAACCTGTCTAAAGAACTAAAGGACGATATACAAAAACTGGAAAACCAGATTTATGAAAATGCCGGAGAAAAGTTCAATCTGGCCTCTCCAAAACAATTGGGAGAGATTTTATTTGACAAGTTAAAGATTGGCGGAACCAAACAAAAAAAGACCAAAACCGGACAATATGCTACCGGTGAGGAAGTTCTTTCTTATTTAGCATTATCAAGTCCGTTTGTTCAGGACATTCTGGATTGGCGACAATTGGTAAAACTGCTTAACACCTATGTGGATGCTTTGCCTTTACAGGTATGCTCCAAAACAGGAAGAGTTCACACGGATTATATGCAGACTGTAGCCGCAACAGGGCGTCTTAGCTCCAACAATCCGAACCTGCAGAATATCCCAATCCGTACGGAAAGAGGCCGTCTAATCCGAAAAGCATTTATTGCAAGAGACGAAAACTACACTTTGGTTTCTGCCGATTATTCTCAAATTGAATTGCGAATTATTGCAGCACTGAGCGGCGATCCGGAAATGGTAAAATCTTTCCAAAACGGTGAAGACATTCACGCTTCGACCGCTGCGAAAGTTTTTAATGTTTCTCTGGAAGAAGTCACCCGTGAGCAACGAAGCCACGCCAAAACCGTAAACTTCGGGATTGTCTACGGAGTCTCTGCTTTTGGATTAAGCAACCAGACATCGCTTTCGCGTTCCGAGTCTAAAGACCTGATTGATGCCTATTACCTGACCTATCCAAGATTGAAAGCCTACATTCAGGAACAGATTGAATATGCCAGACAGCACGGTTATGTTCAGACCATTCTGGGAAGAAGACGCTATTTAAAAGATATTAATTCACAAAATGCCGTTGTTCGCGGTGCGGCAGAACGAAACGCTGTCAATGCCCCAATACAGGGAAGCGCGGCAGACATTATCAAAATAGCCATGATTAATATCCACAAACGCTTAAATGAAGAAAACTGGAAGAGTAAAATGTTACTCCAGGTACACGATGAACTTGTTTTTGACGTTCATAATAGTGAACTTGAAAAAATACAGCCAATGATTAAGCAGGAAATGGAAAATGCATTTAAACTGGATGTACCCTTAATTGTAGATTTGGGCAAAGGACATAATTGGCTGGAAGCACATTAAAATAGCAAGATGTAACAGAAACAGACAAATTGCGTCATATAAATAACCACTCAAAACCCTACAATGAAAAAAACTGCTTTATTTCTATGCCTGCTTTTATGCCTGAATTCTTTTGGACAGGAACAAATCAATAAAACAATCTCCATTCCCTTTACGCTGCTTGGAAGTGGTCATATTTTAGTAAAAGCAAAAATAAATAATGTAGAAGGAAATTTTATTTTTGACACCGGTGCCGGACTTAATTTATTGACAAAGAAATTTGCGGACAACGTGAAAGACCTGAAAAAAACGGATGGCTTTTATACCGGCCACAGGGCTACAGGCGAAGAGATTGTAGCGGATCTTTGGGATACGAAAAGTTTAGAAATTGGCAACCAAAAATTAAACGCTGAAAAATTTACTGTTATTGATTTGGATTTCCCTGTTGATGGCCTGATATCGTTATTACCTTTCAGAAACATTCCCATCACCATCGATTACAAGAATAAAGTATTGGTTTTAGAAACAGAAAAATCAGTCAAAGAACTCGCAAAAAAAGGTATTTCTATCCCTATCCAGATTTCAGATGATTTAGGAAAAACCTTAGGGATAGCCACCTATGTTCAACTCAACGACAAACTTGTTGTACAAATGAATTTAGACAGTGGCGCCGGCTTCAACGTATTCAGATTCAATTCGAGATACATGCAATCGTTAGGAATCGACCCTTCAAAAACAGAAATGAAACATCAGAAAAGCGATTTCAAGCCAACTGAAGGAAATAATTATTATTACACCAACCTTTCCAAAATAAATACTGAATCGAGCAACAAAATTTCAGCCACTAATTTTAAGGCTACTTTTATTGATGGGTTGATTTATGAAGCGATTGGAAGTATAAACTGGCTTGGCGATAAGATTACAATTGATATCCGAAATAAAAATATGATTATTAATAATTAGGACACTGTTTTTATCATGAAAAAAATATTCTTATTCCTATCCATCTCCTTATCCTTAAACACATTTGGACAAAGTGAGACACGATTTGACAAAATCGACAGTCTGTTGAATTATCTTAGTTCGAATAATAAATTCATGGGAAGCGTTGCCATTCGAAATAACGACGAGATTATTTTTGAAAACACCTATGGCTATGCCGATGTGAAAAACAAAATCAAGGCAGACAACCAAACCCGATATAAAATTGGTTCTATCACAAAAACATTCACGTCGGTTGTCATTTTACAGCTTATTGAAGAAAAAAAACTGACGCTCGACACCAAACTGTCCAGATTCTTCCCGACTATACAAAATTCAGAACACATCACTATCGACAATCTTCTCAGCCATTCCAGCGGTATTTACAGCTTTACAAATGATTTGGATTATCCAACCTATGCAAAACTGCCAAAAACACGTAGCGAACTGATGAAGAAAATCAAAGCGGGCAAGCCTGTTTTTGAACCGGGAGAAAAGGCAGAATACAGTAATTCCAATTACGTCATTCTGGGCTGGATTATTGAAGACCTGACGAAAAAAAGTTATGCGGACAATATTAACACCCGAATCATCCAAAAATTAGGGCTAAAAAACACAGGGTTTGCCACCGGAGCAAAAAATGAAGCCCTTTCTTATGAATGGGATGGAAAAAACTGGAAAGACGCTTCAAAAGAAGATATGTCTATTCCGGGTGGTGCCGGTGCTATCTTATCATCTGCTTCCGACCTGACTGCCTTTATCAACGCATTATTTTCCGGAAAATTATTAAAGCAGCCTTCCCTGGACACTATGATTACTATCGAAAAAGGATATGGAAAAGGAATATTCGCCATGCCTTTTGCAGAAAGGAGATTTTACGGACATTCAGGCGGAATCGAAAGTTTTACGTCCTCTTTGATTCATTATCCAAAAGAAAAACTCAGCATTGCATTGCTTGACAACGGGCAAGGTTATGACACAGACGGAATAATGATAGGAATTTTGAGTATTTATTATAAAATGCCTTACCGATTCCCTAATCTGAAAACGGCTACCGTTGATGTTGCCATTCTTAAAAAATATGAGGGCATCTACTCCGACCCTAATTTTCCTTTAAAAATTTCAATCAAGGAAGAAAACGGCGTGTTAATTTGCCAGGCAACCGGTCAGGAATCTTTTCCGCTTAATCCTTTAAGCGACACCAAATTCAATTTTGACCCTGCCGGTTTAGAATTGGTCTTTTCGCCAAATGCAATGACGATACTGCAAGGCGGGCATGAATTCAAGCTCACTAAAGAAAAATAAACCTATAAAAAAACAAAACCCGCTAATCGCGGGTTTTATTTTATGGTAACTTTCGGGTAGAATCTCTTTGGCGCAGTTCGGTTTTGATAACCGTTGTACGGTAAGCATATTCTTCCTCCTTACTTTCCAGTTTTTCAATAAGCATCTTGGCCGCTTCTTCTCCTATTTCAATTCCGTGCTGGCTGATAGTAGAAAGACTTGGTGTTAATCTTCGGGACCAAACACCGTCTGCAAAACCAATTACACAGAGTTCATCAGGGATTTTAATTCCTTTTTTGATAGCCATTTTCATTGCCATAGTCGAAGCATGCTCGTCTAACGCAAAAATACCGTCAATTTTTTGAGTATTGATAAGTTCATTCAATCGGAAATCAAACTCATCCGGATTATCAGTACGGATAATCAAATTTTTATTGATTGCAATATCATTATCAGTTAAAGCCTTTGCATAACCTTGCGCCCTTAACTTCGCTACGCTCAGGTTGTCAATCGCTGTTAGCAGCGCTATATCTTTACAACCCAGTTGTATCATATGATTCACGGCATTTACCGAAGAATCGAAATCATCAACAATCACCTTATCGCAATTTACTTCATCAGAAATCCTATCGAACATAACAATAGGAATACCATCTGAAATCGCATCCTTGAAATGCTTAAATTCCTGCTGTTTCTGCGTCTCTTCCGCAATTGACAAGATAAACCCATCAATTGTTCCGTTGCTAAGCATATCCATCGTATGGATTTCTTTTTTTAGAGATTCATTAGTAATACAGGTAATCACATTATAGCCTTTTTCGTTTGCCTTCTTTTCAATTCCGCTAAATACTTTGGCAAAAAACGGATTCAGGATATTCGGAATAATAACCCCAATGGTCTTTGTGCTTCGGTTTTTCAGGTTGATGGCAATATTATTCGGCTTGTAATTTTTAAGCTTCGCAAATTCCTGAATTTTAATTTTTGTAGGCTCGCTGATTTCCGGGCTGTTGCTCAATGCTTTAGAAACAGTAGAGACAGACACATTCAATTCTTTGGCTATTTGCTTTAAGGTTGCTTTTGGTTTCATCGCTGTTCATATAATTAAGGAAATGTAAAGTAAGTGAAAAAATAGAAATTACACTTAAAATTCGTATTAAACCTTACAATAAGTAAACCAGCAACTATCTCCTATTCTTCCGGTTTTTTAAAAAGTAATATGCTTCCTGATGAATAGCACACTTTTGACACAGGTTAAATCAAAAAAAACAAACATTCACACTCCTGCCAAATAAAAACACAAAATAATACCGGTATAAATGGTAATTATATAACGTTTTATGAAAACCACTAACACAATTACTACGTAAATGACTCAATCAGGCTCTTGTTGAAGCCTGAAATCAACCAATGAATTATTAACCTTTAAATGTCTAACTTTATGAAAAACGTAGTAACTGTAAAAGAACAGCTAACTTCGGGAACCAATCGAAGAAGTTTCTTAAAGATTAGCGGACTCACTATGGCAGCCACAGGATTGCTCTTAACCGGCTGTAATAATGACGATGATTCCATGAACAATGGCCCTTATGCTCCCGGAGTACGAAACGGCAAATTTGATCTTGGTAGCGGCGACCTGGGTGTTTTGACTTATGCCTATGCACTGGAACAACTTGAAGCCGATTTTTATACGCGTGTTGTCAACCTCAATAATTTTGGGGCACTTTTTAACAGCGAAGAACAACAGATACTCTCTGATTTATACGCCCACGAAGTAATCCACAGAGAATTCTTCAAGGTCGCTTTAACCGGAGCCCTGCCTAATCCTTCTACTCAACTGCTTCCTGCCTTGCAATTTGATTTCAGCACTGTAAACTTTAGCAGCAGGAGTTCTATTCTGGGAACAGCAAAAGCATTAGAAGACACAGGAGTTGCAGCTTATAACGGAGCAGGAAAATTAATTACAAGTACTGATTATTTATTGCTGGCAGGTAAAATTGTTTCTGTTGAAGCAAGGCACGCCTCCGCTATAAGGAGTTTGATTAATCCTAATTCGAATGATTTTGCAGGCGATGATGTTGTCAACGCCTCAAATGGTCTGGATGCCGCCAAAAATCCATCGCAGATACTTCCCATAGCCGGCAGTTTTATCACAACGGAGTTCACGGCTACCTATTTACCTTAAACACTAACCAAAAAAATTAGAAATTATGAATCTATTAAAATTTATAGAGTCCTTTACTGATGACCATTTAATGAACAGTAAAGGTTCCCGAAGAGATAGTTTCGGGCAATTTGGACAGCTAGGTAAAAATTTAGCACTGGCTTCAATACCATTAGGATTGGCCGCATTTACCAACAAAGCATTTGCTTCAGATATAGGTCCTACGCCAAGCACACCTATTGGAGCCTTACAGCTTGCGTTAACATTAGAATATCTTGAAGACGAATTCTATCGATTAGGATTGGAATCCGGAGTTATTCCAACCGGCGGAAGAGACGAAAAAGTATTCATGCAGATTGCAAAGCACGAAGCCAGCCATGTGGAGTTCCTGATTGCAGGGCTCGGAGCCAGCGCGGTTGCAAAACCAACGTTTGACTTTACAGTGGGAGGCGCTTTTGATCCTTTCAATACTACAGGAATAGGCGCCACCGCCGCATACCAGCAATTTTTAGTATTGGCACAGGCTTTTGAAGATACGGGAGTAAGAGCCTATAAAGGACAAGCCGGCAATTTGATATCGACACCCGATTTACTGACAGCCGCCTTGCAGATTCATTCTGTAGAAGCCCGCCATGCCTCGGAAGTGCGAAGATTGCGAGGGCTTAAAGGATGGATTACGGGAAACCAAAGAGGCGCCGGAATGCCATCTGCAACACAAGCAGTCTATGACGGAGAAGAAAATGTAACCCAGGCAGGATTTAATACCAGCACCGTAAACAACGGATCGTTAGGACCTGCCATACCGGGATTGGCCGGATCAGAATCCTATGACGAACCGCTAACCACACAACAATCTGTGAACATAGCCAATTTGTTTATTGTATAAAATCACTTATTCATACATCCAGTAAACCATCTAAGCCTTTTAGATGGTTTTTTATTTTTAAAAATCAACCACCGTCCTTATTGAATCCGTAAATTAAAAATAATGCTTACATTTGCCCTTCTTCATTTACAGATTTTCAATCTGATAATCAGCCTCTAAAATAATCTTTTATAGGTGTTTGCATTTAAAAATAATTATTGTACTTTTGCAACCCCTTTATTGGGGATGGAATGTTTAATTAAAATAAATTATTGTGAACACATTAAGCTACAAGACAATTTCAGCAAACAAAGCCACTGTAAAGAAAGAGTGGATTGTTGTTGATGCTGAAGGTCATAACTTGGGCCGTCTTGCTTCAAAGGTCGCTATGATCCTTAGAGGTAAATACAAGCCGAGTTATACACCGCACGTGGACTGTGGAGATAACGTAATTGTTATCAACGCAGAAAAAATCAACCTTACAGGTAACAAATTGGATGACAAAATCTATATGCGTCATACAGGTTACCCAGGAGGACAAAGAACTTTGACTGCTAAAGTATTACAGACAAAAAACCCTGCATCTTTAGTGGAAAAAGCAGTAAAAGGAATGCTACCTAAAAACAAATTAGGCGCACAACTTTTCAGAAATTTAAATGTTGTTGTAGGTTCTGAGCACTCTCACGAAGCTCAAAAACCTAAAACTGTTAACCTTAACGATCTTAAGTAATGGCTACAATTCACAAAATCGGTAGAAGAAAAACCGCTGTTGCCCGTGTTTATGTTACAGAAGGAACTGGAAACATCACGGTAAACAAAAAAGAATTTACAACTTACTTCCCGACTGCAACTTTACAGTACAAAGTTTTGCAACCTCTTTCTATGACTGAGAATGCTTCAAGCTTTGACGTAAAAGTAAACGTTTATGGTGGTGGTTCAACTGGTCAGGCAGAAGCTGTAAGAATGGCAATCGCTCGCGCAATGTGCGAAGTAAATGCTGAAAACAGAGCTATCCTGAAACCAGAAGGTTTATTAACAAGAGACCCTAGAATGGTTGAACGTAAGAAATTCGGTCAGAAGAAAGCTCGTAAGAGATTCCAGTTCTCTAAACGTTAATATTACCGTCTTTTCGGTAACAGAAAAGACACCGTTCATTTATTATTCAAAACAATGTTGTTATTCCCTGTCGAGGCAGGAAATTAGTTTAGCATCTAAATGTATTCAGCCGGTAATCCGCCATTTATACATTGCTAATCAACAGAACGTAAACTATTTATTAAAATGGCAAACAAAGTAGAAGTTAAAGAATTACTAGAAGCAGGTGTTCACTTCGGACACATGACTAGAAAGTGGGATCCAAACATGGCTCCTTACATCTATATGGAGCGTAATGGAATCCACATTATCAATCTATATAAAACTGCAGCTAAAATCGAAGAAGCTAATGAAGCTTTGAAGAAAATCGCTGCATCAGGTAGAAAAATATTATTCGTTGCTACCAAAAAACAAGCAAAAGATATCGTAGCTGAAAAAGCAGCTGCAGCAAACATGCCTTACATCACTGAAAGATGGCCAGGTGGTATGTTGACTAACTTCGTAACTATCAGAAAAGCGGTTAAGAAAATGGCTTCTATTGATAGAATGAAGAAAGACGGTACTTTCATGACATTATCTAAAAAAGAACGTTTACAGGTTGATCGTCTTCGTGCAAAATTAGAGAAGAACTTAGGTTCTATCGCTGATATGTCAAGACTTCCTGCTGCATTGTTCGTTGTAGACATTAAAGCTGAACACATCGCGATTAAAGAAGCTCAAAAATTAAACATTCCAGTTTTCGCAATGGTAGATACAAACTCTGACCCAAGAGAGGTAGATTATGTAATACCTGCAAATGACGATGCTTCTAAATCAATTGAGAAAATTTTATCTTTAGTAACTGCTGCTGTTATCGAAGGTCTTTCTGACAGAAACACTACTTCTGACAAAGAAGTTGAACAGCCAGTTGACGAAGCTACTGACGCTCCAAACGAGACTGTAGAAGCTTCTACTGAAGAATAAATTAAATTAGATTCCAAATATTTAAATTCCAATTTCCAGATAAATTACAATACGTTGATAATTTAATAAACTTGGGATTTGGAATTTAGACTTTGGAATTTTTTATTTTTAACCCTTAAAAAAACACACTAAAATGGCAACTATAACTGCTGCAGATGTAAATAAATTAAGAACCCTGACTGGTGCCGGGATGATGGACTGCAAAAAAGCGCTTGTTGAGGCTGACGGAAATTTCGAACTAGCTATCGAAAACCTACGTAAAAAAGGCCAAAAAGTAGCTGCTAACAGATCTGATAGAGAATCTACTGAAGGTGCTGCTATCGCTGTTGTAAATGCAGACAAAACTTCTGGTGTTGTAATCTCATTGAACTGTGAGACTGACTTCGTTGGAAAAAATGAAGGTTTCGTAAAGTTGGCTACAGATTTGGCTAACCTTGCTTTAAACTTCCAGACTAAAGAAGAATTTTTAGCAGCTGATTTCAACGGAATCACTGTTGCTGATAAATTAATCGAGCAAACCGGAGTTATCGGAGAGAAAATCGAAATCGGTTCTTTCGAAAGATTAGAAGGTGCTTTCGTTGGATCTTACATCCACGCAGGTAACAAAATCGCTACTCTAGTTTCTCTTTCTGCTAATGTTCCTGGTGCTGAAGAAGCTGCCAGAAACGTTGCTATGCAGGCTGCTGCTATGAACCCAATCGCGTTAGACGAAGCTGGTGTTGATGCATCTATCATTGAAAAAGAAGTAGAAATCGCTAAAGATCAATTGCGTCAGGAAGGAAAACCAGAAGCTATGCTAGATAACATCGCTAAAGGTAAAATCCAACGTTTCTACAAAGACAATACATTGGTAAACCAGGATTACATTAAAGACGGTGCTGTTAGCGTTTCCGGATATGTAAAATCTGTTGACCCAAGCTTGACTGTTACTGGTTTCAAAAGAGCTGCTTTAGGATAATCTCCTGAACACTATCTTATATACTGATCCCGCTTCTTCCGAAGCGGGATTTTTATTTATATTTGAACTAAAATCGAAGCAATGGAAAAAATCAGATGCAGATGGTGTGTTGGTGACAGCCTGTATGAAAAATACCATGACGAAGAATGGGGCGTTCCTGTTTATGACGACCAAAAACTCTTCGAATTCCTTACTTTAGAAACTTTTCAGGCCGGATTAAGCTGGATTACCATACTTCGCAAGAGAGAAAACTTCAAAAAAGCATTCGATAATTTTGATTATAAAAAGGTAGGTCAATATACCGAAGAAAAAATTCAGGAACTTTTACAGGACACAGGAATTATCAGGAATCAGTTAAAAATACGTGCTGCCGTGACCAACGCCCGGGCTTTTATGGAAACACAAAAAGAATTCGGAAGTTTCTCAGATTATATCTGGAAATTTACCGGAGGCAAGCCCATTATAAACAATCCAAAAACATTGGCTGATGTTCCCGCTACAACTCCACTTTCTGACGAAATCAGCAAAGATTTAAAAAAAAGAGGATTTAAATTCGTTGGCTCTACCGTTATTTATGCGCATATGCAAGCCACTGGAATGGTTAATGACCATGTTGGTGAATGCTGGACCAAAAAGTAAGGCGACAGCATTCTCAAACATCATTTTTTTACGACATCTCCGGGTTTTAAACTTCCACTTTTGTAATTCTCTGTAAAGTCAATTTCTATAGGTTCAGATTTCCAATCTGTATTTCTGAAATAGGCAACAAAATGCAAATGAGGAGTTGTAGTCCAACCTGTCATTCCGCATAAGGCAATAGGCTGTCCTGCTTTCACAAAATCACCTACTGCTACCTTTGCACCATTCTCTTTCAAATGCACATATTCTGTAAACAGACCCGTTTCCGGATGGTAAAGCGTGATAAAATTGGCATAATCTTTCCATGAGCTGTTTTTGCCATAATATTTATACTTATCGACAAGACCTACAACATAACCGTTCGCAGCCGCACATATAGTATCACCCACTTTTAAATCAAAATCCAGGGCTAGTTTTGACAATCCTTCATTATGGGAAAAGTTCCCGTTATGTCCCTGTACTATCTTATATTGTTTACCATTCTGAAATGGTAAGGACAGCTTATTATCTTTTGGATAGCTGATGGCGTTTCCTAACATATAATTTGCCCCGGCAGTATATTCTTTACGCTCTAAAAAAACACCAGCCCTTCTCTTTTCTTTGGGTTCCAGCACTACAATTCCTTTGTTTTCAAAACGCTTATTTAAAGAAGAATCATTTAAGACTATCCGCACCGGACATTCCAACCTGTTGTCCAGCGTAATAATCAGGCTGTCTCCTTCTATTTTCTGAGAATAGCCTAATGGATATGCATTAACCTTTACATCTGGCAGTTTAACCGAATGACAAGCGTATAAAACGGATAGCAGCAACCCAATAATTATAGTGTGTTTTCTCATCAATATTCTTTTTTAAGAATTGTCATAAAATCTTCTCTCGAAATTTCCCTGGCACCCAAACTTTCCAAATGGCTATTATGAACCTGGCAATCCAAAAGTTTATAATTTTCTTCTTTTAATTTCCTGACCAACGAAACAAAAGCTACTTTAGAGGCATTGGAAACCTTGGAAAACATACTTTCACCACAGAAAACATGTCCTAAATCAATACCATAAAGCCCTCCAACCAGTACTTCATCCTGCCAGACTTCTACAGACTTTGCAATTCCCATTTCATGGAGTTTCACATAGGCTTCAATCATCTGTTCAGAAATCCACGTTCCCTGCTGACCGTCTCTGCTGATTGTGCTGCAGTTGGAAATAACATCCCTGAAATTTTGGTTGAATGTTACTCTGAAAATACCACGGTTCAATATATTCCTCATGCTTTTAGAAACTTTAAACTCATCAGGAAACAAAACCATTCTTTCCGGCGGCGACCACCAAAGAATAGGCTCATCATCATCAAACCAGGGAAAAATCCCGCTCCTGTAAGCCAATACAAGCCTTTCTGGCGACAAATCACCGCCAATGGCCAATGTACCATCCGGATTAGCTTCTTTCACCGGAGGAAAAAACAATTCTTTGCTAAGGAAATACAATCTCATTTTTCTTAAAGTCACAAAAAAACCGCAATAGTTGCGGTTTTTACAATTTTCTATTTTTTAATTAGAAAGGCAGGTCGTCGTGCTCTTCTTCTTTATAGTCATTTGCCGGCTCAAAAGCCTCTCTGGCTGGCATTGGCGGTGCTTGTTGAGCAGAAGGTGCTTCAGGCTGCAATTTTTCAATTCTCCAGCCCTGAATGCTGTTGAAATATTTGGTTTCACCTTGTGGATTTACCCACTCTCTTCCTCTTAGGTTGATTGAAACCTTTACAGGCTCTCCAGGTGTATAATTATTCAACAAATCGCATTTATCCTGTGTAAACTCAATCATGATATGTTGCGGATACTGTTCGTCTGTTGTAACGACCAATTCTCTCTTTTTAAATGACGCACTAATTTGCTGTTCGGCATTTATTACCTTAACTCTTCCTGTAACTTCCATAATCTTCTATTGTTTTTGTTATTTATATGGCTTGTAAATTCAGCCGTCTCATTATATTTTTTCAGACAACAGCACTTTCCATGCCGCCATCACTTCATTATTGTCAAGATATTCTTTTGCCTTTAAATGCACTTTCTCCTGATCGTCAGAACTTAACACTCCTTTTACGGCAAAATTCTGGTCTACAAATATAGCAACTTCTTCGCTTGTAGGCAATGCTTCAACATTCCCCAGTTTGCCTAAATCATTACCATCAAAAACCGGGCTTTCTTTTATAAAATCCGGAATCTGGTCTACTCCAATACCCAAGGTTGTCAATGGTTTTTCAACTTCAAACAATCCCATATTCGAACGTGAATACCAATTTCCTCCCAAACGCGAAACCAAATCAATTTTATGCTGGTCCACACTCCCGTTTTCATCTAAAATCTTCTCATCAATATGCATCTTAACGATTTCACAGATAATCAGATTTCCGGCTCCGCCTTCTGTTCCAAGGCTGATGATTTCCTGTATCTTGCATTCAAATTGCACAGGAGATTCCTTTACGCGATAAGGCTTTACCAAATCCGAAGGAATAGCCGTAAATCCGGCTTTTAAGAACTCATTTACTCCATCTCCATATTCTGTACTTGCCAAAGATGCTTGTTGTACCATATCATAAGTAACAACATTGATGACTACTTCACGGGTAGCTTCGGCATTAATAAGCGTATGTTTTATAGTATTGTCCCGGACTCTTCTTGAGGGCGAAAAAATCAAAATTGGCGGATTCGCACTGAAAAGATTAAAAAAACTAAACGGTGACAAATTCGGTTTTCCGTTATGGTCTATCGTGCTGGCAAAGGCTATTGGCCTTGGCCCTACTGACCCCTGAAGATATCCCTGCAATTTTGCAGTCGGGATTTCCTTCGGTATTATACTAATCATAAAATTCTGCGTTTAAACAAAAGTAATAAATTGCATCAAGAAGAATAAGCGAAGTGTTTATGATTTATAAACAGTTTCAAAATTTGACTTTATATCTTTTGCTTATATTTATACCTCAAAATAAAATTTATGCAGTTTTCTGAAAAACGAAATGTCACTCGCTGGATTATTATCATAATCTCTTTTATTATCATTTCCCTGATTCTTTGGAACACTTACACTTTCTTCCAGATTTTTAAAAACGAGGAACATGTCAAAATGCAAATTTGGGCTACTTCCTTAAAAACCATCAATAACGCTGATTTGGAAAATGATGATATTGAACTTCCAAGACAGATTGTTGATAAAAACACAACTATCCCGATTGTATGGACAGACCAGAATGGAAATATCAGAGGGATGAGAAATATTGATGACGAAATTGCCAACGATTCTATTAAGGCCAAGGCTTTCTTTGAAAATTTCAAAAATGAAAACGAGCCAATAGCTCTTGAATTACCCGGAGAAACCCAATATGTCTATTATGGAAATTCATCACTTTTAAACAACCTGAAATATTATCCTATAGCCCTGTTTCTGATTCTGGTTTTATTCGGGCTTTTAATTTTTAATTTCTATCGCGCCAGCAGAATGGCTACCCAAAACAAGCTGTGGGCGGGTATGGCAAAAGAAACTGCCCATCAAATTGGAACGCCACTTTCCTCATTGCTTGGCTGGATTGAAATCATGAAAGCAGACAATGTTGACGAAACTACCGTTACAGAAGTGGAAAAAGACATCGTAAGGTTGCAGACCATAGCAGACCGTTTTTCAAAAATCGGGTCAGAACCGGTTTTGGAGGAAAAAGATATTATTGCCGAAACAGAACAGTCGTATGACTACTTGAAATCAAGATTTTCTAACCAGATTAATTTTTCGTTTAAGGCGCCAAACCATCCTATCATGACTTCAATCAACCCGATATTGCATAGCTGGACGATTGAAAATCTGGTCAAGAATGCCATTGATGCCATGAAAGGTCGCGGCGATTTATCGATTGTTATTGAAGAAGACAGCCGTTTTGTAAAGATAAAAGTGAGTGATTCCGGAAAAGGAATTCCTAAAAAAGAATTCAAACAAATTTTCGAACCCGGATTTACGACCAAAAAACGCGGTTGGGGATTGGGACTTTCCTTGACAAAGAGAATTGTTGAAGAATACCACGATGGAAGAATCAAAGTGTTTTCATCAGAATTAGGAAAGGGAACCTGTATGCTGGTTAGCTTAAGAAAGCTATAAAAAAAGCCGCAAATTCAATTTGAATTTGCGGCTTTTATACTTTTAAAAAGAATTTACAAGTTGGCCTGGATTTCCTTAGCCAATGCTTCAAATTCTTCTTTAGTCAGTTTTACTTTGTTTTGGAAACGCATTTCATCCATTTCGTTAAGCGGAATCAAATGCACGTGCGTATGTGGCACTTCAAGTCCTATTACGGCCATACCTATTCTTTTGCATACCACAGTTTTTTCCAATGCTTTTGCTACTTTTCTGGAAAATTTCATCAATCCCAAATAATGGTCTTCATCCATATCAAAGATTTTGTCGATTTCCTTTTTCGGAATGCACAAAGTATGACCTTTGGCATTTGGATTCACATCCAAAAACGCAAGATAGTCTGCATCTTCGGTAATTTTATAGGCAGGAATTTCTCCGTTGACTATTTTAGTGAAAATCGAGCTCATTCTTTTTAGATTTAGGATTAAACTTTAAATGATTAGTCTCTGGTGATTTCTAAAATCTCAAATTTCAGGATACCGTTTGGTACCGTAATTTCTGCAATTTCGCCTACCGATTTACCAAGCAGTCCTTTTCCGATTGGTGATGTCACGGAAATTTTCCCCGATTTCAGGTCGGCTTCGCTTTCTGCAACAAGCGTATATTTCATTTCCATACCATTGGACTGGTTCTTGATTTTCACATTTGACAATACCAAAACTTTAGACACGTCAAGCTGCGACTCGTCAATCAAACGTGCGTTAGCATAGACTTCTTCCAGTTTTGAAATTCTCATTTCGAGCAAACCCTGAGCTTCTTTAGCCGCATCATATTCTGCATTTTCAGACAAGTCTCCCTTATCTCTAGCTTCAGCAATAGCCTGTGACGCTTTTGGGCGTTCAATACTTTTTAGCTGTTCCAGTTCCTCTTTCAATTTTTTTAAGCCTTCCGCTGTATAATAAGATACGTTACTCATAATTTCGTCGTTTATATAAAATAGAAAAAATCCCATCACGACGGGATTTCTTTTCACAAAGATAGTATTTTTAATTCAATTTAATATTTAATACTGCTAGTATATAAAACCAAAGTTAATTAAATTAAATTTGTTTCAACAAATTTATAGAACAGAAATTTTTGCTATGAAAAAGATTATTGTCCTTTTGCTTATCGGCATTGCGATTTCAGCATGCTCCGACAGCAAAATCAACAACCGGAATCCTTATATCCCCAACTATTCTTTTAGTGTCGATATCAATTTAAATCTTCCGCTTTACAGCGACCTGCAATATACAGGAAACGGCAAGCTGATTACGCTTAATGGCGCCGGTGCCAACGGTATTATTGTTTTTAATGCCGGAGCCGGAAATTTCAAAGCTTATGATGCCAGCTGCCCCAATCAATACGCCAGTAGCTGTTCGAGACTTGTAGTTGAAGGAATCAATGCTGTTTGCCCATGTGATGATGTGATGTACAGTCTGTTCACCGGACTCCCGAATGCCGATGTTGAATATCCGCTAAAGCCTTACCGAATCCAGGTTACCGGAAACGTTATCCGGGTGTATAATTAAAATGCCCCGAATCTGTTTAAAAACTGCAATTACAGCTCCACTGGATGTCGTTTTTGACCTATCCCGGAGTATAGACCTGCATACCATTTCGACAGAACAAACTCAGGAGAAAGCCGTGTCTGGCAAAACTTCAGGGTTAATTGGATTAAACGATACTGTGACATGGCGTGCAAAACATTTAGGATTCACGCAATATCTGACTTCCAAAATAACCGACTATAATCGTCCTTCTTTTTTTGCCGATGAGATTATTAAGGGTGCTTTCAAAAAATTCCGGCACGAACATCATTTTGAAACTGATGGCAATCAAACCCTGATGACCGATATTTTTGAATATGAATCGCCTTGGGGTATTTTGGGAAAATTAGCCGATTTTATTTTTTTGGAAAACTATTTGCGTTCTTTTTTAGCTCAAAGAAATAAGGTTATAAAAGAATTTGCCGAATCGGGCGAATGGAAAAATATCCTGAAATAAAAAAACCTGACAGGTCATATATCCTGCCAGGCTTCGGGAAATAATTAAAAAACTAATTTTTAAAACTTCAATGTCATTCCTGCCAGGAAATTAATCCCTGCCTGTGGAAAATATCCGGCTCCTTCGATTGTTTTTATAGTACCCGGATTGGAATAATCGTCATCATAAGTATAGAAATAACCATTTGATTCATATTCATAATCAAAAATATTATTCACCAGCCCTGAAAAGATAATCGATTTAAAAACCGTATTGGTTTTAATTTCATAAGAAATATTCAAATCATTCACAGCATAGCTTTTCAATTTTGAGGCTTTTGAATCAATATTACCCATATATTGGTCTCCTACAAATTTTGTCAAAAGAGAAACCTGCATGTTTTCTACAGGCAAAAACGTAATGGCATTACCAAAGATCACATTTGGTGAAAAGGCGATATCTGTATTCCCCAATTTTTCCAGGACTCCGTCACGCTGAAAAACAAAATCTTCATTTTTGTTAGTACTTATGGTAAGATTTGGACGGAAAATCCATTTCTCTGCTACAAAAAGAGTAGCATCGATTTCCAATCCAAGCCTGTAACTTTCTCCGCTATTTTGGCGTATTGGCGCTCCAACATCGTTTAAAGCACCCGTCAGGACAAGCTGGTCCTTATATCTCATGTAATATCCGTTGACATTGATTTTTGTCTTAGGCGAGCTGTATCTCCAGCCCAATTCAAAATCATTCAGCTTTTCAGGTTTTGGATTTCCGGATTCGTAGTCGCTTCGGTTTGGTTCGCGGTTCGCACGGGCATAGGAGAAATAAATATTGTTTTCGTCATTGACAAGATAAGTAATACCTGCTTTAGGGTTAAAGAAATTAAAGTTGTCATCCACAAGGCCGGTGTCTGCCCCATTGGCTTTATATCCTACATTCCTGTATTGCAGGTCTCCAAAAAGACTCCAGTTTTCATTCAGCCTGTAATTGATTTTTGCAAAAACATTAAAATCAGTTTTGGTCGAAAAATCGTCATAGTATTTAAAATCATATTCCGGAAGGATAACACTTCGCGTCCACAAAACATTCCCAAAATGGCTTCCTTCATACTTATTCCAGCCACCACCTAAGATAAAATCTATTTTTTCCTTTTTATAGTTTGCAGAAAATGTAGTTCCGTAAAAATCATTATCCAGCCATTTTCTTCGAATCAGGTCGCTTTTCTTTATTTCTACACCATCAATTATCTGTGGTTCAATCCCATATTCTGATAAATCCTGCTTCTTTTTGTAGTTTTCATAATACCCTTTTCCTTTTGTATAGTGAAAGGCAAGGTTTGTGCTCCAATTGTCTGAAAAACGCTCGTTCCAGTGCAACTGATAATGGTCCTGGTCGTAGTTATCCGTCTCATTATCGTAGAAACGCGTCACACCGTTATCATCAACATATTCTCCTGCCGTATTGTAAGTCCTGTCATTTTTAAGCTTTTCCGGGTCTTCGAGTCCGTTCCAGGCCTGATATGTTTTTTCTTTTCCTCCAAACACCAACGCTTTTATTAATGTCGAGTTGCCTACATATGTTCCCTGAAAGAAATAGGATTTCAAATCTGATGATGCCCTGTCAATATAGCCATCAGATTTAATATTAGAAACGCGTCCGGCCAGCTCAAAATGGTCTTTAATCAATCCACTACTGAATTTCAGTGTATGCTTTCTGGAATTAAAACTTCCGAAAGAGTTGGAAATTTCGCCATTGGCTTCGGTTGCATACGAATCTGTAAGCAGGTTCAAACTGGCACCAAAAGCTCCGGCTCCATTGGTAGAGGTTCCTACCCCACGCTGCAATTGGATGTTTTGAACGGATGATGTGAAATCGGGCATATTGACCCAGAAAGTACCTTGCGATTCAGAATCATTGTAAGGAATACCGTTGAGTGTTACGTTAACTCTTCTGGAATCAGAACCTCTGACACTGATTGCTGAATATCCAATTCCGTTACCGGCATCGGAAGTCACTACCACAGATGGCAGATAATTCAACAAGGCCGGAATATCCTGCCCTAAATTTCTGGATTCCAATTCTTTTTTGCTAATGTTACTGAAAGTAACGGGAGTCTGCGCCGTAACACGTACGGCAGAAACCAGAACCTCATCCAGATTCCTGGTTTTTGTAGTGTCGGAAACCGTTTTTTCCTGTGCGAAAAGAGAGGCTGAAGCAAAAATTGCAATTCCGGCCATTGTTTTGGCATCAAGAAATGATTCCGACAAGCTTAGGTTCTTTTTCTTCTTTGACCCAAGCTCATTTTTTTTGAATAAAGTTTTCATTCGTAAATTTTCTTACGAATAAAAGGGGTAATTATTCTTTTGTTTAAATTAATTGATTGTACTTAACGACAAGTTTTAAGCGTGCACTCTAAAAAGTTGTCATTCTCCCTTGGCAGCATTACCCGCCCAGGTTCGTTGGGTATAATCTCAGCTCGTTATTTAGAGCACCCCTTTGAGACAGGGCAAAGATAGAAAAGTATTAAGATAAAGCAGGCTTGAATCGGGATTTTTTAATCAAAAATCAGGTTTTCTTCTGGACTCCTTTTTTTCAGACAGTTTTCTTTTGTTTTGGATTCGCTTTTTAATAACAGCTTTGGGCACTTTTGTGGCCTTTCGTTCTTTTGGGACAATAAGATTCTGCTGTAGTAAATGGAGCAGTCTTTTTATGGCAATCTCCTTATTTTTTAACTGGCTTCTGTCTTCGTCGCTATTCAGGATAAGTATTTTATCATTGGTAAGCCGTGGTGCCAGTTTTTCTTCAAGAATCGCAATTTCATCTACCGAAAGTGCTTTTGAGTTTCCCAAATCAAAAGACAGGACAATTTTGGAGGAAACCTTATTGACATTCTGTCCTCCTGCCCCGCTGCTCCTGACAGCCTTAAACTTTAGCTCTGATATTATTTTTTCCGTATCCAAAATTATTGCGGCTGATGTGCCGGTTTTAGTAAATCGTTTACTGTTTTTACAGGATTAAAAGTAATGAGGGGCACTTCTACAAAAATGGTAATCCATTTTGCCATAGCTCCGTTCCAAAGCCCCGGCAATTCATAGGCCTTGATTGGTTTTCCGTTTTTATTTTTTTCTACAATAAATCCGCTTTGATTATCAACAAACTCCTTCAAATCAAATTTTTCACCTCTGTAATCCTTTGTACCACAAATGAGGTCGACAGGATTAAAATGTGTTGCGCTTGACAATATTTTAGCCTGCGCAGGATTTTGAGTATCAACCTGTGAGGATTCTACTATCTGCAAGGAAACATTTCCTTTTGTATCTCTCACCCAAAACGGACCGCCACCGGGCTCTCCTTCATTTTTGACCATTCCGCAAACCCGAATTGGCCTGTTCAGGATTTCCTGAAGATGACTCACTTTATTTTCACGTGTATATTTCTGGAAATCGGTATTGATAACCATCTGAAGTTTTGACTTTACAAATTCTACGATTTCGTCAATTGTTTCTTTTTGGATATTTTCCGTTGACAGCACTTTAAGAAAAGTAAAAATCCTGTCCTGAAATTCCAACAGGATACCCGCCAATGCTTTTTTATACAAACTGATAATGTGGATGTGGTTCTGGATTACATTGTCAATATTTTTTATAAAAATAACATCCGCAAACAGTTGATTAAGATTTTCTATCAGGGCACCATGTCCACCCGGCCTAAAAAACAAACTGCCATCATCCAGACGGAACGGATTGTTTTGAAGGTCGACTGCAAGCGTATCTGTTGTTTTATGCTGATAAGAATAATCCACATGAATCTGCACATTTGTATTGGCTTCTACCTTTGGCTTGACGTCATTTATAATTTTATCAAAGGAGTCCTGATGTTCTTCAGAAATTGTAAAATGCAAACCGGAAATACCTGACGAAAACGCATACGAACCGCTTTCATTCAAATGTTCTTCTATTGGCGTGGCAATATAATCGCCATATTGATGAAAAGGCAATACTGCTTTAGGTTTGGAGGCAAAATCAAAATGATTGGAGGAGAGCAATGATTTTACAAAATAGAAAAAACGCGTGTCTTTGTCCCATTGTTTATACTCGGGATATTTCACCTGCGTATATTCCAAAACCGTTTTATGGAACGGAAATTTTTCTATACCAATCAGGAAAACCGGCATAGCCCCACAACGTTTTCTGTTGATATAAGCATTTATGGTTTCATTGCCTAATTTGTATTCGTTGACAAATTCATTCAGGAATTTAAACATTCTGCTGGCCGCTCCTGAGGCAGGTACAAACTTCTGAATTTTCAGCCTGTCTTTTTTAGATTCAAATAGATTGGCATAATAAACCGCTTCTTCTTCAGAAAGTGGCATAATTCCATCTGTTAATGAAGCCGGCCTTTCTAAAACTGCTTTTGGAATGCCCGTATTAAATACTTTAAGATAATTCGCTACGGTATCAATTTTTATTCCCTGATTGTATATCTGCACAAAATCGTAAGAATCAAATCCCAATGCTTTTGATTTTTCCAAATCTTCCAGAATGGCAATTGCCTTTTGCAATCTTTCTTCTTTATTCCCAGAAAGCAGTATATAGGGTTTATTATTTTCAATCAGGGCTTCTTCAAATTTACTGATAAGCATTTCTCTTTCATCAGGCTTATCCCGCAAATCGTCCTTTTCAAAAGGAACGTCAATGTCTGTTAAGAAAAAAAGGTCGTATTTGTGCTTTCGGGCAGCCTTATCTAAAGCAGAATCACAGAAACTGTAATAGATTTCCGAAAAGACTTTGGTACACATCAAATTCGTATCGGCAAAAAGATATTTACCGGTTTCAGACAGAGCTTTATTTTCGAGTTGCATTTGCCCGATTGCAATAGGAAGCAAATCTTCCGGTTGGCAAATTTCTTTGGAACGATTCCATTTTTCCTGTAAATAGTCACGGGCAAATTCGGGAATCCATACCGACTGAAAATGTTCTGCCAATTGTTTTGCTAATGTAGTTTTTCCGGTAGATTCCGGTCCATACAATGCTATTCTGATTTTATCTGTGGGCTGCTGTTTAAGATTTTCCTCCATTCTATGTAAGCTAAAATAGCCAAAATTGTAAAAAACACATATTGCAATGACAACATCCCCATCTCTCTATAGGCATACAAAGGAACCGCTATGAAATCTGCAATAATCCATAGTGTCCAATTTTCAATCTTTTTCATTGCCATATACCACATTCCCGTAAAAAACAATCCTGAAATAAATATATCTATATAATTCTCAGGTTTGATTTCCTTACCAAACAGGTGATATACCAAATATGTAACAACAATAGTAAGAAAAAATAACAATACCCCAATAATTTTCTGCTTTGTATTTGTTCTTGAAATTTTGACAATATAGCCTTCATCTTTCTTCCTCGTCCAATTAACCCAGCCATATATGCTCATAACCGAAAAATAAATATTAAGCGTCATCTCGGCAAAATAGCCTACTTTATAAAGCAGATAAACGGTGATTACAGTGGCAATAATACCGGTTGGATATACCCATATATTTTCTTTCTTCGCAAAATAAACACTCAGGATTCCGGTAATAAGAACAATGGCTTCTAAAACAATATCAATGACAGGTTTATCTTTATAGGCATTGAGGAAAAAATCAATCATGAAGCATCAGGTTAGAATTTATAAAAAAATTGGAGTCGTTTTCAAAAGCAGTTCCTATCACTACCAAATCTGCTCCGGCGGCGTAGGCATCTTCAATTCCCTGGATGTCTTTTATGCCTCCGCCTACAATTAATGGTATTTCTATGTTTTTTGAAACCAGAGAAATCGTTTCTAAAGGAACTGAAAGTTTTGCACCGCTTCCTGCTTCCAGATAAACCAACTTGTTTCCTAAAAATTCGCCCGCCAATGCTGTAGCTGCTGCAATATCTGAATTGTGCCTAGGCAATGGTATTGTCTTACTCACCGAAGCTACGGCAGTCTGGTTGCCGCCATCAATCAATATATAACCTGTAGAAATAATTTCCAGATTGGTTTTTTTTAAAATTGGTGCTGCCTTGACCTGATGTTCAATT
The DNA here is from genome assembly GCF_001423985.1 of Flavobacterium sp. Leaf359. Classification (NCBI taxonomy): domain Bacteria; kingdom Pseudomonadati; phylum Bacteroidota; class Flavobacteriia; order Flavobacteriales; family Flavobacteriaceae; genus Flavobacterium; species Flavobacterium sp. Leaf359. Next base: position 297,706 of record NZ_LMPW01000010.1, on the reverse strand, counting down.
AAAAAATCCGGATTTCTGCCCGACAGCAAAGTAAGGAATAAAATGCCATGGGCTTCAATGGAGATTTGCGACGGGTTGCCCGGAAAAAGTAAAACAGGAAGTGTTGTTTTCTGTTTTAATTCCCGGATGATTCCATCAATAGTATTGGTAAGCACCAGACTTCCACCAATAAAAATATGCGTAGCCGGGGACTGATTTATCTTAGGAATAATACTTTGTAATGAATCCTTAGAAATCTTATCGGGATCGAGAAGAATGGCCAGAAGCTTTTTTTTCTCTTTTTTGGACTGTAGTATTTCGTTATAGATGTTTTGCATTGGGCTTACTGATTTCCTTTTTGAAAGGCATATACGAGCGTATAGTTCTCGATTTCTTCAAAACAGATATCAAATTCTATATTTAGGTTTCCAAAAGTCAGAAGTGCTTTTGCTTTTTTTTCTGTCATTTCAAAAGGTGCTACAAAAATATGGTCTTTGAAGCTGATTCCTTTTTCATTACGAATTTTAAAAATGGCTTCCTTTACGCCCCAGATTACGGTTAATCTGGAAACATAATCGTCTTTTTTTTCTTTATCCAGAAATCTGAATTCGCTTTCGTCAACAAATTTTTCTGCGATAAGCATTACTTTTTCGCGGCGAAGCTCAATATCTATCCCCACATTTTCATCACTTAGGATAATTGCAGAAAAATCAAACGAATGGGTAATAGATATATGGGTTTCATTTTCGAGATGTGGCTTGCCAAATTCATCATAATGAAGCTGCAAATCATTATGTCCTGCCTCCTGGAGCAGTTTCCTGACGCTCAGGAAAGCCCTTTGATGCACTTCTGATTTCATGGATTGCAGTCTGCCAAGCGTTTTTTCTTTCAATAGGACTTGAGAAAAAAGCTCGTCAAAAGGTTCCGTGATTTTCCAAATCAGGACTTTTATGGACGGACTAAAATGTATGACTTTATATAAGGGCATTTCTAATTATAAAATAAATCAACCTTGCGGTTTTATATGAGAACCTCAGAAGTAAAATTCGTGGCAGGCTTTAATAATCAAACAATTACCTCTTATTAAACAAACCTTAAATAATTTTTTCCGATTATTTTAATAAAAAGTAATTCCGTAAATTTGCAAAAAATTTGATAATACAAATATATACAAATAGATGAGTACAACGACATTACCTTTTGTGGCTTACAAAGTGAAAGATATTTCTCTTGCAGCCTGGGGAAGAAAAGAAATTGAATTAGCAGAAGCTGAAATGCCAGGTTTGATGGCGCTTCGCAGAGAATACAAAGACGAACAGCCTTTAAAAGGTGCCAGAATTGCAGGTTGTCTTCACATGACAATCCAGACTGCGGTGTTGATTGAAACATTGGTTGCTCTTGGAGCTGAAGTAACCTGGTCATCATGTAACATCTTCTCTACGCAAGACCAGGCCGCTGCTGCAATTGCTGCTGCAGGAATTCAGGTTTATGCCTGGAAAGGACTAAACGAAGAAGAGTTTGACTGGTGTATTGAGCAAACTTTATTCTTTGGTGAAGACAGAAAACCATTGAACATGATTTTGGATGATGGTGGTGACCTGACTAATATGGTTATTGACCGTTACCCTGAATTGGTTGCCGGAATCAAAGGTCTTTCTGAAGAAACTACAACAGGAGTTCACAGACTTTACGAAAGAATGAAAAACGGTACATTGCCAATGCCTGCAATTAACGTAAACGATTCTGTTACTAAATCTAAATTTGATAACAAATACGGTTGTAAAGAATCTGCTGTTGACGCAATTCGTCGTGCAACTGATTTGATGTTGGCCGGAAAAAGAGTTGTAGTTTGTGGTTATGGTGACGTTGGTAAAGGAACTGCTGCTTCTTTCAGAGGTGCAGGTTCTATTGTAACTGTTACTGAAATCGATCCAATCTGTGCATTGCAAGCAGCTATGGACGGATATGAAGTTAAAAAACTGGATACTGTTATTGCTAATGCTGATATTATCATCACTACAACAGGAAACAAAGATATCGTGGTAGGTAAGCATTTCGAAAAAATGAAAGACAAGACTGTTGTTTGTAACATTGGTCACTTTGATAACGAAATCGATATGGCCTGGTTGAACAAAAACCACGGTGCTTCAAAAATCGAAATCAAGCCTCAGGTAGATAAATATACTATCAACGGAAAAGATATTATCATCCTGGCTGAAGGACGTCTTGTAAACTTAGGATGTGCTACAGGTCACCCAAGTTTTGTAATGAGTAACTCTTTCACAAACCAGACTTTGGCTCAAATTGAGTTATGGAAAAACAGTGCTGCCTACAAAAATGAAGTATACATGCTTCCTAAGCACCTGGATGAAAAAGTAGCTGCCCTTCACCTGGCAAAACTAGGTGTTGAGTTGGAAACTTTAAACGAAGAACAAGCTGCTTACATTGGAGTAGAAGTTCAAGGTCCGTTTAAGCCTGAATATTACAGATATTAATCTATTTTAGATTTCTGATTTGAGATTTAAGATGTATGATTTAAGATTTTGGAATAACGAAATAATCTTTTATATCTTCTATTATCTTTTATCTTACTTAATATTCTGAATTTAGATTTAACATAAAAAAACCTCGCTTTAGGCGAGGTTTTTTAGTTTATCAGAGTTTGGCAAATTTGCCGTCAGGAGTGATTTTATATTTGAGATATTGGGCAAAAGTAACACCTTCTTCATCCGACTTAAAATCTTTGAGATGGATTATCCTGTCAGAATCAATATAAAAATATCTTGCTGACTGCCCTAAATCGCTTCCGTTAAAGTAGGACACAGGTAATTTGTCAATCACTTTTCCGTCTTTAATGCTCAATAATACATTCTGGGTTTGACTTTCGGGATATTCGCAGGTCTTACAGTCTATTTTTCCTTCATAGAGTACGGAAACTATTTTGAAGTTCTTGCCATCAAAAACCTGAGCGCTTTTGATTTCTATTTTTGACTTCCCGTTTTTTATTTCATTTGAGGGAATGAAGTCTTTAGCTATAAAAGTTTTTGCTTCAGGATAATTTATTGCAATTGTGTTTCTGGCGGGATTGTCCTTATCCTGAAATAAAAAAAAGCTCATCTTATTATATAAAGAATCCTGTAAGGCATCACCTCTTGACCAATCGGCAGGGAATTCATGAAGTACATTTTTGTCACCATAAGGCAGATTTACTTTAGCAGATTCGCTTATTTTTTTGACAGTACTAACCTGACTGATACTTTTACTACAGGAAAGAGTGGCTATAAAAACGAGTATGGGAACTATTTTTCTCATTGGTAGATGTTATGAATCGAGTTACTGTCAAAATCTCCGGAATGCAAATGGTCATTGTGGTCTCCCGCATATCTGTGCGCATTTCGTAGCCAGGCCTGCTGTGTTGTTCCGGCAATTACCTGGGCAAAATTCCAGTCTACGAAAGCATTTAATAAATCCTGTTCGTTTTGTCGATTGGCCAGATAGCTAGTGTCTACGCTATCTCCATTGGGGTGTGCCAAACTAGGATAGCTGGTTGCATCGCCAAAACACATCCCTGTTGAATTTACACCTGCTAATCCGTATTGCGATAAAACACCCACAAAAGCTGCGAAACAATCCGGATTACAGAATCGTCTTTGCGTATTGGAGAATCCATAGGCAATAACCCTACCGTTTACAGTAACATTAAGCGTATCCGGCATTCTGACCAAAGGTACATTGGTTCCGGAAGCCGTATAGCGGACAATCCTGAGTGCGCCCGGAAAGGCTCTGGCATTTCTGTCGTTTCTGTGCGTTCCGGTTGTGACGATAGCATTTGCAAAAATATGGTTGGTTTGGGCCGCACCTCCGGCAGGAGCATTTTCTGTACGAAGCGCCCCAGGCGGCACTGCTCCAAGCTGCTGTCCGTTATTCCTGCCCATGACCGATGTTTTGTCACAGGTAGCAATAAATACTTCATTGCCATAAATATCGTAATGGTAATAGGTAACCTGCGTCGAACTTGGATTTTCAAGCTTGCTGATTTTCCTCCTGACTGTACCGTTCATAGGAAGGAAATTATAGGTGCCATCTGTGTAGGTATTTCTGTTGTTGGTTCTTCCTGATAAAACTCTGGCGTAGATTTCATAAAAATTCCTGTTGCCAACCCGAAATCTTCCCTGAGCATCACTATTGAGGAAAATACCCGCTTCTTTAACTTCTTCTGTACTGTCAGGACCGTAAGCACAAGGCTCATTATCTGTTCTTTCCACAACTACTTCCAGATTAGCCGTGTGTGTAGCAGCAGCCGCTATATTGGCTGCCCAGGTATTGAAATCGGTTCGTAAGGATGGTCTGAGCTGTAATTTTATAATAGCTTTGTTTTCATGGTCTGCCAAATTAGTATAATGGTCATGTGAACCGGATGGATTTTCGGTTGTTCCCTTATTGTTCAGGGCATCAAAATTGCCAACAACAGCAGTCATTTTTCTTCTTACCTCAAAATTCTGGGTTGCCGGATTGAACCACATCAGATTCAGTGTTTCTGTATTTCCTGTCAATGTATTGTCTGCCGGACGAATCACAGCATCTATAGACAAGGTTGCCATATTTTCGGTTTCGATAACCAGATAAACAGTCTTACCCAAAACAGAATCATAAGGCAGGTTTTGTCCTCCTTCCTGCTGTGCATGAAGGGAATCTATCCTTGTAAATGCCACATTTGCTCCTTCTCTCGTAACAGTCTTTTTTGCAAAATAAACACGGGTTATCTTTTGCAGGCTATCGTCTGGCGTAACTGGCGAATACGGCGGATTCAGCGTTACTGTTTGTCCTGTATCATCAATTGTTATCGGCATCGTTTAATTCATTTAATTGATAGCTTATTGTTTTTCTATAATTGTTACCGAGTGAAAATTCAATCTCGATACTCGCTTTTTTAACCGTTCCGGTATTCATATTAAAAATAAAACTGCCTTCATATTTGTCAAGGCTGGGTATGTCTTTTTCAGAATCAAATGAAATTTCTTTCTTTTTTATTGACTTAAAAATCATGTCGTTGTAGAATGGCGCAATCATTTTTCCCTTTACTCCAACTTCGAGTTCCCGTTCTTTTAATTTTATTTTTTTTACCCGGGCTTCTTCCCCAATATTAACGACCGCATTTTCAACAAAATTCAAATACCTTACACTTCTTTTTTTCACCGATAAAGGCGTATATCTGTCATAAAACGGATTCAGAAGCAGACCATGCTGTCTATAATTTTTTATATCTAAAAGAATCCTTCTATCGTTGCTGTAAAACTCCCTTAGATATTGAAACATTTCTTCTACTTTAGGCCCAACATTACTTTTGGCTAATCTTTCTATTTTTTCTTCCAGCCTTTTTTGAATCTGATGCTGGTTTACTAATTTATTGATATTTAAATGCTCGTCTGTTTCTAGAATTATATCATCATTTACCTCAGCAATCCGTCCTAAAAAATCTTTCTCAGTCAGTGAAACGGTTCTGTTTTTATACTCGATATCAAAGACTTCCAACTGGATCAGATAGGTTTCAAAATCTTTTTTTAATATTGTTGAGTGTATTGTTTTATTAACTTCACTTTTTAAAACATTGCCGTTTTCTGTGGTTATTTCCATCATTGAAAATTTATAAAACTGCAAATGCTCTTCAAGATACAAGCTGATATCTAATTCTTTTATGCCTTCAACTGTATCGGTAATATTTCGCATAGTACGACTTTTGCTTTTGAATTATGAAATTTAAAAACGATTACTCCCAATTCATTTTAACACCTTTTTTTCTGTTGGCTATGCATTCTTCAATTGTATATTTTACCGGACAATCAAAACAATCTTTAGTTGCAAAAACATAGCTGTCATTTAGTGTAATTGTATCTTTAATTTTAATCTTCTTTTCGCTTTGGCATATTGAGTTGGCCTGAAATGATGCATAGTCATTTTCTCCAATTTTTATATCCTTTGAACCATAACTGTAATTCAGCATTCTAACAATATAATCTTTGTTCACCTCTAGTTCATAAGCTTTGGAAGAGGATGTACTTGAATATTTAATAACCGTATTATTACCATTTTTGATGACTTTGTCAATGGCAAAATCCTGTTCTAACACGGATTGATTATTGATCACCTTATTTGAAACCGGAACTTTAATTTTTATGTTCCCAATTTTGTTTATTATATAACATGCTTTGCAATTATAGGTTGTTGGTTGGGAAATTTTACCAATGACCTTGTTATTTTCATATACCAAAGTTGAATCTGCAACAAGAGTGTTTTTCTCAGTTACACTGTGATTTTGGGCCTTACATGAAAGCAGAATCATACAAGTAATTAATAAGCTGGTCGTTATCTTCTTACGCATTCGGTGTCATATTTAAAAAATTCCTTAGTCCATTTTGTATAATTTTTCCTTTCAGCCAAATTGGTTTCTCCTCCATTTATCGCTACAGTAACCAATCTTATATTTTCATCTTCGAGTCCTTTATCCATTTCGGCCAGGGTAGTTGGTTTATAAACCGTAGAAAACCATCCAGCAGAATTAAAGGCGTGGAATAATTCCTGAGATATTTTTTTTGCAAACGTTTTTAAACCATCATAAAAAGCGGTGTCTAATCCTGCAGTAGTGGCGGCCGGTCTCTTTGCAACACAATCGCCAACACTTTCATAACCGCTCCTTGTGGCTATATAGGTATCATAAAAGGTGGTTGTATTGATATAATCATAGTAAGCCAGGTAATTGTAATCATGCGTTATTTGCTTCATACCTCTACCCTGGAAATCCACTCCTCCTTTATAATTGTCCGGCACAGAAGTTCTGCTTTCATAAGTGTATGTAAAACTTATCGTTTCTAAATACATCTGCCCTATAAAATGAATCTTTCTTTTGCATGTATTGATGTTGAATTTTTTAAACATGGCGTTCATCTCATTGACGAATAGTTGAATTTTATCTCTATTCTCTGAAATCTTACCGGTAGAAATTGAAATTTCTGTTATTTTTTCACTTCCGTTATTAAAGAAATGGTCTCGTTTGCTTACATAATTTTGTTTGTCTCTAAGATGATAAATCAGATTTATCATTTCATCCACGGTAATATCCCTATTACAATAACATGGCGTTCCTAAAACTTCAAATCGTTCCTGTTCTTTATTTAAGAACTCATGTGTTTCATCAGGAAACTTTATTTCGTCTGAGGTTTCTGTCACTTCCCCCTTTAAATATACAAAAGCATTTTTACCGGTTCTCTTATCAAATTTTTCTACCAGCTTTTTTAAATCGGCATCTGTTTTGGGTCGTAACGTAATTTCCTGCTCGTATTCACTCTTATCTTTTGTAATTGAAAATTCAACCTTGTCTTTTTCCTGATCTCCAATCAAAAATTTAACCGGGGCATCATAAACAGCTTCCGGATTGGCCAATTTATTTTCATTGATTTGAACTGTCAGTTTTGCCTTATCGCCATGACAATTTGCTACGATGTAAACCTTTTTCCCAATCGTTGCTTTTGGGATTTTTACCATTTCAAATCCATCTTCCTCTTGTTCTTCCCAGGTTACTTTTATCTGATCATTTGGTTTTAAAGCCGCTGTATGATCAGGATCTGTCGCCAGATTCCGGATGGTCTTTTTTTCGGCTTTAAAGGTATCTGTATATTTTTTTTTGACATCGGCAATTTTTCCACCTTTATTTACCGTATAGGTTTCTTCTTTGGGTGTCCATTTAAATTTCTTCTTTTTTTCGGCAAAATAAATGGCAATAACATCCACTAAATGATCAACAACATGTGGCGTATCATATACTTTTTGATTCGGATTTGCTGAATACGATTCGTTATTTTGTTCTTCACTTTGTGCCATTGCAATTTGGTTTTTTAGTTGAAGTCACTTCCTTTTTTATAGTGGGATTTAATTTTCTTTATGAGTTCCGTCCTTATTTTAGGATTCAAATCACTCATGGATTTATTTAAATCTGCATTCAGAACACAATCGTCTTCTTCTGTACATTTAAAAGGAATGTGATACAAATACTTTTTGTCGTTATATAAAATAATATAAGAGAGCTTTTTCTCTGAATCAGAATTACTGCAATAGGAGAACGGAATAAAAACTACCCTGGCTTTTTTTAAGTTATAAAACCAAATGTTTTTCTCACTAAAAGCAATCATTTCCATTTGATAATCCGGATCATCGAATTGCACATTTAAGGAATGCTTTTTGTTTTTGAGGCTTACATCAATCATTGTTTTATGACCATCAAAAGGAGGCTCATCAGGATTACATAAAGCATTTACGTTTACTGTCAACCTGTTCATTCCGTTGCAATCTTTCCATTCTTTAGAAATTGAAATCGAATCAACTTTTACGACTTGTGATACAACTTCATTTGGAAGAAAAGCAACCAGTAATAAAAGCCTAAGTAACACTTTCGCCTTTAAGTTCTCTATAATAGATTGGTAATTCATAATCTTCTTCGTTAATTGTATACTCTATTGGATAAATACTTGAATTTCTTACACTGTAAGCACTAACTTTAACTGCATCTCCCTGATTTCCTCCTAATCCAAAAAAATGGGTTCCTTCCTTATTTTTAGCTACGGCAAAAGTGACATGCTTTTTATTGTTTACGACACATATCGAGCCCAAAGCTAATTTGCCGCCATTGGTAGTTTTAGCCCAAACCGGATCATCAAAATGGTCTGGCAATGTGACCGTTTTTCCGTCTTTTACCACTTTCTTATTTCGGTATCTCGTATTGGTGTGTCCATAACTGAAAGCTCCGGGATCACATTGGGCAGAAAAACTGTTTTGGGTCAAGCACCAGCCCACAAATGAAGCGCACCACGCATTGGTAATCGTTGCACAGCCGGAAGGTTTGTGTTCCCTGTTTACCTGATGGTAATCATTAATGATAGTGTTGCAATGAGTGGCTTCTGTTACTCCTTTTTCCATTTCTTTTCTGGCTGTTGTAAGCCAGGCCTGTTCTTTGTTTTTTATTTTGAAATACTTACCCTCTTCTTTTAAGAAGGCATTTTTGGTGCCTGAACCACTGTCAACTCCCATGTATTCCACATTAGGTTCTGAGCAATTTATTTCTACATAAACCAACGCTTCTTTACTGGCATCGGCTGCAATGAGTTTTGCCAAATCAAATGACAAATCATCCGGTTTTTGGTTGAGCATTAATTTTAAAATGCCTTTATCTTTAAAAGTATCTTTATTTGATAATGTAGCATCAGACGCTAATTTTCCTATTTCCACTTCAAATTCGTCTTTTGCTTTTACATTTTTATAGTTTTCAGGTTTTGTGATGGCATCAATATCTTTTAAATCAATAAAGCTTATTGCGGTATCCACATCTGAAAGCACTTTTCTGACACCGCTTTTTATTTTTACTTTCAATTTTTTTCCGGCTAATCCAACGGTTTCAATAACTAAGGCAACACCATAACTTAATCCGCGTTCATCTACTTTGGTTAAATTGAAGTTGGTAACATTCTTTTCCGTTTTTAGTTCAAATTTTGCGAAATAGGCATTTATGATTAGTGGAGATGGCTTAATCGCAATACTTTCAACATTGGGTATCGGGCTTGCTACTGCCGTATTAAATTCAGGATTGCAGGTTATCGTTGATTCTTTGACCAGCACTTTCTGATTCTGTACCTCAGTAGTTCCCAGATTTTCCCATGGACTTAATTTTATCACGCTCATACAGGGTGGCGGCTGCATGTTTCTTGCAGGCCATTTGGGATGTCCACAGGTTCCTTTAAATTGTAGATTGATCATATTATTGCCATCGCCTTGTGTAGCCCATAATTGATCCTGAAGTTTTAATTCGTTCGAAGTTACTTTTAATTCGCCCAACTGTTGTGCATATTCACATTTTAGCTTGGCGCCATGCATGACTACTTCTCGCTTTTCTGAAGGAGAATCTCCGGAATCCTTTTCTTTTCGTTCCGCTCTTTTCTTTTCGAGTTGAGCCTTGTGTTGTTCTGTAGCCATAACTTATACTATAAATAAGATTATCCTTTACTAACTTTCACATCTTTACCGCCCTGGATTACCGTTAGCGTAGTTCCTCTCAATTTTAAATCACCTTTAGAAGTCTGGATATCCGAATTTCCTGTAATCTGCCTGTAACTTTCTCCAACATTGTCGGTTTTATTATTTTTAACCGTAACATTTTTATTTTCAGAAGATTGAACGTAGTTTTTCCCAATAGTTTCTGTTTTATTGCTACCAACTGAGATATTTTCGTTGGCACCTATTGTAGTGGCCATGTTTTCTCCAACATTGATATCCAGATTTTTGCCCACCGTTATTTTCATGTTATTAGGCGCATTGACATCAATATTGCCTTGACCGTCCATAAGCCAGGTATTTCCGCTTGGGTCTTCAATAAATACACTTCCGGCCGCATCGTCCATGATAATTTTTGTTCCTGAACGGGTCTGGATTACTTTTTTGTCGTTTCCTGACGTGCTGTATCCGCTGGAAGCGCTTCCGTTATACATTGCTCCCAATACAAAAGGTTTTTCTGCATTGCCACCTTCAAAAGCCACCAATACTTCTTCGCCAACTTCAGGCACAAAATAAAATCCTTTGCCTCCACCGGAATGTGAGTTTACCATTCGTATCCAGGGCGTACTTTTACCGGAATCTTTCTGCCAGGCGAAGGCTACTTTAACGCGTCCGAGTCCGGCAGGATCAGCATTAGAAATCACGGTTGCCGGTTGTGATTCAGCTGTTGGAAAACTATGCACATTTCCATAAGGCGGAGCAACAACACTTTCCGGAACAGCATCAAAAGTATTATGATAGGTGCCCGACTCATCACAAACATGCATGATATCGGTAATGATATAATTTCCAAAATTCTGCTCCTGCAGACCATCCAGAATATTTCCAGTCAGGGAAAAAGCAGGTTCCTTAATCGATACTACATCACCAATACGCAAACCGGTCTCATCGGATTCACCTTTGGCCGTAACCATATCTGCGGTTCGCGATTGCAACTGCGTGGTAACACGGTCGATCAGGTGCGTTCTGGAATTCCCTTCTTCTAGAGAATGGGAATACAGCATAGTAGAAGTGTTTGTAAAAAGTTTTTTGGAGGACTCAAAAATCGCTTTTGAATAGCCGTCCTGAGGTTGGTAGTCTACTTCGGCCGAGCTGGCTTTCTGAGTATCTCCATTGGATGGGTCATAACCAAGGTATTCAAATCCGAGTGATTTTGCCCTCATCTCAATATTGAAAGAATGCAGACTTCTTCCGTAGTCCAATGTGAAGTTTTTAGATTTCGGTTTGCCAAACTGTAGCTCTTCACCATTAAAAAAGAACCATTGTCCTTTTTTTTGCGCTATCCTGCAAAGGAATGAGAAATCACTTTCCGCATATTGAACGGTATAAGGCAGTGCTGTGTCTTTTGAAATTTCTACAGTCGGTTTCAGACTGTCGCCTGAATAATCTTTCAATATTTCCTTAACTATTCCTGATAAGGTTTCGTCATTGAAGGAACGGGTGTTTGGCGGACCTTCCAGTAAAATTGTAGGGCTATAACCATTGATAATGATACCACCTGAAGCTCCGGACGTTCTGATCATTTGGGCTTCTGTGATGATTCCGTTAAAAATCAACGGAGAGTTTGTCATCATGTTAGAGGGCTTGATATTGATAGTGACTGACTGCCCCACATATTTTTGAGCCTTGTCTATAGCCTGACTTACAAATTCTTTTGGAAGTGGCTGTAAAATAGAAAAATGATGGTGCGAATGCACCTTCTGGTTGATGACAAGTTTAGAAAAGCGGGTCAGGTTTTCTCCCCCAATCTGAATCTGAATCTGAGTGCTGATCGACATAGCATTAGATTTTAATGGTTAATAGATTTCGAGGGGGGAAGTTTGTCGAATTATGTGTAATTTACTATTTTTCCTGTTTCAAAAGCGTTTCTTTAACATTAAATTATGTTAAAATAATTTTTAACATACTGATTTTAAAACCCTAACATTTTCAAATGATTTAATTGGATAATTATAAAAATTACTGCCTGAGTAATGAATTTATCTTTTCATTTAAGTCACCCTTCAATTCTTCATATGACATGAATACATCATTATCTAAAGGAAGTGTGCCTCTTGGAACCCCATAATCTATCTTAAATTCGATTCCTTTTTCAAGAATTTTAAAGGATTCCAATTGTTCTTTTGTAAAAATAGCCGAAGAATTGGCCAATAATCCATCTACTATTTCCTGTTGCTCCAACTCTTTGCTTTCTTTATTGTATTCTTCAAGCTTTTCTTTCAGTTCCTTATTTATTCTGTGAATAAGATTAGGAATCTTGTCTTTGCTAAACACTTCATCAACTGTCAATACTTTCTTATTGACAATATCGAAATTATAATATTTTTCTTCTATAGTTAAATTCCCCGCCAGTATCTCGTAATGCATTGTCAGGGATAAAACTTTACCGTTGTTGCTACCTATTTCAAAACTTACCGTATTTAATCCGCTGTAATTATCTCCTTTTTTGCATGCTTCTGTTCTTGATTTTACTATATTCTGAAGTAACTGCTCAGGAGTTTTTATTTTCCCCATGGAAATGCCTGAAGCTTCAACATATCCGGCAATAATTTCCTGATTGAAAAAATTATTTTCATTTTTAGCACGGATATCTGGAAAATGGTATGTCAATTTTTCTGATTTGCATACAATTGTTTTTTTGAGATCTGCAACAGCAACTCCTGATTTTGCACTTGAATTTTTCGGAGATTGGGCGTTACACTGTATAAAAAAAAGACTTAAGATAAAGAAGCAGATATTTTTCATTGATTATTTTTTTTGTACAGGTTTATCCAATTCATCTAATAAGGGCTGAGCGTTAGTATCTTTAGTATTTACAATTACTGTCTTGCCATTTTTTTTAATACCGTCTGCCTTTTTGTTATCTTTTACTAAAAATTTCAACAGTTTTATGACTGTCGCTTTTTCTGTTTCTGTTCCGTTTTCATGCATTTGTTTATAATGATTAAAAACGTTTAAGCCGCTTTCCTGTCTTGCATTTTTAGTATAGTTATCTCTGTTTTCCAAACCATTATAACCTCCGTTTATGGCTTTTGTAGCTCCAATCACATTATCTGAGTCTGCATTTGCGTAAACTTTTCCATTCCCTTCTATCCAATACCAAAGTGCCGATTGGACTCCATACAACAGATTCGCAGCCAGCTTATCGAATGTCCCTGTCAATTTTGCTGCATCTTCTGTTACCGTAAAATCAATTTTTCCTGTAGTATCATCGGGGAACGGATATTTATTCCTGAAATTTGTAAAGCTTTTATAATTTGCTTTAAAAGTAATTTGTTTTAAGCCCCTTCCTCTGAATTTCCAGCCATCCCTGCTTAATTCGTCTTCATTTTCATATCTGCTTGCGTAAGCCCTGGATAATGTTTCCATTCCGAAAGCGCTATGGATTTTTAAAAATATTTTATAGTCGACCGTTTTATCTGCCTTCACAACTTCTTTAAGCAGTTTAGGCAATTTTTTCTTTTTATCTGCCGGATCGGGAACTCCTGCAAATCTCGCATAGATCTCCTTTTCATCGACAACAACTTTCTGATCTTTTAGAATAGTTTTTAACTGCTCATTTGTTTTTGCAATTTCTTTACCATCCTTATCCACAATTTTAAAAAGTTCGGTCAATTTTGACGATAGCGAGCTCAAAACGGTATCATCAATCAGGACTCCAGACCTAAATCTTACCTTGTCACTATTAAATATACTTAGCGCATCAGGCGAATAACTTGATCCTTCTGTGGTATTTTTAAATTTTGATTCTGCCCCTACCTGTGCTATAAAATGTGCTTTTCGCAGGCAGGTATCCAATTTATAGTCTTTTCTATATTTATTGAGCAATGTCAAAATTTCTTTTACATTTTCTTCTTCTGCAAGTTTGCCATCTGTTTCTCCTGTGATTACATATTTGATTTGTTCCAATGTGATTTCGTCGTCACAATAGGTGCATTTATACTCTTCGTCTGTTTTTTTAGGCAAAGGTGCTCCTGCCGGAAGTTGAGTTGGCTCACTTCTCTGTCCGCTATCTGTAATTTCAATAGTACTTCCGCCATAATTACACGGAATCGTACTTTTTTTCAACAACGGGAATTGATCCTGAACTTTAAGCGTTCCTACATCTTTCCATTCTCCCAACTGCATTACTGAGGCACACGGAACTGCACTATTTGGGCTTTTGGTACAGGTCCCCATAAAAATCAGGCTTCGCATGTCTTTTTCAACAACCGTAGCAGTCAATTTATCCTGGGTTGTAGGCGTGTCAAAATTGACCTTCAGGATTCCCTGCGGATTTGTACAAAGCGTACATTGTATTTTTGCCATATCAATGACAAGCTTCAGATCTTCAGAGACTTTATCCTCTTTTTCACGCTCTTCCCGCTTTTCGGCTATTTCTTTTTTATTATTTTCTTTGACATCTTCCATGGCAACATATTTTGTGCTTTTCTAACCTAAAAAAAGCGTGGCATATTTTACAGATTGCATTTCGTCTTCAATTTCAATTAAGGCTTCCTGCAATTG